>CAYOWU010000001.1:0-99683 GCA_964407765.1 uncultured Lachnospiraceae bacterium
GCAAAAATCCATTGGAAATCGCCTTCGGCGATGGGATTTTTGCCGTATGTCTCGGTATTTTGCCACATTTTGTGGCAAAACGCCTCGCGGGACAACACCTACTGAATAGTTACATAGATTCAAAAAAGGAGGATAACATGAAAAGAAAAAGAACAGGAAAAACATGGTTCCAAAAAGGCTTGGCCCTGTGCATGGCGGCCGGCCTGGCCCTGTCCGGAGGCGCACCCGTATTTGCGGAAAATGAATGGGCCGCAGATGAGGCAAAGCCCATGGGGGCGGCTTTGGAGGAGGCGTTCCCGGATTCGGCCTTCCGGGATTACGTGGCGGCGTACATCGACACAGACGGTGACGGATTTTTAAGTGATGCGGAAGCAGAGCAGGTAACGGAGCTTTCCTTGGCGGGTCAGGGGATTGCCTCTTTGCGGGGAATTTCTTATTTTACAAATCTGCAGACGCTGGACTGCAGCGACAACGCTATCGGAGCGGCGGATCTGTCCGGGCTGGATAAACTGGAAACGTTTATCGGCGCAGGCAACCGGGTTTCCCTGGCGGCGGATGCGGACGGAGCCGTGGATTTTTCGGCTCTGCCGGACATGGACTGCAGCCGGATTCTGGAAGCGTCTCAAGGGGAATTAAGCGGCGACGGTCTTTTGCAGCTGCCCCAGGAAGCTGGGCAGGAACCTTTCACCTACCTATACGACACAGCCGGCCAGGCGCCGGAGGGTGAGTCCTGGAAAATGGAAGTCACTGTTGACCTGAATTACGGCGATGCGTCTGCAGAAGAGCCGGAAGCGGTTTCGGAAGATGCGTTGCCGGAAGATCAGGTTTCGGAAAACGTCCAGCCAAAAGAGGCGTTAGGAGTTGTGTCCGCAGATGAAGCGATTGAGGAGGAAACGGTAGAAGAGGAGCCAGCCGCAAAAGAGGCAAGGGCTTCCCAGACCCCCGGCGCCAAAGCCCAGGAGCGGCCGGCCAAAGTGGCCCTTTCTTCGGTGACCAATAATAAAAGCGGCTACATCCAGATTAGCTGGAAAAAAGCGGAGCAGGCGCAGGGCTACGAAATCCTTCTGGCTGATAACAAGGGTTTTACCAAAAACAAACGGGTCATAGAGACGACGGCTTTAAGCCAAAGCGTAGGCGGCATGAAAAAGGGCCAGACCAAATACGTGAAGGTGCGGGCCTATAAAAAAGCATCCGGCAAGCGGGTTTACGGAGATTACAGTGATGTAAAAAGCCGCAAAATCACAAAAGGAGTCACCGAGGTGACGGCCAAGTCCAACTCGGCTACGATCAAAAGCTGTAAAATTTTAAGCAGCAAAATCCAGGTACAGGTGAAAGCCAGCGTTCCCAAGCAAGTGAAAAGCCAGGATGGCTACTACTACCTTTTCGCCCTGAATACGGGAAACAAAAAGCTGAACAAACCGGTGGCGAAGGCGTACAAGGAAGCGTCGGTGGCATTTACGTTCCCGTTGAATTATAACAATGCAAAGAATAAGCTGCAGTCCAAGTTCCAGGTGGCGGTGAAAGCCAAAGGCAAAGGGAAATACAAAGCCATCAGCAAGGCCAAATATATTTCCAATCCGGAAATGATTGCCAAATCCACCCGCGCTTTTACCAAGGGAAAATCCAAAAAAGGTCTGCAGTTTGGCCCCAGTCTGGCGGACGCGCAGAGTGTGGGAGTGAATTACTGTCTGTTTAATGAGTATATCACAGACTTTACGAAGAAATCCGGAAACAGACTGAAATATAAATATAAAGGCAAGACCTATTATTTCAACCGGGATAAATTTGTGGGGCTGAGCTCTTTGTATTCCCAGCTTCAGGCGTCCGGCATGAATCTCTCCGTGGAATTTCTGCTGCCGTGGGACGCCAGTCAGACAGATTTGATTCACCCGGCGGCCCGTGCCCAGGGAGCGCATAATTATTACGCCTGGAATGTGAGCACGCAGGCGGCCCGTGACAAGTATGCGGCCCTGTTCAGCTGTATAGCCGAGTGGTTCGACGGAAGCGAAGGCAGGGGATTTATCGACAATTATATCATCGGCAACGAGGTCAACGCTTTTGATCAGTGGCATTACACCGGTTCATCTTCCCTGCAGAGTAACGCCAACCAGTACGCGGACACTTACCAGGTAGTGTACATGGCAGTGAAAAGCAGGAGCAAAAATTCCAGAGTCAGCATCTGCCTGGATCACAGCTGGAATGTGGATGCGCCCGGGCAGCTGCACAGCGCCAGGTCGTTTTTGGATCAGTTTGCTTCCCGGCTGAAAACGTACGGAAGCCCCAATTTTACCATCGCGTACCACGCGTATCCCATTCCGCTGACAGATTCGGATTTCTGGAACAATTCGCCTCAGCGGGTGCAAAACAGCGTGAACTCGCCGTACATCACCATGAAGAACATCCAGTATCTGACCAATTACGTGAAATCCAAGTATGGTTCCAAAACCAGGATCATGCTCACCGAGCAGGGCTTCAGCTCCCACGGGACAAACGGTCAGCAAAAACAGGCGGCGGCCATCGCCTACGCATTCTATAAGGCGGAATTCAACAGCATGATTGACTGTATCATTTTCCGCAGCCAGGTGGACGCCGAGGTGGAAATCCAGAACGACAACCTGCATATGGGCCTGTGGACGGTGAAAAATGGCCAGCTGGACAAGAAAAAGATCTCCTACAACGTATTCAAATATATGGATACGCCTCAGTGCGAATCCAGAACGAAAGCCTGCAGGCAGTATCTGGGCATCCAGAAATGGAGCCAGGTGGCGCCGGGATACAAGGCAAGCCGTTTTAAAAAATAAGAAAGAATAGAAATAAACCTCCAATTCCACTTGGAAATGGGGGTTTATTTTCTGTGCGTGAAGTAGTAGAATAGTAGATAAATTTGGAAAAGGTAGGGAAGAGTATGGCATATAAAGAATATGATGAGGAAACCCTGCAGAGATTGCAGCGGCTTCAGCTGCAGCTGTTGGAGGAATTTGACCGGCTGTGCAGGGAAAACAAAATCCGGTATTTCGGGTGCGGCGGCACGGCCATCGGCGCGGTTCGCCACAAAGGCTTCATTCCCTGGGACGACGACGTGGATGTGGGAATGCTGCGCAGGGACTATGACCGTTTTCTGAAAGCGGCGGCGCACTGGAATCCGGACAAATACTGCGTGGTCAACGCGGAGACGGATCCGCGCGTGCCTTTTCCATCCACCCGGTGGGTGCTGCGGGGCACACGTTTTCAGGAGGAATGCTTCCGGAATCTGGACTGCGAACTGGGGATTTTCCTTGACATTTACTGCTTTGACAACATTCCCGACGACAACCGGGCCATGAAGCGCCAGGCCTGGGCAGCGTGGTTTTATGGGAAAATGATGGTTCTTTCCGGCATCGACCGGCCGGTTCTGTATTATGGCGGCTGGAAGGCGAAGCTGACGTATTTCCTGTGCGGGATTGGCCATAAGACGTTAAAAGCGCTGCATCTGGGGCCTTCCTTCTGGTACCGGAAGGCCAAGCGCGTGGCGGTGAAATACCGGCATGTGAAGACCAGGCGGGCGGCCTTTTATTTCGATCCCACGCCGTTTACCAGCATTGTGTATAAGAAGCATATCTTTCCTGTCAGGGAACGGGAATTCTCCGGGCTTACGATTCCGTTTCCGGGGAAGGTGGAGGCTTATTTAAAGCGCAGGTATGGGGATTACATGACGCTGCCGCCAGTGGAAAAACGGCACAACCATCCACCGTACCGGCTGGACTTTGGCCCATATGCGCAGATGCCGCTGTGTGAAAAAGCCCCAGAGGGGAAAGCGCCGGACGCGGAATCGGCCAGGGAAGAGGCCACAGAAACAAAATAGGAGGCGATGGGGATGGAATACCAACCGGGAGACCTTCAGCGGGTGCAGCAGACGGCCCTTTGTGTGCTGAAGGAATTTATTCGGATTTGTGAGAAATATGGGCTGGATTATTTTTGCCACTGGGGCACGGCGCTGGGAGCGGTCCGCCACCAGGGCTTCATTCCCTGGGACGACGACATTGACGTGGGGATGCTGCGGGAGGATTACGAGCGGTTTTTGCAGGTGGCGCCGGGGGAGCTGGGAGATCGGTTCGTGCTGTCCAGCGGATTTATCCAGAAAAACTGTCCCGGCATGTTTGCCATGATGTCGGCGGCGGGCACGCTGCACGTGACGGAGCAGGAAAGCCTGTGGGGGTACTGGCACGGCATCCGCATAGATATTTTCCCTTTCGACCATGTGTCAAAGGATGTTGGCAGGCGAAAGCGCCAATGCCGGGAAGTTCGCTTTTGGTATCAGATTTATATTATGAAAAATCTGCGCTGTCCGATGATTTCCGGAAACGGCTGGAGGGCGCACACCGTGCGGGGCGTCTGCCGCGTGATGCATGTTTTGTTAAAGGCCATGCCCATGGGCCTGATCCTGCGTCGGATACGCCGGGCGTCGCTGCGATACCGGGGACAGGGGGAGCTGGTGACGCTTCTCTATGACATTCATCCGGAGAAATACCTGCTGCGGCTTTCGGACATTTTTCCGCTGCAGGAAGGGCAGTTCGAGGGGCTTGCGGTGAAGCTGCTTCATCACAACCACATGGCCCTGCGGAATTCTTACGGGGATTACATGACGCTGCCCCCCAAAGATCAGCGGGTCAACCACTATTCAGGCAGGTTAAAATTTCATGAAACAGACGGTTAGAAGGTTTTTCCTGGGGAAAAGGGACGTGTGTCCGCCGGGCAGCGCCTATTTCTGGACGGTCTTGTCCGGAACCACGTATTCTGCCAGCACGTTTTTCATGTTCTGGCTGCTTTCACGGGTCAGCGGGCCCTATGAGGCGGGAATTTTCACCATCGTAATGGCGGCGGGGCAGCAGCTTTTGACCATCGGCTATTTCAACGTGCGGACGTACCAGGCGTCCGATGTGACGGAGCGGTTTTCCTTCAGTCAGTATTTCAGCTTCCGCATCGTTACCTGCGCGGTCATGGCGGCAGTCGGGGCGCTGTGGATGATTCTGGGCGGATACCGGGGAGAAAAGCTGGCGGCTTTTTTCTGGATTTTGATTTTTAAGATCGCGGAGGCCATGGCCGACGTGATGGAAGGGCTTTACCAGCAAAAGGATCGCTACGACGTGACGGGGAAGTGCATTTTTTATGAGACGGTGATTTTTCTGGCTGCCTTTGGCGCGCATCTGCTTTTATTTGGAAAGCTGTGGTCGGCGCTGGCGTTTATGTGCCTGGTCTACATCGGCAGTTTGCTGGCCTTTGACCGAAATTTAGTGGGGGCCTTCGCCGACCTGCGGCTTGCCTGGGATGGAGCTGCGCTTAAAAAGCTGTTCTGGGACTGCCTGCCGCTTTTTATCAATTCCTTTTTGATGGTCTATTTAAACAGCGTGGCCAAATACGCCATGGACGCCAGCCAGGGCGAGGAAATGCTTTCGTATTTTAATATGATTTATATGCCGGCGTTTGTGATGAATCTGTTTGCGGGATTTCTCTTTAAGCCGCTTTTGACCCGGTTTTCTAATCTGTATCATCAGGGGGAAAGGCGGGCGCTGCTGTCGCTTTTGGGGCGGCAGGCCCTGCTTCTTTTAGGGGCGGCCGTCTGCTGCCTGGTCGGCGCTTGGCTGCTGGGCATTCCGGTATTGTCCTGGTTTTACCATACGGATCTGTCCGCGTACCGGGGGGAGCTGTGCATCGTGGTGGCGGGCGGCGCTTTTTCGGCGGTCTATCTGATGCTGCAGTTTCTGATTGTGATTATGCGGCATCAATACGCCTGTCTGGCGGGCTGCCTGATTACTTCGGCCGTGGCGGCCGTGACGGCGCCCCGTTGGACGCGCAGTTATGGAATGGCCGGGGCGGCCTGGAGCTATGCGCTGATGATGGCGCTTTTGTCGGCAGTCTATATGGCCATGGCCGGCTATTATCTGAAAAAATGGAAAAAAGAGTAGGAGGCGGTTTATGTACTGGAAGGATCACACGTTTATCATATGCGCATATGGGGAGAGTCCGTATCTGGAGGACTGCATCCGCTCCCTGTTTGCCCAGAAAACGCGCAGCGAAATCTGCATCGCCACGTCCACGCCCAACCGCCATATCCAGGATCTGGCGGAAAAATATCGGCTGCAGCTTTATGTAAACGCCGTGCAGAACGGCATCGCGGCGGACTGGGGTTTCGCCTATGGCATGGGGAAAACGCCCTATCGGACCATCGCCCACCAGGACGATGTATATTTTCCAGAGTACGCCCAGGAGGTTTTCCGGGCAGTCCGGCAGTCGAAAAAGCCGCTGATTTTTTTCTCTGATTATTGGGAGATGCGGGGAAACAGCTACAAGAAGGCAAACGCCCTACTGCGGGTGAAGCGGCTGATGCTTTTCCCTTTGCGGGCGCACCGTCTGCAGCGCAGCGTATGGGTCAGGCGCAGGATTTTATCTCTGGGAAACGCCATCTGCTGCCCCAGCGTGACTTTCGCCTGTGAAAATCTGCCGGACACGGTGTTTTCCCCGGGCTTTCGCGCCAGCCTGGACTGGGAGGCCTGGGAGCGGCTGTCCCGGCGGCAGGGGGAGTTCGTCTACATGGCCAGGCCCCTGATGGGGCACCGCATCCATGACGATTCGGAGACCAGCGCCGCTATTTCCGACCAGGCGCGCCGCCGGGAGGATCAGGCCATGTACGAGAAATTTTGGCCATCCTGGATGGTAAAACTGCTGCTGCGGGCGTACGCGGCCAGCGAGAAATCCAACAATAATACATGAACGGATTAAATAACGGGTGAATGTGCAGCTGCCTGGCAGTGCGAATTCGTAACAGTTCGGCCTTCCGGCTTCACTGTCACAAAAATATGCGCACAAACTGCAAAAAACGCAGTTTTGCAGAAAATATTTTCCAAATGCGGCGGCATATGGTATAATAAAGCGATAAAGCAACGAAGCGTTTCGTTTTCATGTGGACTGGCTGCCCGTGAGGCCAGAACGAAAAGACAGGTGAAAGTGGAGGTTCATGAAAGAGCAGGTTAAGTTAAATGGAAAAATAAAAAGCATCATGTTTTGGCCGCTGGCGCTTGGATGTCTGCTGGCGGCTATGGATGTTGCGGTGTTTTGCATCAGTCGCCGGGCAGGAATCGCCGTATCCCTTTTTTTACTTTTGTATCTGGTTCTCTGGCTACTTCTGTATCAATGCTACCGAAGGAAAATTTTATCGGAGTTAATCCGGTTCAGCGCCATGTTTTCCCACGTGGAAAATATCATGCTGGACAGCTTGGCGCTGCCTTTCGGCATTTTGGACATGAATGGAAATCTGGTGTGGATGAACCAGATTATGAGTCAGCTTTTCGGGGAGAAGCTAAAGAAAAACATCGGCGTTTTTTTCCCGGTGATTACGGCCAATGTGCTGGCGGAGCTTAGAAACCACAAGGTGGAAGAATTTTCCGTAGG
The DNA here is from genome assembly GCA_964407765.1 of uncultured Lachnospiraceae bacterium. Classification (GTDB taxonomy): domain Bacteria; phylum Bacillota; class Clostridia; order Lachnospirales; family Lachnospiraceae; genus MGBC164599. Next base: position 7,426 of record CAYOWU010000001.1, read on the forward strand.
CTATGAAGAGCGCAATTACCGGCTGCTGCTTCACAAGGTGGAGTTCCAGCAGGTGGCGGAGCGCTCGGACATCATCGAGGATCCCGGCCAGTACAATACGCTGGCGGCGGTCTATCTTTTCGACGAGACGAATCTGAAAGAAGCTATCCAGATCACCCAGGACGAAAAGCCGGTGGTGGGCCTAATCTATCTGGATAACTACGAAGAGGCATTAGGAACGGTGGAGGAAGTCCGCCGCTCCCTGTTAAGCGCTCTGGTGGACAGAAAGCTCAATAAATATTTCAGCAATCTGGACGGCCTGGTAAAAAAGCTGGAAAAGGACAAATATTTTCTGGTGATGCCCCACCGCTCCCTGGATAAGCTAAAAGAGCTGAAGTTCAGCATTCTGGAGGAAGTCAAGAATGTGAACATCGGAAATGAAATGGCTGTGACCTTGAGCATTGGCATCGGCCTGAACGGAAACGGCTATAACTTAAATTACGAGCAGTGCCGGATAGCCATCGAGATGGCCCTGGGCCGGGGCGGCGACCAGGCGGTGGTAAAAGACGGGGAGACGATCTCCTATTTCGGCGGCAAATCCCAGCAGCTGGAGAAGGCCACCCGGGTAAAAGCCCGGGTAAAAGCCCAGGCGCTGAAAGAATTTATCACCAACAAGGATCGGGTGGTGGTGATGGGGCACCAGATTACAGACGTGGACGCGTTCGGCGCGGCCGTGGGCATTTACCGGGCGGCCAAGACGCTGGGCAAGGAGGTTCATATCGTAATCAGCGATCTGACCACCTCCATCCGTCCGCTGATGGCGGGGTTCCTGGAAAACGACGAGTACGAGGACGACATGTTCGTGGACAGCGCCACGGCCAAGGAGCTGGTGGATCATAATACGGTAGTGGTGGTGGTAGACACTAATAAGCCCAGCTATACGGAATGCCCGGATCTGCTGCGGATGACCGACACCATCGTGGTGCTGGATCATCACCGCAGAGGCAGCGAGGTCATTGAAAATGCGGTGCTGTCCTATGTGGAACCCTATGCGTCCTCCACCTGCGAGATGGTGGCGGAAGTGCTCCAGTATTTCGCCGACGGCATCCGCATCCGGAATATGGAGGCGGACAGCCTTTACGCGGGAATCATCATTGATACCAACAACTTTAAGTCCAAGGCGGGCGTGCGCACCTTCGAGGCGGCGGCGTTCCTGCGCCGGTGCGGCGCGGATGTGGTGCGGGTGCAGAAGCTTCTCAGAGATAACATGGACGCTTACAAGGCGCGGGCGGAGACTATTTACAACGCGGAAATCTATGAGGGTTCCTATGCCATTTCCATCTGTCCCAGCAAAGGCCTGGACAGCCCCACGGTGGTGGCGGCGCAGGCGGCCAACGAGCTTTTGAATATCGTGGGCGTGAAGGCGTCTTTCGTGCTGACGGATTACAACCACATTGTCTACATCAGCGCCAGGGCCATCGATGAGGTGAACGTGCAGGTGATTATGGAAAAACTGGGCGGCGGGGGCCATATGAACATCGCCGGCGCGCAGGTTCCCAACGAGACGCCGGAGAAAATCGTGGAAGTTGTTAAAAAAATGCTAAAAGATATGATAGAAAAAGGAGAGTTATAGATGAAAGTAATTTTATTGGAAGATGTGAAATCTTTGGGGAAAAAAGGAGAGATTGTCAATGTCAGCGACGGCTACGCCCGGAATATGCTGCTGCCTAAGAAGCTGGGCGCAGAGGCCACCCCGAAGAACTTAAACGACTTAAAGCTGAAAAAAGCGCACCAGCAGAAGCTGGCCCAGAACAGCCTGGAGGCGGCCCGGGAATTTGCCAAAAACCTGGAGGGCAAAGAGGTTGTGCTGACGCTGAAGGTGGGAGAGGGCGGAAAGACCTTCGGCTCCATATCCGCCAAGGAAATCACAGAAGCCGCCCAGGAACAGCTGGGCATGACATTGGATAAGAAGAAACTGCAGCTGGAAAGCCCCATCAAAGCGCTGGGAGTGACGGAAGTGCCCCTGCGGCTGCACCCGGAAGTGACGGGCATAGTGAAGGTTACGGTGAAAGAGGGTTAGGAGGAATACGCGTTGGAAGAAGCGCTGATCAAAAGGGTTTTGCCCCACAGCCTGGAGGCGGAGAAATCCGTCATCGGCTCCATGATTATGGACCGGGAAGCGATTCTGGCGGCATCGGAAATCCTGCGCAGCGAAGATTTTTATCAGAGGCAGTACGGCGTCATTTTTGACGTGATGGTAGAGATGTGCAACGAGGGCCGGCCGGTGGATCTGGTCACTTTGCAGGACAGGCTTAGGGAAAAGGACCTGCCCGGGGAAATAAGCGACCTGGAATACGCCCGGGAGCTTTTGGACGCGGTGCCCACGTCGGCCAACATCCGCTATTATGCGGGCATTGTCAGCGAAAAAGCGCTGCTGCGCCGCCTGATTAAGGCCAGCGAGGAAGTGGAAGACGCCTGTTATCTACAGCAGGACAAGACGGAGAACATCCTGGAAGACGCAGAAAAAAAGATGTTCGAGCTGTTCCAGAGGAAAGGCGCGTCGGATTTCGTGCCCATTCAGCAGATTGTGTTAAACGTGGTGGATAATATCGAGAAAGCGTCCAGGGTGCAGGGAAACGTCACCGGGCTGCCCACGGGATTTGTGGATCTGGACTACAAAACCTCCGGCTTCCAGCCCTCGGATCTGATTTTAATCGCTGCCCGCCCTTCCATGGGAAAGACGGCCTTCGCGCTCAATATCGCCCGGCACATGACCGTCAAAAGCAAAGTCACCGCGGCCATATTCAGCCTGGAGATGTCCAAAGAGCAGCTGGTCAGCCGTATGCTGTCCATGGAATCCCGGGTAGACAGCCAGAGCCTGCGCACCGGGGATCTGCGGGATGAGGACTGGACCAAGCTGGTGGAAGGCGCCGATGTGCTTGGGCGGACTAAATTAATTATCGACGATTCACCGGAAGCGTCCACCGTGTCCGGATTGCGTTCCAAATGCCGAAAGTACAAACTGGAACAGGATCTGGGCATTATTTTTGTGGATTACCTTCAGCTGATGAACGGAAACGGACGCGGCGATTCCCGTCAGCAGGAAATCTCGGAAATCTCCCGGGGACTAAAGGCCATGGCCCGGGAGCTGTGCGTGCCGGTAGTGGCCCTGTCCCAGTTAAGCCGCGCGGTGGAGCAGCGGCCCAATCATCGGCCCATGCTTTCAGACCTGCGGGAGTCCGGCGCTATTGAGCAGGACGCGGATGTCGTGATGTTCATTTACCGGGATGACTACTACAACAAGGATTCCGAGAAGAAGAACATCGCGGAAATCAACATCGCCAAACAGAGAAACGGCCCCATAGGAGTGGTGGAGCTGGTGTGGATGCCCCAGTATACCCAGTTCGTCAACCTGAAAAAGTAGGGAAATATGTCGAGAACTTTTGCTTGTACTTTGAAATCTTACTGTTTATAATAGACAAGAGGCGCGAATACTTACATGACTAGGAGGGGTAGTATGGACAAGCAGGTTTATACCATATCCCAGGCGGCGAAAGAAGTGGGTGAGAGCGCGTCGGTTCTGCGTTATTGGGAACAGACGCTGGAAATCCGCGTGAACCGCGACGAAAAGGGATATCGATGCTACACCGGATACGATATTCAGTTATTTCTGAATATAAAGGAGCTGAAGAAAAGAGGACTGAAATTAGACGCAATCCGGGAACTGGTTCCCCGCATCTATCAGTATGGGCCGGGAGCGCCGAGGAGTAAAACCCGATTGCTGGAGGATTCCGGTCAGGAATTGGATATGGATTGTGAACAGGAAGAGGAGATACGCGAGGCAGAAGAAGCGCAGGATATAGAAGAGGTACAAGAAATAGAAGACCTGCAGGAGGTAGAAGAAATACAGGCGCAGGAAGCGGCCGCAGAGAGCCAAGCCCCTCCCAGGGCGGAGGAAACTCTGGACGCGCAGGCGCCGCAGATTTCGGAAGAGGGACAAGTCCCTCTGCGCATGAACCCGAAGGACGACCTGCGGCTCACAGAGTTTCAGAACATCCTGGAAAAATTAATCGTCCAGGGCGTAAAAGAAAAGAACCAGGAAGAACTGCGAATCCGCAAGCTGGATGAAAAGATCCGCTATCACCAGCAGGGGATGAAGCAGGTGGCGGCGGCGCAGGAAATCAAGCGGCGCCGGCGAGGCAAACGCAGAAAAAAATGAACGGGCGTTTAGAGCATTCAGACACTATTCTGATATGAGAAAATAATAAAGAGGAGACGGCACAGAACATGCGCATCTCCTCTTTATTTACTTCATTGCTTTTAGGCTTACTCTTCCACGATTGCGTCGTGTTCACATGCATCTACGCATGTTCCGCAGTCCACACAGGTTTCTGCGTCGATTACATATTTGTCGTCACCCTGAGCAATAGCCTCGTTTGGACATTCGTCCGCGCAGGTTCCACAGGATACACATTCATCTGTAATTACATATGCCATTTCTTTTATCCTCCTTTTCGTTTATACCCACATTCTAAACTATCTCTTAAATAAATACAAGTAGAAATTTTTAAAAATATGTGGAACTGTTCCCAGCCACCGACCGAATCTATTTTGCGGCCAAATATTCGTTGATCTGTACTTCAAGCTTGTTCGCGTCCATGCCGTGAACCATAGCCGCCTCGGTCAGTGATTCTCCCTGGGCGGAGGGGCATCCGATACAGTGCATGCCGGCCCTCATCAGGATTGCGGCAATGTTGGGGTCAACCTGAAGCAATTCGCCGATTTTCATATCTTTAGAAATCTGTGTCATTTTTTGGTTCCTCCTTTTCTAAAATGAGCATGTCCCCATTATAATACCTTTTTCGTCCAGAATCAACACAAAATCGAAAATTCCAGACAGATGGCCGCGGCTGTATGATTTCGTCAAACATGACAGCATTCACCATATTGTGTTTTTCCCATATCTGTGTATAATAGAAAACAACGGCGGATGCGCGGCGTTGCGTCTGAACTGTTACAATTACTTGTAACAGTTCAGCCTCCTGGGCTTCACTGTCACAAAAATATGCACACAAACTGCAAAAAACGCAGTTTGGCGCGTGGCTGTCTCGGGATCGTCTTGCAGGTGCAAGCCGATGCCTCGCGGGATAGCGCATGGCTGAACTGTTACAATTACTTTCTTAAAGTTCCATGATTCCCTTTACATATTTGCATGAAGTGTTATATAATATGGTAGTAGTATATTCTGTAAGGCGGTTTTCATGTAACCGGAGCAGGCCAAGGCGATGTATTCTTTTATTTCCCCAGAATAGGATGTGATGATATGAAAATAGAAAAGATTAACGAAAACCAAATACGCTGCACTCTGACCAGAGAAGATTTGGACAGCCATCAGATTCATTTAAGCGAGCTGGCGTACGGCACGGAAAAGGCGAAGAATCTTTTCCGCGACATGATGCGCCAGGCGCATAACGAATTTGGGTTCGAAGCAGACAACATCCCCTTGATGATTGAGGCAATCCCCATCAATGCGGACAGTATCATCCTGATTATCACCAAGGTGGAAGATCCGGAGGAGCTGGACACCCGGTTTTCCAAATTCGCGCCTTCAACCGCTGTGGACAGCGACGAGGGTGAAATGCAGATCGATGGGGCGGACAGCATCATCGATATTTTCCGGAAGCTCTATGAGGCGAAGGTCAAGACAGAGGCGTCGCGCAAAAAGGCAGGCGACGCGGCGTCAGAAGGCGTGGGCGTCGCCCAGGAGGACGCGGCCCTGAACCTGACCTGTATTTTCCAATTCCCCAATCTGGACGCTGTGATTAAAGCGGCCCACGGCCTGAACGATTATTTTTCAGGCGTGAATGACTTATACCAGGAGTCCCAGGACAGCGATTATCTGCTGGTCGTACATCAGTCTTCCCATACACCGGAAGAGTTTAACAAGGTATGCAATATTTTATCGGAATTTGGAAAAGGACGCAGCTTCAGCCGCGCGGGCGAGGCCCATTTGCAGGAGCATGCGCAGCTTATTATCGGACGTAAGGCATTGCAGAAACTAAATACATTGTAAAAAGAGAACCGGCGTATCACCGGTTTTCTTTTTTGCCCTGTTTTTTTTGTTCCTTTTCTGGAAGAAAAAAATTTCACTTCCACCTCTTGACAAAAAAAGAGGGTAGGTGTATATTGTTATCAAGATGTTAGCGCTCCAAAAGCATGAGCGCTAACAGCCTTTAAGAAATGGGGAGGAGCGGCAGATGGTAGAATTGGATGCCCGCAAGAAGAAGATTCTAAAAGCAATTATCCAGACATATCTGGAAACCGGCGAGCCGGTGGGTTCCAGAACAATTTCAAAGTTCACGGATCTGAATCTTAGCTCCGCCACCATACGCAATGAAATGTCGGATCTGGAGGAGATGGGCTATATACATCAGCCGCACACCTCCGCAGGCAGGATTCCGTCGGACAGAGGCTACCGCCTGTATGTGGACGCGCTGATGGCCGAGAAGGACGAAGAGATCGCGGAAATAAAAGACCTGATGATAGAGAAGACCGATAAGATGGAGAAGGTTCTGAAGCAGGTGGTGAAAACCCTGGCGCAGAACACCAACTATGCCACCTTGATTTCCGCGCCTTCTTTTTCCAGTGACCGCTTAAAGTTCATTCAGCTGTCCCGTCTAAACAACCTTCAGCTGGTGGCGGTGGTGGTCACGTCGGGAAATCGGATTCGCAATGAGATCATTGACCTGGATGAGCAGATGAGCGATGACACGCTTTTCAAGCTGAACTTTCTGCTGAACAACAGCTTAAACGGGATACCGGCGGCTGAGATTAATCTGGGAATGATCGCGCAGCTCAAGGAACAGGCCGGCCAGTACGGTGCAGTTGTGGGCAGCGTGCTGGACGCGGTGGCCAACATTATCCAGGTGGATGAGGATATGGAGATCTACACGTCGGGGGCCACCAACATTTTCCGCTATCCGGAGTTAAGCGACAGCGCCAAGGCCAGCGAGTTTATATCCACGTTTGAGGAGAAGCAGCAGCTGGCGGATCTGGTGCGGGAAACCATGTCCGATGACGAAAATACAGGAATCCAGGTGTACATCGGCGACGAGGCGCCCATCAAGACCATGAAGGACTGCAGCGTGGTGACGGCCACCTACGAACTGGGGGAAGGCATCCGCGGCACCATCGGCATTGTGGGGCCCAAGAGAATGGATTATGAAAATGTGGTGGACAGCTTAAAAGCATTGCGCACCCAGCTGGACGCCATGTTTCGGAAAACATAGAACCATATAGAACGCAAAGAAAGGCGGGAAGAGGCATTGTCAGAAGAGAGCAAAAAGCCGGAAGAAATGCAGGAAGAAGAATCCTGCCAGGAAGTTCCGGAAGAAGAGGAGATTGTAACTGAGAAAGCCGGCGAGGCTGAAGAAGAGCCGTCCGCAGAAGAGGCAAAAGCCGCAGAGGAAGAGGTTCAAAAGGATGACGCCCCGGGGGATGAAGAGCCGCAGAAAAAAGACAAGAAGACCGAACAGATCGAAGACCTGACCGACCGGCTGCAGAGAACCATGGCGGAGTTTGACAATTTCCGCAAGCGCACCGAGAAGGAAAAAGCCAGCATGTACATCGTGGGCGCCAAGGAGGCGGTGGAGAAAATCCTTCCCGTGGTGGATAACTTCGAGCGGGGACTGGCGGCCGCCCCGGAAGGCGACGCGTTCGCCGAAGGGATGCAGATGGTCTACAAGCAGCTGATGACCGCATTGTCCGAGATGGGCGTGGAACCCATAGAGGCTGTGGGTAAGGAATTTGACCCGAACCTGCACAACGCGGTGATGCATGTGGAAGACCCAAAAGCGGGTGAAAACACCGTGGTGGAAGAGCTGCAGAAAGGCTATATGTATAAAGAGTTTGTGGTAAGGCACAGCATGGTAAAAGTGGCAAATTAAAGTTTAAAATAGCAAGTTTATCGATGTTGTTTGATTGACAGGAGGATAGGACAATGAGCAAGATTATTGGTATTGATTTAGGAACGACAAATAGCTGTGTAGCTGTTATGGAAGGTGGAAAATCAACCGTTGTGGCCAATTCTGAGGGCGCCAGAACCACACCTTCCGTCGTAGCGTTTACAAAGAGCAACGAGCGTCTGGTGGGCGAGCCGGCAAAACGTCAGGCCGTGACCAACGCGGATCATACAATTTCTTCCATTAAGAGGGAGATGGGCAGCGACTATCGGGTAAATATCGACGATAAGAAATATTCACCCCAAGAAATTTCCGCGATGATTCTGCAGAAAATGAAAAAAGACGCGGAAGACTATTTGGGCGAAACTGTGTCCGAAGCGGTCATCACCGTACCGGCTTACTTTAACGACGCCCAGAGACAGGCCACCAAAGACGCTGGAAAAATCGCCGGGCTGGAAGTGAAGAGAATTATCAACGAGCCCACGGCAGCCGCACTGGCTTACGGCTTGGATAATGAGAAAGAACAGAAGATCATGGTATACGACCTGGGCGGCGGCACCTTCGACGTGTCCATTATCGAGATCGGCGAAGGCGTAATCGAAGTGCTGTCCACCGCTGGAAACAACCGTTTGGGCGGCGATGATTTTGACCAGAAAGTGACCGACTATATGCTGGCCGAGTTCAAGGCGGCCGAGGGCGTGGATCTTTCCAATGACAAAATGGCTTTGCAGAGACTGAAAGAAGCGGCGGAGAAGGCGAAAAAGGAACTGTCTTCCGCCACCACTACAAACATTAATCTGCCCTTTATCACGGCTACCCAGGACGGACCGAAGCATTTCGACATGAACCTGACTAGGGCCAAATTCGATGAGCTGACCCATGACCTGGTGGAAAAAACCGCCGAGCCGGTAAAACGCGCGTTGTCCGACGCTGGCTTGGTTGCCTCCGAATTGGGCCAGGTGCTGCTGGTGGGCGGCTCCACCCGTATTCCGGCCGTACAGGATAAAGTAAAACAGCTGACCGGCAAAGAGCCCAGCAAGACCTTGAATCCAGACGAGTGCGTAGCCCTCGGCGCAGCCATTCAGGGCGGCAAGCTGGCCGGCGACGCAGGCGCAGGGGATATTCTGCTTCTGGACGTTACGCCGCTGTCTCTGTCCATCGAGACTATGGGCGGTGTGGCGACCCGTTTGATTGAGAGAAACACAACCATCCCCACCAAGAAGAGCCAGATCTTCTCCACGGCGGCCGACAACCAGACAGCCGTAGACATCAACGTGGTGCAGGGTGAGCGTCAGTTCGCCAAAGACAACAAGTCCCTGGGACAGTTCCGTTTGGACGGAATCCCGCCGGCAAGACGCGGCGTGCCGCAGATCGAAGTAACTTTTGACATTGACGCCAACGGCATTGTAAACGTATCCGCCAAAGACCTGGGTACAGGCAAAGAGCAGAAGATCACCATCACGGCCGGCTCCAACATGTCCGACGAAGACATCGAGAAAGCCGTTCGCGAAGCCAGCGAGTACGAAGCGCAGGACAAGAAGAGAAAAGAAGCCATCGATGCCAGAAACGACGCGGACTCTATGGTGTTCCAGACCGAAAAAGCCCTGGAAGAAGTGGGCGACAAGCTGGACGCTTCTGACAAAGCGGCAGTGGAAGCGGATTTGAAAGACTTAAAAGACCTGCTGGAAAAAACCAATCCAGAAGAGATGACAGAGGCGCAGGTAGCCGAATTAAAAGCCGCCCAGGAGAAGATGATGACCGGCGCGCAGAAGCTTTTTGCAAAAATGTATGAGCAAAACGGCGGCGCACAGGGCGCAGACCCCAATATGAACATGGGCGGCCAGGCGTCCGGCGGCGACGAAGCGGGCTATGATGACGACGTGATCGATGCAGACTATAAAGAAGTGTAAGAGAAAATCCGATGACAGACCACGCGTGGATGGGAGGTAACTATGGCAGAACAACAAAGAGATTATTACGAAGTCTTAGGCGTGGACAAAAATGCGGATGAGGCGGCGATCAAGAAAGCATACCGGAAACTGGCGAAGAAATATCACCCGGACGCAAATCCGGGTGATAAGGAAGCGGAGCAGAAGTTCAAAGAAGCCACCAACGCCTATGCGATTTTAAGCGACGCGGAAAAGAGAAAGCAGTATGACCAGTTCGGCCCTGCCGCTTTTGAAAACGGCGGCGGCGGTTACGGCGGATTCGGCGGATTTGACTTCAATTCCGCAGATATGGGCGACATATTTGGGGACATATTCGGAGATCTGTTCGGCGGCGGCAGCAGAAGGCGGGCCAGAAGCGGCCCCATGAAAGGCGCCAGCTTAAGGTGCAGGATCAATGTGACTTTTGAGGAGGCGGTGTTCGGCTGCGAAAAGGAGATCGAGATAACCCTAAAGGAAGAATGTCCCAACTGCGGCGGCAGCGGGGCCAAGCCGGGCACATCGCCGGAGACATGTCCGAAGTGTAACGGGGACGGCCAGATTGTCTACACCCAGCAGACCCTGTTCGGTATGACCCGGAATGTGCAGGTCTGCCCGGAATGCGGCGGCAGCGGGAAAGTCATCAAGGAGAAATGCTCGGACTGCCGGGGAAGCGGCTACGTTTCCAAGCGCACGAAGATCAAAGTGTCCATTCCGGCCGGTATCGACAACGGCCAGTCCGTGCGCATCCGGGACAAAGGGGAGCCAGGCACAAACGGGGGACCCAGAGGGGATCTGCTGGCGGAAGTAGTGGTTGCCAGACATCCCATTTTCCAGAGGCGTGGAGACGACATTTACTCCACGGCTCCTATCACATATGCCCAGGCGGCCCTGGGCGGCGAAGTGCGGATTTCCACCGTGGACGGAGACATCATGTACGATGTGAAGCCGGGAACCCAGACCGACACGCGCATCCGCTTGAAAGACAAGGGCGTTCCCAGCATCCGAAACAGCAAAGTGCGGGGAAGCCATTACGTAACGCTGGTGGTGCAGGTGCCCACCAAGCTCAACCGGGAAGCCAAAGAAGCGCTGCGGGCATTTGACAAAGCGTGCAGAAAGAAAAAATAGATAAAAAACGGTAAAAAGACAACTCCTGGCGGCAGGGGTTGTTTTTTTGCCATTTTCAGTTATAATTAAGAACAAACTAAAAGAAAACCGGGAGGCAGCGTATGGGGAGGAAAAAGGCGGCGCTTCGCGCGCTTATCATTATGTGGACGGCGGCGGTCTTTGTGGCGCTTGTGGCGCCGGAAGCCGTGCAGGCGGCAGTCGTGGAAGACCGGATCAAAGCGGTATCGGGGATTTACCCCAATAATTCCTACTATAATGGCTACGAGACAATCACCATAAAAAAGAACGGCGTCACAAAATCCATCGTCGGGCATGAGTGTGCGGGCTTCGTCATGTATGTGACCAGGCAGGCATTTCAGGAACCCTATTATGCCGGCTCGCCCAGCTACCGCCAGTTGGGAAAAGCCGTGAGCACGAAAAATACAAATGCCATGAAGCGTCTTTTTTCCCATGCGAAAATAGGCGACGTGATTCACTGGACGGGCGGCGGCGGAAGGCATCAGGCGATTTTTCTCAAGAAAAGCAGCCTGGGAATTCAAGTGTATGAGGCAAATTTCGGAAACGACTACAACCGGGTCTGGTACCATCATCTGTGGAGTTGGAATAACCGGCCATTGTGGACCGGCACATCTTCTAGCGTGTCTGTGTTCCGCTATAGAAAATACGCGGAAGTTGACCGCATGGCGCAAAAGGTGTCGCTGAACAAAAAGAGTCTGACCCTGAAAAAAGGAAAAAAATTCAGGCTGGCCGTGAAGGTCGCCCCGTCAAATGCCTACAAAAAGACCGTTTCCTGGAAAAGCAGCGCTCCCGGGACAGTCAAAGTGGACGCCCGCGGGAACCTGCGCGCGCTGAAAAAGGGCAAGGCCACAATTACAGTCACCGCCCGGGACGGAAGCGGGAAAAAGGCTTCCTGTAAAATAACAGTAAAATAGGGCCATTGCGAAATGCTTTATTCATATTTTTCCCAAACTCAGATTGTTGAAATGGGCATTTCGCAATGACACAAATGAAATTGGACATAAGGAGAGGACAAAACAGGATGGACGCAAGTGTGATTTTCCGGCAGATGTGTATGATATTTCTTCTGATCGCTGTGGGCTACGCCGCCTGTAAAAAGGGGATTGCAGACGGCCAGGCGGGGAAGGTCATCTCGGCGTTGGTGGTCAATATCTGCAACCCGGCGCTGATGCTGACCAGCGTGCTGGGAAGCGGCGGCGGAATCGGCAATGGGAAGCTTTTGCAGGCGGCTGCGGCGGGCGTGGGGATTTATGTGTGTCTTTTGCTCATCGGAAAGGCGCTGCCTGTTTTCCTGGGGAAAAATCCGCTGGAGCGGGATCAGTATGCGCTGATGGCTCTGTTTGGGAACATCGGGTTCATCGGCATACCGGTGATCTCGGCTGTTTTGGGAACAGAGGTCTTGATTTATGTGATTATCTGTAATATAATCTTTAACATTCTGATTTATACGTACGGCAGGCGGCTGGTATGCCGGCACAGCGGCGAAAGCGCGGCCAGATCCGGCGGCATTGTCAACCCGGGCACGGTGACGGGCGTGGCCTGTGTGGCCATTTTCCTGTTAAGGCCCAGCCTGCCGGAAGTTCTGGTAAAAACCGTGGACTACGTGGGCGCGGCCACCACTTTTCTGAGCATGTCCGTCATCGGGATTTCCTTGGCCAATATGCCGCTGGGGAAGATTTTTAAGGAAACGCGGCTGTACGCCTACATTCTGGCGCGGCAGATCCTGATTCCCATCGCCATGGGATGGGCGCTCAAAGCTCTGATTCACGACACGGAGATGGTGGCCGCGTTTGTGCTTTTAATCGCCATGCCGGCGGCCAACATGCCGCTGATGATGTGCGAGGAAAACGGCGTGGACGGCGCGCTTTTGTCCAAGGGGATTGTCCTAAGCACACTGTTTTCCCTGCTCACCATACCGCTGGTGGCGTACGGAGTGGCTTTATCGTGAGAAAAAAATTTGGAAAGGGCGGGGATGGACTAAAATGAAATGGAATCGCTTTACCATAGAAACAACGACGGAGGCGGAAGACCTGGTGGCGGCCGCGCTGGCGGAAGCGGGCGTCCAAGGCGTGGAGATCCAGGACAAACAGCCGCTGACCCAAGAAGAGTGTCAGCAGATGTTCGTGGATTTGGCGCCGGAAGGGCCAGAGGATGACGGGGTGGCCTATGTGAGCTTCTATCTGGACGACGAAGAGGAGTCCCGGGAAATTTTGGGCCGGGCGCAGGAGGCCTTGCGGGATCTGAAAAAATACACAGACATTGGCTCCGGCGCCATTGCAAGCTCCCAGACTGAGGATAAGGACTGGATGAACAACTGGAAGGAATATTTTCATCAGTTTTACGTGGACGACATTCTGATCGTGCCTTCCTGGGAGAAGCCCGAGGAAATCAAACCGGGCGCCATGCTGCTGCACATGGATCCGGGGACGGCGTTCGGAACCGGGATGCACGAGACGACCCAGCTGTGCATCCGGCAGATTAAGAAACACATCCGGCCGGGCATGCGGATGCTGGATGTGGGCACGGGCAGCGGCATTCTGGGCATGATCGGCTGCAAACTGGGAGCGGAATATGTGCTGGGGACGGATCTGGACCCCTGCGCGGCCTCGGCGGTGCAAGAGAACCTCCAGGTCAATGATCTGGCGGACGCGGGATTTGAAATGCTCATCGGCAACATCCTCACAGAAGAGGCGGTGCAGAAAAAGGCGGAAGAAACGCCCTTTGACCTGGTGACAGCCAATATCTTGGCGGATGTGCTGGTTTTGCTGGCGCCGGTGGCGGCCCGCTGCATGAAAGACGGCGGGATCTGCATTATGTCCGGGATTTTGGATGAGAAAGAAACCGAAGTGCGCCAGGCCCTGGAGGGGGTCGGGCTGGAAGTTTTAGAATCAGCGGCGCAGGGGGAATGGGTGTCCCTGACCGCCCGCAAGTAAAGGAGAAACCGTATGCGGCGTTTTTTTGTAGAGCCAAAACAGATTGAGGATCCTTTGATTCACATTACGGGCGGCGACGTGAACCATATTTGCCATGTGCTGCGCATGGGGCCGGGGGACAAGATTGTAGTAGGCGCGCCGGACGGGAAGGAGTACGCCTGTTACATTGAGGGAACGACCGAACGGGAAGTGACGGCGCACATTATGTATGTGCAGGACACCCAGGCGGAGCTGCCCAGCCGGATTTACCTGTTTCAAGGGCTGCCCAAAAGCGACAAGATGGAGTGGATTATCCAGAAGGCGGTGGAGCTGGGCGTTTACGAGGTGATTCCCGTGGAGACTATGCGCACGGTGGTGAAGCTGGATGAGAAGAGGGCGGCCAAAAAGGCGCAGCGGTGGCAGCAGATCGCCGAGGGTGCGGCGAAACAGTCCGGGAGGGGCTTTGTTCCCCGGATTCATCCGATCTGCAGCTTTGAAAAAGCATTGGAATACGCAAGCGCCTGTCAGGTGAAGTGGATTCCCTACGAGCGGGCGGAAGGCATGGACGCGTCCCGGCAGCGAATCCGCCAGCTGCGGCCAGGGCAGTCGGTGGCCGTATTCATTGGCCCGGAGGGCGGATTTGACGAACGGGAAGTCCAAAGGGCGGCGGAGCTGGGCTGTGCGCCCATCACGTTGGGAAGAAGGATTCTGCGCACGGAGACGGCCGGGCTGGCTCTTTTGTCCGTGCTGATGTTTCATCTGGATCAGGACCCGGACGAGGGAGGACAGTGACATGGAAATATATTTAGATCACGCAGCCACCACCTGGTGCTATAAAAGCGTCCGTGACATCGTGGTACGGACCATGATGGAAGACTACGGCAATCCCTCTTCCATGCACCGTAAAGGCGTGGAGGCGGAGGCCTACGTAAAAAAAGCCCGTGAAGCCATCGCCCGCCAGTTAAAGGCGCGGGAAAAAGAGATTTTCTTCACCTCCGGCGGCACGGAGTCCAACAACCTGGCTCTTTTGGGGGCGGCCGCGGCCAACCAGAGAAAGGGGAGGCGGATTCTTCTTTCGGCGGTGGAGCACGCGGCGGTGAAGGAGCCGGTGAAACGACTGGAGGAAATGGGATTCGAGGTACGGGAAATTCCCGTGGACAGCCAGGGCGTTGCGTCGCTGGAGGCCTTGGCAAAGGAGTTAAATCCGGAAACCATCCTAGTGTCCGTGATGTATGTAAATAACGAGGTGGGCTCGGTGCAGCCCATGGAGAAAATCGCCGCGCTGGTGCATGAGAAGGCCCCCGGCGCGCTGTTCCACGCAGACGCTATACAGGCCTTGGGAAAATACCGGATTTACCCAGGGCGGATGGGTATCGACCTGCTCTCGGCCAGCGGCCATAAAATCCATGGGCCAAAGGGCGTAGGATTTCTCTATATCCGGGAACAGGCGAAGGTGCAGCCCCAGATTTTAGGCGGCGGGCAGCAGGGCGGCATGCGCTCCGGCACAGACAACGTGCCCGGAATTGCGGGCCTGGGCGCCGCGGTGGAGGAAGTCTATCGGGATTTCCAGGAAAAAACAGAACATATGTATCGAATCAAAGAACTGCTCACAGAAGGGCTGGAAAATCTGGAGGGCGTCGTCGTCCACTCAATGCCGGCGCGGCAGGGGGCGCCGCATATCGTAAACGCCAGCTTTACGGGCATCCGCAGCGAGGTGCTGCTCCATGCGCTGGAGGACAGGGGAATTTATGTGTCGGCGGGGGCGGCCTGCTCTGCCCATAAGAAGGTGAAAAGCGCCGCGCTGGCCGCCATGGGCGTTAGCCAAAAGGAGCGGGAATCCGCCATTCGTTTCAGTTTCTGCGAGGAGACGTCTGAAGAGGAAATTCGCCTCTGCCTGCAGGCGCTGGAGGAGCTGACGCCGATGCTGCGAAAATATGCCCGTCATTAAAATGGAAGGAGGAAGCCGATGGAATATCGCGCTTTTTTGATAAAATATGCAGAGATTGCATTAAAAGGAAAAAACCGCTATCTGTTCGAGAATGCGCTGATCGATCAGATCCGCCGGGCGCTGAAAAAGGTTGAAGGGGATTTCCATGTGCGCAAGGAACAGGGGCGGGTCTATGTGGAATGCCGTTCCGATTACTATGATTACGAGGAATGTCTGGAGGCGCTGCAGCGGGTGTTCGGGATTGTGCGCATCTGTCCGGTGGTGATTCTGGAGGATGGGGGATTTGAACAGCTGAAAGCGGACGCGCTTGACTATATAGAAAAATTTTACCCAAACTGCAGCCTGACGTTCAAGGTGAATGCCCGCCGGGCCAAAAAGTCCTATCCGCTGCAGTCCATGGAGATTAACGCGAAGCTGGGGGAGGCTGTGCTGGACGCTTTTCCCAGGATGAAAGTGGACGTGCACCATCCGGAATTGATGTTGAGTGTGGAGATCCGGGAGAAAATCTATATCTATTCTCGGGAAATCCCAGGACCCGGGGGAATGCCGGCCGGGTGCAACGGCAAGGCCATGCTGCTGCTTTCCGGCGGGATTGACAGCCCGGTGGCCGGCTACATGATTTCCCGGAGGGGCGTGGCCATTGACGCGGTGTACTTTCACGCGCCGCCCTACACCAGCGAACGGGCCAGGCAAAAAGTAGTGGATTTGGCGGCGCAGGTGTCCAGATACTGCGGCCCGGTGCGCCTGCACGTGGTGAATTTCACGGACATCCAGCTTTATATCTATGACCAGTGTCCCCACGACGAGCTGACCATCCACATGCGTCGCTACATGATGCGCATTGCGGAGCATTTTGCCGTGGAAAATAAATGCCAGGCGCTTGTCACCGGGGAGAGCATTGGCCAGGTGGCCAGCCAGACCATGCAGAGCCTGATCGCCACCAACCAGGTATGTACCCTGCCAGTGTATCGGCCGCTGATTGCTTTTGACAAGCAGGATATTGTGGAGATCGCAGAGAGGATCGGCACGTACGAGACTTCCGTGCTGCCCTACGAGGACTGCTGCACGATTTTCGTGGCCAAGCATCCGGTGACGAAACCGACTCTGAAATCCATTGAGA
Organism: uncultured Lachnospiraceae bacterium; assembly: GCA_964407765.1. Lineage (GTDB taxonomy): Bacteria > Bacillota > Clostridia > Lachnospirales > Lachnospiraceae > MGBC164599. The sequence continues at coordinate 24,417 of CAYOWU010000001.1, forward strand.
AATCCGAGCGGAATCTGCAAGAACGTATACAGGAATTGGTGGATCGGGCCATCGAGACGACGGAAACGGTGAAGATTGGATTTAACGTATTGAAATGAAGAGGTGTTGCATAAGGCAACACCGCTTTGTTTTCTTATTCAAGGATATTTTAGATCATGTAATTCCGGATTTTTTCCATCACTTCGTCCAGACTGCTGCTGTCCGCATGGATGTTCAGGTCGATGGGCTTGGATAAATCCAGGCTAAAAATGCCCATGATGGATTTGGCGTCGATCACGTATCGTCCGGACACCAGGTCGAAATCGCAGTCGAATTTGCCAATTTCATTCACAAACGCTTTTACCTTATCGATTGAGTTCAGTGAAATCTGCACTGTTTTCATTTTTTCCTCCTCCTGACGCACTTGCTGCGTCATCCAGGGAGATTTGGAAGTTTACTTCCAAACTTAAAATCCTCCCGTAAATAATAGGGTTGCCGGTTGCTTGTTTACCCATATCTTACAGTTTGGAATTTTAAAAGTCAAGAAGAAAAAGTATAAAGATTCTCTGCAATTATTGGTCAAAATGTAGAAAAATGAGGTGTGCCTTTATGAAAAAAAAAGTGGCGCTCCATAACCTGGGGTGCAAAGTGAATGCTTACGAAACACAAAGCATGCGGCAGCTTTTAGAGCAGGCGGGCTATGAAATCGTTCCCTTTGAGCCGGGGGCGGACGCATACATCATCAACACCTGCACGGTGACGGATGTGGCGGACAAAAAGTCCCGACAGATGCTCCACCGGGCGAAAAAGATGAATCCCCAGGCCATTGTGGCGGCGGTGGGATGTTATGTGCAGACCGGGGCCGGACGGCTGGAGGCGGACGACACGGTGGACTTGCTGGTGGGAAATAATGAGAAAGGCCAGATTGTAGAAATCCTGGAGCGATGTTGGCAGGAGAGCCGGCGGCGCGTTTATGCGCAGGATATGAAGGACGTGCGGGATTACGCGAATATGGCGTGCTCTGGAGCCATGGAGCTTTCGCGTGTGCGGGCGAATATCAAGGTGCAGGACGGGTGCAGTCAATTTTGTTCTTACTGCGTAATCCCTTATGCCCGGGGCCGGGTGCGCAGCCGCCGCCCCAAAGATGTGCAAAAGGAAGTGAAATGTCTGGCCGCGCAGGGCTACCAGGAGGTCGTGCTGACCGGGATACATTTAAGCTCCTACGGCGTGGATTTTCACGGGGAAGAGTTTCGGCTGCTGGATCTGATCCGCCAGGTTCATGAGGCGGAAGGAATCGCCCGCATCCGCCTGGGTTCCCTGGAGCCGGGAATCATCACCCCGGCGTTTGCCCGGGAATTGGCGGCGCTGCCGAAGGTCTGCCCCCATTTCCACCTGTCGCTGCAAAGCGGCAGCGACGCTGTGTTAAAGCGGATGAACCGGAAATACACGGCGCGGGAATATCGGCGGCGGACGGAGATTTTGCGGGAATATTTTGACGACCCGGCGCTGACCACAGACGTGATGGTAGGATTTCCGGGGGAGACAGAAGAGGAATTTTTGGAATCCTGTGAATTTGTAAAAGAAATCGGCTTTTATGAGACGCACATTTTCCAGTATTCCAGGCGGGCGGGCACCCGGGCGGCCGCCATGGACGGACAGATTTCCAGACAGGAAAAGCAGCGCCGCAGCAGACAGCTGCTAGAGCTGCATGAGCTGCAGTCCGCCGCGTACGAGGCGAGGCGCTGCCAGAAACCGGCGGAGCTTCTGATTGAGGAGGCGGGGACGGCCCCCTCCGGGGAAGCCTGCATGCTGGGCCACACTAGAGAATATGTCAAGGCGGCGCTTTTTGTGGAAAATCCTGAGGGCTGGGTGAACCGCCGGGTTTCGGTGGAGCTTTTAAAGCCGGCCTGGCCCCACGTATTACTTTGCCGGGAACGGTTATACTAAACGTCAGATAAATTTGCCGCTTTTCGGCTGCGCCTGGCGCGATACGCCGGGCGGATTTTGTCGGCCATGCGTATAAAATAAGAAATACATCATAACATTTAAGAAATTTTTCATTGTAATTTTGGACGATATATATTAGAATAGACAATAAGTGGAAAATATTTGTGAGGACGTGAAAAATTATGGGAGAAAGTATTGACAATACACAATATTTCAAAACAAAGCCGGAGATCGAATTACAGGTGAAAGAAGTTCTGGACCTGGTTTACAATGCCATGGATGAGAAGGGCTATAATCCGGTGAATCAGATTGTAGGATATATCATGTCTGGAGATCCCACTTATATCACCAGCCACAAAGGAGCCAGAAGCATGATTATGAAAGTGGAGCGGGATGAGCTTGTGGAAGAACTGCTGACGGAATATATCCGGAATAAGTCCTGGGAACGCTGATCCATGAGAATTTTGGGATTGGACTATGGTTCAAAGACCGTAGGCGTGGCTGTCAGCGACGCCCTGGGCCTGACTGCGCAGGGCGTGGAGATTATCCGGAGAAAATCAGAGAAAAGGCTGCGTCAGACTCTGGCCCGGATCGATGCACTGATCGAGGAATATCAGGTGGGATCCATTGTGTTGGGATTCCCGAAGAATATGAATAATACTGTTGGAGACAGGGCTGAGAAATCGCTGGAATTTCAGAGAATTTTGGAGAAGCGGACAGGCCTGCCTGTTGTCATGTGGGATGAAAGGCTTACCACCGTGGAGGCCTACCAGATCATGGCGGAGACGAAAGTGCCGAGAGAAGACAGGAAAAAGTACGTGGATGAACTGGCTGCAATGATTATTTTGCAGGGATATTTAGATTATAGCAGAGAGTGAAACAAAGAGAGTATATGGAAAAAATCAGATTGGAAGCGGAAGACGGCCAGATTCTGGAGTTTTACGTGGAGGAGCAGGTCCGGATTGGCGGCTGCGATTATTTGTTGGTTTCGGATTCCCAGGAAGAGGAGGCACAGGCGTACATCCTGAAAGATACTTCTGAGAAAGACAGTGGAATGGCCCATTATGAATTTGTGGAAGATGATGAAGAGTTAGAAGCGGTGTCGAAGGTTTTTGAGCAGACGCTGGAAAATGCAGATTTAGAATTTTGATGTAAGAGCATATTATTCTATACGAGGTCGGCCATGGACAGAGAAGGTTTTACGCAGTTGCTCAGGGAAAAGGGCCTGAAGGTGACGAGCCAGCGGATGGGCGTGTTGGAAGCGCTGTCCGGCGGCGATGACAGTCATTTGACTGCGGAAGAGATATATGAGGCGGTGCGGGTGAAATATCCGGAGATCGGTTTAGCCACGGTTTACCGCACCATACAGCTTTTATTGGAATTGCAGTTGATAGATCGGGTAAATTTGGATGATGGCTGTGCGCGCTACGGAATGGGCGCGATAGACGCGAAGACGAAGCACCATCATCATCATTTAATATGCCTTTCTTGTGGCAGAATTTTTTCTTTTGACGGAGATTTAATGGAGACGCTGGAAGAATATGTTCAGACTACCAGTGGATTTCAGGTAGTGGATCACAAAGTGAAATTTTATGGCTATTGCAAAGAATGCCAGATGAAAATGAGTATGGAATAATGTGCCGCATGAACAATGGAGGTGCGGTTTTTGAATAACGAGACAGTAACGAACAGTGCAAACGGAGACATACGAGGCGGAACAAGGAATGCAGGCGTAAACAGATCCTATGCAAGGCGGAACAATTCAAACGGTGGAAGAGGCGGCGCGCGCAGCGGCCCTGGCGGGTCACGCGGATCCAACGGATCCAGGCGGAATAATCCCGGCAGGCAGCTTCCGGCGAAGCCGCCCATAAAAGCGGTGAAGGCTACGCCCCGCAGGAACAAAAGGGGCGGCTCGAAGCTCAAAGTCATTCCCCTTGGCGGATTGGAGCAGATTGGCATGAACATCACGGTCTTTGAATACGAAGACAGCATTGTGGTGGTGGATTGCGGCCTTTCTTTTCCGGAAGACGATATGCTGGGAATCGACCTAGTCATTCCTGACATTACTTATCTGAAAGACAATTACAGCAAGGTGAAGGGCTTCGTGATTACCCACGGCCACGAAGATCACATCGGGGCGCTGCCCTATGTGTTAAAGCAGCTGAATGTGCCGGTTTATGCCACGAAGCTGACCATCGGGCTGATTGAGAATAAATTAAAAGAACACAATCTTTTGAGAACCACCAAGCGCAAAGTGGTGAAATACGGCCAGGTAATTAACCTGGGGGACTTTGCCGTGGAATTTATCAAAACCAACCACAGCATTCAGGATGCGGCGGCGCTGGCCATCTATTCGCCGGCGGGGATTGTGATGCACACCGGGGACTTTAAGGTGGACTACACGCCGGTATTCGGGGATGCCATTGACTTGCAGAGATTTGCGGAGATCGGGAAAAAGGGCGTGCTGGCCCTGATGTGCGACAGCACCAATGCGGAGCGTCCGGGATTTACCATGTCGGAGCGCACCGTGGGCCGTGTGTTCGACAATCTTTTTAACGAACACAGAAATTCCCGGATTATCATCGCCACTTTTGCGTCCAATGTGGACCGGGTGCAGCAAATTATTAACTCCGCTTACAAATACGGCCGAAAAGTGGTGGTGGAAGGCCGCAGCATGGTCAATGTAATCGGGACGGCCTCGGAGCTGGGTTATCTTAAAATACCGGAGAACACGTTAATCGAGGTGGATCAGCTGAAAAACTATTCGGACGACAAGGTGGTTCTGATCACCACCGGCAGCCAGGGCGAGTCCATGGCTGCCCTGTCCCGGATGGCGGCCAATATACACAAGAAGATTGCCATTAAGCCGGGGGATACGATTATTTTCAGCTCTAATCCCATCCCTGGCAATGAGAAGGCTGTGTCCCGGGTGATCAATGAGCTGTCTCAGAAGGGCGCGAATGTTATATTCCAGGACGCCCATGTGTCTGGACATGCGTGCCAGGAAGAGATCAAGCTGATCTATTCACTGGTGCATCCCAGATACGCCCTGCCGGTGCACGGAGAGTACAGGCATCTGAAGGCGCAGGCGAAGCTGGCAGAGAACCTGGGGATTCCCAAGGAAAATGTGTTCATCCTGCGCTCCGGAAATGTGCTGGAGATGGATGAAAACGGCGCGGAGCATACGGGAAACGTGCCCGTGGGGGCAATTCTTGTGGATGGCCTGGGCGTAGGCGACGTGGGAAATATCGTGCTGCGCGACCGGCAGCATCTGGCGGAAGACGGGATTATGATTGTGGTCATGGCCCTGGAGCGCCGGACAAACGTGGTTTTATCCGGGCCGGACATTGTGTCGAGGGGCTTCGTCTATGTGCGGGAGTCCGAAGATTTGATGGGCCAGGCCAGGCGCGTGGTGGAAGCGGCGCTGGATGAATGTCTGCAGAAACGCGTGGGCGACTGGGGCAAGATTAAGACCGCGGTCAAGGATTCCCTGGGCGATTTCCTGTGGAAACGCACCAAGAGACGTCCGATGATTCTGCCGATTATAATGGAAGCCTAAAGCTTCAGGATGAGGTGTGCCTATGGAGGACATTACAAAATATATAAGACTTTTGGTTCAGGCCATTAAAGACAGCAATGAATATCGCCTGTACAAGCAGGCGGAAGCCGTCCTGGATCAGAATCCACAGCTGAAGAGCCGCGTGGAGGACTTTAACCGGGCTAACTTCCGGCTCCATACCGAGAACGATACGCAGCAGCTGTTCCAGGGCATCAATGTGCTGGATAAAGAGTCCCAGGAGCTGAGCAAAATTCCGCAGGTCAACGCTTATCTTCAGGCGGAATTGGATCTGTGCAAGCTTCTCCAGTATGTGACTTTGGAAATTAACGGTGAGATTGATATTCATGTGCCTGGGAGTTCATTGTTGTAACATGCGCCAAGGAGAATGGTATGTCAAATATCAATACAAAGCAGGATCACGGGGTGGCCGTGGCCAGCGGGTTTTTCCGCATAGCGCTCTATCTGGGGGTCGTCGTTTTGGTTTTCTGGCTGGGAAAATCGGCCTACAGCTTCGGGTACGACATTTTTAACCAGCAGGCCATAAGCCCTGGAGACGGCGAAGAGATTACGGTGGTTATCAAAGAAGGGGCTTCTGTATATAATATTGGCAAGACGCTGAAGAAAAAGGGATTGATTGAGGATGCTAAGGTGTTCTTTGTCCAGGAAAAGCTTTCCGTCTACAAAGGAAAATTAAAGCCGGGCGCTTATATCTTAAGCACGGCCTTTACGCCGGATCAGATCATGGCCGTTCTGGCCGGGGTGCAGGAAGACGAGAGCGCGGAGGAAGAAGTTTGGTAATCGTAAACGAGCGGATGGCCGCCTATATAAATTCCCTGGACGCGGGCAATCCCGCTTATCTGGAGCAGATTGAGCGTAAGGCGCGGGAGGCGTCCATACCGATTATCCGCAGGGAAACGCAGAGTTTTCTGCGGATGGCTTTGGCCATGGGACAGCCCCGCAGCGTTCTGGAGGTGGGAACTGCCGTGGGGTTTTCTGCGCTTTTTATGTGTGAGTACGCCCCGCCGGATTGTCCAATTACGACCATAGAAAATTATGAGCCCCGCATAGCTGCGGCCAGGAAGAATTTCCGCAAATACCGCCGGGAAGACCGGATTCACCTGCTGGAAGGGGATGCCGGGCAGTGGCTGTCCAGACTTACGGGGCCTTATGACTGGATTTTTATGGACGCGGCGAAGGGGCAGTACATTCACTGGCTGCCAGACGTTCTGCGCCTGTTGGCGTCGGGCGGCGTGCTCCTCTCGGACAATGTTTTGCAGGAAGGCGAGATTGCGGAGTCCCGTTTTCTGGTGGAACGCAGGGATCGCACCATCCATAAGCGGATGCGGGAGTATCTGTACGCGCTGACCCATCACCCGCAGCTGTGGACCTGCGTTCTGCCGCTGGGGGACGGGCTGGCCGTGAGTGTGAAAAAGGCGTGAAAAACCGCGAAGATGGAGGAAGATTTGAGCGAGATTAAGAGGAAAAAACCAGAGCTTCTTATACCGGCCAACAGTCTGGAAACGCTGAAAATTGCGGTGATCTATGGAGCGGACGCGGTGTACGTAGGCGGGGAGGCCTACGGGCTGCGGGCCAAGGCGCGCAATTTCTCCATGGAGGAGCTTCGAGAAGGCATTTTATTTGCCCACCAGCATGGGGTGAAGGTCTATGTGACAGCCAATATCCTGGCGCACAACCGAGATCTGGAAGGGGTGTGCGCGTATTTTCAGGAATTAAAGGAAATCCGCCCAGACGCGCTGATTATCTCCGACCCGGGCGTTTACGACATCGCCTGCGAGATCTGCCCGGAAATTGAGCGGCATATCAGCACCCAAGCCAATAACACCAATTACGGCACATATCTGTTCTGGCACAGAATGGGGGCGAAGCGCGTGGTGTCCGCCCGGGAGCTCTCCCTTCAGGAAATCCGGGAGATTCGCGAGAAAATTCCCGCAGAAATGGAGATTGAGAGTTTTATTCACGGGGCCATGTGCATATCTTATTCCGGGCGGTGCCTGCTCAGCAATTATTTTACCGGGAGGGATGCCAACCAGGGAGCCTGCACCCATCCCTGCCGCTGGAAATACGCGGTAGTGGAGGAGCAGCGGCCGGGGGAATATCTTCCGGTTTACGAAAATGACAGAGGGACTTACCTGTTTAATTCCAAGGATCTGTGCATGATCGAGCATATGGATGATTTGCTGGAGGCGGGCATCGACAGCTTCAAAGTGGAAGGACGGATGCGGGCAGCCCTTTACGTGGCCACGGTGGCCAGAACTTACCGCAGGGCCATTGACGACTGTATGCAGAGCGTGGAGAAGTACCGGGCGAATATGGACTGGTACAAAGAGCAGATTGTCTGCTGTACGTATCGTCAGTTTACCACGGGGTTTTTCTATGGCAAACCCGACGAACATACACAGATCTATGATGACAATACGTATGCCAAAGGGTATACATATTTAGGATACGTAGAAAGCTTGGACGGCCAGGGCCGGGGCCGGATCACCCAGAAGAACAAATTTTCCGTGGGGGACGCCATAGAGATCATGCGGCCGGACGGCTCCAATCAGCCAGCGGTGGTTTGTGAGTTGCTGGACGAGGAGGGCTGTCAGCGGGAAAGTGCGCCCCATTCGCGGGAAATCCTCTATGTACGGCTGGATGAAAAGCTGGAAAAATACGATATTTTACGCAGAGGGGAATAGCTGGCGCAGCTTTAGGAGCGCGTTTTTTTCGATTCGGGAGACGTACGAGCGGCTGATTCCCAGCTTTTGAGCGATTTCTCTTTGCGTAAGTTCGTCTTCCCCGTACAGGCCATACCGGTATTTTACGACTTCAAATTCCTTGGGGTTCAAGGCGTCGGCTATGAGATTGGACAATTTCTTAATCTGTTCTTTTTGCGTATACTGTTCTACCACATCCACCGGAGGGCTTTCCATAATGTCCAGAAGGCTGATTTCATTGCCCTCTTTGTCCGTGCCGATGGGTTCATACAGAGACACCTCCCGAGAATATTTCTTTTTGGCGCGCAGGAACATCAGAAGCTCGTTGTCGATGCAACGGGCCGCGTAGGTGCTCAGGCGCGTCTGTTTATCCAGACTAAAAGTGGAAACGGCCTTTATAAGGCCGATGGTTCCAATGGAGATCAGGTCGTCTAAATCTTCACCCAGCCCCTGGTATTTCTTGGCGATATGCGCTACCAGGCGCAGGTTTCTTTCTACCAGCACATCTTTTGCATGTTGACTCCCCGACCGATATTTTTCCAGATACAGCTTTTCCTCGTCTACCGTTAGGGGCTTTTGAAAAGTTTTCAAAAATTGCACCTCTTTGGGGATTTCTTTATAGTTTATGTGGAGGGGGAGGCGTTCGTGCTTTTCCACCAGACAGAAAGATAATCCGTTGCGATGTTACAATGTCAATGGGCAAGGCGAAGGAGAAAATAAAGGAGAAGGCGCGTTTACAGCATGTTTAGAAAAAGTTAAGAGAATCTTTCTATTATTATAGAAGCAACTATGCTATAATCTTATCATCTAAATAAATATCTTTTTTCAGGAAGCGATCGCTTCATTATTTCAGATATTAAGACGACGATTATGGAGGAATATTATGTTTAGCAGTGTATATTCCGCGGCCATTTTGGGCATGGAGGCGCTTCCTGTCCAGGTGGAGGCGGATGTCAGTGACGGCCTTCCCATGTTTTCCATGGTGGGCTATGTAAATTCGCAGGTGAAGGAAACCCAGGATCGGGTGCGCACGGCGCTGCACAATAAGGGGCTGGGCTTTCCGGCCAAGCGCATAACGGTGAATTTGGCGCCGGGAGATATGCGAAAAGAGGGAACCGGCTACGATTTGCCGGTGGCGCTGGCCATACTTGCCGCCCTGGGAAGGATTCCGCAGCCGAAACTGGAGGGCGTGATGATTGCGGGAGAACTGGGGCTGGACGGGAAAGTGAAAGGCGTGCGGGGAGTTTTGCCCATTGTTCATAAAGCACAGCGGCTGGGCTTTCGCGCCTGCATGGTTCCCTGGGAAAATGAAAGAGAGGGGCATCTGATTGAGGGCATACAGGCGGTGGGCGTAAAGGATTTGCAGGAAGCGATTGATTGGCTTTTAAAAGGGGGAAATGAGGTCTGCAGTGAGGACGCGCAGGCCTGGCCGGATATGCCTGCAAAAAAGGGGGATCAAGTGGATTTTCGGGACATTCGGGGACAGGAGGGGGCGGTGCGCGCCACGCTGATTGCGGCGGCCGGGATGCACAATCTGCTCTACATCGGCAGTCCGGGTTCCGGGAAATCCATGCTGGCCAGGCGGATGCCAGGCATCCTGCCGCCGCTGACCAGGGAGGAAAGCCTGGAGCTTACAGAGATTTACAGCATAGCGGGGATGCTGCCCAAAGAGCCTCCAATTATAAGGCAGAGGCCTTTTCGCAGTCCCCATCACACCATTTCCGCCCAGGCCCTGGCAGGGGGCGGTCACAATCCCCGCCCCGGAGAAATTACCCTGGCGCATAAGGGCGTGTTGTTTATGGACGAATTTCCGGAATTTTCCAGGAGAGCTTTGGAAACCCTGCGCCAGCCGTTGGAGGAAGGATGCATTCATGTATCCAGAGTGCAGGGCGCGTATACATTTCCGGCGGGGTGCGTTCTGGTGGCGGCCATGAATCCATGTCCGTGCGGCTATTATCCGGATCTGAACCGGTGCCAGTGCACGCCGGCGCAGGTGCGGCGATATATGGGGAGAATCAGCGGCCCGCTGCTGGACCGGCTGGATTTATGTGTGGAAACCAGGGAGCCAACCTATGAGCAGATCGCGGGGAATGAAAGGCGGTTTTCCTCGGAGGAGTTAAGAGAAACCGTGATTCGGGTGCAGGAAATTCAGCGGGTTCGGTATGCCGATGCGGGGATTCAGTTTAACAGCCAGATGAAGGGCGTTGATGTGGAGCGGTATTGTCACTTGACCGAGGAAGCGCAAAAGTGCATAGAACGGATTTACACAAAGAGTCGGCTAAGCCTTCGCTCTTATCACAGAATTTTAAAAGTGTCCCGCACCATTGCAGATCTGGATGAGTCGGAAACAATACAGGAGGCGCATGTGCAGGAGGCGTTTGGATATCGGATGCTGGAACGTATTTGAAAGCGTAAAAGATGGGAATTGCAGCAGGGGCGTATACTATGGAAAAAAATAATAAAGTGGAACAAATTACCAAAGATCAGGATGGCTATCCCGCCAGGCTGCGCTCTCTTCCGGGAATGCCCTCCTGCCTGTATGTGAGCGGCAGGCTGCCGCGGGAGGATCAGGCCACGGTGGGAATAGTGGGCGCGCGCAACTGCAGTGGCTACGGCAGGCATGTTGCCTGGGAATATGCCCGGATTTTCAGCGACTGCGGCGTGCAGGTCATAAGCGGAATGGCCATGGGAATTGACGGAGAGTCCCATAAAGGCGCTTTGAAAGGGCGCACGCCCACCTTTGCGGCGCTTGGCTGCGGCATCGACGTGTGTTATCCCAGAGAGAACCGGGAGCTGTTTGAGAAAATCCCGCTGACGGGCGGGCTGATCAGCGAATATCCACCAGGCGCGCCGCCTAAAGGACGGAATTTCCCGGCCAGGAACCGTATTATCAGCGGGCTGTCTGATGTGCTGCTGGTGGTGGAGGCCAGGAAAAAGAGCGGCTCGCTGATTACCGTGGACTTCGCCCTGGAACAGGGCAAAAGCGTGTTCGCCGTGCCCGGAAGAGTGACGGACAGTTTAAGTGAAGGGTGCAATTATCTGATTTCCCAGGGAGCTGGCATCGCCATGTCGCCGGAAATGGTTCTAAATGAGCTGGGAATGGATACATATAGAGAGAAGGGGAAGGGCAAAAAAAACAAGATGGGACTTGCAAGTGATTTGGATTTGGTGTATAGTTGTGTAGATTTCCGGCCAACGGATTACGAAACCATTATCCGTAAATGCGGATATCCTCCCGGCCAGACGTTGGCTCTGTTGACGGAGCTGCAAATGCTGGGACTGGCAGAGGAAGTCGGTAAGAATTATTATGTTAGGCTGTCCGGACATGAGTGATGGAAGGACGGGCGGCCTGCTTTTATATACAGGAGATAGGACATGGCAAAGTATCTGGTAATTGTGGAGTCACCGGCGAAGGTGAAGACCATTAAGAAATTTCTGGGGAAAAATTACGAAGTAGCCGCTTCGCAGGGGCATGTGAGGGATTTGCCCAAGAGTCAGCTTGGCATCGATGTGGAGAATGATTTTGAACCGAAATATATTACCATACGCGGAAAAGGGGAACTGCTGGCAAAGCTTCGCAAATCGGCTAAAAAGGCGGATAAGATTTTTTTGGCGACGGACCCGGACCGGGAGGGGGAAGCGATTTCCTGGCATTTGAAAACGGCTCTTCACACGGACGAAGGAAAAATGCACCGGATAACTTTTAATGAGATTACGAAAAACGCGGTGAAAACATCCCTGAAAGAAGCGAGGGACATCAATATGAATCTGGTGGACGCTCAGCAGGCCAGGCGCACGCTGGACAGGCTGGTGGGCTATCAGATCAGCCCGGTGCTGTGGGCCAAAGTGAAAAGGGGTCTAAGCGCCGGGCGGGTGCAGTCGGTGGCGCTGCGCCTAATTGGCGACCGGGAGGATGAGATCAACGCGTTCATCCCGGAAGAATACTGGACGCTGGATGCCGTATTCTCTATTCCGGGAGAAAAGAAAAGCCTGACAGCCAAGTTTTATGGCCTGAAAAACGAGAGGCTGGCCATCCATAACAAGAAGGAGATGGAGGGCATACTGAAAAATCTGGAGGGCGCTTCCTACCGGGTGGACGAGGTAAAAAAAGGGGAGCGCATTAAGAAAGCCCCGCTGCCGTTTACCACCAGCACCCTGCAGCAGGAAGCGGCGAAGACGCTGAATTTTTCCACCCAGAAGACCATGCGGCTGGCGCAGCAGCTTTACGAGGGCATAGACATCAAAGGTCAGGGCACGGTGGGCGTGATCAGCTATCTGCGTACGGACTCTACCCGCGTCTCGGAAGAGGCGAAGGAGAACGCCCGGATCTATATAGAGCAGACTTATGGGGCGCAGTATGTGGCGGAAGGGAAGAAGAGCCTCGAGAAGGGCAGGAAGATTCAGGATGCCCACGAGGCTATCCGCCCCACGGATCTGGCCCGTACGCCGGCCAGCATCAAGGAATCTCTGGCCAGGGATCAGTACCGTCTGTATCAGCTGATCTGGAAGCGTTTCGCCGCCAGCCAGATGAAGGATGCGAAGTACGAAACCACGTCGGTGCGGATCGCTGCCAGCCAGATGAAGGACGCGAAATATGAAACCACGTTGGTAGGGATTAGCGGCGAGGAATATTTTTTCACCGTGTCGGCATCCAAGGTCGTGTTCGACGGCTTTCTGTCCGTGTACACGCAGGATGAGGATAAAAAGACCGGCGTGCTGTTGGCCAAAGGTCTGGATGAGAGCACGAAGCTCACCATGAAGGAGCTGGTTCCCGAACAGCATTTTACACAGCCTCCGGCCCATTACACAGAAGCCTCTTTGGTGAGAGCCCTGGAGGAATTGGGGATTGGCCGTCCCAGCACATATGCGCCCACCATCACCACCCTGATTAGCAGGCATTATGTGGCCAAGGAAAAGAAAAATCTGTACATCACGGAGCTGGGGGAAGTGGTCAACGGCATTATGCTGCAGGCGTTTCCGTCCATTATGGATGTGCATTTTACGGCGACCATGGAAGCTCTGCTGGATAAAGTGGAAGAAGGCAAGGTGGAATGGAAATCAGTGGTGCGCAATTTTTATCCGGATTTAAAGGAAGCGGTGGATGCTGCGCAAAAAGAGCTGGAGCAGGTGAAAATCGAGGACGAGGTTACGGATGTAATCTGCGAACAGTGCGGGCGCAATATGGTGATTAAATACGGCCCCCACGGCAGATTCCTGGCTTGTCCGGGATTCCCGGAGTGCCGCAATACAAAGCCCTACTATGAGAAAATCGGAGTTCCCTGTCCGCTGTGCGGAAAAGAAGTGGTGCTCAAGAAGACAAAGAAGGGGAGGAAATATTACGGATGTGAGGATAATCCGGACTGCGAGTTTATGTCCTGGCAGAAGCCATCCAAGGAAAAGTGCCCCCAGTGCGGCGGATGCCTGCTGGAAAAGGGAAGCAAATTAGTGTGTGCAGATGAAGCGTGCGGATATGTAATTGCTAAGCAAAAGGAATAACCGGGGAGAAAAAGGCATTGTGCTATAGGGGCATAATGTCTTTTTTTGTCATGTGCGAAAAATACATATTATCTGAAAATTTTGAAAACAAATAAAAAATACAAAATATATAGGTTGATTTTGTTTTAAGTGTATGGTAACATGAAAATATAGCTTGATGTTTATTCAGGTATAGGGTAAAATTACATATGGTGATTTACAGTATATTTCATGCCAATATGGAGAATCGACACAGCATTTTGTAACATTAAGGTTTTTGGAGCTGTGTAACCGAAGATTTCTTTGAAAAAAGGGAGGACGGCTATGAGTGTTCAATTATTAGACAAAACAAGGAAAATTAACAAGTTATTGCATAATAATAGTTCGAAAAAGGTAGTTTTCAATGATATTTGTCAGGTGTTGATGGAAACCTTATGCTCCAATATACTGGTAATCAGTCGAAAAGGAAAAGTGTTGGGGGTCAGCTTGAGTCCGGGAATTGAGGAGATTACGGAGCTAATCGAGGGACGGGTGGGCAGCCATGTGGACCCGCTGCTGAACGAAAGGTTTCTGGGCGTGTTGTCTACCAAAGAAAACGTGAATCTGCAGACCCTGGGTTTTGAGGGGGAAAACATGCGCAAGTACCAGGGAATCATCAATCCCATCGACATTGCAGGGGAGCGTCTGGGCACTGTGTTCATGTACAGGGACGGTAAACCCTATGAAATAGAGGACATCATTGTGAGTGAATATGGCACCACAGTGGTGGGGCTGGAGATGATGCGTTCCGTGCATGAGGAAAATGCAGAGGAAGACAGAAAGAAGCAGGTGGTGAAATCTGCTTTTGGCACTTTATCCTTTACGGAGTTGGAAGCGATCATCCATATTTTCCAGGAATTGGATGGCAATGAGGGAATTCTGGTAGCAAGCAAAATCGCAGATAGAGTGGGCATAACCCGGTCTGTGATTGTAAATGCTCTGCGTAAATTTGAAAGCGCGGGCGTGATCGAGTCTCGTTCTTCTGGCATGAAAGGTACGTACATCAAAGTTCTCAATGAAGTTATTTTTGACGAATTGAAAGAAATTCGTGAAACCCGCATGAAAAAGGGGTAGAAAAGGGCAAAGGGCCGGACATGCCGGCCCTTTCTTTTTTCGGAAATTTGAGAAATTATGAGTATAAAGGAGATTAATGGATATAATATGAATTAAATGGAAATAAAGAGGTTTTCCTGCGCTTGCAGAAACCTAACAATTTTAATAATATATATCCAGTGATTAGCACTCGGCAAAAATGAGCGCTAGCAATAAGACGATAATTAGAAAAACAGGAGGCAATGGGAAATGAAATTAGTACCTTTAGGCGACAGAGTTGTATTAAAACAGTTAGAAGCAGAAGAAACCACGAAATCCGGCATTGTGCTGCCGGGGCAGGCAAAGGAGAAACCACAGCAGGCGGAAGTAATCGCTGTAGGGCCAGGCGGAGTCGTAGACGGCAAAGAAGTGAAGATGGAAGTAAAAGTAGGCGATCAGGTGATCTACTCCAAATATTCCGGAACAGATGTAAAAATGGATGAAGAAGAATTTATCATCGTAAAACAGGCCGATATTCTGGCAATCGTACAGTAAATCGGTATGCCATCCGCAGGGCGGTGGATTTTTCAGGCAATTCAGCAGACAGATTAGTCAGTTTATATAGAATAACGGAGGTATGGAAAAATGGCAAAGGAAATTAAATTCGGCGCAGACGCCAGAGCGGCATTAGAAAACGGCGTAAATCAGTTAGCAAATACAGTTCGCGTAACCTTGGGACCCAAAGGCAGGAACGTGGTTTTGGATAAATCTTTCGGCGCTCCGCTGATCACCAACGACGGTGTGACGATCGCGAAAGAAATCGAGCTGGAAGACGGCTTTGAAAACATGGGCGCACAGCTGATCAAAGAAGTGGCTTCAAAGACCAACGACGTGGCAGGCGACGGAACCACAACCGCTACCGTTTTAGCGCAGGCTATGGTAAATGAAGGCATGAAGAACCTGGCAGCGGGCGCAAATCCCATTGTCTTAAGAAAAGGCATGAAGAAAGCCACTGACGCGGCTGTAGACGCGATCATGGACATGAGCAAACAGATCAAAGGAAAAGAACAGATCACAAACGTGGCAGCCGTTTCTTCCGGAAGCGTAGAAGTGGGAACCATGGTGGCAGACGCTATGGAAAAGGTTTCCAACGACGGCGTAATTACAGTGGAAGAGTCCAAGACCATGCACACAGAGCTGGATCTGGTGGAAGGCATGCAGTTTGACAGAGGCTATCTGTCCGCTTATATGTCCACAGACATGGAGAAAATGGAAGCCGTTCTGGAAGATCCATACATTCTTCTCACAGACAAGAAGATCAGCAACATCCAGGAAATCCTTCCTCTGCTGGAGAAAATCGTGCAGGCCAACGCTAAGCTGCTGATCATTGCCGACGACGTGGAAGGCGAAGCTCTGACCACATTGATTGTCAACAAACTGCGCGGGACATTCCAGGTTGCCGCTGTAAAAGCTCCCGCTTACGGCGACAGAAGAAAAGCCATGCTGCAGGATATCGCCATCCTGACAAAAGGCCAGGTGATTTCTGAAGAGCTTGGACGGGATTTGAAAGAAGTGACCATCGAAGATCTGGGCCGTGCAAAATCCGTTAAGGTGAAAAAAGAAGAAACCGTTATCGTGGACGGTGTAGGCGACAGAGCTGAAATCGAGGCCAGAATTAAACAGATCAAAGACGAGATCGAGGAGACGACTTCCGATTTTGACAGAGAAAAACTGCAGGAAAGACTTGCAAAACTGGCAGGCGGCGTAGCCGTTATCCGCGTAGGCGCAGCCACAGAGACAGAGATGAAAGAAGCTAAGCTTCGCCTGGAAGACGCTCTGGCAGCTACAAGAGCAGCCGTTGAAGAAGGCGTTGTAGCAGGCGGCGGCGCTGTATATATCCATGCATCCAAAGAAGTTGCCAAACTGGCTGCAAGCTTAGAAGGCGACGAGAAGACAGGCGCGAACATCGTTCTGAAAGCTTTGGAAGCTCCACTGTATCACATCGCATACAATGCCGGCCTGGAAGGCTCCGTAATCATCAACAAAGTGAAAGAACTGGAAGCCGGCAAAGGATTTGACGCTTACGAAGAGAAATATGTGGATATGATCGAAGCCGGTATCCTTGACCCGGCCAAGGTAAGCAGAAGCGCACTGCAGAACGCAACCAGCGTTGCTTCCACATTGCTGACAACCGAGTCTGTAGTTTCTTCTATTAAAGAAGACGCTCCGGCAATGCCAGCAGGCGGCGGAATGGGCATGATGTAATTTGGAAATAATAAACGAAAGGGCTGACAGAAATGTCGGCCCTTTTTTTGAAGTTTTTTGCATTGGCAGGGGCGAACCAAAAAGACCTGCCGTCCGATCGTTTACAATAAAGGAATAATGTTTGTAAAAATGGAGATAATATTTTTAAGCCATAAAAACAAAAGGAGTTGTCAAGGATTAATGATTGAACCGGATACAATAAAGCTGCTGCGTGAATGTGACGCCGGCATTAAAATGGGCGTTGCGTCTATTGACGATGTTCTGAATTATGTGCATGATGAAACATTTCGTAAATGCCTTGCGGATTGCAGGGACGAACACAATAAGCTGAAAGAAGAAATTCAGATTCTTCTAGATCAATGCCATGACGACGGAAAGGAACCCAATGCGGTGGCGAAAAGTATGTCATGGATGAAAACAAATGTGAAACTGGCTATGGATGAATCGGATGAAACCATTGCTGATTTAATGACGGATGGCTGCAATATGGGCGTAAAGTCCCTTAACAGATATTTGAACCAGTATAAAGCGGCCGACAAAAAAACAAAAGATTTTGCAAAACGTCTGATAAATCTCGAAGAAAAGCTTGCTGTGGATATTCGATGTTTTTTATAAACATAAAAAGCGGCGTAAATAAATTTGGATCTTTACAAATTTTCAGATAGAGTGTGTGAAAATTATTTATGGCATATGGATGTCTTAATTTTGCGGTATATTCGTTCCGCATTCAGTCAGCGTAGCCCGCTATACAATGCCCTTTAGGGGGCTCCTTCATTTGGGGCAAATTTCTAACAAATTGTGACACAAACACACTCTAATTTGATAAGGAGCCAAGATTTTTTAAAGTTCCTGCCGTAATGGGCCATAGAAGTAACTTGCGGCTGCCCGGCGGGGCATTTTGTAAACATATTTTTTTAGAACGCCCCGCGCGCTCCGTTAAAAGCATCAATCGCAAGCGGTGACTCTGGTGTGCTTTTATTTTTAGCGGAACTTTCGACGTTATATGCCATTGGCGAAGCGGCATTAATGGCTGTTTTTTTAATTTAACAGGTAGATGGAGAAATTCAAATAGCCTGCAAAGGTTACCCATAGCAGATATGGGAGCATCAGATATCCAGCCGGTTTTGATATTTGCCAGAACAGATAGATTGTTTTGAGGATCAGCAGCCACAGCAGTACAAGCCAAATAAACGCAAACAGGTATAGTTTCAGATTGAAAAAGATAATTGACCAGAAAAAGTTAAATGCCAGCTGGACGCCATATACAGTTAGGGCGGCATTGTTAGGCTTTCCGGACGTAAGGACGAGATAGGAGGCGATTCCTATGAGGATATACAATATTGTCCAAACCACCGGAAACAGCCAGGCCGGCGGGGCCAAGGCCGGTTTGTTAATTAATTCAAAGATCTCCATATTGTTTCGTGTCAGAAGCGCAGATAAGCCGCCGACTGCAAGCGGTATTGTAAGACATGTGATTAAGTTTTTCCATTGAATTTTCAAAAAATCACCCCCCTACTACGTTATGATTTTCATCTTCTTTTTATTCTGTCTTAAATGTAAAGCGTTCAGCGGCCCATCCCCATTTTTAACAGATGTTTTCTCAAGTTTGCGATATTTCCGGGGAGAAGAAGACTGTCAGGCTGATTTCATTATCTATGCAATAGGCCTGAGCATAATAGTCCCCGATCAAGTAATATTGAAAATCATGCTGGAGTCCATACAATTCCATGGTGGGAAATGCCACCATACAGACGGCCTTTTTTGTGCGGTTTTTATGACTTCCGTATATATGAAGCGTTTCTTTAATATTTTTCATACAAGCATGGCATAAAAAGGAGTTTAGCTTATCCATGTCAGGTGGGGTGTTTTTTATGTCAGTATATTGCATAAATGATATTTTCTGCGGCACAATCCGCGTAACTTCTATACTGTAAGCATTTTTTTCTGCCCATATGCAGGAGGAACTGTTGGAGCTTATGGCTGCGTCGTTGGATGTCAAAATGTCCACCATGCGCCAATCGTTTAGGCAGAGTACGCCGATTCCATGAAGGTTCTTATAAATGTTTTTTAGACTGTTTTTTCCGTTTCCGCACAGACGGCATTCTTTTTGGGCGGCCAGAATGTGCTGTGTGGGACTTTTCTTGTATGTTTCATGACTGATTGCCATAAAAACCAAAATAACTATAATAGAAATTTTCAGATAATTTTTGATTTTCTTCATTTTATAATCTGCCTTTCTGCGAAAAGCGCTAATGTGTCATGAAACATATTGGCTGACTTTCGCTTTATAATCGATCCCTTTTCTGATATTATTTCTTTAATAAGACTGACACACTACAGATTTATATGTTGTCGGTCGTTTGCTAAGGCGTCAAGGATTGGCGCATTACTGATTCACGCAACCGTACAGACTATAAGCTTCACAGGTTCTTAATCTTCCCAAGCGGCGTGAATGGTTTTTTCGAATCTCGCTCTCCAGACTCAATTTCCTTTGGATGATTATTCATTGCTCTATAAGCGCATTCCTATTATGTGATTGACACAACTCTTCTATACGAAAGAAGTTTTCATAAACAGAGAATGGTGTGTCCGATTCTCCTATATTATGATTAATCCATTACAAGTTTTACTGCGTGTTTGGCATAATAATGAAAAATTGTAACTATTCAGTAGGTGTTGTCCCGCGAGGCGTTTTGCCACAAAATGTGGCAAAATCCCGAGACATACGGCAAAAATCCCATCGCCGAAAGCGATTTCCAATGGATTTTTGCTCGTAACTGTGAAGGCGCTGAACAGTTACGAAAAATTATATTGTATTCTGAATGAGGTGAACAATATGGAGCAACAGGATTTGGATCAGATGGCCATACAGATAAAGGAAAAACGCAAGGCATATGGGTACACACAGGAGGAGATGGCTGAGCAGTTGGATATATCATACAGTTTTTATACAAAGATAGAGAACGGCTTTCAGGCTCCTTCGCTGGATACGCTGATTCGCATTGCTTCAACTTTGCAAATGTCACTGGACAAGCTGATCTTCGGAAATAGCCGAAAGATACAGCCATTTTCTCCGGATGTGCAGGAAATGCTTCAATTTATCAGCCAATACAACCGTGCAGAGCTTATTCGCTGCAGAAATCTATTGAATAAGCTGATTGGTTTTCTGAATTGAAACAAATGTTTTGTCTTATCCTAAATCCTATAACGCAACAATAAAGTTGTATCTTAAACTCAATAATTGGATTATATTTTTCTTCTATTTAGCACATAATATAATTAGATGCTGAATTGCAGTAGCGCTTGTCTCGTGATGACCGTAGCGGAAGAGGGTATTCCGAGTGGCGAACGAGGCGGCGTCTGTGAAAGCGATAAAGGCGCCAAAAGTGCGGAGCAACTGACCTTCGTAAGTGGCGGCGTCTGTACGAACAGATTTGTCAGTTAATCAGGAAACAATAGGAGAATTAGTATGGAACTGCACGAGCGCCTAAAAAAGCTCAGGACAGAACAGGGGGTGAGCGTCTATCGTCTTGCCCGGCTTAGTGAAGTATCCGAAAATTATATACGAACGATAGAGAAGGGAAATAACCAACCTTCTGTAGAAATTTTAAGTAAATTGCTCAAACCTCTGGGAATTACGCTGTCCGAATTTTTTCGGGAGGATGAAGCGATTCTCTGTCCTTCTTCATATGAAAGAGAGTTAATACAGACAGTTCGGAAACTGGACTCGTCCAAATCAGAAATTCTGCTTACCTTGGCAAAAGCCTTGGCGGGGGATTCATGACGAAAATGGCGTCAGGGATCGGCCAGAAAAGACTCGGCGGTCAGGCGCACGCCCAGAGAATAGCCCTGAACGAAGGCTTTTTGTATTTCGTGTTGCAGAGCTTTTTGCCGGCAGTTCTGGATATGCTCCAGTTCGTCTTTGATTTCGGGGGTCAGTTTGTGAAGGAGCTTTTCCGCGCATTGACGGCATTCGTCCATAAGGGCTCGGTATTCTGGGGCTTTTGGGGGAATTGCTTCATATGGAATGGAGCTTCCGGCAAACAGGCTTTCGATGTTTTTTGTTTTCATGGGCATTTCCTTTCTTAAATCTTAAAGAAGATTATAGTTCTAACATTTTCAGGTAAGTTTGAATCCGATCTTTTTGCAGGGATGAATTTTCGTTTTCGCCGGGCGCTAAGGCGATACCGCTGTCATTGACCAGCAAAGTCTCCATGCCAACGCCCAGCAGTACGCTGAGAGCGTAAAAGTTATCCAGAGACGGAAGGGATTTGCCGTGGAACCAGCGGTAAATGGTCTGGGCGCAGGCGAAGTTCATAAATGTCTGGATATTATTGGCGGTGATGCCTTTCTTCCGGCTGAATTTATAAATGTTTTTTCCAGTTCTCTTTGAATTGATGATTGGGTAACGCATAATTATCACATCCTTTTCTAGTATTATTCCATAGTTTTAACAGATTGTCATTGAATTACAAATCACTTGACAAAATGCACATATTGAATTAAGCTTTCATTTTAAGAATTAGTTTGTCGCAATGGGGCGGCGAATTGCACAGGGGGAATTGCTATGTTTCGTATGTGGGGAAAGCTCTGGGAGAATAATCGTATGATCCGGGACACGGTTATCTGCAATGAGACCCAGAACAGCCGGACAAAGAAAGTATTTCAGAGTCTGGAGGACATTTGCTATGAGTTTGATTTGCAGACGCCCATATGGCTGGACGGGAATATCAGGGAATTTCAGAGGCTTTCAAAGACCAGATTTTATCAGGATAACTTTATTGAGCACATAGATTTTGAATATCTGGAGATTCAGGTTATAGAAGAATAAATGTAACTATTCAGCAGACACTGTCCCGCGAGGTGTTTTGCCGCAAAATGTGGCAAAATCCCGAGACATACGGCAAAAAATTCCATCGCTGAAGGCGATCTCCAATGGATTTTTGCCCGTAACTGTGAAGGCGCTGAACAGTTACGAATAAATAAGGTTTGGAGAAGAACCGCGAAACAGCAGCCCCGAAAGGTTCCCTGCTGTTCCGCGCATCTGTGAGTTTTATAATCTTTTCAGCAGTTCTTCCCGTTCCTTTTCAAATCCGGGTTTGCCGAGAAGGGCAAACATGTTCTTTTTGTAGCTTTCAACGCCTGGCTGGTCGAATGGGTTTACGCCCAGCACGTATCCGCTGACGCCGCAGGCAAATTCAAAGAAATAGAATAACTGTCCCAGGTAGAATTCGTTCTGGGCCGGGATGTGAACCATCAAATTGGGAACTTGTCCGTCGGTATGGGCGAGAATTGTTCCGTTCATGGCGCTTTTGTTGATGAAGTCCACGTTTTTGCCGGCCAGGTAGTTCAAGCCGTCCAGATCCACCGGCTCTTCCTGCAGTACGATTTCATCCCGGGAGGTTTCCACGTTCAGCACGGTTTCAAACATGATGCGGGAACCGTCCTGGATGAACTGCCCCATGGAATGGAGATCTGTAGTCAGGTCCACGGAAGCCGGGAAAATGCCTTTGCCGTCTTTTCCCTCGCTTTCGCCGTATAGCTGCTTCCACCATTCGGATATATAGTGGAGGCTGGGCTCGTAGTTGGCCAATATTTCCACGCTTTTGCCTTTCCGGTGCAGCGCATTGCGCACGGCGGCATACTTGAGGGCGTCGTTTTCCTCAAAGTCGTTTTCCAGCGCCATTTTGCGCCCGGCGGCTGCGCCTTCCATCAGTTTGTCAATGTCCGCGCCGCTGACAGCGATGGGAAGCAGGCCTACGGCTGTCAAAACAGAGAAACGGCCGCCCACGTCGTCTGGAACCACGAAGGACTCATAGCCTTCTTCCGTGGCCAGATTTTTCAAAGCTCCGCGGGCTTTGTCGGTGGTGGCGTAGATTCTCTTTGCGGCTGCTTCCTTTCCGTATTTTTTTTCAAGAAGCGCCTTGAAGACGCGGAATGCAATGGCCGGTTCCGTGGTGGTGCCCGATTTGGAGATCATATTGATGGAGAAGTCTCTGTCGCCGATTACATCGATCAGGCCCTGGATATAGGAGCTGCTGATGCTGTTGCCCACATAGTAGATTTCCGGAGTTTTGCGTAATGCAGGGGTTATCTGATTATAGAAGCCGTGTCTTAAAAATTCAATGGCCGCGCGCGCGCCCAGATAGGAGCCGCCGATGCCGATTACCAGAAGAACCTGAGAATCCGCCTGGATTTTTGCAGCCGCCTTTTTGATTCGGCTGAATTCTTCCTTATCATAGTTTTCCGGAAGGTCGATCCATCCCAGGAAATCATTGCCCAGACCGTCCCGGGCCACCAGTTTTTCCTTTGCGGCCGCGGTCCATTCTTTCATGGCGGGCATCTCGTTGGCGCCTAAGAAAGACTTCGCTTTTGAATAATCAAAAGTTATTTTATCGCTCATGTTTATCACCCTTTCATTTTTTCTTTAGCTTTAGTGTAGCAAATAAACGAATTTTTCGCAATATTTTACCCCATAAATTCCCGGATTACTTCCCGCATGATCTCCTCTTCCTCCGGGGAGAGGAGTTCGCCGAACCGCCCTTTTTCCCCAGAGCTCTCCCGAATGCTTCCGGCCACATAATCTACCATGGCGTCCTGCTGTTCCCGGCTGGCGGCGGCGGAGGCCGAAACGGCGGCAGCCTGACGGCAGCTCTCTTCGATATAGTTTGCCATGGAATGATAGATTATATCCTCTTTGTGGGAAAAGTCCAATATCTGCCGAGCAATCAGAAGCGCCACCGGAACGGCGAGGCCTGTCCGGAAATATATGGAAGGCGCCATGGCGCTATGTAAAAATATCTTGGAAATGATTACGGACAGACATAGCAGGAAGGCACAGACCAGAGAAGGCATCCATACCCAGCGGTTCATCCGTCGCATCAGTTCGTCGCGGCAGCTGCAGCGTTTCAGCCATTTTTCTTTTAAGTCTGTCAGGCTGCTGTCTTTTTGAAGCCTTCTTTTGTAACTGAGATGTGTGACAGTCATCCCCAGTATGCCCAGTGCGCCCATGCCTGCCATTGCATACAGTAAGATCTGCATGTCCATGATTTTTTGTAACATATAACCCTCCTTCAAAAATCGTTCATAGCTGGAATTTATTCCCTATCTCCATAAAATTATTATATAGCAGGCATGTACATTTTGAAATAAAAATCGTTCGACAAATCCACCGTTAAAGCGCATAAATGCCAGAGCGTGTTTTTAAAGCCCATTCATGCCGCCTGCGCGCCCCACTTTATTGTAATTAAACGGCGGCTGTGTTAGAATTATGAAAAGAGGTGAAATATGGTTATTGAAGAACTTCATGTGAAAAATTTTGGAAAACTGCAGGATACGAAAGTTCCTTTCGAAGAAGGGTTAAATCTGATATACGGCCCCAATGAAAGCGGGAAAACCACTCTGCACACTTTTTTGAAATGTATGCTGTTCGGGATGCGCCGTTCCAGGGGGCGGGGGGCCGCGAAGGATGTCTATAGCAGATATGAGCCGTGGGAGTACGGGCATTATTATGCGGGCGCCATGCGTTTTTCAAGTGGCGGCAAGGTGTTTTGTCTGGACCGGAATTTTCAGAAGGACAACGTGCGGGCGGAGCTTTTTTGTCTGACGGACGGCGAGAAACTGTCGGTGAAACGGGGCGATTTGTCCATGCTGCTGGGGAATGTCAGTGAAATTATCTACGACAACACTGTATCCATCGGACAGACGAAAGGCGTTACCGACCAGGACCTGGCCCTGGAGCTTAAGAATTATATGGCTAATTACCAGGGAACGGGGGACAGCGACTTGAATCTGGGCAAAACTATACAGATTTTGAAAAGCCAAAAGAAAGCTTTTCAGGGGGAACTGCAGCTGAAGAGAGCCCAGGAGGATTCAAAAAAGGGAGAAGCGGCGTCGCGAACGCTGTACCTGAACCAGGAGGTGCATCAGCTGGGGGACAAGATCCAGGCGGAGAAACGCCAGCTTGCCCAGTTGGAGCGGGAACGGCAGGATTTGGAGGATGCAGAAGATCAGGGCGGAATGAAAAAGCAGGCGTTTTGGTGCAGGCTGCTCCATATGATGGCGGCGTGCATCATTGTGGCGATGGCTGCAGCGGCAGCTTTTTTGCCAGAACCGGTTCGGAGCGGCGCTGTGATTGCCGGAGCGCTGGCGATGTGCGGCTGTCTTTTGGTCCGGGGAAAGAAAAAGAGGACGTTGGACGGGCTTCGGGACAATCGGCGAAAGGAGCGGGAGATGCTGGCCCGGCAAATCGAGCGGGTGAAAGGCCGTTTACATAATCAGGAAGAGGAGTTAAAGGAAAAGACCCTGAATCTGGAAAAGCTGACGCAGAGGCTTCACGCCTACAATCAGGACGCGCTGGGGAAAGGTCTGGGCGGTAAAGACCCGCTGGAGGAAGAAATGGAGGGGATCGACCTGGCCATGGAGGTCATCAGCATGATTGGACAGCGGCTGCAAAACCAGGTGGGAAGCCAGATTTGCCAGCGCACTTCCGAAATTTTGGCGGAGCTTACCAGGGGAAAATACCATCAGGTAGTGGTTGACAAGGAGCTGCAGATGGGCGTCAGTGCCCGTGACCGGTACATTCCGGTGGAGCAGCTGAGCCGCGGCACGATGGAGCAGGTGTATTTTGCGCTGCGCATGGCTGTGGGGGATATATTGTGCAGTCAGGAGCCTTTGCCGGTGGTGCTGGACGATGTGTTTGCAATGTATGACGAGGCGCGTCTAATGGAAACGCTGCAGTGGCTGATTGAGCACAAGCGCCAGGTTCTGCTTTTCACCTGCCATAAAAGGGAAGGGCAGATCCTGAATGACTACGGCCTGCCGCATCACCGGGTGGGCGTGTTTGATTGACAGCGGACGAAAGGCATTGTATAATGTATGCCATATTTTACGCGGAGGGAATAAAATGGTGAAAATCAACGGAGAGAGTCTGGACGTTGCGGGAAAGACTCTGGAGGAATATTTGAAGACGGCCAAGTACGATTCCGCGCGGATTGCCGTAGAGCGCAACGGGGAGATTGTCCCCAAATCCCAATACGGGGAGACGACGCTGGCGGCAGGGGACTGCGTGGAAGTGGTCAGTTTTGTGGGAGGTGGCTGAGTTGATTCCCACAGAAGAAGAAATGCGAGATGCGCTGCGAAAGCGCCATGGCGAAAAACTGCAGGAGCGGTTTTCATCCGCTGCGGTGGCGGTCTGCGGCCTGGGCGGCTTAGGTTCCAATATCGCCATATCCCTGGCCCGTGCGGGGATTGGCAGGCTTATACTGATTGATTTTGACCGGGTGGACGTGGCCAATTTAAATCGTCAGCAGTACAAAGCGTCGCAGGTGGGCAGATACAAGACGGAGGCGCTGGCGGATAATCTAAAGGAGATTGCTCCCTATGTGCGGCTGGAGACGCGCACGGCCCGCGTGACGCAGGAAAATGCTCGGGAACTGCTGGGCGGCGCACAGATTGTGTGCGAAGCTTTTGACGATGCCAGGAATAAAGCCATGCTGGCAAACACGGTTCTTGAGATGATGCCAAAGAGGTATCTGGTGGCGGCGTCCGGCATGGCGGGGCTTGGCGACGCGAATCTTATAAAAACGCGGAAAGTGGCCTCCCGGTTTTATCTCTGCGGAGACCAAGTCAGCGACGCGTCAGAGGGCATGGGCCTTTTTTCATCCCGGGCAATGCTTTGCGCGGCGCACCAGGCGCACGCGGTTCTGCAGATTTTGGCAAAAGAATGACCTGTATAGAAGGAGAGGACAATCAATGGACAGTGACAAGCTTATCATCGGTGGGCGCGAGTTTCATTCCCGTTTCATACTCGGCTCCGGCAAATATTCCCTGAATCTCATCGAGGCGGCGGTGCGGGACGCCGGTGCGGAGATTATTACGCTGGCGGTTCGCCGCGCCAATACCAAAGAGCAGGAGAATATTCTGGACTTTATACCAAAGGGCGTCACGCTGCTTCCCAACACCAGCGGAGCCAGAAATGCCCAGGAAGCGGTGCGTATTGCCAGGCTTGCGAGGGAGCTGGGCTGCGGGGATTTTGTGAAAATCGAGATCATGCGTGACTCCAAGTATCTGCTGCCGGACAATCAGGAGACGGTGAAGGCTACGGAAATCCTGGCGAAGGAAGGATTTGTGGTTATGCCCTACATGTATCCAGACTTAAATGTGGCCCGCGATCTGGCAAATGCTGGCGCTGCCACGATTATGCCCCTGGCCTCGCCCATTGGCTCCAACAAAGGGCTGGCGGCCAAAGAATTTATCCAGATTCTGATTGATGAGATTGACCTGCCCATTATCGTGGATGCGGGTATTGGCAGGCCTTCTCAGGCCTGTGAAGCCATGGAAATGGGTGCGGCTGCCATTATGGCCAACACTGCGCTGGCCACGGCGGGGAATCTTCCGATGATGGCGGCGGCTTTTCGCCAGGCCATTGAAGCCGGCCGGAAAGCGTACCTGGCAGGCCTTGGAAGAGTCCTCACCCGGGGCGCGTCCGCGTCCGACCCGCTGACCGGGTTCCTCCGTGATTAAGGAGGGTTTATATGGAAAATCAATTTATTATAGATTCAGAACATTTATCGCCCAAGGCGCTGGAGAAAAAGCATCGGCTGGAGACGGATCCGTCCGCCCGAAAGAGCCATATGGAGTATCTCCCAGGCATGGAAAAGATCGAATCGGATGTCTGTGGGCATGTGATGGCGCAGGTGGATTCCTTTGATTATTCCAAGTATACAAAAAAAGACGTAAAGGCGGCGCTGGAACGGGATGTCTGTTCGATCGAGGATTTCAAAGCGCTGCTTTCCCCCGCGGCGGAGCCGTTTCTGGAAGCGATGGCCCAGCGGGCGCGTCTGGAAACCAGCCGTCATTTCGGAAACACGGTATATCTGTTCACGCCGCTTTATATCGCCAACTACTGTGAGAATTACTGTGTCTACTGCGGGTTTAACTGTTACAATCACATCAGCCGCATGAAGCTGACGTTCGAGCAGATGGAGCATGAGATGGAGATTATCGCTCAAAGCGGCATGGAGGAAATATTGATTCTCACAGGGGAGAGCCGCGCCAAAAGCGATGTGGCCTATATCGGCGAAGCCTGTAAGCTGGCCCGGAAATATTTTCGCATGGTAGGGCTTGAGATTTATCCGGTGAACACCGACGAATACCGCTATCTTCACGAATGCGGAGCGGATTACGTCACTGTTTTCCAGGAAACGTACGATGCCAGGAAATACGAAACCCTGCATCTCTTGGGGCATAAGCGGGTATGGCCGTACCGGTTTGACGCCCAGGAGCGGGCTTTGCGCGGCGGGATGCGCGGCGTGGCGTTTTCGGCGCTTCTGGGGCTTTCGGATTTTCGTAAAGACGCTTTGGCCAGCGCACTGCATGTGTATTATCTCCAGCGAAAATATCCCCAGGCGGAGATGTCACTGTCCTGTCCTAGGCTCCGTCCCATTATCAACAACGACAAAATCAATCCGCTGGACGTTCATGAAAAACAGCTTTGTCAGATTATCTGCGCGTACCGGATTTTCCTACCCTTTGTGGGCATAACCGTTTCCTCTCGGGAAAGCGCCGAATTCAGAAACGGAATTGTGAAAATCGCCGCCACGAAGGTATCGGCCGGGGTTTCCACCGGCATCGGCGACCATGAGAGTAAATACGGCGGAAAGGAGCTGGACGGGCAGCAGGGCGATGAACAGTTTGAAATCGCCGATAGCCGCAGCCTGGATAAAATGTACCGGGACATTTCCGGGGAAGGGCTGCAGCCGGTTCTGAACGATTATCTGTATGTCTGATATTTTATGTGTGACGAACCGGATGCTGTGCCGGGAGTCTTTTCCTGCGCGGATTGAGAAAATCGCTGCCGCCCGTCCAGCGGGCATAGTTCTCCGGGAAAAAGATTTGACCAAAGAGCAGTACCGGGATCTGGCGGTTCAGGCCCTTGCCCTCTGTGAAAAACAGGATACGCCGTGCATTCTCCACAATTTCACAGAAGTTGCCATACAGTTGAAGGCCTCCTTTGTGCACCTGCCCCTTTCAGTTTTGCGCGCCCTCTCGCCGGAAAGCAAAAGGCGATTCCAGAAAATCGGCGCATCCTGCCATTCGGTTGAGGAGGCCATGGAAGCACAGCGGCTTGGCTGCAGTTATATCTTGGCGGGGCATATATTTGACACGGACTGTAAGAAAGGCCTACCTGGGCGGGGACTTGATTTCCTGGAAAATGTCTGCAGGAGCGTTTCCATTCCCGTCTATGCCATCGGCGGCATTGGGCCGGACAACATCGGGGCAGTGCGAAAAGCCGGGGCCGCGGGGGCCTGTGTGATGAGCGGCGTGATGGCTTGCGATGACGTGGGGATGTATCTTGCAGAATTGGAGGAGGCGTAAAATGAATTTTTGCAAAGATATGCTGTTATTATATGCGGTGACGGACAGCGGCTGGGTGGGCAGGCAGACGCTATATGAGCAGATTGAGGACGCGCTGGCCGGTGGCGCCACCATGATTCAGCTGCGGGAAAAAACGCTGGCGGACGATGCGTTTACGGAGGAAGCCGCGAAGGTGAAAGAGATTTGCCGGCGGCATCAGGCGCCTCTGATTATTAACGATAACGTGGAGGTGGCTTTGAGAAGCGGCGCGGACGGCGTTCATGTGGGGCTCGAGGACGCGCCGGTGGCCTGGATTCGCGAAAAGGCCGGGGACAATTTCATAATCGGAGCCACCGCCAAGACCGTTGCTCAGGCCCAGGCGGCTGAGGCGGCGGGGGCGGACTATTTGGGCGTAGGCGCGGTATTTCCGTCGCCCACCAAGAAAAACGCCATCCGCATCACCACAGAAGATCTGCAAAAAATCTGCCAGTCGGTGTCCATTCCCGCCGTCGCCATCGGGGGCGTCAGCCTTGAAAACGTGGCGGAGTTAAAGGGCGGCGGCATGGATGGCATCGCGGTTATCTCAGCTGTTTTTGGCGCGGCGGATGTAAAAAAAGCGGCACAGGAGCTGAGGGCGAAGGCGGAGTTATACTGCAAAGCGGACGGGAAGGGAAAATAACATGGATGAAAGAATGAAACAGTTAGCGGAAAGTTTCCAATGCAAATACACGCTTTTTGAAAAAGGGTCATCCCCTGAACTGCTGGGACAGGCCTACCAGGAGGCTCTGAAGGCCGGGCGGGCGGGTGGTTTTTATCCGGCTGTATTTTTGATGGACGAATACGCGGTGGAATGGCTGGGGGAAATTGTGAAGGACGAGTATGACCGGGATGAGATTATCGCCGGCTGTGGGGACAGAGGCAAAGAGATTTTGCAGGAACGTTTTGATCAATATATGGAGAATTTTATGGAAGATCTGGGGCCGGAGCAGAGGGCAAAGTGGCTGGAAGATTTGATCGGGACGGAGACGGAAGGTGATGAGCTGCATGATTTCATCGGATACAGATCGTTTCAGGACGGAATGCTGGAGGCAGATGCGCTGCTCTTGGAGATTCCGGTGAAGAATCCCTGGGAGATTATCGGGTATTTGCCCATGGGCGGCTGGAACGAATGTCCATCGCCGGAAGAGATGATTGACATATGCAAATACTGGTATGAGAAGTACGGAGCCATCCCGGCGGTGTTTACCCATGATGTGATGGAGTTTTACGCGCCGCAGAGGCTTAATGGCATGGATAGCCTGGAGGCTGCCAAGGAGCAGTATGCGTTTTGCCCGGACAGAGTGGATCAGGGAACCCAAACCTATAAAATCTCGGAACTGGCGGCAGGGCTTAAAAAGTCAGAAGTGTGGTATTTCTGGTGGGATTAAGGCTGCGGGAATCAGTCCCAATTAAGGGGCTGGTTTTTTGCGTGTTGATAAAATCCCTGCACAATGTCTTCCAGCGTTATTCTTTGCATTTCCGATTCGGCGGCGTTTTGAACGCGCTGGTAATAATCCTGCAGGGTGCAGAGGATGTTTACGCCCACATTGCATTCCGGATTGATATTGGCGTCCAGCGCAAAAGCGGTTTTTGTCTTTCCGCGGCCAGGCATACGTCCAGCGGGGTGATGAACGCAAGAGGCCTGGCCAGGCAGGGTTTCGCCTGGCCCTGGATGCTGTTTAAGAGTCCGGCCTTTCGCGGAGCCATCATCAGCTGGCGGACGTAAGAAGGGTTGGTGCGGATTCGGAATACATTTTATCACGCCCCTGCTAAAAAAGCAATTTCTGCTGCTGTGTTACCTGAATCCGGGAGGCCACGATTTCTTCGGGATCTTCGCCCTGGATGTGCTCGCCTTTTAAGTATTGGGCGCCGGTGCGCAGGCTGGCCGTCAGCAGGTTCAGTACGTATATATTGTCGAAACGGTTGTAGATGGATTCCCCGCCCAGACCGGTCAGGCAGATGAGCTGGGTGTTGGACTTTTTGGCTACATCCATCAGCGGTTTTAAAAGGTGGGAGGCGTTGGTCTGGGCGAAGGGATTGTCCATCAGCAATACTTTGCCCTGGTTTTTGTCCGCGAAAATATCCGAGTCGTCTTTGCGCATGTAGTAGAGCAGGCTGGATAATATTACGAATGCGGACAGGAAGCCTTCTCCGCCGGAGTTGCGCGCCACTTCCGCCCAGTCAATGGCGTATTCCCGCTGTTCTTCTATTTTGTAAAGGCGAATCTGCACGCTGCCGATGCCGACTGCCGCGTCGTACAGGTTGCGGGTGGTGATCTGCGTGCCAAAATACTCCTGAGCGTTTTCGTTGCGCTCGAAAAGCTCCAGCCCTTTTTGGGTGATTTCATCAATCAGATCCTGCAGGCGCAGCAGGTACAGGTTTTCATTTTCCTCCCAGCTGGGGGTCTGGATTTTCAGCATTTTTATAGGGCGCTCCCGGATTGTGATGGTAGAGTTTTGGTCGATTTTTCCCAGGTTTTGGTGCACGTCGCGGATGTATTCGTGGAACAGCTCCACGATCCTTTGCTTTTCTTTTTCTACCAGGGATATGTCCACCTCCAGTTTGGCCATCAGGCTGTCGTAGGACTGGAGGGTGGTGGCCAGCTGCAGAAGCGTCTGCGCCGGGTCGTGCACCAGCGCAATCATGGACTCCAGCGGCTTGCGGTAGCATTCTTCCTGGAAATCTTCCATACGCACAATCTGGTTTAAAATCTGAACCAGACAGTCCCGGGCGTCCTGGCGTTCAGCCGCCTTCTGATGGTAGTCGCGCAGCAGGATGCCTTTGAATTTGCGCAGGCTGTCCGCATCCATTTTGGCAAAATCCTGCTCCCAGGCCATTTCCTCATCGGTTTCCAGTATGGCGTACTCGGCCAGGGCGGTTAGGTTTTCGTCATAGCTTTGCAGGCGGGCGCTCAGGCTGTCCGCTTCTTTTTGGGCTTCTTTTTCCTGGAAGCGGAGCTGGTTTTTGCAGGCTTCGTAATCCTGGTCCTGGATTTCTGCGCGGGGCAGGGGGGATTGCTGGCCGCATTCTTCCCGCATCTTTTTTTTGCAGGCGGCCATCTGGTCTTCGATGACGGCGATGGCCGTTTTGGCTTCATTCCAGAGCCGGTTTTTTTCGCGCCGTTTGGCGCCTTTTTCTTTGCGGAGGTCTTCCAGGCGGGATTCCTCTTTGCGGCTGTAGCGGACGCCGGCCCATTCCCCTGGCGCCAGGCTGTGTTTTTGCTGCTGGTGATTCAGCTCTTCCAGGGATTTCTGGTAGCGTTTGGCGGCGGCCTGCTGCTGGCCTTCCAGTTCCCGGATTTCCTGGCTCATGCCAGAGGTGATGGCTTGGTAGCGCGCTTCCATCTCCTGGATGTCGCCGGTTTGAAGCGTGTCTTCCTCGTAGGGTTCGTAAAGCCGCAGGCGTTCTTCCAGTTTTTCTTTTTCCGTGCGCAGCAGTTCCCGTTTTGCGTCCAGGGCGCGTTGTTTTTCCTGCAGCTCTTCACAGGAATTTTGGGAAATTTGCTGGCGGTTTTCCAGGCGTTCGGCCTGTCGCTGAAGGCTTTCCAGCTCTTTGCGGCGCTCAAGGTAGGTCTGGTATGCCTGACAAAGCTGCGCGTAGTCTTCCATCCGGCGTTTTTGCCACAGGATCTGCTGTTCGGCTTCTTTGAGGGCGGTTTCCAGACGCTGAATCTCTTCTTTAACTTTTGCCAGCTGTTGGGCGGCGTCTTTGAGCTGGCTTTCCAGTTTTTGAATCTGGCTTTCCAGTTCTTTTAACTGTTCTTCGGTTTTCTCATAGTCCTTTTTGTTTACGGACTGGTTTTTGATACGCTCCTGCCGGGAGAAATATTCCCGGTATTCCAGGTCGCGGATTCGGATAGCTTCCCGGAGCTTTTGCAGCTGCTGTTCTTTTTCCTGAACCAGAAGCTGCAGTTTCTTTTCATTGAGCAGATTTTCATTGAAAAGCACATAGAAATGCACCTGCGGAAAATGGATGAGGGGGCCTTCTTCTGGCTTTTCTGCTGTCTGCGCGACTTGGGTTTTCTCGTTTAGCTCTTCCCGCAGGAGGATGGGCACGGGGAAGGAGGTGTAGATTTCGTTCCCGTGGCGGGATATTTTTTCCAGTTCCTGGCGGGACAGAAGCAGCGCGTAGGGGAGAAACGGGCAGCGGCTGACTAGTTTTTTGTTTTCTTCCTCGGGGAAACCGTTTTTCTTCAGCCATTCCATGCCGTAGACCGCCGGAATGCTTAAGTTTTGTAGCAGGGATTCCAGTTCTTCCGGCAGTTCCAGGACTTTGCCCTGGGTCAGGCGCAGATATTCTTTCTGCCTTTGGTCCTCTTCTTTTTCCAGATTACGCCGGATGTTGGCGATTTCCAGCAGCTTCCGGCCGGATGCGTCCAGGATTTTGTCCAGGTCAAACAGATCTTTTTCCCCTAAGTCCAGGTATTGGAGAATCGTCTGCCGCTCGTTTAGTTCTTGCTGGAAAGCCGCTTTTTTTGCCTCGGTCTGTTCCAGGCGGGTTTTTGTGCACAGCAGATTTTCGCGGAGATTTTCCTGGGTGCGCAAAAGGCTGTGCTGCTGGCCGCGGAGTTTTTCCTGTTCTTTTCTGGCGTCTATCCGGCGGCGGGCGTCTTCCTCCAAGGTTTTTTCGTAGACGGACATCCGGTTTTCCATGGAGCCGGGTTCGTATTCGCCCAGGATGTTGCGCGCGAGCTGTTCTTGGTAGCGGGCGTTATAGCTTTTTTCCTGCTGGCTGTAGGCTTCTGTCTGGGAGCGCAGGGCGCCCTGGAGGGAGACGGCTTCCAAAAGCTCCTTTCGCAGGGCCTCCAGTTTTTCTTTTTCCTGGCGCAGCTCCAGCTGGGTTTGGAAGGCGGATTCCTGATTTGCTTTGCATTTGTCGAAATTTTCCTGGGCCAGACCCTTGTAATGGAGCTTCAATGTGTAGCCCAGGCTTTTTTGCTCCGGCTTAAGGTTTTGCGCTTTCTTTTGGTGCAGGGAAAGCCGCTCCCTGGCCACGTCCCATTCCCGCTTGTCTTCGTCGGTCTGTTCCTGCCATCTGGCGCAGACCAGGAGATGGATTTTCTTTTCTATGGCGGCGATTTCCTTGTCCAAGGCTTCTTGCTCCATCTCCAGAATCTGGCGGCTGCCCACCTGGTATTTTTGTTTTTCCTGCAGCCGATACAGTTGGGCGGAAATTTTTTCATAGGCCACCCATTCAATCTGGCGGCGGATTTCCTGGATTTTGTCTTGGACTTGGCGGGCCGCCTCTTCGGTTTCGTCGTGCAGGCGCCGGATTTCTTTTGTAAAAGCGACGATCTGGCGTTCCTGGCGCGTTTCACCGTCTTTTGCCTGCCGGTAGGCCTCGGCTTTTTCGCGGATGGGGACGGCCTCCTCACGGAAACGGCAGATGCCGTCCTTGCGCTGGATTTTGTCCTGGTTATCCTTGTACAGTGTCACGTATTTTTCCAGAAGGCGCTGAAACTCTTTGATCCGGTCCTGGTCCTTGTTCAGCTTGTTTTCCACGGCTTCCAGGAACCATTTTTCCACCAGGCCCTTCTCGTCCCGACAGTCGTTGAAAAGGTCGGAAAGTCCGGATTCCTTCAGGTTTATCTTTTTGATGATGGTTTCCCATTCTTTGTAATGGATCTGGTATTCCATTAATTTTTCAAAATATTGTCGGGACTGGGCGGCGTTGGACATATCATAATAGAAGAATTGGGCGGATTGATTTTTCCGCTCTTTTTTATAGGACTCAAAAAGCTGGCAGCAGGCGGCGAAGCTTTTCAGGCGGATTTCTTTTTTCCCTTTTTCCACCACAGCAAGATGGCGGATGTCCTGGGCGCAGGGCTTTTGGTATTCGCAGATGAAATTGATCATTTCCAGATTTTCAGAAACCTGCTCGCCGGACGCCTGGCTTTTTCGCACCATCATGCCGGTGAGCGCGTAGCCGGCCCCCTGGTCTAAAGCCCATTCCACCAGGATGAAGGAGGGTTTGGACGTGGTGAAATAGCTTTCGAACGGGCGGTCTTTGGCGTCCCGGTACCGTTTGTGGACGAAGGGCGCCGTCAGCATCTGCACCAGCACGGATTTTCCGCCGCCGTTTCGCAGGGAAAGCAGCGTGCTCTCGCCGTTTAGGTGAAAAGTCTCATCGCTGATGCGGATGGACTGGTTGTTGTAATTTAAGTTGATAAAGCGAACTGCATTGATTTTACTCATCTTCTAATCCCCCTAAGACCCGCAGCGCCCGTTGGTAATGATTCTGGTTGAGCAGGTTCCAGTCCATGAAGTTGTCCAGTTTCTTGGTGGTTTTGATCATCTCGTCTCGCTCCACATAGTCCACCAGCCCTTGTTTTTGCAGGAAGCTTAGGATGTGATGCAGGAATCCCTCCTTGGTGGTTTTGGCCCGGGAGCCTTTTTCCTCGGAGCGCAGCGCCTCATAGGCCTCCAGCATACTGGAAAAAGCGTCGCCGCCGTTTTGGGCGCCTTCCTTCAGACGCTGGGAAATTGTGTTTTGCAGTTCTCCCACCCGTATATAATCCCTGGTTTTGCTGCTGCTTCCCTGGCCGTCGTAAAATTCTGTCAGCAAAGTCAGAATCACAAACTGCGACAGGTAGAAGTCCTTGTCCGTGGCACCGGATTTGCACAGGGCCGTTTTCAACTGGGCTTTGGAGTAGCCCAGAAAATTATTTTCTTCTTTCGGTATCAGATAAATCACGTTTCCGTACCGCTCAACCATGCTGGCGGCGGCCTCCCCCTGGGATTTCACCAGGTTTTGGACTTCCTCCTGCTGGGTGTACGCCTGGTACATCCGCGGCTCGTCCTCCTCCCGCAGTTCGTGGCGCTCCAGCAGGTAGTAGAAAATCTCCTGACTGGATTTAATGTCTTCCCATTCATATGCCATAATGCACTCCCTCGTTTCTCTGTTTTTTGCGAACGCTGGTTTTATTCATTGTCCGGCGCGGGCGGATGGCCGCGGGTCAGACGGATGCGCACGTTAGAGCAGCGGATGGTTTTGGCGTTGCCGTTTTCATCCCTGACATCGCGAAAAGTCACCGTGCCGCCGTCTTCCAGCCGCGCTGTTTCTATTTTGCGGATGTCCAGTTCGGGCATTTCATCCACCAGCGTCAGCAGCATGTCGCTTAGCTGAAATTCTTTGGAGGATTCCTGGATAAATTCCCGGCGTTCCTTTTGCAGTGCCCCAATGTCGATTTCCCGGTTTTTGATTAATTCCACCATAATTTCCTTGAAAATTTCCACTGTGGGTATCAGCCGCGCCCGCTCTTCGTCGGAGGCGGCCGCCTGACGGCTGATTTGCTTTAGCGTAATCGTCCCCTGGCGGGCCGCCGCGTTTAACAAAAAGCGCAGGCTTTCCCGGTAGCGTTTCTGTTTTTCACGGGTACGCGTCTCCTGTTCCTGCCGCCACTTTTCCTGGTCAAAATCCAGGTTTTCATCCGCCGGGCTTTCCGCGTCTTTTTTGCGGATGGTTTTCTGGAACTGGAAGGCTTTATTCAGATTATAAATCTTGCCTACATCCTGGTTAAAAAGAGGCCGCAGGAAGTAATCCAGATTTTCCAGGGCTTGGGGCTGCTTTAGGATTTTGTCGTACAATTCGGTCCGCAGTGAGAAACGCTTGATCAGCGATAATTGGGACAGCGCCTCCAGCTCTTTTGTGTAGAGCGCCTTCAGGTCAAAATGGCCGCTTAAGATTTTCTGGTGTTCGTCGATGGTGCGGTTCAAGTATATTTCGATGACCCGCAGGTATTCCAGTTTTTCTTCATCGGCTTCGCTTAAGCGCTTCACATTGATGTTCTCTTCTTCCAGCTCTTTAGCGCGTTTGCGCACGGTTTCACGGTAATCCTGGAACTTCTGCTTGGTGTCCTCTATGGTTTCCAGATTTCCCACCAGGAGTTTCTCATAGTCCTTTACGGAATAATCCAGCGCATTTCTGCGGATTTTCTCTATGGTTTCCCGGATTTTCTGCATCTGGATGCGCATCCGGTTGAAAATGTGTTTAATTTCATCCACCGCTTTGTCGTAACTCTGTTTTTCCAGGTGCATCTGGAAAATCATTTCATGGATGTTAAGCTTCATATTGTTCTCGATTTCCAGGGTGGATAGGAGAAGGCAGTAGCCGTCATCGGTCAGATAATAAGAAGTGCGCTTCAATTCGCGGTCCACGTAGATAATCTTATTGGCGACGTAGCTGATGTGCATGGTTCGGTAACTTTTCTGGTCGTAGTCAAATCCGTTAAAATGCATGACCCGCCCTTCGTTGGACAGGATGTTATTGACGATGAAATCTCCTAGCTGCTGGCATTCCTCATAGGACAACTGCTTTTCCAGGTACTGCATATTGACAGAATCTATGTATGCGCCAATGTCGTCGACCGTGCAGACCTCCTCTTTTAAGGATTGTTCCATAATATACAGCATCACCGTGAAGACTAGGTTGAGCTGCTCGTCCGCCGTGGTGAATCCGTATTGTTTCCAGGTGGTTTTCTGCACGCAGTTCTGCACCAAAGTGGCGTACATGCCCACATTTTTCATCCGCCGGGGAAACTGTTTTAAGAAATCGTACTGCATGGCCGAGCCTCCTCTCCATGAAAATTTATAAATCCGATATATTAATGATTTCCTGAGGAATATAGGCGTCCCGCGCCAGGATTTCCCGCATCTGCTTTTGTGCGCCGTCCTCAAAATAAGAAAAGAAAGCGCCGGAAATGTTTCGGTTTTGCAGTTCTTTTGTTTCCGGCAGCCGTACGTTTTGCTGGGCTTTTTCCAGCATTTTTTCATAAGCTGGGCAAAAAGGCCGGATGACCCAGCTTTCCCCGAACATTTCTGCCAGACTTTCGTAAATGCCGACGCCTTCATAGTCCAGGTCGCCGAAATAGTAGATGGCGTTGGATTTTTCCTTCATATAGGGTTCTACGCAGGTGTTAAAATCCCGGAAGGAACGCAGAATCCGCTTGCCGCCGCCGTAAATCAATGTGCCCAGATCCACGCCGAGAATCCGGCTGTTTCCCTCCAGCATATGCTGGCGCATGCTGTAGAAGGCGTCTTTATTTTCCAGAATCAGCATATTCTGGGGTGTTTGGCGGGTGTGGGAGTAATAGGCCAGCGGCTCTCCCGTTTCATATACATTCAGAAAATCCATGGTTAGGCCGCATCGCTTTAAAATCTTTTTTCCGGGGCCTTTTGTCAGGAATTTCTCCCGGCGCCAGATTTCAAAGCTTCGCTCATTGACGGATTCTCGGCAGGCGAGGGCGTCCGACCGGTTTTTCAGGTAGTCGCTGAGCATGCGGGTCCATGGCCGGTCCTGTTCATAGGCTTCGGGATGGGAGAAATAATAATCCACGGATAAGAGCGGGTGCAGGCCGTATTTCAGCTCTTCTTTCAGGGCGCTGTAGTCTTTGGCTGCCTCTGAAATCCAGTATTCCCGATACAGGGCCGGCCGCTTGCCATTGAGGCCGGAGGCCTTGACCGGTTTTAATGCGCCGGCGTCCAGCCGTTGTCGGATGTAATCGTAGAGATTTATATAATCCATGTCCGGATATTTTGCCATAAGCTCTTCCAATGAAATCCGCTTCACGCTGCCTCTCCTTAAAAACCTTTTTCATTTTGGGCAAATTATAACAAAAACCGAAGAAAATGTACAGGAAAAACTTTTGGGTATGCGGGAATTGACATACGTTTAGTCTCTGCTTATAATATTATTCTATATAGCGAATAGAAAGGATAAGCAGGTGGAAACGTGGAAAAGAAACAGTTTTACAGGACGGTGGCTGCGTTGGTTCTGCCCATTGCAATCCAGAATTTGATCAATGTAGGCGTAACCTCAGCGGATGTGATTATGCTGGGCAAAGTGGGGGAGACGGCTTTGTCCGCTTCTTCTTTGGCCGGGCAAATTTATTTTATTATGACGCTGATTTTCTTTGGGCTTACGTCGGGAGCGGCGGTGCTCACGGCCCAGTATTGGGGAAAAGGGGACGCCCGGACCATTGAGAAGGTTCTGGGCATCACCCTGCGGATTGGGCTTTTGGTATCTATTGGGTTTACGCTGGCGGTCTGGGCGGCGCCGGAAACGCTGATGCGGCTGTTCACCTCGGAGGCGGAGGTGATTGAACAGGGAATCAAGTATCTGAAAATCATTTCCTGCTCCTATGTGTTTTCAGGCATTACCATTGTGTATTTCAATGTCATGCGCAGTGTGGAGCGGGTGATAATCGCCACGGTGACATATTCTATATCTTTAGTGATTAATGTAATCTGCAATGCCATATTTATTTTTGGGCTTCTGGGCGTTCCGGCCATGGGAATCCGGGGCGCGGCCACGGGAACGCTCATCGCCCGCATTTTCGAGGTGTGCGTGGTGGTTGTTTACGGATGGAAATTCAACGACGCGGTGCAGTTTCATTGGAGGGATTTGTTCGCCAGGAATCCCGTGCTGCATAAGGATTTTTTGAAATATTCCATGCCGGTGATGTTCAATGAGCTGGCCTGGGGCGCGGGCATGGCGGCCATCACGGCCATTGTGGGGCATCTGGGCAGCGCGGCGGTGGCGGCCCATTCCGTAACGCAGGTGAGCCGGCAGCTGGCCATGGTGGTGAGCATGGGAGTGGCGGCGTCCGCGGCCATTGTCTGCGGCAAAGCCATCGGGGAAGGCAGAGAGGATCTGGCGAAGCTCTACGCGTCCCGGTTTACGAAGCTGGCGGCCGGTCTGGGCGTGGCCGGCGGCGCGTTGATCTTGCTGATTTCCCCGGTGGCCCGGGCGCTGCTGAATCTATCGGATCAGGCCCGTTCGTATCTGGGCTTCATGATGCTGGTGATGGCTGTTCTGACGCTGTTCCAGTCTATGAACTGTGCCTGGATCGTGGGAATATTCCGCTCCGGCGGGGATACGAAATACGGACTGTATCTGGACGGATTTTCCCTGTGGGGCGGCTCCATCATTCTGGGAATTGTCTGCGCGTTTGTATTACATATTCCCATGCCCTGGCTGTATGTGGTTCTCTGCTGCGATGAGATTTTGAAGCTGCCCTTTGCCGTCCGGCGGTATAAGTCCTACCGCTGGCTGCGCAATGTGACCCGCGCATCGCTGCAGTGAAAAGATGAGTGCGAGAGGAGGGGGTTTCTTGAAGACAAAAGTGATAGCCATAGATCTGGGCGCTTCCAGTGGAAGGCTGGTGGAATGCGCACTGGAGGACGGGCGGATGCGGGTAAAGGAAATCTATCGTTTCCCCAACGCCGGAATCCGGGCGCTGGACCGGATTTATACAGACATTCTGTATATTTATGACAATATTTTAAAAGGGCTGCAGGCCTGCGCCCAGGAAGGGGGCTGGTACGAGTCGGCGGGCATTGACGCCTGGGGCGTTGACTTTGGATTTCTCGACAGCGAAGGGGAGCTGACGGCCAACCCGTACCAATACCGGGATCTCCAGAGCGCGGATATGCCAGCCGTATTTGCGGAGGAGTTCGGCGAGAAAGGGCTTTTTTACGAAACGGGCGTTCAGAATATGTGGTACAACACCGTTTACCAGCTGCTGGGTATTCGGCGCAGGAAAAAAGACGCTTTTCACAACGCCGCTTCTTTTCTGATGACGGCGGATATCCTGGGGTATTTTCTCACCGGGAAATGCAGCCTGGAGTATACGGGCGTGTCCACAACCCAGATGTACGACATGAAAAACAAATGCTGGTCCCGGAAAATTCTGTCGAAATTGGGGATGGATGAGGCGCTGTTTCCGCCGACGCTGGAGACGGGCAGCATAAAAGGCGAGTTTCTGCAACAGATTCAGAAGCAGACGGGCATGACAGAGAGGCGGATGAAGCTGGTGGCCACGGCGCAGCACGACTCGGCGTCGGCGGCTTATGCGGTTCCGGCTAAAGAAGGGGAATATCTCTTTATCAATTCGGGGACCTGGTCGGTGCTGGGAACGGTTCTGGACGAGCCGATTATAAGCGATGAAGTGTTTGACCATGGATTTTCCAACGAGGGGGCCGCTTTTGGGCGGATCAAGTTGGTGAAATCCATCATGGGCATGTGGCTGGTGCAGGAAATCCGAAAATGCTGGAAGAAGAAGGGTCTGCCCGCGGATTACGATTTCCTGATGGAGGCGGCGGGCCAGTCGGAGGCTTTTGCCGGTTATATGGATGTGGACGACGAGTCTTTTATCGCGCCTGCGGATATGGAAGAGGCCATGGCAAAATATATGGCGCGGACCGGTCAGCCTCAGATACAGGGCCAGGGAGGCTATTACCGTCTGATTATGGAGTCGCTGGCGTTTAAATACCGGCAGGCGATTACTAAGCTGGAGAATATCTGCCGGAAAAAGTTTGAGAAAATATATCTTCTGGGCGGCGCCGTGCAGGACAGGGGTTTTTGCCAGTATATCGCCAACGCTTCCGGAAAAGATGTGGTGGCCGGCCCGGTGGAAGCCACGGCGGCGGGCAACGGCATGATTCAGTTTTTGGCGCTGGGGCATGTGAAAAAGCAGGATGCGGCCGCGATTATCCGGGAATCCTTCGCGGTGGAGAAATACCGGCCGCAGGAGACGAAAATCTGGGAAGAAAATTACGGGAACTACCTTCGAGTTACAGGGAATGCAAGAAAGGAGTAATGATCCATGAACATACAAATGCTTCATCCGGCCCAACAGCTGGCGCAATATATACGGAGGGTGTACGATCAGAAGCTGACGACGACTTCCGGGGGCAATTTGTCCATTAAAGATGAAAACGGCGATATGTGGATTACGCCGGGTTCCATAGATAAAGGAGCGCTGACAAAGGAAGACATGGTCTGCATAAAGCCGGACGGGACGGTGATCGGCAGGCATAAGCCCAGCAGTGAGTATCCGTTTCACCAGAAGATTTACGAGACAAGAACAGAGCTAAAAGCCGTGCTGCACGCGCATCCGCCGGCATTGGTGGCTTTTTCCATCGTCCGCAAAATTCCGGACATGAGGCTTACGCCTTTTTTCTGGCTGGAATGCGGGAAGACGGGGATGGCGAAGTATGCCATGACTGGCAGCCAGGAGCTGGGGGAGCGGATCGCAGAGGTCTTCCGGCAGGGATGCGACGCGGCCATGCTGGAAAATCACGGCGTGGCAGTAGGAGCCAGAAATCTTCCGGAAGCGTTCGGCAGGTTTGAAACCATGGAATACGCGGCCAGAACCCAGCTGCATGGGGCGGCTCTGGGAAAATTAAACCCGCTGCTCTTGGAAACGCTGGAGAAATGCCGGGATAGGCAGGACTCCCCGATGGAGGTCTTTGAGACGGGAAGATATTCCAGCGAAGAAAAAACGGCGCGCAGTGAAATCTGCGCCTTCGCGGCGCGGGCGTACCGGCAGGGACTGCTCACCTCTGTGCAGGGTTCTTTTTCACAGCGGGTAAGCGAAGACCGGTTCGCAGTCACGCCGAAGGGTAAGGACAGGCTGCGTCTGGAGCCGGAAGACTTGGTCGCCGTGGACGGCGGGCGAAGAGAAGCGGGAAAGGAGCCGGATGCGACGGCGGCGCTGCACCGGGCGATTTATCAGGCGCACCCTGCAGTCGGCAGCATTATCATGTGCCAGCCCCGGCATGCCATGGCTTTTGCCGTCACGGATGAGCCGCTGGACTCGAAAACCATACCGGAAAGCTATATTATGATGCGGGACATTCCCAGATTTTCGGGACTTACGGCCCTTGCGCGGCCGGAGGAAATCGCGGCCATGTTCAACGAGAGCACGCCCATTGTTTTGGTGGAAAATGACTGCCTGATTGTGACGGGTCCTACCATGCTCAATGCGTTTGATCGGCTGGAAGTCACAGAGTACAGCGCCATGTCGATTATTATGTCAAAAAGCCAGGGTGAGATTATTCCGATTGATGAAAAAGGGCTGGAAGAGATCCGAAAGGGATTCAACCTGAAATAAAGATTTTTTAAATGCCACAGAACTCTTTTGTCCCTGCGGGAACAAAGAGCCTGTGGCGTCCTTATATTAAAAAAGGAGATAGAATTATGAAAGGAGGGCCGGAAGCCGTTTTGCTTCCGGCTGAATGTGAAACAAAAAATGTTTAACATTTGGATGATATTAATTTAACAGATATTTGTGATGAAACTGTGAGCAAAAAATGAAATAAATATGAATATAATGCGAATTTCATAAAAAAACATTTTCTGCGGGAACCGTCCGCCGTTCCATAAAAATGTGAAAAATAATTGAAAATGATAAAAAATGCGTGACCAGCTGCGCAAAAAATGGTAAGCTGAACGAAAGAAGGGAACTGGTGATTCATTTTAAGAAGGGTTAAGGTGAGAGGCAATGAAGAAAAGATGGGGAATCTGGTTACTGGCAGTGTGGATGCTGCTGGGCGTTTTTTCTGTGGAAGCCTTGGCGGCGGACGGCGGGCGCGCCGAGACGGAACGGGAGTCAGAGGTGACGGAATACACGTGGGTGAATCCTATGTATCCGGAGGCGGAGTCTGCTGTTGGAAGAGAAATCGAAGAGGCGGAGATTTTGGAGGACAGGGCCGGCGCAGGCGGCGCGGCGCTGAATGTGGACGGGGCGGCCAAGGAGCTGCGTCAGGAGATGGTGAAACGGAGCGCCACGGCTGTGGTGTACGTGCAGGCGAATAATGCCAGCGCAGGGCAGCTGCCATACACGATTCTGGATAAGGCAATGGCCGTGAACAGCAAGACGGCCGGGCGGGAAGGCGATTACATACGTTGGCACTTGGGTTCTGCCAGAATGATGGTCAGTACGCATAATCTGAATGGGACGGTTCAGTACAGCATCGTGTATTTGATGAGCTTTTATACAAATAAATGGCAGGAAGACCAGGTGACGGCGAAGGTTAAGAAGGTCTTATCCTCCCTGGGCGTAAGCAAAAAGACGAATTATGGAAAGGTGAAGGCCATATACGATTATATGTGCAAAAATATAGTTTATGATTACTCTGGATTACGTGACAACGCGACAGGTAAATACACGGCGTACAATGCGCTTATAAACGGGCGGGCCGTCTGTCAGGGCTATGCCAGCCTGTTTTACCGGATGGCCAGAGACGCCGGGCTGCAGGCCAGGTTCATACCGGGCTCTTCCAGGTCAGAGCCCCATGCCTGGAATATTGTGAAATTGGGAAAATATTATTATAATCTGGATCCCACCTGGGACGCGGGGAGCCGGAGTTATTCATTTTTTCTGAAAAGCAACAATGCATTTCCGGATCACATTCGGAAAACCGAGTACGCATCCGCAGCATTCAATAAGGCTTATTCCATGGCGCCGAAGTCCTACAGCTCTGGGACGGCGGTGTACAATATTTCAAAGGCGGCCGTTTCCGG
Source organism: uncultured Lachnospiraceae bacterium (assembly GCA_964407765.1). Taxonomy (GTDB): domain Bacteria; phylum Bacillota; class Clostridia; order Lachnospirales; family Lachnospiraceae; genus MGBC164599. The sequence goes on from CAYOWU010000001.1 coordinate 69,135, forward strand.
GATTAAGTCCAAGGCATACACCGGGGGAAAAATCACTCAGAGCCCGACTTTAAGGCTGAACGGAGCCACACTAAAAAAGAACAGAGATTATGCAATATCTTATAAAAACAATGTGAATGTCGGCACAGCGACGGTTATTTTCAAAGGAAAAGGGAACTATTCGGGCACGCTGAAAAAGACGTTTAAGATTACGCTGAAAAAGGGGAATGTCTACAGGGCGGGGGCCTATAAATACCGGGTGACGAATGTCGGCGCCGGCGGGAAGGGCTCTGTGAGCCTGGCTGGGGCCGTAAATAAGGCGATTTCGTCGGTGAATGTCGGCAGTGAGGTGAAAATCGGCGGGAAAACCATGAAAATCACGGCTATAAGCGCCAACGCTTTTAAAAATAATAAAAACCTGGCCAAAGTTTCTATCGGAAAAAACGTGAAAAGAATCGGGAGCCGGGCATTTTACGGGGCGTCCCGTTTGAAGTCGATTGTAATTAAAAGTACGAAGCTGAGCGATGTGGGAGAGAAGACGTTTTCCGGCATCCATAAGGACGCTTCCATAAAAGTGGAAAGCGGCATGCGCGCCAGTTATAAGGCGCTCTTGAAGGGAAAAGGACAGCCGAGGTCGGTTGTGATTCGATAATTTAAAAGAGGGGAGGCGCATTGGCGCATTTCCCCTCCCGATTTAGATCTCATTTCATTCATTTAAGCTGTCTTTCAGCTTTTCGATCATTTCATCTATATGCGGCTTTTCGATAATCAGGGGCGGCACGAGGCGGAGCACGTCGGTTCCTGCGGAGATGACCAGCAGGCCGTTTGCTAGGGCGCGGTTTACGACTTCGCCCACAGGACGGCCGTCGATGACCAGTCCCTGCATGAAGCCTTTGCCGCGGCGGGTTTTCACGCAGGGGTATTCCTGAATCAGGTCGTCCAGGCGTTTTTCCAGGTAGGGGGTCAGCTCCCGGACGTGTTCCACGATTTTCTCCTGTTCATAAATGTCCAGGACGGCGCGGACGGCTGCGCAGGCCAGCGGGTTTCCGCCGTAGGTGGTTCCGTGGTCGCCCGGCTCCAGGGAATGGGCGGCGGCCTTTTCTCCCAGCGCGAATGCGCCTACGGGAACGCCGCCCCCCAGCGCTTTGGCGCAGGTCATGATGTCCGGCTTCACGCCGTATCCCTGCCAGGCGAAGTAATCGCCGGTTCTGCCCATGCCGCACTGGATTTCGTCCAGAATGAGGAGTATGTCATGCTCGTCGCAGAGCTGGCGCAGCCCTTCCAGAAATTCCGGGGTGGCGGGATAGATGCCGCCTTCGCCCTGGATGGTTTCCGCGATGATGGCGCAGACGGAAGGGTCCAACTGGGCTTTCACGCTGTCCAAGTCGTTGAAGTCGGCGAATTTCACGCCGCCCATCAGCGGTTCAAAAGGCTCCCGGTAGTGGGCGTTTCCGGTGACGGAGAGGGCGCCTACGGTCCGGCCATGGAAGGAATGGTTCATGGCGATGACGCTGTGGCCGGCATGGCCATCCCGGCAGAAAGCATATTTTTTGGCCGCTTTCAGCGCTCCTTCAATGGCTTCTGCGCCGCTGTTGGTGAAAAAAACCTTCTCCATGCCGCTGGCTTTTTGGACCTTTTCCCCGGCCTCCATCATGGGGACGTTGTAGTACAGGTTGGAGATGTGGGTGAGCTTTTCCATCTGTGCCTGCAGGGCTTTTGTGTATGCCGGGTGACCATAGCCTAAGCAGTTGACGGCGATTCCGGCGGCGAAATCCAGATATTTCTTTCCGTCCACGTCGTACAGATAGACGCCTTCCCCTTTTTCCAGCACAACCTGATAGCGGTTGTAAGTGTGTAAAATGGCGTTTTCAGATTTTTCGATGTAATTATTCGTCTTCATGGTAATACCTCTTTTCATCTTCCCGCAAAATGGCGGTTCCGATACCTTTGTTGGTGAAAATTTCCAGAAGCAGGCTGTGTGGAATCCGTCCGTCCAGTATATGCACCCGGTTTACGCCCTCACAAATGGCGTGGATGCAGTTGTGCAGCTTGGGAATCATGCCGCCGCCCACATTTCCCTGGGAAATCAGTTCTTCGGCTTCATGGACGTGCAGCTCGGAAATCAGGCTTTCCGGGTCGTCGGAATCTCTGTACACGCCTTCAATGTCCGTGAGAAACGCCAGTTTTTCCGCGTTCATGGCTGAGGCGATGGCGCAGGCCGCGTCGTCCGCGTTGATGTTGTAGGTCTGGAAATCTTTGTCCATGCCGATGGGGCACACGATTGGAAGAAAATCTTTTTCCAGAAGGTCTTCCAAAAGCTTGGGCGCCACTTCCTGGATTTCGCCTACAAAGCCGATGTCCTCGCCGTTGGAGGTTTTTTTGGAAACCTTTAAAAGGCCCCCATCCTTGCCGCTAATACCCACGGCTTTTACGCCCAGGGACTGCACCAGGGATACCAGCTCTTTGTTAACTTTGCCAAGGACCATTTCCGCCACTTCCATGGTTTCTGCGTCTGTGACCCGCAGTCCGTTTACGAAGCGGGGTTCCATGCCCACTTTTCCCACCCAGCGGCTGATTTCCTTGCCGCCGCCGTGGACGATGATGGGCTTAAAACCCACCAGTTTCAGTAAAACTACGTCTTCAATGACGTTTTTCTTCAGTTCGCTGTCCACCATGGCGCTTCCGCCATACTTGACTACCACGATTTTCCGGTTGAAACGCTGGATGTAGGGCAAAGCCTCGATGAGCACCTCGGCTTTGTCCAGGTATTTCTGATTGACCATTTCTTATGTGTCCTCCCCTAATTGGATGTGCGGATGCGCGGATAATGGAAGGGTCCGTAGGTCCGCAGGTTTTTGTTTATGAGCGATAATCTGCGTTGATGTTGATGTATTCGTGGGTTAAATCACAGCCCCAAGCTGTGGCTGTCTCTGTGCCCATTTTCACGTCGGCGATGATGGTTATGGATTTTTCGGATAAAATCTTTGAGGCCTCTTCTTCGCTGTAGGCGTCAGCCGTTCCGTTTTTCATAAGCTGTAATTTTCCAGCGGCGCTTTCTATATATAAATCCACTTTTTCCGGGTCAAATTCCGCGCCGGAGTAGCCCATGGCGCATAAAATCCGGCCCCAGTTGGCGTCGTGTCCGTAGATGGCCGCTTTGGTCAGGTTGGAGGAGACGATGGATTTCGCCAGGGCGCGGGCTTGGGCATTCTGGTCGGCCCCGATGATCTTGGCTTCTAACAGGGCGGTGCAGCCCTCGCCGTCTGCCGCGATGGATTTTGCTAAGGTTTCGTTCACGTAGCGCAGGGCTGCCAGGAAGTCTTGGTAGTCCTGGTTTTCTTCGGTAATCTCCGGGTTCCCGGCCAGTCCGTTGGCCAGCAAAAGCACGGTGTCGTTGGTAGAGGTGTCCCCGTCCACGGAAACCATGTTGTAGCTGTCGGCCACAGTCTGGGACAACGCTTTTTGCAGCAGTTCCTTGGAAATGCAGGCGTCGGTGGTGACGAAAGAGAGCATGGTGCACATGTTGGGATGAATCATGCCAGAGCCTTTGCACATGCCGCCGATGCTTACGGGTTTTCCACCCAGGACGAGCTGGACGGCCGCTTCTTTTTTCACCGTGTCGGTGGTCAGGATGGCCTGCGCCGCCTCTGCCGCCGCTTCCCGGCTGTCGCTTAATCCTTTGACCAGGATAGGAAGGCCGTTTTGGATCTGCGCCATGGGAATCTGTTGTCCGATTACGCCGGTGGATGTGACCAGCACGGAGGTCTCCGGAATGTGCAGAAGCTTTCCGGCTTCCTGGGCGGTTTCCCGGCAGGCGTCCATGCCTTCCTGGCCGGTGCAGGCATTGGCCACTCCGCTGTTGCACACCACAGCCTGGGCGTGGGGCTGCTGGCGCACCAGATTCTGGTCCCATTTTACCGGGGCGGCTTTGACTACGTTTGTGGTGAATGTGCCGGCCGCTTTGCAGGGAGCCAGGCTGTAGAGCAGGGCCATGTCCTTCTGGCCGTTTTTCTTAATTCCGGCTGCCGCGCCCGCCGCCTGGAAGCCCTGGGGAGCGGTTACGCCGCCGTTAATGATTTGATATGTCATGGATTGCCTCCTTATTTACTATGAAAGTCCCGGACAGCGGCAGAACGATGGGCAAACTTGTTTGCACACTCGTTCTGACATTGGACGGGCTAACCTGTATGAGCGAGTAGGGCGACAGCCCGGATCGTGAATACAGGTGGCAGCTGTGTGAGTGCCGAAGGCACGGAACAGCTGACTTTCATGGATGGTGATGTCTGCGTCAGCAGACATGTCAGTTTACTATGAAAGTCCCAGTATGCATGTAGGTTTAAAATCTGTCAGGGAAATACAGGAACCAGCGTAAGGCCCTGGCTTTCTTCCAGTCCGAACATCAGGTTCATATTCTGCACGGCCTGTCCGGCGGCGCCTTTGACCACGTTGTCCATGGCCCCCATCATAACGACTCGGTGGGTTCTGGGGTCAATGGTGAAGTTCACGTCCACGTAGTTGCTGCCTTTCACCCAGCGGGTCTGGGGACAAAGGCCCTTGTCCAGCACACGGACAAAGGTTTCGTCCTGGTAATAGCGGTTGTAGATCCGGCGAATTTCCTCTTCCTGTATGTTTTCATGCTCCTTTTTCAGAGAGGCGTAAGCGGTGACCAGGATTCCCCGGTTCATGGGAACCAGATGAGGGGTGAAATTAACCATCAGCTCTTCCCCGGCGGCTAGGCTTAGCTGGTCCTCGATTTCCGGGGTGTGGCGGTGGGTGGTTACGCCGTAAGCCTTAATGCTGTCGTGGACTTCGCAAAACAGGTTATCCGTCTTGGCGCCGCGGCCTGCGCCGGAAACGCCGGATTTCGCGTCGATGATGATGGTGGACGGCTCCAGGATTCCTTCCTTTAATAAAGGGTATATGCTTAAAATGGAGCAGGTGGGGTAGCAGCCCGGGTTGGCGATGAGCCGTGCGCCGCGGATCTGCTCCCGGTTGATTTCGCAGAGCCCGTACACGGCCTCTTGAACGAACTGGGGCGTGGGATGCGGGATGTTATACCAGGCTTCGTATTTTTTCACATCCTTAATGCGGAAGTCAGCGCTCAAGTCGATGACCTTCGCCTTGGATAAAATGTCCTCGTTAATCAGGGAGGCGCACAGCCCCTGGGGCGTAGCGGTGAAAATCACGTCCGCCTGTTCGGCCATTTTCGACATATTGTCGTCCAGGCAGGCCCCTTCCACAATCTGAAACATATTCTGGTAAATCCGTGCGTACTCCTCCCCCACGTAGCTGCGGGAGCCGTACCAGATGATTTCGGCTCCTCTGTGAGCGGTCAGAAGCCGTACCAGTTCCGCCCCGGCGTAACCGGTGGCGCCGATAATTCCTACTTTTATCATAGTGCTGCACCAAACCTTTCTTTAAAAATCTTTTCAAAACCCACATGCGCCTCCAGGGCGGTGAATTTTCATAATAATATGATGGTGAAAGTTCCAAGCGTCGGTTCTTTGAAATCCTGGAGACATGCTTTGAACATCATATAATATTTTCGGCAATCCGTAAAGGTGGAAATTGGGAATGTCCCAATGATTGCATAATTATACATCTTATTCAGATAATATGCAAGGATTATTCACAAAAAATGAATAAAATGTACGTAGGGTAAAAAAATTTGCTTTTCTGGTTCAATCTTGAAATTGAGCGTTGAAAATAAGTATGAATAAGTGTAAGATTGTAGAGGAGAGATACAGATATTTTTATAAGGAGGAGAGGAACATGAATAAGCGAAGGATTCTGTCTTTTGCGCTGATTTTCGCGCTGGCGCTGCAGATTTTTTCCATGCCTTTTGCGGCGGCGGCCCAGGCGGCCCCGAAGAAGACGGTGAAGACAGGCTTGCAGAAAGTGGGAAAGAAGACCTATTATTACAACCAAAAGGGCAAAAAAGTGACGAACGCCTGGAAGACCGTCAAAGGAAACCGCTATTATTTTGGAAAGAACGGCGCAGCCTGCACAGGCTATAAGAAAATCAAAAAAGATTGGTATTATTTTGACAAAAACTGCCGGATGGTTCGGGAGAAGGCCGTTAAGATTAAGGGCAGCCGCTATTATTTCATGGACAACGGAAAAGCGCCCAAGCGGGCAGTGAGGGTGAAGAACGGAAACATATGGAAAACCAATTCAGCAGGCAAGATGGTGAAGAACGTCACCAAATACGCCAAAGGGGGAAAAAGCTTTGACGCATTCCAGACAGAAGCGGGCCAGCCGCTTGGAAGTCAGAGAACGCCCGGATGTGACCCTCCGGGATCGTACGATGGATTGTATACATATGATAATTTTCGGGTAAGCACAGTGGAGATGAACGGCGCAAGAACGATACGTGGGGTTATAGAGCTGGCGGTGGAGCCGCCCCAGATATAAAAACAGAGGAGGAGGAGGAATTTAAGATGAGAAATTGGTTGAAATCCAAAGGAATTATGCTGACGCTGGCGCTGGCGTTGGCAGTGGGTGCGCCGGCAGGCATGCTGCAAAACCCGGTGGAAGTTTCCGCAAAAGCGGTGAAAAAAGGCGTCAAAAAGGAAAACGGAAAATTTTATTATTATGAAAATGGCAAGAAAGTTAAGAATAAGTGGGCAACTGTCGGCAAGAAAAAATATTATCTCAAAAAAGACGGCTCTGCGGCGGTAGGCTGGAACCAAATCGATAAGAAAGCCTATTATTTTGACGACAAGGCCGTTATGGTAAAAAATAAAACCGTACATAAGGTGAAATTAGACAAAAAGGGCGAGGCGAAGCTGAACGCCCGCGCGAAGGTGATGATTAAGGCGCAGTCGGTGGCGGACAAGAAGACGAAAGATAGGCAGACCAAAGAGCAGAAATTGAAAGCCTGTTATAACTATGTGGTGAAGTGCGGATATGCGCCCAGATTTTTACCCACCAGCAAAGGCGGCTGGGAAGTGAAATATGCCGACGATATGCTGCGTACCAAGAAAGGCAACTGCTATAGCTTTGCAACTGCTTTTGGCATGCTGGCCCGGGCGTGCGGATACGACGACGCCAAGATTGTGACGGGAACCATGTCATTAAATGGAAACAAAAGCCAGCCCCATGCATGGGTGGAAATCGGCGGCAAGATTTACGATCCGCAGCAGCAGAATAATCTCAAAATTGATTTATTTGGCAAGACCCAGAAAAACATTGCCCAGATCAAATACACAGCCAAAAAAAGTGTATAGCAGGCGGGGTTGAGAACGTATGGTATTTAGCAGCGTAGTTTTTCTATTTGCTTTTTTGCCGGTGGTTTTTCTGGTGTACGGCCGCCTGCCGTCTCTGCGATGGAAGAACCTGTTTCTGGTGTTGGCGAGCCTGGTATTTTACGCCTACGGCGAGCCGGTGTATGTGCTGCTGATGATATTCTCTTCGGCCATGAACTATGGGCTGGGACTTTTGGCGCCGGGGAATGGGAGGCGGGCGAAAGCTTCCCTGGCTCTGGCGGTGATCCTGAATCTGGGAATCCTGTGCGTTTTCAAATACACAGGCTTTATTCTGGAAAATGTAAACGGAGCGCTGGGGGCGCATATTCCCATCCCGGCCATAGATATGCCCATCGGCATATCGTTCTTTACGTTTCAGGCATTGTCCTATGTGATCGATGTGTACCGGGGAGACGTGCAGGCCCAGAAGAATTACGGCAAGGTTCTGCTGTACATATCGTTTTTTCCCCAGCTCATCGCCGGACCCATTGTGAAATATCACGACATTGAGCGGGAGATTACGGACAGACGGCAGACCAGCCAGGGCGTGGCCCGGGGAATCCGCCGGTTTATCATTGGCCTGTCCAAAAAAGTATTGATTTCCAATACGATGGGACTGGCGGCGGATTATGTGTTTGGCCTGTCCGCCTCGGGACTGAATGCGGCCGGCGCCTGGATTGGCGCCATCTCCTACGCCCTCCAGATTTATTACGACTTCGGGGGCTACAGCGACATGGCCATTGGCCTGGGGGAAATGTTCGGATTTCATTTCCGGGAGAATTTTCAGTACCCCTATTACGCGGACAGCTTGCAGGATTTTTGGCGGCGGTGGCACATTTCCCTGTCCACCTGGTTTAAGGAATATCTGTATATTCCCTTGGGCGGCAACCGAAAAGGCGCCGTTCGCACATATTTGAATAAGTTCTTCGTGTTCTTTTGCACGGGGCTCTGGCACGGCGCCCAGTGGACGTTTGTCGTTTGGGGGCTGGTGCATGGGGCTTTTCTTATTCTGGAGGACACGATTCTTCCCATTAAGAAATGCCGCGTACGCTGGCTGCGGCAGTTCTATGCCGTGTTGGCGGCGGTTCTGGCGTTTGTGATTTTCCGGGCGGAAAATATGGCCCAGGCGGGCATGATGTTTCAGATGATGTTCACCGGATTTTCATTTACCCCGGAAAACATAAGCAACTGCGTGAGCATTTTAAATCCGCTGTATCTGGCCACGCTGGCTGCGGCGCTTGTGTGCGCGATGCCGGTGAAAAGGCGGCTGGAAAAAGTGGAGCGGCTGCAGGGGCTTTCCTATGTGGCCAGCATGGCGCTGTTTGCTTTATGTGTCTGCCGGCTTTCAGCGGATGCATACAATCCATTTATTTATTTTAGATTTTGATGGGAGGGGAAGATGAAGAAGGCGGTTTACAGGATTTACGGCGGCATATTCTTCGCGCTGCTTCTGATTCCCCTTGTGGGGATGCTCTTTTACCGGGAGCGGGACGTGAACCAGAAACAGGCGCTGGCCCCGTTTCCCCGGCTCCAGACGGCGGACGGGGAGTGGAATGTGCGTTTTTTGCCGGAATTGGGGGATTATTTCTCGGATCATTTTGCTTTTCGCTGGGAAATCATCCAGGCCAATTCGCTGATTAAAGGGAAAGTTTTTGGCATGTCCGGAGAGGATTCGGTGATTCAGGGACGGGACGGGTATTATTTTTATGAAAATTCTCTGGATTCCTATCTGGGGAAGCCTTCTATGGATGAGCGGGAGCTGTTTGGCACGGCCCGGACGCTGGCGCTGATTCAGGAGTATGTAAAAGAACAGGGCGGTTCGTTCGCGTTTACGGTGGCGCCCAATAAGAACACGCTGTATCCCCAATACATGCCCTATTATTATAAAAAAATACAAGAAGACGGCGATTTGGAACGGCTCCAGGAAAAGCTTAAGGAGCAGGGCGTGGTCTATGCGGACTTGAAGGCGGCTTTTTTGGCAGAGGAGGAAGTTCTTTACCATCGGCTGGATTCTCACTGGAATAACAAGGGCGCGGCGCTGGCCATGGGCGTGATTTTGGATGCGCTGGGGCAGTCCCATACGGATTATGGGGAGCTTCCCTATCAGACCCGCCGGGATTTTGGCGGGGATTTGTACGAGATGGTTTATCCGCTGGGCCATCGAAAAGACGAGAATGTCTACTATGAAAAAGAGTTTGACTTTTCCTACGGGGAAGGCTTCAAGAGCACGGAGGATATGACCATCCGCACATCCAATGGGAAAAGCGCAAATAAACACAGTGCGGTGGTTTTCCGGGATTCCTTTGGAAATTCCCTGACGCCGTTTCTGGCCCAGGAGTACAGCCGAGGCTATTTTGACCGGACGGTTCCCTATCCGGCGGACATGTTGGAGGCAGAGCGGGCGGACACGCTGATTTTTGAGATCGTGGAGCGCCACCTGGGAACGCTGGCCAAGGACGCGCCCCGGATGCCCGCGCCCGTGCGGGATTATCAGGAATGGGGGCAGCAGGAGATGAAAGGCGCGACCATGGAAGCAAAGGAGACGGAAGATTACGTGAAAATCCAGGGGACGCTGCCCGAGAATGGCGTGGACGCGGACTCGGAGGTCTATGTCCGCTGCGTTTCTGCTGAGCATACGGCGGTCTACGAGGCGTTTCCTCTGAGCGGAAAAACCGACGGCGGTTATCGCTATGAGATGTATCTGGCGAAAGATATGCTGGAACCGGGGACTTATATTATGGAAGCGTTGTGTAAAAAGGATGGCGCGTGGGTGACATCCGGCTATATTCATACATATACGAAAGGGTAAGAGATATGAAAAGAAAATTTGCAGTAATATGCATGGCCGCGGCAGTGGCGCTAGCGGCGTCCGGCTGCGGCGGGGGAGAAAAGAAAGAGGCGCAAAATCCCACGGTGACGGCAAAGCCTGCCGAGGAAGCGGGAGAAACCAAGGAGCCTGAGGCAACGGTTTCCGCTGATGAGACGGCCTTTGACAACCAGGCGGAAAGCGTTTCCAGCCAGGAGACGGCTAAGAAAGCCAAGAAGAAAAAGAAGAAAGCTGCGGAGACGACGGCAGCCGCCGAGGAAAGCTCCAGCCAGGAAGAGATAGAGGCGGCCAGAGCCAAGGCGCAGGCGGAAGAAGAGGCAAAAGAGGCCCAGCGTCAGGCAGAGGAGCGGGCGCGGATCGCCCAGGAGGAAGAGCAGCGGCTTGCCCAGGAGGAAGAGGCGCGCAGGATTGCCGAGGAAGAGGCTCAGCGGCTGGCCCAGGAGCAGCAGGCGCAGAATGATATTCAGGGTGAAATTACCGATCAGAATATTCAGGATTCCGGGGTGTCGCCGGAAGAAGCGAAGTCCATCGCCCAGTCCTATGTGGACAGAAGCCTGGATGAATTGAGTGCGGCCATTGGGGCTCCCTTGCGGGAAGCGGGCCGGATGCCTAGCTGCCAGGGGGACGGCACAGGAGAGGATGTCATTTACGAATACGACGGATTCACGGTTATGACCTATGAGAAAGACGGGATCCGGACTGTGACGGGTGTGGAGTGATTTCGCTTCTAGTTTTAGGAAAGGGGTGTAAAAATGATTAAGAAATGGATAGCTTGCCTGGCCCTATACGGCATGTGCAGCATAGCCGCGCCGGCGCTGGCATTGGCGGAGAGCCAGAATGACGCGCATTTGCTGGAAATTCAGGCGGCGGCAGACGCGGGGGGCGGGGAAACGCAGGAGCCGGACAATCCCGGCAGCTCGGACAACCCAGAGAATCCGGACGATCCGGGCAAGCCGGATGAACCGGTAAAACCGGATCCAGACAGGCTGATTTACCAGGCGAAGGAGGGCAAAAACGCCCAGGGGCTTACCATAATCGAAAATCCCCTCTGGGAAACGGACAAGGCGAAGAAAACCTACCGTCTGCTGAAAACCAAAACGGCCAGAGGCGAGATTACCTATTACAAATCCACCGATGGGGTGGTGCAGCTGGGCGTCAAGGACGGAGCGTATTATTTATTTGACAAAAACGGCAATATCCGCACCGGCAGCCTGGTCGTCGACAAAGCGCGTTACTATTTCACGCCTAAATCCAAATCGGTGAAAGCCAAGGCGGCCTATACGCCAAATGGCTCCAACTGGGGCAGGGCGGTGAAAAATGCCTGGAGGAAGGTTGGCAGGAGCTGGTATTACTTTAACAGCATCGGCCGGCACGCCAGGAGCAAAAAAGGGCTGCAGAAAATCAACGGCGCTTACTACTATCTGGACAGCAGATTCGTGCCCTGCGCCAGCAAGTGGGTGAAGCAGAAAAACGGCGCCTGGCAGTATTTTAACAAAAACGGCAAATACAACAGTAAACGGATTGGCTCCCAGAAGATTGGCGGATCCTATTATTTCCTGAATAAAAAGGGCATTCCCTATAAAAAATGCTTTAAAACAGTAAAGGGAAAGCGATATTACTATCTGTCATCGGGAAAGCGGGCCAACTACACGGGCTGGAAAACCATCAACAAGAAGAAATGCTATTTCAGTGAGAAGCATTACCTGGAAGTGAAGCCGGGCTGGCAGCTCATCGACGGGAAATATTATTATTTCGGGCCAAAGGGCGGCATGGCGACCAAGAAATGGGCCACCATCGGCGGCAAACGGTATTATTTCAGGTCCAATGGTCAGATGGCCACCGGCTGGGCCAAGATTGGCGGCACGTATTATTATTTCAACGGATCCGGCACGCTGGATGGCAGCGCCATCGCAAAACAGGGAGCAAATTATTATTTCGTCACGCCCCAGGGAACAAGGGGCGCCAATATCCTGGACGGCGTGGGCGTGAACGCAGCCATGAACAGCGGAACCAAGCTTCAGGTTTGCTTCAATTACGTGGTGCGAAACTGCGGATACATGGGCGGCGCGGTATGGCCGCCACGGGGCTGGGAGCCATATCACGCTTATAAGATGCTCACAACCCACTATGGCAACTGCTATGACTTTGCGGCGGCTTTCTGTTACCTTGCAAAAGCGGTTGGATACGAGAGCATGATCTGCATCTCCGGACAGTGTGCGTCCGCCAGCGGCGGGCTTACGCCTCATTCCTGGTGCGAGTTCAATGGAATGGTCTTCGATCCGGAAATCTCTTATGCAAATGGACTGTATCTCTTTAACGTGTCTTATGGAAACCTTCCGTTTGCTTATGTGCGATAGAAAGGATGCCCACGGCTTTTTGGCCGTGGGTGTTTTTTAGTGCGCCCGCCGGGCACATTAAAAAGAAGACAAAGCAATTCACCTGCCCTGCCTTCTTTTTTAATTACGCCTAAATCACTTTCGATAGGAAGTCCTTCAGCCGCGGGTTCTTTGGATTTTCAAAGAATTCCTGGGGCGGCGCGTCTTCCAGCAGTTCGCCGTCGGCCATGAAGAGCACGCGGCTGGCTACTTCTTTTGCGAAGCCCATTTCGTGGGTCACGACGGCCATGGTCATGCCGCCTTTGGCCAGTTCGCCCATGATATCCAGCACTTCTCCCACCATTTCTGGGTCCAGGGCGGAGGTTGGCTCGTCGAACAGCATTACGTCGGGATTCATGGCCAGCGCCCGCGCGATGGCGATGCGCTGTTTCTGGCCGCCGGAGAGCATGGCGGGGAAGTCGTCCGCTTTGTCGGGCAGGCCTACCCGCTGCAAAAGCTCCATGGCCTGTTTGTCCGCGTCCGCCTGGGCAACCCCTTTTAACTTCCGGGGAGCCAGCGTGATGTTGTCGCGGATGGTCAGATGGGGAAAGAGGTTAAAGTGCTGGAACACCATGCCCATCTTCTGGCGGTGCTGGTCGATGTTGACTTTTTTCTCCATAATATTTGTGCCCTCGAAGATGACCTGCCCTTCGGTGGCTTCTTCCAGGCGGTTCATGCAGCGCAGGAAGGTGCTTTTCCCGGAGCCGGAGGGCCCCACAATGAAGACCACTTCCCCTGGGTAAATATTGGTGGAAATATTTTTTAAGGCGTTGACCTTGCCGAAGCTTTTTGTCAGGTTTTTGATTTCGATCAATGGTTTAGCGGCGTTCACTGTTGCGCAGCCTCCTTTCCAGAAGTTTCACAAAATAAGTAAAGATCATGACCATCGCCAAGTAGATGGCGGCCACGGTCAGAAGCGGTATGTAGGCATTGTAAGTCTGGCTGCGGATGATGTCGCCGCCTTTGGTCAGATCCTGCAGGGCGATGTAGCCGCAGACGGAAGTCTCTTTTAACAGAACCACGAATTCGTTGGCCAGCGCCGGAAGCACGTTTTTCAGCGCCTGGGGCAAAATGATGTAAAGCATGGTCTGCAGGTAGTTAAAGCCCAGACTTCTGCCGGCCTCAAACTGGCCGTTATCAATGGACAAAATCCCGCCGCGGATGATTTCCGCCACGTAGGCGCCGGAGTTGATGCCGAAAGCTAGGGACGCAACCACAATCTTGTTGGTAAAGGATGCGAAAATAATGTAGTAAATAATCAGCAGCTGCACCAGCACAGGGGTGCCCCGGATGACGGTCAGGTAAATCTGGCAGAGCGCGTTTAAGAACTTCAGGCTTCCGTTTTTCTCGTAGGTGGAGCGGATGATCGCGATGACAAAACCGATGAGGATACCCAGCAGCACAGCCAGCAGGGTAATCTTTAGGGTGACGATCAGGCCGTTTACGATGTATTTCCAGCGGCCTTTGCTCACCAGGTTGTCGTACAGCGCTTCTGTGAGTCCGCCGGAGGACTCGCCTTCATCGACGGTGGCGGTGGACGCCGCGGTTTCCTCCAGCTCTTCGGAAGCGGCCTCGTCGTCACCGGCGTTGATGTATTTGGCCTTGATTTCGTCCAGTTTGCCGGAGTCCTTTAAGTTGGCCAGGGCTGTGTTTACTTTTTCCAGAAGCTCTTCGTTGTCCTTGGCGATGGCCAGGGCGTACTCTTCGGTGGTAAATTCTTCATCGGTCAGTTTTAGTCCTTCGTTTTGCTTCACGAAAACGGCGGCCGGTTCCTGGTCGATGATAACTGCGTCGATTTTATCGGAAAGCAGGGACTGAACGGCCTCGAATCCCTTGTTGTAGCGTTCAATGGTCGCGTTCTCGATGTCCGCAGAGTAAAGGTCGCCGGTGGTGCCCAGCTGCACGCCGATTTTTTTGCCGATCAAGTCATCGGGGGTGGAGATGGGGCTGTTTTCTTTGACGATGATGACCTGCGCGGATTTGGTGTATGTATCGCTGAAATTGACGCTTTTTAAGCGATCTTCCGTGACGGTCATGCCGGCGGCGCCGAAATCGGCTTTGCCGGAGGTGACGGCGGTGATGATGGCGTCGAAGGCCATGTCCTCAATCTGCAGCTCCATGCCCATCTCGTCGGCGATGGCCTGCGCGATTTCTGCGTCGATGCCCACAATGTCCTCTCCTTCGTAATATTCGTAGGGAGGAAATTCCGCGTTGGTGGCCATGATCAGCTTACCGTTCGTTTTCTTCGGAGCGTCGGCTTCTTCATCCTCATCGGCGTTGATGTATTTGGCCTTGATTTCGTCCAGTTTGCCGGAGTCTTTTAAGTTGGCCAGGGCCGCGTTTACCTTTTCCAGAAGCTCTTCGTTGTCCTTGGCGATGGCCAGGGCGTATTCTTCGGTGGTAAATTCCTCGTCGGTCAGTTTCAGACCTTTGTTTTGGCTGACGAAAACAGCGGCGGGCTCCTGGTCGATGATGACCGCGTCGATTTTATCGGAAAGCAGGGACTGAACGGCCTCGAATCCCTTGTTGTAGCGTTCAATGGTCGCGTTCTCGATGTCCGCAGAGTAAAGGTCGCCGGTGGTGCCCAGCTGCACGCCGATTTTTTTGCCGATCAAGTCATCGGGGGTGGAGATGGGGCTGTTTTCTTTGACGATGATGACCTGCGCGGATTTGGTGTATGTATCGCTGAAATTGACGCTTTTTAAGCGATCTTCCGTGACGGTCATGCCGGCGGCGCCGAAATCGGCTTTGCCGGAGGTGACGGCGGTGATGATGGCGTCGAAGGCCATGTCCTCAATCTGCAGCTCCATGCCCATCTCGTCGGCGATGGCCTGCGCGATTTCTGCGTCGATGCCCACAATGTCCTCTCCTTCGTAATATTCGTAGGGAGGAAATTCCGCGTTGGTGGCCATGATCAGTTTGCCGCCGGAATTTGCCGAGACAGCGGCAGGACAGGCAAACAGGGCAATTCCCAGCAATACAAAGGCAAATAACAGAATCTGGGAAAGTTTTGCATGGTTTTTCCTTTTCATTGGTTTCTCCTTTCGGTTTACAGTGTTACCCATGAATATTGTATCATTTTTCAGAGAAATTACAATGAAGTATGTGAAATTTTTTCTTCCATGGAGGCAATCCAGGCTTCAATGGCCTCTGCCGGCCCAAAATGAAGCCTTTTTCCTCCAGATGCCGGAAGGAATGGTTTACAGCCCTTTGTCTGTGAGGATTTTTTCAAATTTCTTTTCGGACAGTATTTCGTGGGTGACGAACTGGCCGTCATAAAAAAGGGAAAATGCGGTAAAGGGCGCGGGCGCATTCTGCGCTTCCTTTCGGCTCTGGATGTGGATGGTCTGGAAAGGAATGTTTCGCTCTTTTGCCATATTTTCAAGCAGCGGCGCGTATTTGGCTGTAAAGGGGCATTGGTTTGCGTAATATAATGTGAAGCCTTTTGGCATATTTTCATGCAGGCGCACGGAGTCTTTGAAGCGGGGGACGGCGTCGGCGCCGTCAAAGGGCAGGCGCATGAGCTCGAAGTAGGGCTCGGCCGCGTCGACGGTTTCAAATCCTTTATATTTTAAATATTTGGGGTCGGCCAGGAAGCCTTTTTTCTTTTTGGAAGACAGGATGACGAGTCCCTTTTTTCCTTTTTCTCTGCTGTCCCGAATGCACTCGTTCAGCAGTAAATTTGAGTAGCCGTGCCCTTTAAACTGGCCGGACGCCCACAGGCAGTCGATGTACATATAGCCGTCCGCATCGATGGGCGCCCATGCGTACTCGGCGGGGATGTACTCGATGAAGCATTTTCCGCGGACGTTGCATTTTAAGAACACAAGCCCCTCGTCCAGCCGTTCTTTCAGCCAGTTCTTTTTCGAGATGACTTGGATGTCTTTGTCGTTGGCGATTGCGCAGCAGATATGCTCCTGCGCGATGTTTTCGTGCGTCAGTCTTATGAGTTCCATGTCTTTTACCTCCGATGGATTTGACTGGTTTTTGTGAAAAATTACTGTTTGTTTTCGTTTTTTAAGAAATGATCAGCAGCACATGGAGGATGAATGCCGCGCCGGTTGTTTTTATGCTCATTGCGCCGTGATATTTTTCTGTAACCGCCTTTATGTTGGCCAGGCCGGTTCCCTTTTTCAGCGGGCCTTTCTCCTGGAAGCTGTTTTCGATTTCCATGAAAAGAAAATCCCCCTGCACGCGGCCCGTCACATGGATGTATTTGTCTGCGCTTTCGTCCATGGCCCGGCAGGCGTGGATGGCGTTGTCCAGGGCGTTTGACAGGATGATGCAGACATCTATGTCACGCAGGCCGCAGGTGCAGGGCAGCGTCAGGGAGCAGAGCGCGTCGATGCCCATGCTTTTGGCGATGCCCAGCTTGTTGCCCACCAGAATGTCCGCCGCCGGATTGTTTGTGCTGCATGGAAACGACAGCTCCTGGGTGATGTCCTCCATGTCCCCCATATAATCCAGCGCCTGTTTTGTTTCCCCGTTTTGCAGAAGGCTTTTGATCACGGCCAGGTGGTTTTTGACATCGTGTCGGAAGGCCTTTGTTTTTTCATAACGGGCCTTTGCCTCCTCCACGTACTGGCTCAAGGAATGCTCCTCCTGCTGCAAAAGCGACAGCTTTGTGGCCAGGCGGAAGCTCTGCAGCAGTTTTTTATAGGCGAACAGAATGCAGAACAGGCTGGCCATGCCCAGAAGCTGTATGGTCAGCATCTGGGCGTGGTTGACGTATACCGAAACGCCGCTTTCGTCGGTGACGACCAGGCCGTATATGAAGGAGCTGATGTATTCGTCCATAATGAAAATCATCAGGATTGGAATCAGGACCAGAAACAGGTAGTGTATTTCCGTGATTTCGCAATAGGAAAAATAGCGGGCCACGATGCAGTAGAAAAATGCGGTCAGCAAAAGCGACGCCGCGTTCCCGGCCAGCATGAAAGAGATGCCGACCGCGTTCTGGTCAAAGTCGCTCAGCAGCGGATAGAGTGCGCTCAACAGGGAGTTTAGAATCCCAAAACAGAGCTGCATAATCTCAATCGCCAGAGCTGCGTATAAAACGGCGGATTTCCAATCGGACAGGCAGATGAGGATTCCGCTTGCCGCAAGCAAAAGGGTGAATGCGGCGAAGTCGGCCAGGTTTCCGGACGGGACGAAATGAAGAACCGCCAGGGTACATGCGGCAAATAATAAATAAAAATAAAGCTTTATTTTCTTATGCAGAAACCGGACAAAAAAACAAAATGCCAGAAGTATCTGGGCGCTTCCGATGACATATAAGTTAAAAAAATCTATAGAATCGGCCATTTTTCATTCCTTACATATTTTTCATATACTGCAGGATCACGCCGGAAAATTCCCTGCTGCGCAGCCGTGACACAGGGATTTTTTTGCCGCCTTCCATATAGGCGATTCCGTTTTTGTAGCTTTTCAGATATCTAAGATGAATCAGGTAACTGCGGTGGCACCGGAAGAAATTTCCGTCCAGTTTTGTTTCCAGATTTTCAATGCGGTCGTAATAATCAACGACTTCCGAGGAGGTCAGGTGCAGATAGATTTTCCGGTCTATAATCTCACAGAAAACAATGTCTTTCAGAGAAATAATGCGGCTTTCATTTCTCTTTTGGATCAGCAGGCTGGCCTCGCGGACATCCTGCATGGAGACGAAAAGCCGTTCCATTGTTTTCGTGAAATTTTTCTTGTTCAAGGGCTTTACCAGATAGTCGTAGGCCTGCACCTCAAAGGACTGAAATACCATTTCCCAAAGGACTGTGATAAAAATCAGAAATCCCCGGAACTTGCGTTTGCGCAGCTTCCGGGCCGTTTCCATGCCGTCCATGCCTTTCATCTGGATGTCCAGAAATAAAATGTCGATGGGCTTGTCATGCCGCAGAAGCTCCTCTCCGGAGGAAAACTGCAGGATGGATATTTCCATATTTTTCCCTCGGAAAAAATCCGACGCCATTTTAAAAAGCTGATCCGACATAAATTTTTCGTCGTCGCAGACAGCAATGTGAATCATGTCATCACCTCCCGGTGGTCAAAGCGCGGCTTTTGTTCATGAAAATATTAACACCGCAGCGCCGGACGTGCAAGCTGCAAGGGAAAATTCTCACGACAAACGCATGTCCGTTACCTCCTCATCCTGCTTTATTTTCGGCATTCTCAGGCGATCCCCTAATGCAGTTGCCGTGAAATGTCCGCCGGATGCTGTGGAATGTGGAGGCAATGCAAAAGAATGTAGCGGAGTTCAATACCGCTTCAGATTCGCTCCTTATCAAATTCCATTGATGTGGCCGCTTTGGACTCCAGAGAAGCTGCAATCCGCCAGTTTCTAGAGGGTGTTTGGATTATAAAAAATATTGAAGACGATGTGGAGAGATAGAGAAAGGATGCGGTTATGAATTACAGAGCATGGGGAAAGGGCGATGACATTGCGCCGGTAAATAAATTCACTGATCTTTGTGAGGCGCAGAAGACGGTTCTGGAGACGGTGCGGGAGCATTGCGATGCGCTGAAAGTCAAAGCGGAAGCCTGCGTAGAATGTGAGAAAAGATGTCCGTTTGGCGTGAAGGTTATGGAACATATGAAAAACGCAGGAAATTTTCGCTCTGAAAATTTAGTTTTCTATGATATTGCTCCGGCGGCTGGAGATATGTTGCCACGATATTTGACCGCCGGAGCAATAGATCAGAATCTTTGGCAAACGATCAGTTTATGATCTGTTTCGCCCTCAGTCCTGTATTTTTTAGGAGTCTCTTATATTTTTTCAGTTGTTTGGAAGGCACTTTCACCTTCATGCTGCTTGCCGTGTTTTTAAATGGCTGCCCTTCTACGGTACTGAGTTTCGCGGATTTGATCGTAATCCTGCTAAGTTTCCCGCATCCGTTAAATGCATTCCGCCTGATCCTCATCAGATTCGCTCCTGGCGTGTTGCCAATGCTGATCGCCGGGATATTCGCGCAGTCTGAGAATGCGCTGATTCCGATCCCCTCTATGCTGTCTGGCAGGGCAATCGGCTTTTTCAAACCCGTGCATCCCTTGAATGCGCCCAGTCTGATCGTGGTCACGTTCTTACCGAACGTAACTGTCGACAGATTCGTACATCCAGAAAACGCGTAAGCTTCTATATGTTTTACGTTGTCTCCAATGGTCAGGCTCTTCAGCCTCTTATTGTCCTTCATTGCATTTGGCCCGATGGAGGTCACTTTGTATGTCACGCCGTCCTTGCCTTTGACTGTATTGACCGTAACCTTTGCCGAAGTGGATTTTAACCTTGTCATTTCCACTGCCGTGCCAGCCTTTGTCACCTGATAGGAGGCTTTGCCGCTGGTAAAGGTTTTGCCTGCCGCAAGGCCTGGCTTGGCGGTCGGCTTCGGTTTTGGAGCCGGGCTTGGGTTTGGGTTCGCAGTCGGACTCGGTTTTGGAGCCGGACTTGGGCTTGGTTCCACACTCGGGCCTGGTTCGGGAGCCGGACTTGGGCTTGGTTCCACACTCGGGCCTGGTTCGGGAGTCGGACTTGGGTTCGGTTCCACACTCGGGCCTGGTTCGGGAGTCGGACTTGAGCTCGGTTCCGCAGTCGGGCCTGGTTCGGGAGTCGGACTTGGACTCGGTTCCGCAGTCGGGCCTGGACTCGGCGTCGGCACGCGGGTCGGCGTTAGCGACGGTATGTGGGTTGGCGCTGTCGTCGGCGTTGGCGACGGTATGTGGGTCGGCACTGTCGTCGGCGTTGGCGACGGTGTGTGGGTCGGCGCTGTCGTCGGCGTGAGTGTTGGCGTCGGCGTGAGTGTTGGCGTCGGCGTGAGTGTTGGCGCTGTCGTCGGCGTCGGTGTGAGAGTTGGCGTTGGGCTTGGCTCTGTTGACGGACTATAATTATAATGTATAGTGGCTTTTGACACCACTTCTTTTACATTATTCGCCATCCATATTGCCGTCCAATCTGACTCGCTCCCGGTAAAGTATACATCAGTCAGAGGGCAGTCTGAAAATGCGCCTGTCTCTATATCTTTTACGCTGACTGGGATTAGGACAACCGTCATGCCTTGGCAGGAAGAGAATGCCGAAGTTCCGATCTTGGTCGCGCCTTGCGGTATCTCCACGCCAGTAAGCATCCCGCAACGCATAAACATTTCATCGCTAATGCAGTCTATACTTGTGGGCAGAGTCACACCCATCAGTGACCAGCATCCCGAAAACATATTTTTGCCCATCTTTACCTGTTTATCACCGGGAACAAATTCCGCGCCTCTCATTTTCTGACATTGATAAAACGCGCCGTCGCCCACTTCCCCGATACTGGCCGGTAAGACTGCATAAGTAAGATTTGTGCACGATTGGAAAGCCCTTTGGCCGATCGTTTCCACACCTTCAGAAATAGTCACCGAACTGAGATTTCCACACCCATTGAAAGCATCATCACTGATGGTTCGCACACTGGAGGGAATAGTCACGGAAATGATCGAAGATCCACGGAAAGCGCCGTTGCCGATGGCCGTCACGCTGGGAGAGATTTCTGCACTGAGGATCCCGCACTGCCAAAAAGCGTAGTTACCGATCTTGGTAACGCCATTTTCGATAACAGCCTTCCGGATCGGATTGCCGTTTTCTCTCCACGGCTGCTCATCGAGAGCGCCGAAATCCGGCATAGCGCCATTACCAGAGATGGTCAGCGTACCCGCCTTGGTCAGATTCCAGGTAAGCCCTCCGTCAAGAATCCCGCTCGCAACCGATGCATCAGCTTCCGGATCGTCCGGAGGGATATAGCCTTCTGGGTAACGGGTGATATAATGGCTGGTATTGAACATCACATCTTCCTTGGATATTGACCGTTCCCAATGAACCGTGCCACTGAAGTTTCCTTCAGCGACGATCACGCCTGTGTCGCTCACCTCCAGCACGATCACCGTGTGGGTATCCGTGTTCATCCGCAGGATGTCTCCGACCTTGATATCCCCGAATTCAAAACCGCCCGGTTCATACATCCTGCCTGGCAGACTGCCAAATGCCTTATCACTGAGTGTAAAAGCGAATGCCACGCAGCCTACAGCAACGATGTTTTTCCCGCCAAGGTTTCCGCCTTTCCAATGGTAATATCCTTTTTCATCAGAATAAGGCGTATAGTCGGTCCAGGGCGTCCCTTCTTTATACGCATCCTGCTCCTTTAGCGCAATCATGGCTTCATAAACTTTTGCTGGGGTAAGATCCGAAATGTCGCTGTCCGGTGCGCTTGTGGGTGAAGGGTCTTCCGTAGGATTGTTCCCTTCGTCACCGCTGATCGAGCCATCTGCGGCTCTTTCCAGTTCTTCGGAAGAATTCCCGGACTGTAAAGGGCCCTCCCGGCTTGCGTGTGCCACGGACAGGGAAGAAATGCATAGGCACAACGCCAAAATAATTGAAAAAAATCTTTGCTTCAATCGTTTGTCCTCCTTCGTTTTTATTTTAGGTGAATTTTTAGGCGATGATTCACCCTCTATAATAAATATATTATTATCCGTTTGCTTTGTCAATGAATAAATACATCATAATTAAGGGATAAAAATAGGCCCTGTTGGAGGGACGAGCGGTTTAAAACAGATCGCTATGCGTCCCAGGGGCCAATGCCGTTTAGAGGAAAGCTTTTATTGAAAGGTTTTTGGGCATTCAGGGGCAACAGGAAGAAAAGGGCTTGTATTTGCCGCGAAAATGAATTAAAATTTACTCAATAAATGATTTGGAAGGAATAGGAATGCACAAGGAGGTTACGATGTCTGCAGTGGATAAAAAGATTAGTGTGATTGGTGTATTGACAAGTGGAGGGGACGCTCCGGGCATGAACGCCGCCATCCGTGCGGTTGTCCGCAGGGGCTTAAGCAATGGCCTGAAGGTGAAAGGGATTTATAAAGGCTACAACGGGCTGCTCAACGAGGAAATTGTGGATATGGAAGCCGAGGACGTGTCGGATACCATCGAGCGGGGCGGAACCATCCTGTACACGGCCCGGTGCGCAGAATTTCGCACAGAGGAAGGCCAGCAGCGGGGCGCGGAAGTCTGCAGAAAGCACGGCATCGAAGGTCTGGTGGTCATCGGCGGAGACGGCTCTTTCGCCGGGGCGCAGAAGCTGGCCAATCTGGGGATTAACACCATCGGCATTCCCGGAACCATTGATCTGGACATTGCCTGCACGGAATACACCATCGGGTTCGACACAGCCGTGAACACGGCCATGGAGGCCATCGATAAGGTGCGTGACACGTCCACCTCCCACGAACGGTGCAGCATTATTGAGGTGATGGGGAGAAATGCGGGCTACATCGCGCTTTGGTGCGGGATTGCCAACGGCGCGGAGGATGTGCTGATTCCGGAAAAATACGATTACGACGAGCAGAAGCTGATCAACAGCATCATCGATAACAGAAAGAAAGGGAAGCGGCACCATATCATTATCAACGCGGAGGGCATCGGCCATTCCGAGGCCATGGCCAAGCGGATTGAGGCGGCTACAGGCGTGGAAACGCGGGCTACCATACTGGGCCACATGCAGCGCGGCGGAAGCCCCACCTGCAAGGACCGGGTGTACGCGTCTATCATGGGAGCCAAGGCGGTGGACCTGCTGCTGGAGGGCAAGAGCCAGAGGGTGGTGGGCTATAAGCATGGCGAGTACGTGGACTTCGACATCAACGAGGCGCTTTCCATGAAGAAACAGCTGCCTGAATATCAGTTTGAGGTCTGCAATTCCATTTCACATAACTACAGTAAAAACAGATATGAGAGAACTTAAGTTAAGCACTGCACAGATAATTGTCCTGGGGTTTGCGGGGGCAATCCTTCTGGGCGGCGTTCTCTTGTGGCTTCCGGCCTGCGCGGCGCCGGGAGAGCGAACGGATTTCATAGACGCATTGTTTACATCGGCCACCTCCGTGTGCGTGACGGGGCTGGTGACTGTCACCACCGCGTCCCACTGGTCGGCGCTGGGCAAAGGGGTGATTCTGCTGCTAATTCAGCTGGGCGGGCTGGGGGTTATCGCGGTTTCCATGTTCATTGTTCTGATGGCCGGCGGGCATATCGGCTTGAAGGGCCGGCGGCTGATCCAGGAGACGTACAACCTGGACACCCTGTCCGGCATGGCGGGCGTGGTCAAAAAAATCGTGGCCTGCACCCTGGGTGCGGAAGCGCTGGGCGCCGTCTGCTACGCCTTCGCCTTCGTCCCGGAATTTGGCTGGAAAAAAGGGCTTGTCCAGTCCGCGTTTACGTCGGTTTCGGCTTTTTGCAACGCGGGGATTGATATTCTCGGGGACGACAGCCTGGCCCCTTATGTGGGCGATCCGCTGGTGAACGTGACCACCATGGCGATGATCGTGTCCGGCGGGCTGGGTTTTCTGGTCTGGTGGGATCTGTACCGGGTCACGAAAAACCGCCTTGGCTGGAGAAAATTAAAGCTTCACTCCAAACTGGCCATCGCGGCCACGGCGGCGCTGATTCTGGGCGGGGCTGTTCTGTTCTTTTTATTTGAACGCGAAAATCCGGACACCCTGGGAGGTCTGCCGCTTGGGAGCAAATGCCTGGCGGCCCTGTTCCAGTCGGTGACGACCCGAACCGCCGGATTTTTTTCCATCGACCAGAGCGGTTTTCGGGACGCGTCCACGGCGCTGACCATGATTCTCATGTTCACGGGAGGCTCCCCCATGGGAACCGCTGGCGGGATTAAGACCACCACCGTGGCCCTTTTGATTTTCACGGTGGCGGCTTACCTGAAAGGAAAAAGCGATACGGAAGCATTCCACAGGAAGGTGCGGGAGCAGGATATCCGCACGGCCATCGCGGTGGCGGCGCTGGGGACGGCGGCATTGCTGGTCAGCGGCACGGCGCTTTCGCTGACCATGGATGCACCCTTCATCGATGTCTTGTTTGAAACCGCGTCTGCGCTGGGCACGGCGGGCTTAAGCCGTGGGATTACCGGGGATTTGACTTATTTAGGGAAAATCATTATCATTTTAAATATGTATCTGGGGCGCATCGGGCCGATTACGCTGGCCACGGCCATTGTCATGCGCGCGAAAAACGCCGGCCGGAATGTGCATCTGGCGGAGGAGAATATTTTGATTGGATAAGAGGGGGCGTGTATGAAGAAAAAATCGTATGTGGTGTTTGGACTGGGCTCTTTTGGCTACAGCGTGGCGGAAACCCTGGCGGACTGCGGCTATGAAGTGATGGTGGTGGATAAAGGCAGCGACCCGATCCAGTCCATCTCTCCCAAGGTGACTTACGCGGTAAAGGCGGACGTGACGGACACAGGGACGCTGGAATCGCTGGATATTTCCCAGTTTGATGTGGCGGTGGTGGCGTTTACCCAGGACATGAATGCCAGCATTATGGCGACTTTGTACGCGAAGGAGTGCAGAATCCCCAAAGTGGTGGCCAAAGCCGTGACCGCCCTCCACGCGACGATTCTGCAGAAGGTGGGCGCCGACGAGGTGGTTTTTCCGGAGCGGGACATGGGCGTCCGGGTGGCGCAGAATCTGATTGCCGGGGGGATGGTGGACTTCTTGGAGCTGTCCGATGAGTACCGGCTGACGGAGATTCGCGTGCCGTCCCGCTGGGCAGGTCATTCCCTGAATTCCCTGGACGTGCGCGGAAAGTACAATTTGAACGTGATTGCGGTCAAAGACGGGGAAGAGGTTTCCATGAATATCGATCCCCAGCAAAAGCTGGAAAGCCATCAGTTTCTGGTGGTGATGGGGGACAATGAGAGCCTGGACCGTCTGCTGGGAGGGGAGGGAGGCCGATGATTACAAGCGTTTCCAACGTCCGGATAAAAAACGTCGTCCAGCTGATTCAGAAGCCAAAGGCCCGCAAAAAACAGGGGCTTTTTGTGGCGGAGGGATGGAAAATGTGCCGGGAGATGCCGGACGAATGGATGAAGGCCGTGTATGTGACCGAAGAATTTTATGAAAACATGCCCCGGCAGCAGCGGGAGGCATATGAGCAAAAAGGAATCCTGGAAATCGTCGCCGCCCATGTGTTTGAGCGAATGAGCGACGCGAAAACGCCCCAGGGCATCCTGGTTGTAGGGGCGCAGCCCCAATATATGTTTGTGCAGACACTTGGCGGCGAGAGGCCGCTGGCGGTTGTGTTGGAAGACCTGCAGGATCCGGGCAATGTGGGGACGATTCTGCGCACGGCGGAGGGCGCGGGCGTCTCTGGCGTTTTGTTGAGCCAGCAGTGCGCGGATCTGTTCAATCCCAAGACCGTGCGTTCCACGATGGGTTCCATTTACCGAATGCCTTTTTATTACGCGGATGACCTGGAGAAAACGCTGGCCCAGATGAAGCGGGACGGATACGCGGTGTATGCGGCGGACTTGGCCGGGGCGTGTGATTACGATCAGGCGGATTACACAGGCAAGACGGTCATACTGATTGGAAATGAAGGCAACGGGCTGTCAAAGCCGCTGCTGGCGCTGGCGGATGGGGCCGTGCGCATTCCCATGGAAGGGAAAGCGGAATCCCTGAATGCGGCTATGGCGGCGGGAATCCTCATGTACGAAGCGGCGCGGCAGCGCAGGAGAAAAAAAAATTTGAAAATGTGAATGGATTTTCCTCCGGCAATCGTATTAGATATGAAATCAGAAATGATAATCAAAAATAACGGAGGAAAGTATTATGAAAAAAACACTGGTGGGTATTTTAATGGCGGCGATGGTGTTATCTGTGGGAGCTACAAGCGCGTTTGCGGCAGGCCGGGGATGCGGCCGGGGGCATGGTCATGGACGGAATCATGTCAATGTAACTGCTAGCGGCGCTGGCGGCAATAACACAGGGTCCTGCAATTTTGTGGATGCGGATAACGACGGCGTTTGCGACAACTGCAATACGTATCATGGTAATTGCCCGTCAGGAAGTGGATGCGGCCAAAACTATGTGGACGCGGACGGCGACGGCGTCTGTGATCATTATGCGTCTGGCGGACAGGGCCAAGGAAGAGGACATGGATGCGGGCGTAACAGATAACAAAGGAAAGCGCTATGCACAGTGAGCAAGAGGTAAATAGAGCCATTGAGCGGCATTCCGATACCGTTCGGCGGCTTTGCATGATATATCTGAAAAATTATGCGGATACCGAGGACATATTTCAAACAGTGTTTTTGAAGTATGTCCTTAGCTCTGTTTCATTTGAAAATGAGGAACATGAAAAGGCGTGGTTTATCCGGGTCACCATTAACGCCTGCAAAGATTTGCTTAGAAATTTTTTCCGCAGCCGTACGGTGTCATTGGATGAAATCATGGAGCTGCCGGCCAATCTGACCCCGGATCACAGAGAGGTTTTGGAAGCGGTGCTTTCCCTTCCGCAGAAATACAGAGACGTGGTTTATCTGCATTATTTTGAGGATTATACCGCTCCGCAGATTGGCCGCATTTTGGGCAAAAACGTAAATACGATTTATACGCTCCTGACTCGTTCCAAGCGAATGCTTCGGGAAAAGCTGGGAGGTGACGAGATTGAATGATAAGCTGAAGGAAATTTTTAACCAGGTACAGGCAGAAGAAGAATTAAAAGAGAGCGCCAGGGCTTTTCTTGAAAAAAAAACACGGGGATATACAAGCGTTAAACCGGCAAAGCGCCGGTATCGTATTTACGCCGCTGTGTGCGCGTGCCTGCTGTGCATGCTCCTT
The DNA here is from genome assembly GCA_964407765.1 of uncultured Lachnospiraceae bacterium. Classification (GTDB taxonomy): domain Bacteria; phylum Bacillota; class Clostridia; order Lachnospirales; family Lachnospiraceae; genus MGBC164599. Next base: position 96,208 of record CAYOWU010000001.1, read on the forward strand.
GGAAGACGGTGGCTTTATTTCACGCCGACGACGGAAATCAGCATAGACATCAACCCGTCTCTGGAACTGAGTATCAACCGGTTTGACCGGGTAATTTCGGTGGATGGCCGTAATGACGACGGGCGGGAGCTGGCCCGCGGGCTTGACGTGAAGTTTATGAATTACGCAGACGCCATAGAGCAGATCTTAAATGACAAAAGTGTCGCGGCTTTATTGTCCGGCGATGAGGTCATGACCATTACAGTCACGGGGCCGGACAAAACCCAGTCTTCTAAAATTTTTTCGGGCGTGGAAACGTGCGCGGCGAAGCATCCGAACGCTTGCTGTTATTTCGCAGATGCAGAGGATGTTGCGGCGGCCCATGAGCTGGGGCTTTCGTATGGGAAATACAGGGCCTTTTTGGAGCTTCAGCTTCTGGATCCTGATATAACGCCGGAGGCTGTCCAGGGCATGACCATGCGGGAAATCCGCGATTTAATTCGCGAGCTGTCTCCGGATACGGGCTATGAAACGCAGTCCTATGACGGGGAAGGGTGCGAACAGCGGGGAGTTGGCGGCGGACATGGCAATGGACATGGGCATGGCAACGGACATGGCGGTGGGCGCTGCAGATAGTGAAAAGAAGAGCCGGTCATGGGATGAACATGGCTGGCTCTTCTTTTATTATTTTCGGTAAAGGATTCGGATGGAGTTTAATACGCATAGCATGGCTACGCCGGTGTCGGCGAATACCGCCAGCCACATATTGGCGAATCCCAGAAGTCCCAGAAGCATGACCAAGACTTTTATAATGAGTGCGAATACCACGTTCTGCCATGCGATTCTGGAGGCGGATCGGGCAATGAGGATGGATTGGGGGATGGCTTCCATGCTGGAGGTCATAAATACCGCGTCGGCGGCTTCGATGGCCGCGTCGGCGCCGCTTCCCATGGCAGCTCCCACATCCGCGCCGGCCAGCACGGGTGCGTCGTTGATGCCGTCGCCCACGAACATGACGCTGCCGTATTGGTTGCGGATGCTGTTCAGCTCGGATAATTTATCCTGGGGCAGCAGCTTGGCGCGCACTTCGTCGATGCCGGTCTCTTCGGCCACAGCCTGGGCGCTGTCCTGGGAGTCCCCGGTGAGCATGGCTGTGGTGATTCCTAAGGATTTTAGGCGGCCGATGGCGGATTTTGCGTCTTTTTTCACAGTGTCCGCGATGACGAAGCGTCCGGCGAACGCGCCGTCAATGGCCAGGAAAACTTCCGCGCCGAATGCGTTGTTTTTGTCGGTCTGCATCTGAATGTTGTATTTGTCCATCAGTTTTTTGTTGCCGCAGAGCACGGAGCCTTTTTTTAGCTGTGCCCGGATGCCGTGGCCGGCGATTTCCTCTAGGGACTGGGGTTTTTCCAAGGAAAGGCCTTTCTCCCGCGCTGCCGCCACAATGCTGCCGGCGATGGGGTGCGTGGAAATCTGTTCGCAGCTGGCCGCCATCTGAAGCAGCTCGTCAGGCGTGAATTTTCCCACTGGGACGATTTGCTGCAGCATGAAATTCCCTTCCGTGATGGTTCCGGTCTTATCCATGATCACCGCATTGACGTGGGACATGGCTTCCAGGGAAACGCCGCCTTTGAATAAAATTCCCTTTTTGGATCCGGCGCCGATTCCGGAGAAGAACGCCAGGGGCACGCTTAACACCAGAGCGCAGGGGCAGCTCATCACAAGGAAGGTGAGCGCGGTGTACACCCAGTAGTTCCAGTTGCCTGTGAACAGGGAGGGCAGCACGGCGGTGGCAAGCGCCAGGAACACCACGCAGGGGGTGTAGACCCGGGCAAATTTCGTGATAAACCGGTCGATTTTCGGTTTGCTGGCGGCGGCGTTTTCCACAGAATCCAGGATACGCGTCACCATGGATTCGTCCAGGACTTTTTCCACGCGGATTTTCAGCTGGCCGGAGGCGTTGACGCAGCCGGAAGTCACTTCGTCGCCGGCTTTCGCTTTTACCGGCACGGGTTCTCCGGTGACCGGAGATGTGTCGATGCGGCTTTCGCCCTCCAGAACCACGCCGTCCAAAGGAATACGGTCACCGGGGCGCACCAGAAGAATGTCGCCCACCTGGGCCTCTTCCGCGCCGATGACCTGCACTTCGTCGCCGATTAACAGGTTGACGGTTTCCGGGCGCATGTCCACAGTGTCCATAATCTGTCCGCGGCTTTTTTCCACGGCGCGGTGTTCAAAGTATTCGCCGACGCGGTAGAAAAGCATAACGCCTACGGCTTCCGGGTATTCCCGGATGGCGAAAGCGCCCAGCGTGGCGATGCTCATCAGGAAGTTTTCGTCGAAAATCTGCCCCTTCGGAATGTTTTTCAGGGCGGTCAGCACGACTTTTCCGCCTAAAATAATGTATCCCACGATGAAGATGGGAAGGGTCACTTCGTTATACCCTATATGTTCCAGAACCTCGCCGGTCACGAACAGCACAATGCCCAGGAGGATGGCCAGAAGTTCTTTCTTTTCCTTGGATGCCGGCTCCTTAGTGGAGGTCCGGGATGTCTCAACCGGGAGGGTGTCTTTGCTCCGGGGCCGGGTGTCTTTCTCCTTTACCACGACTTCGGATTCGATGGAAGAGCAGATTTTGCGGATTTCCGGGAGGTAGCGGTCCGGGCTTTTGGCGGTGACGCGCAGCTGTTTGGTGGCAAATGTAATGGTGGCGTTGGTGACGCCTTCCAGCTCGCTGATTCTCTTTTCCATCTTGGCGGCGCAGTTGGCACAGCCTAAATTCTCCAGAATGTAGGTTTTCGTCTTAAACGCGCCGGGAAGCGGGCCGCTTCTGGGAACTACCTTCACCTCGGATTCGATGGAGGTGCAGATGTCCTGGATTTTCGGCAGGATGGCCTGGTGGTCCTCGGCGGAAAGCCGCAGCTGTTTGGTGGCGTAGGTGATGGTGGCGTATTTTACGCCGGGAAGCTCTTTGATCTTCTTCTCCATTTTGGCGGCGCAGTTGGCGCAGCCTAAGTTTTCAAGGATGTACACGCGTTTTTCCATATCCTGGTCCGGCATCTCGCAGGTGCAGTTGGCCAGGCTCTGGCCGCACACGTCGCAGTATTCCATATGAGGATTGCACAGCTCACAGTCGCAGTCGGCCGGATGGCCGGGCGTCTGTCGGTGTTCTACAACCACATGGGTGTGGGCGCGGCGGGGTTCGTGGTCGTGATGGCCATGCTCGTGATGGTCGTGCCCACAGCCGCAGTCATCGCCGTGTTCGTGGTGGTGATGATGCTCGTGATGGTCGTGCCCACAGCCGCAGTCATCGCCGTGTTCGTGATGATGATGCTCGTGATGGTCGTGCCCACAGCCGCAGTCGTCGCCGTGTTCGTGATGATGCTGCTCGTGATGGTCATGGCCACAGCCACAGTCATTGCCATGTTCATGGTGGTGATGTTCGTGATGGTCATGGCCACAGCCACAGTCATTGCCATGTTCATGGTGGTGATGTT
>CAYOWU010000001.1:99783-122432 GCA_964407765.1 uncultured Lachnospiraceae bacterium
CGTGATGGTCATGGCCACAGCCACAGTCATCGCCATACTCGTGGTGATGATGATCGTGTTCGTGGCGCTCGTGTCCGCAGCTGCAGTCATCATCGTGCTCGTGGTGATGATGCTCGTGATGGTCATGGCCACAGCTACAGTCATCGTCATGTTCGTGGTGGTGATGATCGTGTTCGTGGCGCTCGTGTCCGCAGCCGCAGTCATCACCATGCTCATGATGATGCTCATGTTCATGTGTGCGCTGCTTTTTATTTTTTTTGACTGCAGGCTTTTTGCCGGAGCCTGCGTCGTCGTGTTTATGCTCGAAAGGCAGGAAATTTAACCTCATAATTTAACCTCCTTACATTTTAATATATGAATAATTGTTCATATGTATATTTAAGCATATATTGACGTGGCTGTCAAGGGGGAAATCTGGCAGTGTAAAATTTTCTTTGGACGAATGATAGATTATAGAAAGGGGTCTTTCTTTGTCGCACACTCCCTGAAAATTTACGCTTTTGGCGGGCGGCCAGGAGAAAAAAGAGGATCAGCCCGAAAGAGTCGCTCCACTTAAAATGCCATTTTTCTAACTTACTAACAACGCTGACAAACAGGGTGCAAGCAAGGGCGGGGCCGGAGCATTGACGCGGCGTATACGATGGACGATGACGAGCCGGCGCTTCGCCAGAAGTAAAGGGACGCTTTCAGAAATTGCCACATTTACCTATGGATGCCGCAAAAGCGCAGGACGCATAGAAAATCGAAAAGACGGTAAAGCCCTTGTAATCGGGGCTATACCGCCTAATCTGAAATTACTTGTTTGTAACTGTAAATCTTTGATTTTACGGGATTTTTGATTATCCGAAATACCTTTTCAATAATCCCTCGAAAGCCTTACCATGTCTTGCCTCATCCCTGGCCATTTCATGAACGGTGTCATGGATTGCGTCCAGGCCGGCTTCTTTTGCGCGTCTTGCCAGGTCAACTTTGCCTGCGGTTGCGCCGTTTTCAGCTTCCACTCTCATTTCCAGGTTCTTCTTGGTGCTGTCGGTCAGCACTTCGCCCAATAATTCAGCGAATTTGGAAGCGTGTTCAGCTTCTTCAAAAGCGGCTTTCTCCCAGTACAGGCCGATTTCCGGATAACCTTCTCTATGGGCTACTCTTGCCATAGCCAGGTACATGCCCACTTCAGAACATTCTCCTTCAAAGTTTGCTCTCAGATCAGCGATGATGTCTTCGCTGGCGCCTTTTGCCACGCCAACAACATGCTCAGCAGCCCAAGTCTTTTCGCCGTCCTGTTTGATGAACTTCTCAGCGGGAGCTTTACAGATTGGGCATTTCTCAGGCGCAGATTCTCCTTCATGAACATAGCCGCATACACTACATACAAATTTAGACATATTTTTCTCCTTTTCCATGATATATTTATTTTAATACGTTGCTCACAAAATAATAGTAATTATTGCCATTGTAATCTAACACAAGCATGTAAGTTTGTCAAGAACCGGCTATGCGTTTTTTGCATTCTTCACACAAACCGAAGAAATGTACGGTGTAGCCGTCGATGCTTCCGGGAAAATTCTTCCCGGCTTTCTTCATAATATAATCGATATTTTCCATTTCCAGATCCATGATTTTATGGCATTTCTGGCAGATAAAATGGTTGTGGGGGGATGTTCTGGCGTCAAAGCGGTCTGCGCCTTCCGGCGTGGATATCTTAATGATTTCCCCCAGGCTGACCAGCAGCGACAGATTCCGGTATACGGTTCCCAAGCTGATGTTGGGGTAAATCCGGCGCGCGCTTTCATAAATCATGTCGGCAGTGGGGTGATCCGTCCGGGCCTGCAGCAGTTCTTTGATGGCCTCTCTTTGGCGGCTGTATTTGATGGCCACCACGGCGTCCTCCTTTCCCGCATCCAATTCGATGCTGTCTGGCAACAATTAATAATAATAATTGTTACTGAAATGAGTATAAAACTTTTTTAAGGATATGTCAATATTTTTTTCGTTTTTTTATCTTTTCATTCGTTTGTAAATGGAGTAAGATATGAGTAGTTCTGTAAATATGTGTTGTCAGTGAAAAATCCGGGTTTTTTATATAAGAATACCACTGCCGGACAGGCGGTATGCACATAGGGACGCAAAGTGTGTCCGCACAACTTTCATTTAAGGTAGAGCGCCTGCCTCATGGGCGCATGGAGGTTTACTATGAATCAAAAAGCGATATCTGCGCTGGAGTATATGAAAATTATTGATTTATTGATCCAGAAAGCGTCTTCCGCCCCAGGCAAGGAAGCCTGCCGCCGTTTAAGGCCGATGACGGATCTGCAGCGGATAGAGACTATGCAGATGCAAACTTCGGACGCATTGGCCAGGCTTTTCCAGAAAGGGAGCGTTTCATTCGGAAGCGTGAAGGACATAGGAGGTTCTTTAAAGCGGCTGGAGGTGGGCAGCTCATTATCCGCCACGGAGCTGCTGTCCATCTGCGCCCTTTTGGAAAATACGGGGCGCGTGAAGGGTTATGGGCGGCCCAGCCGGGACGATGCGGCGCCGGACTGTCTGACGGCGCTGTTTGATTCGCTGGAACCGCTGTCCATGCTTTCCGGGGAAATCCGCCGGTGCATCCTTTCCCCGGAGGAAATCAGCGACGACGCCAGCCCCGGGCTTCGTCAGGTGCGGCGGGAGCTTAAAATTACCAACGACCGGATTCATACCCAGCTTCATTCCTTTGTAAACGGCAGCAGCCGCACGTATCTGCAGGATGGCGTAATCACCATGCGAAACGGGCGGTACTGTCTTCCGGTGAAGGCGGAGCATAAGAGCCAGATTGCCGGGATGGTGCACGACCAGTCTTCCACCGGCGCCACGCTGTTTATTGAACCCATGGCGATTGTAAAGCTGAACAATGAGATACGGGAACTGGAGATCCGGGAGCAAAAGGAGATCGAAGCCGTTCTTGCGACTTTGAGCGAACAGGCGGCCCAGGACATGGAGGCCATCCGCCTGAATCTGCAGCTTATGAGTGAGCTGGACTTTATATTTGCCCGGGCTTCGCTGGCCATGGACCAGAACGCCACGGCGCCCGTTTTCAACCAGGAGAAGAGAATTCATCTGCGCAAAGCCAGGCATCCGCTGATTCCGGAGAAACAGGCCGTGCCCATCGACGTCCGTCTGGGGGACGAGTTTGACCTGCTGGTGGTGACCGGGCCAAACACCGGAGGGAAAACAGTTTCCATGAAAACGGTGGGGCTTCTGACGCTGATGGGCCAGTCGGGCCTCCACATTCCGGCGGCGGACAGAAGCGAGCTGTCCGTGTTTGAGGAAGTTTACGCGGACATCGGGGACGAGCAGAGCATCGAGCAGAGCCTGAGCACGTTTTCCTCCCATATGACCAATGTGGTTTCCTTTATCGAGAAAGCCGATGCCGAAAGCCTGGTTCTCTTTGATGAGCTGGGAGCGGGCACGGACCCCACGGAAGGCGCCGCTCTGGCCATCGCCATATTGTCCCATCTTCACGAACAGGGCATCCGCACCATGGCCACCACCCATTACAGCGAACTGAAAGTCTATGCGCTATCTGAACCCGGTGTGGAAAACGCGTCCTGCGAGTTCGACGTGGAAACCCTGCGGCCTACCTATCGGCTGCTGATCGGCGTTCCCGGCAAAAGCAACGCCTTCGCCATTTCCTCCAAGCTGGGCCTGCCGGATTTTATGATTGAGAAGGCCAAACAGCAGATCGGGGAACAGGACGAATCCTTAGAAGATGTGATTTCCAATCTGGAAGCCAGCCGGGTTACCATTGAGAAGGAGCGCACGGAGATTCAGCAGTACAAGCTGGAGATTGCCCAACTGAAAGAGCGGCTGGAGGAGAAGCAGAGCAAAATCGAGAAACGGCGGGAGAAGGCCATCCAGGAGGCCAACGAAGAAGCCCTGAAAATCCTCCAGGACGCCAAGGACTACGCAGACCAGACCATCAAAATGTACCACAAATTCCAGAAAAACCATGTGGACTTGGCAGCGGTGGAAAAGGAGCGGCAGAGGCTTCGCAAGAAAATTGATCAGGCAGAGGGCAAGGTGAGCTTAAAGCCGGCATCCCAGCCCAAGAAAAAAATAAAGCCGTCCGCCCTTCGGCTGGGAGACGGGGTGCGGGTGCTGTCCATGAATCTGAAAGGAACCGTCAGCAGCCTGCCCGACGCCAAAGGGAATTTATTCGTGCAGATGGGGATTCTGCGCTCCCAGGTGAATATCTCCGACCTGGAGCTTTTGGACGAACCGGTCATCACCGGCCCCGCCATGAGCCGCACCGGCGCCGGGAAAATCAAAGTCTCTAAGTCCGCAGGGATTTCAACAGAAATCCAGCTGCTGGGCAAGACCGTGGATGAAGCCCTTGCCATGTTGGACAAATATATGGATGACGCTTATCTGGCCCATCTGACCCAAGTGCGCATCGTCCACGGAAAAGGCACCGGCGCTCTGCGAAAAGCCGTGCACGATTACCTGAAACGCCAGAAGCATGTGAAATCCTATCGGCTGGGCGGCCTGGGCGAAGGGGATTCCGGCGTGACCATTGTGGAATTTAAGTGAGAAAAGGGGAGTGTTCCCATGGAACATTATATTACGGAAATTCAGATAGATGAATTACGTCATTTATCCAATCTTTCTATTGAACTGAATCCGGAGAAACGAACAAATTTATTGCTGACAGGAAAAAATGGATCTGGGAAGACGACTGTGCTGCAGGCGGTTAAACAATATTTGCAGGCAATCAATGACATCAAGTTTGTGGAGTTGGAAAATGAATATCCTAAAAAAATAAAGGATGCGCTATTAGAAATTCAATGCGCTGAGGATGAAGTGGGAGCGTACAATGCACAAAACAGATACCGGCATTATACTGGTATCTATGAGAGATATTATCAAGGCGGGCGCGTTCTCTTTAATGAAAAAGCTGAACTTGAACAATTGTATAGAGTGGGAAAATTTATAACAGCATTCTACGGCGCGGATCGGAAAATCGGCATCGTGCGGCAGGAAATTGTGGAAGACGTAACGTTAAGGGACGCATATCCCTTGGATGCCAATCCGGGAAGCGTTTTGCTGAAATACCTGATCCACCTAAAAACCCAGCAGGCATACGCCCGAAACGAAGGGGACATGCCGGTGGTGGAGATGCTGGACAAATGGTTTGAGCGATTTACCGATGCCCTCAAAATATTGTTGGACAGTGAAGGCCTGCAGCTTAAATACGATTACAGAAATTATAATTTCCAGATTATAGAGGAAGGCAGAAATCCCTTCGGATTTGACCAATTGTCTGACGGCTATTCGGCGGCGATTCAGATTGTGGCGGATCTTATTTTGCGCATGGAGCGAAATTGGCTAAAAGCGGGGGTTTTAAGCTTCTATGATATGGAAGGGATCGTCTTAATTGATGAATTGGAAACGCACCTGCACATTGGCCTGCAAAGGAAAATACTGCCGTTTCTCACCACATTTTTCCCACGGATTCAGTTTATTGTGTCCACCCATTCGCCCTATATTTTAAATTCTGTTGAGAATTGCGTGATTTACGATTTGGAAAAACAGATCCGCATAGAAAACATGTCTGGGTATTCCGCGGAAGGGATTGTGGAAGGGTATTTTGAGCTGGATTCCTATTCCGAGCGGCTTTTGCAAAAAGTGAAGCGGTATGAATGCCTGGCGGATTTGGAGAGCCCCACAGATGAGGAGAGGCAGGAGCGGGCGAAGATTCGGGTGGAGCTGAAAAATCTGTCCGGGGATTTGGCGAAGGAAGCGAAAGATGCGTTTGAGGAAATCGAGCAGAGAAGGGAACAGAAATGATAAAGTTTGAACGTGTGGACACGCCCAGGGCCCGAGCCGCCGCCGCGTCCCTTGCAAAAGCAAAGGCTTCAAACAAAAGCTATAATACGTCCGAGGTCAACGAAGCCCTGGAGGAAATGTTTTATGGAAAATGCTATATATGTGAAAACAAGGGAATCACTTCTTTTCAGATTGAGCATTTGCGCCCGCACCGCGGCGACAGGGATTTGAAATACGACTGGAATAACCTGTTTCTGGCCTGCGCCCATTGCAACCAAATCAAAGGCGACCGGTTTGATCCGATTGTGGACTGCTCCAGGACAGATGTGGAGCGGAAGATTGCTTTTCGCAAAGAAGGTTATTTTGGCGAAGATGAAAAATACGAATTTACGATTCTGGAGGACAGTGAGGAAATAAGGAATACAGTTGGTTTATTGCGTGCGGCGTATTACGGCGACACGCCGCAAAAAAAGATGGAGGCCGTGCGCATCCGGCGAGCGCTGCGGCGTGATTTGTCGGACTTTAAAAACCTGGTTCGGGAATACGAGGAGGCGAAGGGACAAGAGAGAGAAGATTTAAGGTGCGCAATCCGCAAAGAACTGGAGCCAGGCGCGGCTTTTACGGCGTTTAAGAGATGGCTGCTTTGGGATAACGAAGAAAAGTACATAACCCTGTTGCGGGAAATTTAAATGAGAATAAAAAAGGAGCCAGACATATGGTAAATAAACAAAAAATCCTGATCGTGGACGATGACAACAACATTGCGGAACTGATTGCCCTGTATCTGACAAAGGAATGCTTTGAGACATCCATTGTCAACGACGGGGAGGAAGCTTTGAAGCAGTTTCAGACCTTCGGGCCGAATCTGATTTTGCTGGATCTGATGCTGCCGGGGATTGACGGCTACCAGGTTTGCCGGGAAATCCGCCAGAAGTCCGACGTGCCTATCATCATGCTCTCCGCCAAAGGCGAAACCTTCGACAAGGTGCTGGGCCTGGAGCTGGGGGCGGACGATTACATCATCAAACCCTTTGACTCCAAGGAGCTGGTGGCGCGGGTTCGGGCGGTGCTGCGCCGCTTCCAGGTGAAGGAAACGCCCCCGGCGCCGTCCAACGAAAAGTGCGTGAATTACCCGGATTTGTCAGTCAACCTGACCAATTATTCAGTGGTCTATATGGGCAAGCGTGTGGATATGCCGCCCAAAGAGCTGGAGCTTTTGTATTTCCTGGCGGCTTCGCCCAACCAGGTTTTCACCCGGGAACAGCTGCTGGATCACATCTGGGGGTATGAGTACATCGGCGACACCCGGACGGTGGACGTGCACATCAAGCGCCTCCGTGAGAAAATCAAAGACCATAAATCCTGGGCCCTCAGCACGGTGTGGGGGATTGGCTATAAGTTCGAGGTAAAATAGCATGAAGAAAACCCTTTACCTGAAATTTATTCTGGCATACGCGGCATTTGGGTTGTTGGGATTTATCGCCATATCCACCATCGGCTCCAGGCTGGTGCAGAATCATCTGGAAAGGCGCATCAGTGAGCAGATTTACCAGGAAGCCAACGCCATTTCCATGGACAGCGCCATACGCTACCGGGCGGCCACCTACAATCTGGCGAACATTTACAATAATTTATCGTCCCTTGCCTCTTACCAGGAGGCGCAGATCTGGATGATGAACCAGCGGGGGGAAATCCTTCTGGACACCAGCCAGGGCGCACCGTACAGGACGCCGCTGGCCCTGGAGGGGTTCGACCCGCTGACCTGGGGATCCAGCTATTACCGGACGGGGAATTTTTTCGGATATTTTGATGAATCCATGATCAGCGTCATAGCGCCCATCACTTCCGATATGACTATCAAAGGCTACATAGCCATACATTATCCCATGCTCAATCTGTACTGGGAACGGGAGCAGGTTTTGGCGGTGATTCATGCGGTGTTTTTCTTTCTGTTCGCGCTGTCGCTGCTGATTTTGCTGGTGTTTACCTGGAGCGTTTACCGGCCCCTGCGGAAAATCACCATCGGCGCGGAGGAGTATTCGGCCGGTCATCTGGACTATCAGATTCCGGTGTATTCCCAGGACGAGATGGGCTATCTGGCGCGGACCTTGAATTACATGTCCGGCGAACTGAACAACAGCGGCGAGTACCAACGCAAATTCATCGCCAACATCTCCCACGACTTTCGCTCGCCGCTCACCTCCATCAAGGGATACCTGGAGGCCATCGCGGACGGCACCATTGGCGTGGAAAATCAGGAAAAATATATTCAGATTGTTTTAAATGAGACGGAGCGTTTGGAGAAGTTGACAGAGAGTCTTCTTACGCTGAACAATCTGGACGTGAAAAGCCGCATGATGAATCTGCGGGCCTTTGATATTAACAAGGTGATAAAAAACACGGCGGCCACTTTTGAGGGCATCTGCCGCAGCAAAAAGATTTCCATAGAATTGATTCTGTCCGGCGCACAGCTCTATGCCTATGCGGATATGGAGCAGATTCAGCAGGTCTTATATAATCTGCTGGACAATGCCATCAAGTTCAGCCCCAACGAGTCCGTGATTACCATTGAGACTACAGAAAAAAATGAGAGGATTCTGGTGTCCGTCAAAGACCGGGGCGCCGGCATCAGCAAAGAGAATCTTCCGAAAATCTGGGACCGCTTTTTCAAGGAGGATTCCTCCCGGGGAAAGGACCGCAAAGGCACGGGCCTGGGCCTGTCCATCGTCAAGGAGATTATCAATGCCCATAAGCAAAACATCGATGTGATCAGCACCGAGGGCGTGGGCACGGAATTTATCTTTACGCTTGACCGAATGCAGGATTCTTAACTCTGTTTTTTCCAGGAATAGTTTCGCAGCGTTCCCGTAAGCCGCATGTCGGCGAAATCCTGCTGGCGCAGCGCTTCGTACAGGACGATGGCCACGGAATTGCTCAGGTTTAGGGAGCGTGCATCCCCTTTCATGGGAATGCGGATGGCCGTCGCCTGGTTTTCCAGAAGAATGTCCTCGGGAATGCCTGCGCTTTCTTTGCCGAACAAAATGTAATCGTCTTTTTTGTAAACGGCCTGAGCGTAGGTCTGGGGGGCCTTGGTGCTGGCGTAGAAAATCCGGGCGCCCGGATTTTTTTCCAGGAAATCTTCGTAATTTAAGTATACAGTTACGTCCAAATCCTGCCAGTAATCCATGCCGGCCCTTTTAATCTCTTTTTCATTTAACCGGAATCCCAGCGGCTCAATCAGGTGCAGCCGCGTGCCTGTGGCCACACAGGTGCGGCCGATATTCCCCGTATTGGCGGGGATTTCCGGTTCTAACAATACAATGTTCATGAAAATTCCTTCCTTAGATATATAGAGATGGCGATTAATTATCGCCATCTGCGCCGAGCGCGGCCGCTTTGCGGCATATACATATTCGCGCGAGTGTGCATCCCCCGGAGGGGCTATATATCTGGCAATTATTTAATGCCAGATATATAGAATAAAAAATATCAGGCGGCTGCGAGACTTCCCTTTCCGCAACCAGAGTTTAGAGTGTGTTTGAAAACCGCTTTATGTCAACTGCAAGTCCCAATTTGTGGAAGATTTGTTCCAAATGAGGAAGGCGTAGCGGGCTACGCTGACCGAATGCGGGGCAAATATACCGCAAATTGGGACTTGCAGGTGGCGTGAATGGGTTTCCAAACACACTCTAGCGAATCAAAAACGGTTTTGCAGCGGCCTGTAAATTCACGGCAGCCGATACAGTTCGTCGCTTTGGGGCCGATCCAGATAGCGGATCTCGTCTCCGTTGCGCAAAATCCGGTCGTTACCGGTGGTGGCCTGGCCGATTAGGACGGCGGGGATGCCTGCGTCTTTTAGTCGGCGCGCCAGATCGGCGCCCTTGGGGGTTCCGATGAGCATAGAGCCGCTGGACATCAGCAGGTAAGGGTTTAGCCCGTACCGCTCACAGATTTCCACGGATTCCTGACGGATGGGGATTTGCCGCAGATCCACGTCCAGGCCCACGCCGGCCCCCGCGCCGAATTCCCAGAGCGCGCCCAGTATGCCGCCTTCTGTAATGTCGTGCATAGCGCACGCGCCGTGGGCGGCGGCGATGCGGCTTTCGGGCAGCACGGACAGATACTGGTCAAACCCTTTGGCCGCATCCACAAATTCGCTGGGCAGGGTCTCTTTCAGCTCGGCCTCTTTTTCCTTGGCGATAATGGAGGTCCCTTCCAGGGCAATCCATTTGGTGACCACTAGGTCGTGGCCGGGCTTTAGGCCGCCGGTCTGGATGATGCGGTCTTTTTTGGCTCTGCCCACGCCCGCCACGGAAATCAGGGGTTGGTTGACGGCGGCGGTGATTTCCGTATGGCCCCCCAGGACTTCCATGTGCAGCGCCTGGCAGGTTTTCTCGATGTCCTGCATCATGGCGCGAAGCGCCAACTCCTCGGTCTGCTCCGGCAGCAGGATCGTCAGCATCACGCCCACGGGTTCCGCGCCGGAAGCGGCCAGGTCGTTGGCCGTTATGTGTATGCTGTGGGCTCCGATGTCTTTGACGGTTCCGGTGATAGGGTCCGCGGACATGATGAACGCTTCGTCCGGCTCAAGAGCCAGGGCCGCGCAGTCCTGGCCGACTCCCGGCCCCAGCAGGACTTCTTTTCGGCGGTGGCCGATCTGTTTTAAAACGGAGCGGCATAAAACCGATTCCGGCAGCTTTCCTATTTTCATCCTAATTGTTCCCCCTTACATAATGGCGAATTCCAGCACAACGGGAACCACCATAGCCAGTACAAGAATCAATGCGATAATAATTGTGATAATTCTGCGGTTTTTGCGATTAAAAAATCCTCCAGCCATTTTTCACCATGCCTTTCATAATATAATTTGCTTTGCTTCAACGTTGTTGGTTAGGGGATCTCTGCGCCGGTAATCGAACAGCAGAGTTTCCCGTGAGAGTATCTCGATGTGGACGGTTTTGGGCAGCCCATCCCGGCGGATGTAGTCGCGGACGGCCTTCTGCCACGGTTCCTGGGGTTTCATCCAGGCGGGGCGGCTCTTTAGATTTTCCCGGCAGTACAGGTCGATGGCCATCGCCTCCTGGACGGATTCCAGAAGCGTTTCGGAAGCGTCCGCCTGGGCGAATCCGCCGGTTTTTAAGAACTCCAGTAAAATGTCGTACCGGCGCAGCCGGGAATGGGAAATCTGGCTGTAGCCTTTTTCCTCGTAAAACGCCCCCAGCTTCTGGTAAAATTCAAACGGCGACGGGAACAGGTTTTCCAGCAAAGGCAGGGTGTGCTGGAACTGGCCGCTGTTATAATAAATTTCCACCATAGCTTCCACTTGCTTTAGGGCGAGGAGCTCCTCGTAGGAGAGCCAGTTGGTTTTCAGAACCTCGTAGGGTTCCCGATCCATGTAAACAAGGCCATATTCCGGAGCCATCCGCTCCATCCGGGAGCCTTTGAGCGCTTTCAGAAAGCCCAGCTGCAGCTGTTGGGGGCGCATGGCGTACACCTGGTCAAAGGAGCGGGAGAAGCTTGCATATCCTTCATAGGGCAGCCCCGCGATCAGGTCCAGATGCTGGTGGATGTTCTGGCCCTGCCGGATTTGCGCCACGTTGCGTTTGATTTTTTCAAAATCCGTTTTCCGGCGGATTTCCCGAATTGTGTCCGGGTTTGTGGACTGTACGCCGATTTCCAGCTGAATCAGCCCAGGGCGCATGGACTTCATACAGTCTATTTCTTCCGGACCCAGCAGATCCGCGCCGATTTCAAAATGAAAGTTTGTGACGCCCTGGTCTTTCTCCACGAGAAACCGCCATATTTCCAACGCCCTGGCCCGGTCGCAGTTAAATGTCCGGTCTACGAACTTCACCTGGGGGACTTTCTGGTCGATGAAAAACTGCATCTCCTTTTTTACCAGCTCCAGGCTGCGAAACCGCAGCTTCCGGTCCAGCGAGGACAGGCAATAGCTGCAGGAAAACGGGCATCCGCGGCTGCTCTCGTAGTAGATGATGCGGTTTTCAAAGTCTTGCAGGCAGGCGTAGGGAAACGGCAGCTCATCCATGCACAGCGGCTCCCGGTCTGGATTTTCGCGGATGCTTCCGTCCCGGCGGAAAGTAAGTCCGGGGATGGCCTCCAGGCGCGCATCGGGGGCATCCTCCCGAAAATGCCGCGCCAGCGCCAGAAAAGAGCCTTCTCCTTCGCCCCGCATGATGCCGTTTACGGCCGGATGGCGCTTCAGATATTCCTGGGCGCAGTAGGTGACTTCCGGGCCGCCGACCCAGATCTGAATTTCGGGAAGCAGCTTGCGGATTTCCCGCGCTAAGTCGTCGATCCAGGTCTTGTTCCAGATGTAGCAGGAAAAGCCCAGAAAGTCCGGTCGGCTCTGGTAAAGATCCTTTAGAATATCGCCAAAGGGCTGGTTGATGGTGTATTCCCGTATTTCCGTCGGATATCCGGCCTGGGCCGCGCAGGCCTTCAGGCTGTAGACGGCCAGGTTGGAGTGGATGTATTTGGCGTTTACGGCGGCCAGCACGATTTTTTTATTCGGACAATTTGTTCTGTTCACAGTTTAAAATAAAAAACCCCTTTCGATTGGTACAGTCTTGACGGTTATAAGTCATTTCGCTGTCATCTAACTGTCGGAAAATGCCGCCGGCCTCTTCCACAATGCACTGCATGGCCGCGGTGTCCCATTCCATAGTGGGATTGTGCCGGTAGTAAATCTCCGCGTCGCCCCGGGCGATCATGCAGCCCTTGATGGAACTGCCCACGCGCAGCAGGTTTGTCAGATGATGCTTTTTAAGCAGTCGCTCCATTTCGGCGCATCCGTGGGAGCTGCTCATGACGACCCGCGGATCCTGGGTGCGCTCGGAGACATGAAGCCGTACAGACTGGCATTCTTTTTCAAAATAGGCTCCGGAACCTTTGGCGGCGTAATACAGTTCCTTCGCGGCGGGAACGTAGATGACTCCGGTCACGGGGCGGCCCTGGAAGGTCAGGGCGATGTTCACCGTGAACTGGCCGTTTTTTTTGATAAATTCCTTGGTTCCGTCCAGCGGATCCACGATAAAGCAATAGGGATTCGTAAGGCGCGACCGGTCGTCCTCCCCTTCCTCCGAGAGCAGCGCGTACGAGGGAAAACGCCGCGTCAGCTCTTCGGCAATGATTTCATGCGCTTTCCGGTCGGCCAGGGTCAGGGGCATATGCCCTTCTTTGTATTCCACCTGCCAGAGGTCTTCTTTCTCATAAATCTCCATAATCGCTTGGCCCGCCGTTACGGAAATCCTTTTGGACACATCCAGCGCTTCCTGGTAGTTCATTTTCAGTCATCTCCTTTTTTGACTGTGAAACTCCCCTTTTCATAGCCAGAGCTTGTTCAAGCGGTTTTGAATTCCGTTTTGGCTATAGGGAACCCGTTTCCCAATCATCTATGCGTATTACTGTTTGTCTGTACATTATATTCATTATTTTAGGAGCTGTCAACTTTCGCGTTTTATAAATATGACAAATGTCATAAGAAAATAATTACAAAATATAGGTGATTTTTATGAAATTTTGAGTTAAAATAATAAGCGTAGTGAGGTAGTAGAAATTCATATTGAAAGGGAGGAAACAAAATATGAAAAGAAAAGTTTTGGCGGCTCTGCTGTGCCTGTCTATGGCGGGAACATTACTGATGGGATGCGGCGGATCATCCAACGATGCAAATGAAAGCACAGACGCACAGGCCACAGAAGCGGCGGATGAGGCGGATGACGCGGACGCGGCGGACGATACGGCAGATGACGCCGGAGACGACGCAAAAGAGGCGAAGTCCGGTGGACCATACACCTTTGGATACACATGTATGGACGGAACAAACCCATTCTTTGTAACGATTGAAGACGCGATCCGCACAGCAGTGGAAGAAAAAGGGGACAAGCTGATCTCCACAGACCCAGCCAACGACGTTTCCCTGCAAATTACTCAGATTGAGGATATGATCGCCCAGGGCATGGACGGCATTTTCCTGAATCCGGCAGAGGCGGAGGGCATCCTTCCGGCGCTGGACGCTCTGAAAGAAGCGAATGTGCCGATCGTAAACTTTGACACAGAAGTTGCGGATCTGTCTTATGTGGCTACTTATACAGGTTCCGATAACTACAATGCCGGTAAAGTCTGCGGCGAAGACCTGGTTAAGAAATGCCCGGATGGCGGCCCGATCATCGTATTGGATTCCCCGACCATGAACTCTGTAGTGGACAGAACCAACGGTTTCCTGGATGCAATCGAAGGCAAAGGATTTGACATTGTAGCGCAGCAGGATGCCAAAGGAAATCTGGAAGTTTCCATGGGCATCGCAGAAGACCTTCTGCAGGCGCATAACGACGTAGTCGCTATTTTCGGCGGCAATGACCCGACCGCTCTGGGCGCGCTGGCGGCTGCCAATGCGGCGAAACTGAAAGACTGCAAGATTTACGGCGTGGACGGTTCTCCGGACATCAAGTCTGAACTGGCTTCCGGCGAATCTCTGGTTGAAGGAACCGGCGCACAGTCACCAGTATCCATCGCGGAATCTTCTGTGGATCTGATGTACAAGATTATGGCAGGGGAAGAAGTGGACGACAGATATCCTGTTGAAACATTCCTGATTACTGCGGATAACGTAGAAGAATACGGCACAGACGGATGGCAGTAGACAAGATTGCTTTTCTAAATGCAAGTTGATTGCCACGTGGTGAATGGGACTGCCTCAAAGGCCGCGCAAACGGGCTTTTGGGGCATGTTTCATGTAGGGCGCGGCTGAAGCGAAACAGTGACGAATAAAAACTTAAGTGGGTGATAATTTGAGTGAACAGGTTTTGTTAAAAATGGAGCATATACATAAGCGTTTTCCCGGTGTGTATGCGTTGAACGATGTCAACTATGAACTGAGGGCCGGCGAAGTGCACGCGCTTCTGGGCGAAAACGGGGCCGGAAAATCCACATTGATCAAAGTGCTGGGCGGTATCTATCATCCGGAGGAAGGGGAAATCTATATAGATGGAAAAAAGGTGGCCATTCACGGGGTGCGCGACGCCCAGGACAACGGGATTGCCATCATACATCAGGAACTGGTATTGGTTCCCCATATGACAGTTGCCGAAAATATTTTTCTGGGCAGGGAACATGGCAGCGGAATGTTAATTAACCGTAAGAAAATGACTGAAGAGGCACAGGCTTTGCTTGACGCTCAAGAGATAAATATAGATGCAGGCGCATTGATTAAGAATTTAACCATTGCGCAGCAGCAGATGGTGGAGATTGTGAAAGCGATTTCCTACAATTCCAAGATTTTGGTCATGGACGAACCTACGTCCTCCATTTCCGACAAAGAGGTGGCGTTCCTTTTCCAGACCATGCGCAAACTAACCGATAAGGGCGTTGGAATTGTGTATATTTCCCATAAGATGAGCGAGCTGGAGGAAATCTGCGACCGGGTGACCATTATGCGTGACGGCCAGTACGTGGGCACAAAAGTGGTTAAAGAAACCACCAAGGACGATCTGATCGCCATGATGGTAGGCCGGGAGCTGACCAATTACTATACCAGAGATTACCAGGAGGCGGGGGAAACGCTGCTCAAATGCGAGCACATCTCCGACGGAAAAATGGTGCAGGATGCCAGCTTTGAGCTGAACAAAGGCGAGATTATCGGCTTCGCGGGACTGGTAGGCGCGGGGCGCAGCGAGACGATGAAGTGCATCTTCGGCCTGACCAAAGGCGCAAAAGGGGATGTATACGTGAAAGGGCAGAAAGTCAATGTAAGCAGCCCCATCGAAGCCTTAAAGCACGGCATTGCGCTGGTTCCGGAGGATCGGAAGCTGGAGGGCCTTTATCATGTGCAGAGCGTGCGGTTCAATTCTACCATCGAAGTGCTGGGTGAGTTTATCCACGGCATATCGGTGGACAGCAAAAAAGAAGTGGACATCACGCAGAAGTATATTGACATGATGAGCACGAAAACGCCGACCCAGGAACAGGCCATCGGAAATTTGTCCGGCGGAAACCAGCAGAAAGTGATGATCGGCCGCTGGCTGGCTACCAATCCGGAGATTTTGATTTTAGATGAGCCGACCCGCGGCGTGGATGTGGGGGCCAAATCCGAAATCTATGCGATTATGAACCAGTTGGCAAAGGAAGGCATGTCTATTATTATGATTTCTTCTGAGCTGCCGGAGATTATTAATATGAGTGACCGGGTTTATGTGATGGCGGAAGGCCGGGTGGCTGGATGTCTGGACCACACGGAAGTGACCCAGGAAGCGATTATGCAGTTGGCGGCAAATTAAGTGTACGCGAATCAAGGAGGGGAAAAAATGGCTCAAGAAGCAACGAAAAAAGCTGGCTCAACGAACAAAGTTGTGGCTTTTCTAAAAGAAAATATGGGCATTATCGGCGCCTTGCTGGTGCTGTGCGTGTTCCTGGCGGTATTTCCGGCTACAAGCGGATCTTTTCTGACTTCAAAAAATATTTTTAACGTATTGCGTCAGATTTCGACCAATATGTTTCTGGCCTGCGGCATGACGATGGTCATCATTCTGGGCGGCATCGACCTTTCGGTGGGATCCATCATCGCCCTGTCCGGCGTGCTGGCGGCGGGCTGTGTGTCCCGCTATAACCTGCCCATCGCGCTGGCTTTGATCATAGGCGTGCTGATTGGTCTGGTAATCGGCGTGTTCAACGGTTTCGTAATCAGTTCCACGACCATACCGCCGTTCATTGTGACGCTGGCGACTATGAATATAGCCCGCGGTCTGGCGAAAGTATATACGGGCGGTTCTCCGGTGCGCGTGGTGACCAAAGAATGGCAGTTTGTGGGCGCCGGCTATGTGGGATTCGTTCCGGTTCCCGTAATTTTGATGATTATCGTGCTGATTATAACGGCGCTGATTATGAATAAGACAAAAATGGGCCGCCACATTTACGCAGTGGGCGGAAATGCCCAGGCCGCTGTATTCTCCGGCATTAAGGTGGCAAAGGTAAAATTCTTTGTGCACGCGTTCTCTGGTGTGATGGCCGGACTGGCAGGCATCGTGCTGGCTTCCCGTATGTATTCCGGACAGCCCACAGCCGGTGAAGGCGCGGAGATGGACGCGATCGCGGCGGTAGTTGTCGGCGGAACGTCCATGGCCGGCGGTTCCGGTAAGATTGGCGGCACCATCATCGGCGCGCTGATCATCGGTATTCTGAACAATGGTTTGAACCTGCTTAATGTAAACTCATTCTGGCAGGATGTGGTAAAGGGTATTGTAATCCTTCTGGCGGTATTCATTGACTACGTAAAGAACTCAAAAGCAAAAGAATAACAGATGGAAAAACGGCAGAGCCTGTGACGGGCTTTGCTGTTTTCTATGTGTGCCTGGTAGGCACACGTTCTAACGGGTGAAAGTCCCTGAGAATTGTATTTTGAAAAGATGTCCGGGAAGGTTATGATAAAGCTCTGTATTTGCGAGAGGATGATAAGAAGGATCTTTATCTGTATGCCAGAAGAAGGCGAAAATAGTCTTTTATAAGATTATCAATGCGCATTGTATTCATCCGTATATTACCTCCTGAATCCGTTCTAAAGGTATTATACATGATTGTAAAGAAAAGGGAAACTCAAGGCAATAAATAATCGCTTTATATATAGAATTGAAATCAATACAATTTAAGGCTGGTGAAATAAGGCTGAAAGAAAAGGCTTGGCGAAATAAGCTGACTGAATAGATCTGGATTTAGAGCAGGTATTATCCTTTACGCAGGAGCTGGAACCACCAATACAGCCAATGGAAACAGAATAAAATGAGCAGGCAATTCTGCACTATTTGGGAAAGGAAAACGGTGTCATCTTGCGCATCTATACAAGGCAGGTGATGTCCGCGGAGGAGGAAAAGATGATTAGCAACGCGGTAAACAAACCGCAGGGAGCGGGGCGGTACGGAGAGCCTCTAAGAGATTGTGACTGCTGCGAGCAATCCACAGGGCTATTCAATAAAAAACTAATTGAAATATAGCCGTTTTTTATCCGCAGTGGCATGAGGAACATCGCAACACCTAAATTGATACAATGGAAAACCGCAGAAGTTCGTGCAAATAAGCCTTTCCACGAATTTCTGCGGTTTTATTTTTTAAGCTTTTTCCGGCTACGGGGACTGTTTCGTTTTCCGCTATTGCACCTCTTTTTAACGATAGTAGATAATCGTTAAAATGTACGAAATGAAAGAAAGTGGCATAAACATAATATTTCAATGGCTCATATAGTATGGAGACGCCTGCTGGTAAAAAGGTATAAATTTAATGGTTAGCTTTTTAGAAGGAACTGAGACAAAAAAGTAGCAGTTCTTTTTTGGCGCTTTCAAACATAACAGTCAGGATATCCTCTGCAGGTAGGCGTCTATGATATCTTGTAAGGTGATCTTTCGCATAGAGTTTTCTATATCATGCTGGATCTGCTTATAAAAGTCGGCCAAGGCAAGCTGGATATTGATGCCTACTCCACACTCTGGATTCGTATGGGTATCCAAATGTAATAGTGGTTTATCTTTTTCTACCGATTTATAAATTTCCAGAAGAGTAGTTTCCTGTGGCGCTTTTCCGAGCTCTGGAGTTGCCTGGCCACGAGAGCTGCTGATCAAGCCAGTTGCTTTTAACTGAGCCATGATCTGGCGCACATAGGACGGGTTTGTCTGTATACTGCGTGCAATATCCGAGCTGGTAACGGTAGGGCTGCTGCTTTGATGGATAAATACCAGAATATGCACGGCATCGCTTAATCGTGTGGAATATTTCATTTTTACCTCCTGATCAAAAAAAGTACTTGCAATTTTATAAAATACATGATATGATTCCTTATGAACTTGCAATTAATAAAATAACACGAACGAGTGAGATTGTCAATTGTAAGACGGAGTATGATGGTAGAATCATAGATCTGTAAATTGCGAACTTGAATAAAGGAGAGTAGAGGAATGAGTTTTTACGAGGATTTAGTCCTGCAGACACAGCTAAACTATTCCAGATACCGCAATGTGTATGCTTCTGGAAAAACGCCGATCAAGTTAAGCCAGCGTAAAGCATTATCCTATAACCAACAGATCTGCGGATTTGCGGAGCAGGTTAAGGATGCGGAATGTATTGTAGTGGGTGGAGCCTCCGGTCTATCAGCGGCTGGCGGTGGTGATTTTTATTATGCGGATACACCATCCTTTCGGAAATATTTTGGAAAGTATTCTGAAAAATACGGATTTAAAGGTGCCTTTGATGGCATGTATAATGGATTTGATACGCGGGAAGAACACTGGGGCTATATAGCAACCTTTTTGAATGCCACATTGAATGCCCCAGTGAGGGAACCATATCTTGACTTAGCTGAAATCCTGAAAGGGAAAGATTTTCACATACTGACCACGAACCAGGATACGCAGTTTATAAAAATCTATAAAGAAGAGCAGGTCAGCGAGATACAAGGAGATCACAGGTTTTTCCAGTGCTTTGAGTGTTGCCATGATGGGACGTGGGATGCAGTAAAACCTGTAGAAGAGATGATCCACGCTATGGGAGAAGAAACCAGCATCCCAACAGAGATGATTCCCCGTTGCCCGAAGTGTGGAGCGGAGGCTTTTCCATGGGTACGGGGTTATGGGAATTTCCTGCAGGGAAAAAAGTATGATGAGCAGTACCAAAAAGTATCTGAATATATCCAGAAAAATATAGATAGAAGGATACTCTTTTTGGAGCTTGGTGTAGGTCGTTTGACTCCTATGTTCATTCAGGAGCCTTTTTGGAATCTGACGCTTAATCTGCCGGATGCCCATTATATTTCTGTAAATGCAGAATATGATTTTTTGCCAGAGCAGATTGAAGATAAAGGGTTTTGTATTCTTGGCGATATCGGAAACGTTTTGAAAGATGTAAATGCTGAGATGAAGCTAAAATCAGTATCGGCAGGATAAACAAAGGGGTCACTAACATACGAAAGCTGCTGATATGGAATGGCGGCAATAAAAAATTGAAAAAGGAGACATGAAGAATGGAATACACATCTAATTATGAAAAGCAATGTGAAGACTGGAGGCAGAAATTTTTAACTATGGATCAGGAAGATATCTGCAGGAGACTTCCAGAGGTAAAAAAAACGGAGGATCGATTGATCTTATGGCACTATGGGCGGGAGTTTGCAGTTGACAGAAATGATGGCACGATCCGGGTCATATCAGATGACAAGAAAGTGGATATCATGCCAAAACTGAATATCTATACACTTTTTTGGTATGCCAAAAAAGGCGCGATCCAAACAGGGAACTGGATACCTTTTCGAGAATTGAAGGATGCTACGCCATTTGAAAAAGCCTTTCAGCAAGGCATTTTAGAGCCTTTAGCAACTACATTTTCC
Source organism: uncultured Lachnospiraceae bacterium (assembly GCA_964407765.1). Taxonomy (GTDB): domain Bacteria; phylum Bacillota; class Clostridia; order Lachnospirales; family Lachnospiraceae; genus MGBC164599. The sequence goes on from CAYOWU010000001.1 coordinate 119,966, forward strand.
GGACATGAGGAAATTTTGGATTCGGCAGTGAAGAATCTGCGGGGAACACGTATATCGGCGACTGGGTTCCAGATCTTTGCATTTTCCTGTATACCAGTGAAGTTGAATTTCTGGGATGCAGATGATGAGTTTCCAGCACAGGCAAATCTGTTATTTGACAGCAGCGCGACAGATTTTGACCATGTGGAAAGTATTGTGACAATAGCGACAGAAGCGCTTTACCAGTTGGTAGATGTTTCTGGATTGCCTATGAAAGGTAGCCCGTTTTTCCGTTTTTAAGAAGGAGGAGAAAATGGGACAGTTTGAAATGCGGTCCTTATCTTACCGATCCAGATGTGTTGCGTGCAATGACAGGAGCAGCGTCTTTGATCCCGAAAGGATTTATATTATATAGTCATGAAATTGTAGGAGGAGGATAAAAATGATAGCTTTTGGATGTGAAGATAAATACAGAACACCTGTTCCAGAAGATAGAATTTGCCCGAATTGTGGGGAAGAAATAGAAGTTTTTGTTTCAAGAGGAAGAGTTTTAGAAGACAGTGTGTGCGAATGTGGTTATGTAATAAAAGCAGAGGAGCCAATTATCACTATTCCGGGCAGTAGGAAAGAAATCTGAGTAGATGTTTGGCAGTAAACCAGTTTGATAATAAGGATGAAAGGAAAGATAGTTGTGTTTCATTTTAAAGATGAAAAAATTTCCAAACGGAAACAGCTTAAATTAATTTTACCGTGGATCGATGAGGCAGAAACGGTTGTCATCGGCGGTGCGAGTGGTATGTCTACTGCGAGTGGATTTGATTATTACAGCCATCATACACTGCTCTTTGAAGAATATTTCTCGGATTTCGGGAAGATATATCATGAGCCGAGTTGCTGGCAGTTGCTTTATCATCCTTATAACATTGATGAAGAACGGTGGGCTTATATGGCAAGAAATGGATGCGTTATGCTCAATCTGCCTGCAGAACTGATCCCAAGATGCCCGGTTTGCGGAGGAGCGATGGGATCGCGTGTGAAGTCATTTATTTTTCAGTACAGAAGATATTGGAAGGAAGAGAGCCATGCCCACAAGAAAGTCCTCTTTCTGGCATTGGAGATTGGACGCATGACGCCGGAATTTATTAAAATCTCCTTTATCAATATGACATATAGCCTGCCGGATACAAGGCTGGTATTGATCAATAAGGGGGAAGCAGAACCATTGGTGGAGAGCGTCGACAAGACCATTGCTTTAGACGCAGATATTTTGAAAACCCTTCACATGATGGTGGAAATGAAAAAGGAGGCTGTAAGCTGTGCGTGAATTAAATAAAATTGCTGATAAAATCAAAAACGCTGATGCCATTTTAGTTGGGGCAAGCAATGGGCTGTCTATTACAGAAGGACTGCACCTTTTTGCGGATGATCAGGCATTGGAGGAGCTGTTTGGAGATTTCAAACGTAACTACGGAATTCGCAGTATCTTGCATGGAATGAGCGCCCGCTGGCCGTCCGAGGAAGAAAAGTGGGCATTCTGGAGCCGTTTGATTCATCACTACTGCGGGGAATACAAAGAGAGTCAGGTCATGAAAGACCTGAAAGCTATTGTGGGAGGCAAGAACTATTTTGTGGTTACCTCTAACGGTGAGTGCCATTTTGAAATGAGCGGATTCGCCCCGGAGAATATCTATGAGGTAGAGGGGAGCTGGCTGACAATGCAATGCTCCCATGCCTGCCATGACACTTTATATCCGAGCCTTGACATAGCAGAAGAAATGGCAGCGGCGGAAAAAAATGGGAAGGCGCCATCGGATATGGTTCCACATTGTCCCAAGTGCGGCGGTCCCATGCAGATCCACTTGGAAGTTGACCGAAATTTTATTCGGGAAAATACAGGACAGGAACGCTTTCAGGAATTTTTAAATCAATATCATGGCAAAAAGCTGGTAGTTCTGGAACTTGGCATAGGCCCACGCAATCAATTGATCAAAGCTCCACTTATGCGGCTTGTGGATATGGAGCCGAACGCAACCTATGCAACTATCAATCTTGGCGAGATATACATCACAGATAATATCAAAAAAAAGTCGTTTGGCCTTGATGGTTATCTTGGGGAGATTTTAAGTAGGCTACGGGAGGTATGTGAGGAATAACAGTCTTGGAACAAGTAAGGATGATTATTAGGAAATGAAACGATTAACTATATAGATTTGTAACCTTATTTTTCTTGGCTAAAAATTTATTACTATGAGGAGATCAGAAAATGAAAATAGCAGTGACAGGAAAAGGCGGCGTGGGAAAGACTTCTTTTGCAGCAACGCTGGCCAGGGTTTTTGCAGCAGAGGGAAAAAACGTACTGGCGGCGGACGCAGACCCGGATGCCAATCTGGGGCTGGCGCTTGGATTCCCGGAAGATTTGGCGGAGTCCATTGTGCCAATCTCCAAGATGCGGAAAATGATTGAAGAACGAACGGGAGCCGACAAAGAC
>CAYOWU010000002.1:0-112320 GCA_964407765.1 uncultured Lachnospiraceae bacterium
TCGGGGCAACAAGATTCGAACTTGCGACCTCACGGTCCCGAACCGTGCGCTCTACCAAACTGAGCCATGCCCCGAACAAAAAATATTATAATACATTTTTTCCAAAAAGAAAAGCTTTTTTTTATATTTAATTTATTTGTAATAATTTGGCATAGAATACAAAAAAAAATTAAATATATTGAAATATCTGTAACACTAGTGTAAAATAATAGGAGCAGACTTTGATCATTTACATAAGGGGGAATTGTTATGGGCAAAAAGAAACCAGCGCTGGCGGCTGTGACAGCGGTTCTTCTGGCGATTACGACGATGGCTGCTCCGCTTACGGCCGCTGCGTCGGACGAGCCGAACGTTCTGGAGGTAATCCGGGAGCCAGAGGCTGTGGCTTCGCGGAACGAGAATTTGGTCATGGATATAGAGGAAGAGGCGGCAGAGGAAGAGGCGCTGCCGGAAGAGGAAGGATTGGAGATGGAAGCTCCAGAAGAGGGCGTTTTGTCAGGAAACGGCCTTTCGGAGAATGGCTTTTTGGAGGATGCTCTTTCAGAAAATGGCTTTTCGGATCAGATCCTTTCGGAAAACGGAAATGCACAGGCGGCAATGGAAGAGAATCCAAAGGGAGAAGCGCAGCGGCAGAATCCGAAAGCGGATATGGAAAACAGAAGCCCGCTGGATTTGATGGATCAGGAAACGCTGGAGCGGGCGCTGCTAGAAGGGACGGTGGAGTTCATTCCCAACGAAGGGGAGTCCACAGGCGAGGAATATCCCCGGGCGCAGGCCGGAGGCGGGAGCGTCATCGAAGTGGCTAGCCGGGAAGTGGGCGTTTTTGGCAGTCCCAATAAATATACATACTGGCTGGGGAGCATCGGCGGCACATATGCTTATGCCTGGTGTCATGCGTTTGTGTCCTGGTGTGGCGCGCAGGCGGGGGCCGGCAGCCGCATTCCGCGCACGGCCAGCTGTTTTTATGGCGCCCAGGAATTCAAAGCACAGGGGAAATGGAAAAACCGTATCAGCGGGTATGTGCCCAAAACCGGAGACATTATTTATTTTGACTGGAACGCCGACGGCGGGTACGACCATGTGGGCATTGTGAATTATGTCAGCGCGGGAAGGGTGCACACCATTGAGGGCAACGCCGGGAACGCAGTTCGGTACGATGGCGGGCGCACGGCCGGTTATGCGCTGACGGACAGCCAGATCATTGGATACGGAACGCCGGATTATGACTCCGTGCAGCAGGCGAAGGGATGCCAGGGATGTTTGGATGAGGCGTCCGGCGGGGCCAGCTGCGTAAAGGTTCGAGGATGGGCCTTTGACAACGGCGCTCCCCAGCAGGCGCTGGACGTGCATGTGTATGTGGGCGGACCAGCCGGTTCCGGCGCGCCGGGGTACGCCATTAGGGCCAATAAGTCCAGGCCTGACGTGGGAGCGGCCTATGCGGGCGTGGGGAACAGCCATGGGTTTGACGCGTCCATCACAGTCAGCCGAACAGGGCTCCAGCCGGTATATGTGTACGCCATTGGCGCGGACAAAAATAGCGGCAATCCGCTGATTGGCACAGGTCAGGCAAACATACAGGCGGACACGCAGAAGCCGGCAATTTCTGATGTGAAAGTCAGCGATGTTTCGGTGGAAGGGTATGCCGTGACCTGCAAGGTGACTGACAACGTGGGCATCAAAAGAGTGGCGTTTCCTTCCTGGCACGAGTCCAAAACCGGGAATGAGGCAGTGTGGTTTGAGGGCACAGTGAAAAACGGGGAGGCGACATGTTTTGTGGAGCTTGATAAGCTGGGCAATTTAAGCGGCAAGTATACGACGCATGTGTACGCTTACGATATGGCGGGCAACTATACGGCGGCAACGGTGAAAGCGGTTTCCATTGACCACAAAAACCTGGATCAGTATAAACGGCAGAACATAAGTACGGGATTTATTGCGGCCATTGAAAATGAAACGGGCGATTTGGCGCTGACCGGACAGGAAGGCGTTTTAATCATGACCAGCCAGATGACCAGCCGCTCTGAAGATCAGATTTGGGAGTTTCAAAGGGCCGATGACGGCAGCTATTCCATGCAGTTGAAGGCGGACGGCGCGTATCTGGGCGCATCGCCCCAGGAGGGCAGGGTGTTTTTGACCCAAGAGCCGGAAGGACAGCGCTGGCATATTTACGCGGCCGGAGAGGATGGCTATTATCTAAGTCCCGTAAGCGGCTCAGGTCACGTGCTGGAACTGTCCGAGAGCCAGGAGGAAGCGTCTGTGGTTTTGTCCGCGTTCAATGCGTCTGCGGGGCAGAAGTTTAAAGTGCGCAAGCTGTCCACCAATGTGCAGAGCATTACCCTCAACCATACAGAAATTACTCTGACGGCAGCAGGGCAGACGGCGGCGCTTACAGCTTCGGTGAAGCCAAAGCAGGCGGCGGACGAGAAAATCCTCTGGAGCAGCAGCGATGAGAATACAGCCCTGGTGGACAAAAAAGGAATGGTCACAGCCGTAAACAGCGGTACGGCGGAGATTTCGGCCACCACCGAGGACGGGAGCATATCCGCCCTGTGCAAAGTGGATGTGAAGATTCAGGTGACCGATGTGAAATTAAACAAACAGCAGCTGAAATTCACCCAAAAAGGGGAGGAAAAGATGCTGTCGGCGAAAGCGCTTCCCGACAACGCCTACGACCGTACGGTTACATGGGAGAGCAGTGACAAAAAAGTGGCGAAGGTGGCCCAGTCCGGAAAAGTGACGGCCGTGGCAAACGGGACGGCGTCGATTACGGCGCAGACCGCGGACGGCAAAAAGAAAGATGTATGCAATGTAACGGTTCAGATCCCCAAAGTGGGGGCCGGCGGGATTGTGAAAAAGGGCAGCTATACGTATTCGGCGGATTTTATCCCCAGCACAACGGGATATACGACCGCGATTTACCGGCAGAAAGAAAGCGGCGTCAAAAAGAAGATTGCCCAGGTGGGAGCAAAAGCTTATCTGAAACTGGCATACGGCGGGAATCTTTTCTATGAAAGAGTCACAGGCGCCGGCAAACGCAATTTATATGCCCTGAACATGGGCACGTTTCAGAAAAAATATGTCCGTGCCAATTCCACGGTGGCGGCCAGCTCGGGTAAATATCTCCTGCTGAAGCCGCACTCTGCCAGTCTAAAATCACAGGCATACTGTGTTTATAACGCGGTGACCGGCAAAGCGCAGAAGATTTCATCCAAATGCCTGGTGGCCGGGATTGTCAAGTCGAAGGTATATTATGTGGAAGCCATTTCAGGCGGCGCGGCTAAAGGCTGGAAGGTAAGGGTGCGCTCTTGCAGTCTTTCGGCGAGGAATAAAAAAGACCTGACAGGGAAATTTACCATTCATGAATGTCAGAAGCTAACGGAGAAAAAGATTGTCTACCGGTCGGGGAAGAGCTGGTATCAGTATTCTTTTGCCACCGGAAAGAAAAAGAAGATTCAGAAGTAAACTTGCAAGCAAAGATGCGCTGTGGTAAAATATTCTCATTGTAAGGACGTTTTGCATAAATCAATAAGTCCGTTTAGGGAGAAAAATATGGAAGATTTAAATTTTTTAAAAGAACAGCAGGTGAATCCGGAGCTGATTCAGGGAATCGTGGAGTTCCGGGAGGAATACCCGGTGGCGGAGGAAGCCGCCAACCGCATTGTGAAGCCGGCCATTCCATTCTATGGAAGAGAGATTTTGGAAATGGCCATTGCGGGTTTGCTGAAAGGGGAAAATATTCTCTTAACCGGCTCAAAGGCCACAGGAAAGAATATTCTGGCGGAAACCCTGGCGTATATATTCCACCGGCCCACATACAATGTGTCTTTCCATGTGAACACGGGAAGCGCGGAGCTGATTGGAACGGATACTTTTGAAGACAATCAGGTGAAGCTGCGCCGGGGCAGCATTTACCAGTGCGCCCAGTACGGCGGGTTTGGCATTTTAGATGAGATCAACATGGCGAAAAACGACGCGGTTTCCGTGCTGCACGCCACCTTGGATTACCGCAGAAGCATCGACGTGCCCGGCTATCATAAGATTGATTTGCATCCGGCGGCCCGGTTTATTGGCACCATGAATTACGGCTATGCGGGAACCAAGGAATTGAACGAGGCGCTGGTGTCCCGTTTTATGGTCATCGACATGCCGGCGCAGACGGCGGAGACGCTGGAGTTCATTATCCGCACGTCTTACCCCAACGCTAAGCCGGAAGCGGTGGAGCAGTTTGTGGGATTGTTTTTGGATCTGCAGCTGAAGGCGGACAACAGTGAAATATCCACCAAAGCGCTGGATCTTCGAGGAATTCTGGCCGCCATGGGAACCATACAGACAGGCCTTCGGCCGCTGCAGGCGGTGCGTATGGGCGTGACGAATAAGACCTTCGATATTTTTGAAAAAGAGATTGTGGACGATGTGGTAGTGACCCGGATACCGGAGAGCTGGACCAGGGAAAATGTCTATGGATGAAAATCAACTGGAATTAGAAAATAGAATTAAAAATCTGCTGTGGACGGTGAGCGGGGACTATACTCTGGATATGAAGCCGGATGTGGAGGCATTCCTGCGGGCCAAGGAAATCGCCCTCTATGACGGGGTGAAGCAGGGTGCGTTCGCCAAATATTATAATAAAGAAGAGCTGGGCCTTTACCTGATTAAGAAAATCTACATGGAGGCGGAAGAAGGGCCGCTGACCACCATCGCCCAGCTGTGTATGGAAGAGGCCGTCGGGGAGCGCATCCGCGCGGAGCGGCCTGGGGTGGACGCCATCTGCCGGAAAGCCTTTGACGTTATTTTAGACCAGGAGTTTGAGCGTATGGCGGGCACGCCGTGGGGGCGGCTGAAATTCGCCATGATGAAAAAATATATGGATGGCCGTGATCCGTCCGAGAGACAAGTGCGTGACTGGATGAAGCTGGTCTACCAATGCGGCGAGACCCGCACCAGCCGGGAGCTCATTGCGATCATTGATCAGCTTTACAACCAGGTGGTGGATCCGAACTTTGAGAAAAACCACGGCGATCTGGAAAAAGTTCTGGCCGTGACCTTAGAAGAGCTGACGGAATTTTCCTGGCAGGATTTCTTAACGGAGGAAATGTACGAAGACGCCATGGAGGCGTATTTGGAACAGCTGACCAACAACATCACCAACATGGAAACCCTGGAAGAAGGGGAAGAGGAGCCTGAGGAAAAAGAAGAGCAGGCGCCCCAGAAACAGACCATCAAAGTGGTAACGCCGGAAGCGCTGGAGAAGATGCATTCCTATGTGGAGCTGAACTTTGGGCTCACATACCTGCCGGAGCGGGACAATAAGCGGATCAATTACCATATGTGCCGGGACATCCATAGTGACTGTAGCCTTTATTTCACCGAAGGGATTCTGCAAAACCCCGTGAAGCACAATTATCAGCTGGAGTACGCCCGAAAGAACCGGGAGAAGAACCGTTTCCTCTACTACGACAAGCACCGCACAGTTAAGCGCAACATCAGTGCGCTTACGGATGCGCTGCGAAAATCACTGGTGATGCGCAGCGAGACGTCGGAAGTGGATTCCCACTGGGGCCGAGTTGTGCCGGCGAGAATGTGGAAGGTGGGCCGCACGGATGACACGCGCCTGTTTCGCAAAGAGGTGAAAGGGGACAATTCGGACTTCGTGGTGGATGTGCTGATTGACGCCAGCGGCTCCCAGCGCTCCAGGCAGGGTGAGGTGGCTATTCAAGGATATATGATCAGTGAAAGTCTGAGCAACGTAGGCCTTCCCCATCGGGTAATGAGCTTTTGCACCTTCTGGGACTACACGATTATGCACCGGTTTCGGGATTACGACGATGACCGAAGCCGCAACGAGCGGATTTTCGACTATATGACATCCTCCAATAACCGGGATGGGCTGGCGGTAAAAGCGGCGGGTTATGATTTGCTGCAGCGGGAAGAGGAGAAGAAAATCCTGATTATCCTAAGCGACGGCCGGCCTTACGACGTGATTCTGAACAGGCCCAACGCCCGCAACCCCAAGCCTTATGAGGGCAAATACGCCATCCGGGACACCGGGTTTGAGGTGAGAAAGCTGCGCAACATGGGCGTCAGTGTGCTGGGCGTGTTCGCCGGGGAAGAGAAGGATCTGGCCACGGAGAAAAAGATTTTCGGCAAGGACTTTGCCTACATTCACGACATTGAAAATTTCTCGAAAATAGTGGGAAAATATCTGACGCGGCAGCTGGACAGAGATCTGTAAAATTGGCTATTATTTTGAAGCATGGGATGTTCCTAGGTAAAATTACACAAAAAATTCATAAAAAATTGATGTTTATACTTCCTTTTTTGTCTATTTTGTATTAGAATGTATGTCAGGAGCGCATCATTAGAGAAAGGGAGTGAGTGAGAGGATGATATCGAATCAAGTGCTTCAAAATACGTTAGAAGGATTAAAGGAAATATCAAGGACTGACTTGTGCATCATGGATGCAGAAGGGAAGGTTCTGGCCTCCACATTTATGGAAAACGTTTCTGATTTTGTGGAAGTGAAGGCTTTTGCGCAGTCCCAGGCGGAGAGCCAGTTGATTAAAGGGTATCAATATTTCAAGGTCAGCGACGACTGCCATCTGGATTATATTCTGGTGGTGCATGGGGAAAACGAAGACACCTACATGGTGGGCAAGCTGGCCGCATTCCAGATTCAGAGTCTGATTGTGGCATATAAGGAAAGATTTGACAAGGATAGCTTTATCAAGAATCTGTTATTGGACAATTTGCTGTTGGTGGATATATACAATCGCGCGAAGAAGCTTCACATCGAGGCGGATATGCGCCGGGTGGTGTTTATTCTGGAGGTCAATCAGGATAAAGAGCATCACTCTGTGGAGAATGTAAAAGCGCTGTTTCACGGGAAGAGCGGAGATTTCATCACCGCCGTGGACGAAAAAAGCATTATTATCGTCAAAGAGCTGGCGGAAGACGAAGGCTACGAGGAGATGGATAAGCTGGCCAGGAGTATTCTGGACTCCTTGGGGCTGGATAAGCAGTCCGGCAGCCATATCGCCTATGGCGCCATTGTCAAGGAATTAAAGGAAGTGTCCCGGTCTTACAAAGAAGCGCGGATGGCTTTGGACGTGGGGAAAATCTTTTTCGGCGACCGGGACGTGATTGCCTACAGCTCCCTTGGAATCGGCCGTTTGATTTACCAGCTTCCCATCCCTCTTTGCAAAATGTTTATCCGTGAAATCTTCGAGGGAAAGTCGCCGGATGATTTTGACGAAGAGATTCTGGTGACTATAGACAAATTCTTTGAAAACAGCCTGAATGTGTCGGAGACGTCCCGGCAGCTTTACATTCACAGGAACACTCTGGTATATCGCCTGGATAAGCTGCAGAAAAGCACAGGGCTTGATCTGCGCGTGTTTGAGGATGCCATTACTTTTAAGATTGCGCTGATGGTGGTGCGGTACATGAAGTATATGGAAACGCTGGAATACTAGTAGATTTGAAAATAAAGAAAAAAGGTATTGATTTTTCCTGGGAATATGTTACAATATTATTGCAGAGAAATTACATAGTTACATGGTAATCTCTGCCTGCCTTAATCAGAGAATGGGCTGCGAGGCTCTCTTTGGTTATCACGCCAGGCAGAAGGGATGTATAAAGAGTCGGTACAGGAATAATTACGACCCAAACAAACCATATCCAGCAGGAAAAGGGAGCAAGTCATCAGCAAGTTAGCTTGCGTGATCTTGCTCCCAAAGTGTATTATTTGGATTGTAGCGAAGATTGCAGCATGAGGAGGATACTATGATTGATCTGGTAGACGTGAGCAAAACGTATTCCAAAGGCCAGCCTGCGGTGAAGAACGCCAACCTGCATATTGAAAAGGGTGAATTTGTGTTTATCGTGGGGAACAGCGGCTCTGGAAAATCCACATTGATCAAGCTGTTGATGAAAGAACTGGACGCTTCGTCGGGAACGGTAATGGTGGACGGAATTAATCTGAGAAACATGAAACGGCGTCAGGTGGCGAAATACCGCAGAAAGCTGGGCGTGGTTTTTCAGGATTTCCGCCTGTTAAAAGATAGGAATGTGTATGAAAATGTGGCTTTTGCCCAGCGCGTCATCGGGCGGCCCACAAGAGTGATCCGCAAAAGAGTCCCGGAGATGCTGACGCTGGTGGGACTGGCGGAGAAATATAAAGCGCGTCCCAGGGAGCTTTCCGGAGGCGAGCAGCAGAGAGTGGCGCTGGCCCGCGCACTGGTCAATCGGCCGGATATTTTGCTGGCGGACGAGCCCACCGGAAATCTGGATCCCCAGAATGCCACGGAGATTATGCGCCTTCTGGAGGAGATCAATGACCGGGGGACAACGGTTGTAGTGGTTACCCATAACAAAGAGATTGTAAACGCCATGAAGAAGCGCGTGGTCGCTATGCGCAAGGGCGTGATCATCAGTGATGAGCAAGAGGGGGAATATCACTATGAGGATTAGCACAATTGTCTATGAATTGAAACAGGGCTTTAAGAATATCGCCAGGAACTGGATGTTCTCCCTGGCGTCTATTGTTACTATGGCGGCCTGTATTTTTATTTTCGGTATTTTTTATTCCATCGTGACCAATGTGAATCACATTGTAAAAAGCGTGGAGGAGGACGTGCCCATCACGGTTCTGTTTGAGGAGAACGTGGGGCGGGAAGTGATTGAGGACGTGGGGCGGCGGATTAAGGCCCGTCCGGAGGTTCTGGATGTGAAGTTCGTGTCGGCGGACGAGGCATGGGAGACTTTCCGGGATCAGTATTTCGGAGAATCCAAGGACGCGGCGGAGGGATTCCAGGACGACAACCCGCTGGCCAATTCTGCCAACTATGAAGTGTATGTAAAGGAAATCGAGCGGCAGGGAAGCTTGGTTGAGTACGTGGAGGGCTTAGAAGGCGTGCGGGAAGTGCGGCAGTCGGAAGGCGCGGCCAAGACTCTGGGAAGCTTTAACCGTCTGGTGGCTTTGATTTCCATAGCGATTATAGCCATCCTGCTGATTGTGGCAATTTTCCTAATCAGCAACACCATTTCCACGGGCATCACCATCCGCCGGGAAGAGATTGGCATTATGAAGCTGATCGGCGCCACAGATTTATTTGTGCGCGCGCCGTTTTTGCTGGAGGGGATTATTCTGGGGCTGATTGGCGCGGGCATCCCGCTGGCGGCTCTGTTCGTAATGTATAACCAGGTGGTTTCCCGTATTCTGGAGAAATTCCAGGTTCTAGACGGCATCTTGCAGTTTGTGCCGGTAAATCAGGTGTTCCGGGTATTGCTGCCGGTGAGCCTGGCGCTGGGCATGGGCATCGGCTTTTTTGGAAGTCTGTTTACCACCCGGAAGCATTTGAAGGTATAAATGGATTGCAATTTGGATAGAAATAGTAATGCAGGCTGTGGCGCAGGCGGGATTCAGACTTGCGTGTACAGGCCGAAACAGGTGATTGCGGGGCCAGTTCTGGAGGGGCGTTTCGCAGTTGCCTGCAGGGCTAAAATGTGACAAGGAGCGTGTATGGAGGAAAGCGGCGGAAAATTTTTAAAAGGTTTTATTTTGGGCCTTCTGCTGATGGCATTGGTATCTGCAGGAGGATTTTATGCGTATGTCACAGGGGGGCAGGCGAAGGCGTCGGGTTCCCTGACAGATAAAAAGTGCATGGATAAAATCAGTTATCTGGAAAGCCTCATCGATAGGAATTATCTTAACGAGGCGGACACAGAGAAAATGAAGGAAGGGATGTACGCAGGCATGGTGAACGGTCTGGAGGATCCCTATTCCCGCTATTACACGGTGGAAGAATACGGAACGCTGAACGAGGAGACGCAGGGCCATTACGAGGGCATCGGCGTGGTGATGCAGCAGGGCGAGAACGGCCTGGTCACGCTGGCACGCTGTTACGAGGGTGCGCCGGGAGAGAAGGCGGGCCTGAAGGCAGGCGACGCCATCTATAAAGTGAACGGGGAAGAGGTCCTGGAGATGGATTTGGCCGCCGTGGCCAAGAAAATTAAAGACCCTGAGGTGAACCCGGTGCATTTGACCATTTCCAGGGAAGGGGAGAAGGATTACTTGGAGTTGGACATCGTAAAAGAAGAGGTGAAGGTGCCGGTGGTCAGCCATGAGATGCTGGACGGCCATGTGGGCTATCTTGCTATTTATGAGTTTACGGATGTTACCTTTGAGCAGTATCAGAATGCGAGAAAGGATCTGGAAAGCCAGGGCATGGAAAAACTGGTCATCGACCTGCGGGATAATCCCGGGGGGCTTCTCACCTCGGTCTGCGATGTGTTAAACACTATACTGCCTAAAGGGTTAATTGTCTATACGGAAGATAAGTACGGAAAACGGGAGGAAGAGTTCTGCGACGGGAGAGCGCCCATAGACATTCCGCTGGCCGTGTTGGTAAACGAAAACAGCGCCAGCGCCTCGGAAATTTTCGCTGGCGCGGTGAAGGATCACCAGGTTGGCGTGATCGTGGGCACGGTCACCTATGGAAAAGGCGTGGTGCAGACCATCAAGGATCTGGGCGACGGAAGCGCACTGAAGCTTACGGTGTCCAATTACTATACGCCAAACGGTGTGAACATCAACGGCGTAGGCATTGAGCCGGATGAGACGGTGGAGCTGGACAAAAGCCTTTTGGAGAAAGGCTCATTTACTAGGCAGGAGGATAACCAGCTGCAAAAAGCCGTGGAAATTTTGTCAAAACAGAAATAAGGGACGCGGGGGTACTCAGTATGGAAAAAGGAGGCTTTTGCTATGGATGAGTACATAATTACTACAGACAATAATTCGGATTTGCCGGAAAGCTTTTATATGGAACATCAGGTGGGGTGCGCGTATTTAAGTTACAGCATAGACGGGAAGACATATACCCGAGATTCTTTTTTGCCCATAGAGGAGTTTTATGGGAAAATGCGGGCAGGCGCTATGCCCACCACGGCGCAGGTGAATCCCAAAATGGCCCGGGAGCTGATGGAGCCTTATCTGAGAGCGGGGAAGGACATCCTGCACATCTCCTTTTCGTCGGGCTTAAGCGGAACCTATGAAAGCTGCCAGGCAGCGGCGAAAGAGCTGCAGGAGGAATATCCTCAGAGGAAGATTGCAGTGGTGGATTCCCTGTGTGCGTCTTTGGGCCAGGGTCTGCTGGTCTATTATGCGGTGCAGCAAAAAGAAAGCGGAAAGTCCCTGGAGGAGGTGGCGCAGTGGACAAAGGACCATCGCGGCAACATCGTGCACATGTTTACGGTGGACGATCTGAATCACCTGCACCGCGGGGGCCGGGTTTCCAAAGCCACTGCTATTGTGGGCGGCATGCTGAACATTAAGCCGGCGCTTCATGTGGACGATGCGGGGAAGCTGGTGGCCATTGGAAAAGTCCGGGGGCGTAAAAAATCCCTGCTGGCTTTGGTGAGCGGCATGCAGGAGCGGATAGGCTCCTATGGGCCTTCGTGCAATGTCATATTCATCAGCCATGGGGACTGCGAGGAAGACGCCCGCTATGTGGAGCGAAAAGTTCGGGAGCTTTACCCCATTGAGACGGTGATTGTCAACCATGTGGGGGCGACCATTGGCGCCCATTCCGGGCCGGGGACGGTGGCTTTGTTTTTCATGGGAGACCGCAGATAGACAAAAGAAAGAGAGCGAAAAGAGATGGGTGAGGAACACAAAAGAGTATGTGCCTATGTGGATTTGGATGCGGTTTTGTGGAATCTGCGCCAGATCCATGAGGGCACGGCAGAAAAGACGCAGGTGATTGCGGTTATAAAAGCGGATGGATACGGGCACGGGGCCATACCCATTGCGCAGAGAATAGAAGACCAGGAATATCTGTGGGGATTTGCGGTGGCTACGCCGGAGGAGGCGTATGCCTTAAGAGAAGCGGGCATTCGCAAGCATATCCTGATCCTGGGCTACACATTTGAGGAAGATTACGGTCGGCTGTGCAGGGAAAAAATCATCCCCACGGTATTTACGCTGGAGATGGCGCAGAAGATGTCAAAGGAAGCGCTTCGCTTGTCCGATGTTATGGAGGTGCATCTGGCGCTGGACACGGGTATGACTCGGATCGGCTTCGAGAGTGCGGAGCGTTCGGTGGACGCATGCGTGAAAATAGCGTCCCTTCCAGGGCTGCGCGTGACCGGGATGTTCACGCATTTTGCGCGGGCGGACGAGTATGACCCGGAGCCGTCCATCCGACAGCTGGAGCAGTACCAGGCGTTTGCGGAGCTTTTGAAACAGGCGGGGGTGAACCTGAAATACCACCACTGTTCCAACAGCGCGGGGATTATGAACTTTCCGGCCTCCAATCTGGATCTGGTGCGGGCGGGCATTATTCTGTACGGGCTGATGCCTTCGGATGAGGTGTATACGGATAAGATACGCATCAGGCCGGCGATGGAGCTGAAAAGCCATGTGGTCCATGTGAAAGACGTGGAAGAGGGAAGGCCCGTCAGTTACGGCGGGACTTACGTGACGCCGAAAAAGATGCGGATCGCGACCATTCCGGTGGGGTATGGGGACGGATATCCCCGAAGCCTTTCAAATAAAGGCTACGTTCTGATACATGGACAGAAGGCGCCCATTCTGGGGCGGGTGTGCATGGACCAGTTTATGGTGGATGTGTCTCATATTGCAGATGTGAAAACAGAGGATGCGGTGACGCTGATTGGCCGGGATGGGGATCAGCGGATTACTATGGAAGAATTGGGGGATTTAAGCGGCAGGTTCAATTATGAGTTTGCCTGTAATTTAACGGCCAGGGTGCCGCGGGTGTATATGGGGAAAAAGTAATGCTTTTTTGGAACTCTCTGTCAGATTTGCTATTTGATAGGGAGTTTTTACAATCAAGGAGGATTTGTAAAATTGACGTGCCAGGAGACGGAAGAGGTAAAAGAACAGATAGCGTTTATGAAAAAATATAGAGCCATTCTTCAGTTTGGGCGATTTTACCGTCTGTAAAGCCCCTTCGAGGGAAATGAGGCTGCCTGGATGGCGGTCAGCGAGGATCAGAAGACGACGCTGGCGGGCTGGTATCGGATTTTGAACTGCGTCAACGGAAAATATACGCGTCTGCGCCTGGAAGGGTTAAATCCCGACTTCTGTTACCGCAATCTGCGAAGCGGGACGCTTCATTATGGGGATGAGCTGATGTACGCGGGGCTTATCGCCAGCGACGAGACGGCGGGGCAGATCCCGGCGGGGGTGGAGCCGTATACGGATTTTGAATCGAGAATCTATGTTCTGGAGGTGGATGAGGCTTGACAGGAGAGAAGAAATATACGCCGGGGCGCATAGCGCTGATGCTGGGGGGCATACTTCTCATAGGCGTGTGCGTGGCGTTTATCATCACAAAATACGCCAAGGAAAAGATTTCCTTCCGGCTGGCCCGGATAGCGTCGGACGTGACGGCAATACTGGTGGGCATGGCCTTCTGTCTGCTGGCGAGAAACCGTCTGTGGGAAATCGTCGGACTGGGCGCCGTGGTCAACGCCTGCTGCAACGGGCCGCTGATTCAGTTTTTCCGAGGCCGGCTGGAAAAGGCGCTGCTGCGATAAACGCGCGGAATCGGGGAGGCCGAATGTGTCCGCACAACTTTCATTTATGATGGAGCGCCGATTTTGCGGGCGCATGGAGGTTTATTATGGAATCTGAAAAATATCCTTACACGAATCATTTAATCAATGAGAAATCGCCGTATCTGCTTTCACACGCCCACAATCCAGTGGACTGGCGCCCCTGGGGGACGGAGGCATTTGAAAAGGCAAAAAGGGAGGACAAGCCCATTTTCTTAAGCATCGGCTATTCCACCTGCCACTGGTGCCATGTGATGGAGCGGGAGTCTTTTGAAGATGAAGAGGTGGCGAAAGTTTTAAACGACCGCTTTGTGAGCATTAAGGTGGACCGGGAAGAGCGGCCGGACGTGGATTCGGTTTATATGGCGGTCTGCCAGGCCATGAACCATTCGGGGGGATGGCCGCTGACCATTTTGATGACCCCAGAGCAGCAGCCATTTTTCGCGGCCACCTATCTGCCCCGGGAGAGCCGGGGGAAAATGCCCGGTCTTTTGCAGGTGTTGCGGCAGATTGCGAATGCCTGGCAAAAGGATGGGGAGAAGCTGCGCCAGGCGGGGGCCTCTATCTGCCAGTATTTTACAGAGAGCGGGGGAGCCCAGAGGGACGTTTCCGGGGAAAATCTCTGGCCGGATCAGGAGCTGTTTTGCAGGGCGGCAGCCGGTTTTTTGCAGTCTTTTGATGAGGAATACGGCGGATTCGGTTCGGCGCCCAAGTTCCCGGCGGCGCACAACCTGTTGTTTTTGCTGCGCTTTGCCAGGAGAAATCAGGACAAAACCGTGGAGTACGCGGCGGCGCAGACGCTTTTTTGCATGATGAAGGGCGGCATGTTCGACCACATCGGCGGCGGATTTTCTCGGTATTCCACCGACCGCAAGTGGCTGATTCCCCATTTTGAAAAAATGCTCTACGACAACGCGCTTCTGGCCTATGCGTACCTGGAATGCTGGGAGCAGACCAGGGCAGAGTGGTGCCTGTGGACGGCAAAGCGGGTTTTCATCTATATCTTCCGGGAGCTTACCGGGGAGGAAGGCCAGTTCTTCTGCGGCCAGGACGCGGACAGCGAGGGCGTGGAGGGCAAGTATTACGGCCTGCGTCCCGAAAAGATCCGGCAGGTTCTGGGCGAGTCCCGAGGCCAGGCGTTTTGCAGCCGTTACTCAATCACGGAACAGGGGAATTTTGAGGGGATGGGGATTCCCAATCTGCTGCAGGAGGAAACGCCCTGGATTCCTGATGAGGAGACAGCCGAAGACTGCGAAAAGCTTTATGCGTATCGTCGGGATAGATTCCGGCTGCACAAAGATGATAAGGCGCTTACCTCCTGGAACAGCTTAATGGCGGCTGCCTGCGCCAGAGGAGCCAGGGCCTGCCTTCGCCTTGGGTCAGAAGACGGCGTTTTGGGGCAATGCCTGTCCAGGGCTGAAAATAACCTGAAATTTATTAAGAATCATCTGACGGATGAGAATGGACGGCTGCTGGTGCGCTACCGGGAGGGGGAAGCGGCCGGCCGGGGGCATCTGGATGATTATGCCTTTTATGCCTGGGCTTTGCTGGAGATGTATCAGACTGTGCTGGATGCGGACTATTTGGAGGAGGCCGTGGCCGTGGCGCGGCGGATGGCGAGATATTTCTGGGATGAGGAGGCGGGAGGCTTCTATCTGTATGCGTCCGACGGCGAACAGCTGATTCACCGGCCCAAGGATGTGTGGGATGGCGCCATGCCCTCAGGAAATTCCGTGGCGGCTTATGCGCTCTGCCGCCTGGCCGCACTGACGGCGGATGCCGGGTGGATAGATCTGCGGGATCGGCAGCTGCGCTTTTTGATGGGACAGGTCAGGGAATACCCCATGGGCTATAGCTTTTCTTTGCTGGCTATGATGGAGGCGGTCCATCCGTCTAAGGAGCTGGTGTGTGCGCTGCCCTCCGGCTGCGGGGAGGATTTGCAAAGGAAGCTGGCGCTGGCGGCCGACGACGGCTTTACGGTTCTCGTAAAAACGCCGCAGAATGCCAAGCAGCTGGCGCGGACAGCGCCGTTTACGGCGAATTATCCCATAGGGGAAAGGGATTGTTTTTATCTGTGTGAGGGCAAAAGCTGTCAAAAGCCAACGGAAAATCTGGAAGAAATCCTGCCGTAAACCCGGCATTTTGCCGCCCAATGGAAAAATATCTCTTAGGATTGTAAAAATTCTCTTGAATTATCAGGTGAAAATTGCTATTCTTAATATATCATATTTTTGTGAGGGAGGTAATGAATATGGATTTGTCAATTCTGGCGCCAATTGGATCCTGCGTTGCATTATTATTCGCGGTTTATCTTGCGCGCAAGGTCTTAAGAGAGGACGAGGGCAATGATCAGATGAAGAAGATCTCCAGTTCCGTCCGCGCAGGCGCGAATGCCTATCTGAAACGACAGTATACTGGCGTTGTGGTTTTCTTCGTCATTTTGTTTGTCGTTTTGCTGGGTCTGGGACTGGGGGGCTTTCTGACCCTGTTTGCGCCCTTTGCTTTTGTAACTGGAGGATTCTTTTCCGGGTTATCAGGATTTATCGGCATGAAGATCGCCACAGCGGCCAATGCCAGGACTGCGCAGGCAGCCAGCAAGAGCTTGAATTCCGGCCTGAAGGTGGCCTTTTCATCGGGAGCCGTTATGGGATTCGTTGTGGTGGGTCTTGGCCTGCTGCATATTTCCGTGTGGTTCTTTTTCCTGAAATTCTGGTATGCGGATCCGGCGCATCTGACGGTTGCGGCTGGGAAAACCTTTGAGGAAGCGCAGATTCAGGCGATTACGTCCGCCATGCTTACCTTTGGCATGGGAGCTTCGGCTATGGCTCTGTTTGCCCGTGTGGGCGGCGGCATCTTCACCAAGGCTGCCGATGTGGGCGCCGACCTGGTTGGTAAAGTGGAGATTGGCATTCCGGAGGACGACCCCAGGAACCCCGCCGTTATTGCGGATAACGTAGGCGATAACGTAGGTGACGTGGCCGGTATGGGCGCCGACCTTTACGAGTCTTACGTGGGATCCATTATTTCCACGTCCGCGCTGGCGGTTGCAGCCGGATTCGGCTTAAAGGGCGTGACCATTCCCATGGCTATGGCCGCAATCGGAATCCTGGCTTCTATCGTTGGAACATTCTTTATCAAGACAAAAGAGGACGCTACCCAGAAATCCCTTTTGTCCGCGCTCAGAAGAGGCACCTGGATCAGCGGCGCAATTATTGCGGTGGCCGCTTATCCGCTGATTTATTACGGACTGGGAAAAGAAAACATCGGATTCTTTTTCGCTGTTTTGTCCGGACTTTTGGCCGGTATCTTAATCGGCATCACCACGGAGTACTATACCTCCGATACATATAAGCCTACCCAGAAGCTGGCTTCCACGTCTCTGACGGGTCCGGCTACGATTATCATCGGTGGTTTGTCACTGGGTATGCTCTCCACAGTTCTGCCGGTTGTTATCGTCGGCGTGTCTGTGCTGGTCAGCTATCGCGTATCCGGCGGAGCCGGCGGCATCGGAGATCCCAGCTTCAACCAGGGTCTTTACGGCGTAGGTTTGTCTGCGGTGGGTATGCTTTCCACATTGGGCATTACGTTGGCTACGGACGCTTACGGCCCGGTGGCGGACAACGCGGGCGGCATTGCCGAGATGTGCGGTTTGGGTGAAGGCGTGCGTAAGAGAACCGACGCGCTGGATTCCCTGGGAAATACAACGGCGGCTACCGGAAAAGGTTTTGCCATTGGTTCCGCGGCTTTGACGGCTCTGGCGCTGATTGCTTCATACGTGGCTGAGATTCAGGTTATCGATCCGGATTTCGTCTTCGATTTGAGCATCATCAACCCGCCGGTTCTGATCGGACTGTTCGTGGGCGGCATGCTTCCGTTCCTGTTTGCGTCCCTGACCATGGAGGCCGTGGGAAATGCGGCGCAGAGCATCGTGGTGGAAGTGCGCCGGCAGTTTAAGGAAATCAAGGGACTGATGGAAGGAAAAGCGGAGCCGGATTACGCTTCCTGTGTGGATATCTGTACAAAATCCGCCCAGAAAGAGATGATTCTTCCCGCCGTTTTGACGGTAGTCTCTCCGTTGGTTGTGGGATTGATTCTGGGCGTGAACGGCATCTGCGGCATGCTGGGCGGCGCCACCGTCAGCGGCTTCATTCTGGCTGTTATGATGGCCAACTCCGGCGGCGCATGGGACAATGCGAAGAAATACATTGAGACCGGCGCGCACGGCGGAAAGGGCAGTGACGCTCATAAGGCGGCCGTAGTTGGAGACACCGTCGGAGATCCTTTTAAAGATACTTCCGGTCCGTCTATTAACATTTTGATTAAGCTGCTGTCCATGGTAGCGATTGTATTTGCCAGCTTGATTTTAAATTATCACCTTTTCTAAAAATAGGACAGGTTGTATAGAAGACATCGGCAATCGTACGAACCAGCGGAACCTTTATGCCAGAACAGCGGCATAGGGGTTTTGCTGGTTTTGTTGTAAGGAGTGGAAGAAGAGATGGAGAATGCTGGAGCGAGCAAGAATAAGCTGAAGGGAACAAAAATACGTACAGCCAATTATCTGATGATTCTGGCGGCATGTGTTTTGTACATGTTTATTTTATATGGGATGTTCCGGATTTCACGACAGTACGACGACCTGATCCGCACTGCGGACGATTACATCAGCAGCGAAGAAATTACGGCTAATATTGCGGAAGGTTCCAATATTCTTACGGATCAGGTGCGCTTGTACGCGGTGACGGCGGAGCCGGAATATATGGAGGCGTATTTTCAGGAGGCCAATGTTGACAGAAAAAGGGAACGGGCCTTGGAAGAGCTGGAGGAGTTTCACATGGAAGGCGAGGTTAAGGCGTATCTGGAAAAGGCGCTGAACCGTTCCAATGAGCTGATGGAAAGTGAGTTCTATTCCATGAAATTAGTCTCGGAGGCCAGCCATTATGAAACAGAGAGCCTTCCGGAAGAAATCCGAACCGTTGCGCTGTCAAAAGAGGATGCGGCGCTGAGCGAAGAAGAGAAAATCCAAAAGGCGCAGGACCTGGTTTTCGGAGACGGGTACAGAGACGTCAAGGAGGAAATTATGGAGGATATTTCCAACTCTTTGATGTCTGTGTTGAATGAAACCAAGCTGGATCAGGAACAAAGCAGGGCGGCCCTGAAAAAGCAGCTGAACATTCAGCGGGTGGAGATCAGCATCTTGTTTGTGATGAATGTGATTATATTCCTGTTCATCACTACATTGATTGTGAAGCCGCTGCAGATTTACATCAAATGCATCAAGGACAACAAGGCGTTGGAGATCACAGGCGCCTATGAGTTCAAATATCTGGCGCTGACCTACAATGATATTTATGAGGTAAATGCGGCCAACCAGAGCATGCTGCGGGAAAAGGCGGAGAAAGATGCGCTCACTGGGATTTTGAACCGAGGCGCGTTCGATCAGCTTCGGATCGGATTAAAGGCGAAGCCCATACCGATTTGCCTGCTGCTGATTGACGTGGACATATTCAAGTCCATCAACGACACCTACGGCCATGAGATGGGCGACCGTGCGCTGAAGCGCGTGGCGGACCTCCTAAAGAATACGTTTCGCTCCACAGACTATCCGGCGCGGATCGGCGGAGACGAGTTCGCTGTTGTTATGACGGATGTGGGGCCTGATTCCAGGGAGAGCATCGTGAAGAAGGCGGAAGAGATGAATGAGATTCTCCAAAGGGGAGAAAACGGTCTGCCCAAATTCTCCTTAAGCATAGGCATCGCTTTTTCGGAGCGGGGATTTGACGACGAGCTCTATAAGAAAGCGGATCAGGCGCTGTATCACGTGAAAGAGGCCGGTCGGTGCGGCTATGGTTTTTATGAAGATTTATAGGGAAATATCCGAAGACGGGTAAGACTCTCGTAAGGAAGAGTCTTGCCCGTTTTGTTTGGTTTTTAATTAAAAGAAAGGGAAAGTAAGGCTTTTAACCATGGCTGAATGTCTAGACCAAACCGGCCAGTCCATGCGGGCCGTAAATCTCTCTGCCCAAAAGGCTCTCGCATACATAGTCCGATGATGTGATAATTTCTTCTGTGCAGCTGTCGTTGGGCGTATAATGTATAGTCTGGCCATAGACCGGTGGAAGCTCGAAAAATTCATCTCTGGGCTTATTTTGCAAAATTTTCGCACTTTAAAATTTTAAAAGTTAAAAAAAAGATTTGACAAAAATCCCGCCAGATGTTACCCTATCTATATCTCTTTTATAAAACAAAAGCGATGAGAAGGAGTAGTACATATGCGGCCTGACTTCAGAAAGCTGTTGGCGGATGTGAAACAGTGGAGGGAGCCTATGGAACTGACCTTTGAGCGGCTGCCCGAAACCCGCAAGGGGAGTAGACGCAGACGGGCGCCCGGCCGTTATCCTGGGAGGATATAAGGTTTTGCGTGTTTGTGCGTGGAATCCGTATCTATGAGCGTATGAATGTGAATTCATAAAGAAGAGTGGTACCGCGTGGGATGAAAGCGGATTCTAACGATATGCGCAGAAGAATAAGCGTCCCCCGTCTCTTTACAGTTTTAGGCTGTAAAAGACGGGGGTTATTTTGTTTTACGGTAATTGCGAAACTGCTTTATAAATGCCGCGAGCTTGGTTAAAACCGTTTTGAATTCACTAACTCGGGTTATTGAAATGGGCGTTTCGCAAATAACTGATTTTACTTATCATGAAGGAGGATTTTAAAAAATGATGGATGCAAGAAAGTACGCCCGGCAGTATTTTATGCCGCCGGTGAAATCAATGAAATGGGCAGAGAAAGACTATATCGACAAGGTGCCGATTTGGTGCAGCGTGGACTTGCGGGATGGAAACCAGGCGCTGGTCATTCCCATGAGCCTGGATCAGAAGGTGAATTTTTTCAAATTGTTGGTGGAAGTGGGCTTTAAGGAAATCGAGGTGGGCTTTCCCGCCGCTTCGGAGACGGAGTATCAGTTTTTGCGGAAATTAATCGAGGACGACCTGATTCCCGACGATGTGACCATTCAGGTGCTGACCCAGGCCAGGGAGCATATTATCCGAAAAACCTTTGAAGCGCTGGACGGCGCCAAAAAAGCGGTGGTTCATGTGTACAATTCCACGTCTTTAGCCCAGCGGGAGCAGGTGTTTAAGAAGTCCAAAGAAGAGATTTTGCAGATTGCCGTGGACGGCGCCGCGCTTTTGAAGAAGCTGGCCGACGAGACGGAAGGGAATTTCCTGTTTGAGTACAGCCCGGAGAGCTTCACCGGCACGGAGCCGGAGTACGCGCTGGAGGTGTGCAACGCGGTGCTGGACGTATGGCAGCCCACGCCGGATAAGAAGGCCATCATCAACCTGCCGGTGACGGTGCAGCACTCCATGCCCCATGTGTACGCCAGCCAGATTGAGTATATGTGCGAGAACATGAAGTATCGGGAAAATGTAGTGGTTTCCTTGCATCCCCACAACGATCGGGGCTGCGGCGTGGCCGACGCGGAGCTGGGCGTTTTGGCCGGCGCGGACCGCATTGAGGGGACTTTGTTCGGCAACGGGGAGCGCACCGGAAACGTGGACATTGTGACTCTGGCCATGAACATGTATTCCCAGGGTGTGGATCCGCAGCTTGACTTCTCCGACATGCCCCATGTATGCGAATGCTACGAGATGTACACGGGCATGAAGGTGGATGAGCGCAGTCCCTACAGCGGCGCGCTGGTGTTTGCCGCATTTTCCGGCTCTCATCAGGACGCCATCGCCAAAGGCATGCACTGGCGGGAGGAGAAAAATCCCGAGCATTGGACGGTGCCCTACCTGCCCATCGATCCCAAGGATGTGGGAAGAAGCTACGACGCGGATGTCATCCGCATCAACAGCCAGTCCGGAAAAGGCGGCGTAGGCTATATTCTGGAGACGAAGTACGGCCTGAATCTGCCGGCGAAGATGCGGGAGGCCATGGGCTACGCCTCCAAAGCAGTGTCCGACCGCACCCACAAGGAGCTGATGCCCGAGGAGATCTTCGAGCTTTTCAAAGAGAAGTTCGAGAACGTGGTGGAACCCTACAGCATCCACGGCGTGCATTTCCAACAGGTGGACGGCATCACCACCCAGGTTACGTCCACATACAAGGGCGAAACTATAACCACCGAGGCCACCGGAAACGGCCGCTTAAACGCGGTGAGCAATGCGCTAAAAAAAGCCTACGGCTTCGACTACCGTCTGGTGACCTACCAGGAGCACGCGCTGGAACAGAGCTCCAGCTCCAGAGCCATCGCCTATGTGGGAATCAGCGACTCCAAGGGTCGTCTGTTCTGGGGAGCCGCCGTAGATCCGGATATTATCCGCGCCAGCATCGACGCGCTTCTGACCGCCATTAACAACATGGTCAACAGCGAAGCTTAAGGAAATCATGTGAGATGGCGGCGAGATTAAGCACACTTTGCTATATAGAACGGGACGGAAAATACCTGATGCTCCACCGGACGGTGAAAGAGCATGATATCAACAAAGACAAATGGATCGGCGTGGGCGGGCATTTTGAGGAAGGGGAAAGCCCCGAGGAATGCCTGCTGCGGGAAGTGTGGGAGGAGACGGGCTATCGTCTGACCTCCTACGCCTACCGGGGAATCGTTACCTTCCTTTCCGGCAACGGGGAAATCGAATACATGTCCCTGTTTACCGCCGATGGCTTCACAGGGGAGCCCATCCCCTGCGACGAGGGGGAGCTGGCCTGGGTGGACAAGGCGGATGTCTGGAATCTAAACATCTGGGAAGGAGATAAAATTTTCTTCCGGCTGCTGGAGGAAAACGAGACATTCTTTTCCCTGAAGCTTGTCTACGACGGAGACGGCGGCCTTGTAAAAGCGGCGTTAAACGGCCGGGAAATGGAGCTGCTGGATGTGCTGGGCCCGGATGGCGAAAAGTCCGGCAGAGTCAGTGAGCGGGGCGTTGTGCACCGGATGGGCGCCTTTCACGCCACGGCCCATGTGTGGATTGTGAGGGAGCGAAAAAGCGGAGGATTTGATTTGCTGCTGCAAAAAAGAAGCCAGGATAAGGATTCCTATCCTGGCTGTTACGATATATCGGCGGCGGGTCATATCCCGGCTGGGGAGGACGCGCTTGCCGCAGCGCTTCGGGAGCTGGAAGAAGAGCTGGGCGTCCGGGCGGATGAGGGCCAGCTGGAATACGTGGGCGAGCGTGAGAGCAAGTTTGAGGGGATTTTCCACGGAAAGCCTTTTTTAAATCATGAGCGCAGCCGCGTGTACCTGTACCGGGAGCCGGTGGACATTTCCCGGCTGAAGCTGCAAAAATCCGAGGCAGAGTCGGTTCGCTGGATGGAGGCGTCCGCCTGCTTAAGGGGCGTTCAAAACAACGAATTTTCAAACTGCATAGACGAAGAGGAGTTGTCCATGATTTGCAGAACAATGGGCTGTATATTAGAAAAAGGAGGAACCAACCATGATTGATGTGCCAGGGCTTGAGGAACACATCGCCCAGTTTCCGGTTTACGAATACCGGATGATCTCCACCGACACGCTGCCGGTGGACGCCAAAGTTCGGATCGTCTGCCAGCAGGAATGTGAGAGGTACGGAACCACATGGGCCTGTCCCCCCGGCGTGGGGGAGCTGGATGAATGTGAGCGGTTCTGCCATACATATCCCTGGGGCCTGTTTTTTTCCACGGTGGCGGAGGTGCGGGACGTGATGGATATGGATGAGATGCTGGCCACCCGTTTTTCCCACGAGGAGATTACCAGCCAGATTGACGCATATCTGTCAGAACAGGGACTGGACACCTTCGTGCTCTCCACGGAATCCTGCGACATCTGCGAGGAATGCGCCTACCCGGACGAACCCTGCCGGTTTCCGGAGAAAATGCATCCCTGCCTGGAAGGCTACGGAATCGTGGTTCCAGCCATTGTGGAGCGGGAAGAGATGGAGTACATGCTGGGCGGCAATGCAGTTTTGTGGTTTTCTCTGATATTACTGCGGAATAATCCGGGGGATTTGACCATATAATAAGGAATAAAAGTCTGGAGCGTATATGAGAGAGACATATACCCGATTTCGAGAGGGGCTTATGAGCGCGCTGGAGGCGCCCAGGGATTTGGCGCTGCAGGAGCCCCTTTTGACTGTCACAGGCAACAGCGATCTTTGTATAGAAAATTATAAGAGCATTCAGTTCTATTCCCAGGAAAACATACGCATCCTTACCAGGAAAGGCAGAATCTGCATCTGCGGAAAGGCCCTGAAAATACAATATTACACCAGCGACGAGATGGGAATCAGCGGAAACTTTCGGGAAATCATATTTGAGCCGTAGCTGGGAGGGGTTTTGTGATTGATCAGATAATCCGATTCTGGAAAGGGTATGTGCGCATCCGCATCCAAAGCCGGGAGACGGAACGTTTCCTGAACCTGTGCGCCATTAATCATCTGCTCCTGCACCGCATACAGCAGACGCCGGGCGGCTGTGAACTGGAGATCAGCCTTTCGGACTTTTTCCGCCTGCAGCCCATCTGCCGGAAAACCCATACCCGCATACATATTATCCTGAAAAGGGGTCTGCCCTTTTTCTTCCATAGAAACCGGAAAAGAAAGGCGCTTTTCATAGGCGTGTTTTTGTGTTTTGGGCTGCTGGGCGCGCTGTCCACCCGGATTTGGAACATTCATGTGGACGGAAATTACTCCTACAGCGCCCAGTCGATTCTGCAGTACCTGGAAGAACAGGGCATTCGCCACGGCATTGCCAAGAAGGATTTATCCTGCGCGGAAATTTCGGCGGGCATCCGGCAGAATTTCCCGGACATGATCTGGGTGGCGGCGAAAATCAGCGGAACGCGGCTTTTGATTCAGGTTCAGGAGAATATGGACCCGATTTCCCCAAAAGAGGAGGCCAAAGGCCCCAGCGACCTGGTG
Source organism: uncultured Lachnospiraceae bacterium (assembly GCA_964407765.1). Lineage (GTDB taxonomy): Bacteria > Bacillota > Clostridia > Lachnospirales > Lachnospiraceae > MGBC164599. The sequence goes on from CAYOWU010000002.1 coordinate 24,483, forward strand.
GCCACCAAAAGCGGGGAGATTCTGCGCATGGTCACCCGGCAGGGCATTCCCCAGACGCAGGTGGGGCAGCGGTGCGAGAAAGGGCAGATCCTGATCCGCGGCTTGGTGGACATCTTAAACGACAACGGGGAGCTCATCCGGCAGGCGCAGGTGCCGGCGGACGGGGACGTGTACATCAAGACCGCCTATCCTTATTACAAAGAATTTCCCATGACCTACGAAAAGAGGGTCTATACGGGGAAAACAAAAAAGAGCCTGTCGCTGCAGATCCATTCGCTGGAAATTTCGGTGGGGCTGCCGGGGAGCGCCTTTTCACACTACGACCGGGTGGGGAAGTTTCACACGCTGAAATTAACCGAGAATTTCTACCTGCCTGTGGTTTTCGGAAAAAATGTCAGTCATGAATACAACATCGTCCAAAGAGAGTATTCGCCCAAGGAGGCCAGAGAGCTGGCCAGGGGGCAGGTTCTGGATTTTCTGGACGAAATCATGGAAAAAGGGGTGGAAATCCTGGAAAACAATGTTACAATAGAGGTGACGAAGAACCGTTGTATAAGCAGGGGAACGGTCTACGGCCTGGAGAAAAACGGCGAATCGGTTCCTTTGTCTTCTTTGCCACAGCCCACAGAAAGGACGACGGATGAATGAGCAGTATTTTAGAAGCATTGGTAGAGTTTCCGGCGGAGCATGAGAGAAATGTGTTCGGGGCCTTCGATGAACATCTCAAAAGCATTGAGAAGACGCTTAACGTAACTTTAGTTGCCAGAGACGGCGCGCTGAAAATACTGGGTATGCCAAAAAGGGTGGAGGCAGCGCGAAAGCTTCTGGAGCGGCTTTTGGAGCGTTCCAGAAGCGGAAACGCCATTACCGCCCAGGATGTAAACTACGCTTTGGCGCTTACAATGGAAGAAAAGGTGGAAAAGCTTACGGAGATTGACAAGGACGTCATCTGCCACACCATCCACGGACGGCCCATTCAGCCGAAAACTCTAGGCCAGAAGCAGTACGTGGAAGCCATCCGCAAAAATATGATTGTGTTCGGCATAGGCCCGGCGGGAACCGGCAAAACTTATCTGGCCATGGCCATGGCGGTGACGGCCTTCCGGGACGACGAGGTGAGCCGGATTATCCTGACCCGCCCTGCCATCGAGGCCGGGGAGAAGCTGGGATTTCTGCCGGGGGATCTGCAGAGCAAGGTGGATCCATATCTGCGCCCCTTGTACGACGCACTGTACCAGATCATGGGGCCAGAGAATTTCGCGAAAAATATGGAAAAGGGACTGATTGAGGTGGCCCCGCTGGCCTACATGCGCGGCCGCACCCTGGACAACGCGTTCATCATTCTGGATGAGGCGCAGAACACCACGCCGGCCCAGATGAAAATGTTCTTAACCCGGATCGGATTCGGCTCCAAAGTCATTGTCACCGGGGACGCGTCCCAGAAGGATTTGCCGCCGGACGCCGTATCCGGGCTGGATGTGGCCGGGCGCGTATTAAAGAAAATCGACGGCATCGGATTTTGCCAGCTGACGGGCAAGGACGTGGTGCGTCACCCGTTGGTGCAGAAAATCGTACAGGCCTACGAAAATTACGAGACAAAAAGCAAAACCGCCAAGGGCAGGAGGAGTTCATGAAACTGTATGTAGATTACGAGGCCGAAGAAGATCTGGATTTCGATTATCAGGAGATCGCCCTGCAGGTGGGACAGGCTGTTTTGGAGGCGGAGGGTTTTCCGAAAGAGGCGGAGGTGAATCTGTCACTGACCTTAGACGGGGAGATTCACCGGATCAATCGGGAGTTCAGAGGCATAGACGCGCCCACGGACGTGCTGTCTTTCCCGGCCATCCCCTTCGACATTCCGGGCGATTTCCGAGAAATGCTGGAAAATGAAGTCATCTATAAAAACCCAGACACCGGCCATATGATGCTGGGGGATATTATGATTTCCATCCCCCGGGTTTTTGAACAGGCATCCGCCTACGGGCACAGCGTAAAACGCGAATTTGCCTTTCTTTTCGCCCACAGCATGCTGCACCTTTTGGGCTACGATCACATGGCGCCAAAAGAAGCGCAGGTCATGGAGGACAAGCAGGAAAACATATTGAGGAGCTTAGGGATTCACCGATAAGGGAAATGGAGAAACATATGAAGAGAAAATATATGCGAAGCGCAGCTGCAGTCCTGGCAGTTGTCTGTGTCTGTGCGCTGTCTGTGTCAGGCTGCCGGAAAAAGGAAAAGGAACCCGTGGCGCAGGAGCCGTCCGTCCACACATCCAAGGACGCAACCGACACGCCTGAGATTACGCCTGCAGAAACGGAAAACCCCTATCCGGAAGGGATGATGGAGAGCTATCTGTCCGGGCAGACTGTGACCGAGGAGATCGGGCGGCGCAGGCCGGTGGCCGTCATGCTCAACAACATTCAGGCCGCAGTGCCCCAGACCGGGATTGCCCAGGCGGACGTGGTTTATGAAGCGCCTGTGGAGGGGAATATCACCCGTCTGATGGGCATATTTGAGAACTACGATAGTCTGGAGAAAATCGGCTCCGTGCGCAGCTGCCGGGAGTATTATTTATTTTTCGCCCAGGAATTTGAGGCCATTTACGCCCATTACGGACAGGCCATCTACGCTAAGCCGTTTCTGGAGGAGGATTTCATTCAGAACTTAAGCGGCCTGGAAAAATACAGCAAGGATATTTTTTACCGGACCACGGATCGGGTGGCGCCCCACAACGCGTATACGAGCTTTGACGGCATTCAGAGGGGCATCGAAGACTACGGCTACGAACAGGAGCACAGCAAAGGCTACGACGGCCACTATCTCTTCGCGGATCCGGACGAAGAAGAAACCTTGGACGGCGGCCAGACGGCCAGCGCGGTGCGCCTGAACTGCTTTGCCACTAATCAGCCCTGGTTTGAGTACGACGCCGAGAATCACAATTACAAGCGCTTCCAGTACGGCGGCCCGCAGATCGACGACGCCGACGGGCAGCAGCTGGCCTGCGACAACCTGCTTATCCAGTATCACAGCTATAAGCCCTACGACCAGAACGGCTATCTGAACATCGACGCCATCTCCGGAGGAAAGGGAAAATTCATCACCCGTGGGAAGGCCATCGACATCCGCTGGGAAAAAGACGCGGTCTGGGGCGTGACCCACTATTTTGACGAGAGCAATCAGGAGATTCGCCTGAATCGTGGGAAAACCTGGGTGGAAATCGTGCTGGATGACAAGACGGACGGAATAATCATAGAATAGAGGACTTTTGACCGGAAAACTTTTAAAATCAGAGGTTTCCGGTCTTTTTTCGAGAAAAATATTACACGCTCTGTTTCTCTCTGTGAATTGCAACGGCAGTTAAATTTTGCTATAATTGGGTAAAATACCATTAGAGACTTGTATGAAAAGGACGGTGACGGCTTATGAAGAGGTATGATTATTTGGTTGTAGGGGCCGGGCTTTTCGGCGCTGTATTTGCCCGTGAGGCGGTTAAGCGGGGGAAGACCTGCTTGGTCATTGATAAGAGAAGACATATCGGGGGAAATATATACACAAAAGAGGTAGAAGGCATTCAGGTGCACTGTTACGGGGCGCATATTTTCCATACGGCCAATCAGAGGGTATGGGATTATGTGAATCGGTTTGCCCAGTTTAACCATTTTGTAAATTCACCTATAGCCATATATAAGGATGAATTGTACAACCTGCCCTTTAACATGAACACCTTCCACCAGCTGTGGGGTGTGATTACGCCAGCGCAGGCGCAGGCGAAGATTCAGGAGCAGATTGCCCAGATGCACATCGTGGAGCCGAAAAACCTGGAGGAGCAGGCGCTGGCCCTGGTGGGCAAAGACGTTTACGAGAAATTGATCGAGGGTTATACCCGCAAGCAGTGGGGCCGGGAGTGCAAGGAACTGCCCTCCTTTATCATCCGCCGGCTGCCCCTTCGGTACACTTACGACAACAATTACTTCAAAGATCCCTACCAGGGGATTCCCAAAGGCGGCTATACCCGGATTGTGAAAAAACTGCTGGAGGGCGTGCAGGTATGTCTGGGGGTGGACTTTTTTGCGGAGAAGGAAGCGCTGCTTTCCCAGGCGGACCGGATTGTCTACACGGGCATGATTGACGAGTATTTCGATTACCGCTATGGGGCTTTGGAGTACCGGTCCCTGCGCTTTGAGACGGAGACTTTGGATATGGCCAATTACCAGGGCAACGCGGTGGTCAACTATACAGATTACGAAACGCCCTACACCCGGATTATTGAGCACAAGCATTTTGAGTTTGGCGCCCAGCCAAAAACGGTGATTACCAGAGAATACCCCAGCAAATGGGAAAAAGGGGCGGAGCCCTACTATCCGGTCAACGACAGCTGGAACATGGAGATTTTCAACAAATACGAGAAACTGGCGCTGGACGAGCCCAATGTGCTGTTCGGCGGGCGGCTGGGCATGTACCGCTATATGGACATGGACAAGGTGATTGAGGCGGCTCTTTCCATGGCGGAACAGGAGCTGCAGTATACAGACAATCCAGGACGATGATGGAAAAAAGAAAGACAAGGGAAGATTTTCCCGACAATTTTTACCGGGAGACAAACCCGGGCGTGCGCCAGGCAATCCTTCTGGAGGCGCTGGAAAAAGAGGATACGCCCGCCAACCGCCTGCGGCAGCGGTTTTTAAAGCTGCGGTACAGTAAACCCGCCCGGGCAAAAGATGGGCAGTGGACGGATGCCTACATCAAGCTGTGGATGTCTTTGAAATTCGCCGCCCAGTACGCTGGCAGCTTCTTCGGCGGGCGGGGAGCCAGGCGGGATGTGCGCCGGCTTTTAGATGAGCTTCAGATTGCCCGGATTCTGGAAGAGGGCCCCGAGGCCAGGGAGCTTTTATACCGGGAATTTTACCACGGGGCCTGCGTGTATCTGCGCCTCTGCGCGTCGGACAGAAATTATTCTTCCACGCTTATGGGGATGGTTCCCATGAAAGAGGACAGCGTGCAGGCCAAAATCGCCAGGGACATTTATGAAAGTCTGTATGTGGGCGCACGGTTCGCCCAGGCGGAGGAGGAGCTTTTGCTGTTTCGCCAGGCGGCAAAAGAGGCGTTTGAGGATTTGATGCCGGCCCAGAAGGAATACTTACAGGAAATGATCGACAATGAATGATGGGAGAAAGAAAGAATGGATAAAGACAAAATACCGGCTTACGAGCTGGTAATGGAAGAGGACCTGGGGGACATCCGTTCCCACGGCGTTCTTCTTCGTCACAAGAAAAGCGGCGCCAGGGTGATGCTGGTGGAAAATGACGACGACAACAAGGTTTTCTGCATTGGATTCCGAACGCCGCCCAAGGACAGCACAGGGGTGGCGCATATTCTGGAGCACAGCGTACTGTGCGGCTCGGAGCGGTTTCCGCTGAAAGATCCCTTTGTGGAGCTGGCCAAGGGCTCTCTGAATACGTTTTTGAACGCCATGACTTATTCGGATAAGACGGTTTACCCGGTGGCCAGCTGTAATCCGCAGGATTTCCAGAATCTGATGCATGTGTATCTGGACGCGGTGTTTTTCCCGAATATTTACAAACACGAAGAAATTTTCCGGCAGGAGGGCTGGAATTACGAGCTGAAAGACCCAAAGGGAGAGATTTCCTACAACGGCGTGGTCTACAATGAGATGAAAGGGGTGTTTTCCTCGGCGGACGAGCTTTTGGACCGGGAGATTTTGAACTCCCTGTTCCCGGATACGCCCTACGGGGTGGAGTCTGGCGGCGATCCGAAGGACATTCCGAACTTGACCTATGAGCAGTTTTTGGATTTTCACAGGCAGTATTACCATCCGTCCAACAGCTATATTTATCTGTACGGGGATATGGACATGGCCGAAAAACTGGATTTCATCGACCGGGAATACTTGTCCAGGTTCGACGTTCTCGCGGTGGACTCAGCGATTCCGCTGCAAAAACCCTTTGAGGAGTCCAAAGACCTGGAGCGATTTTATCCGATTCTGGACAACGAGGACGAGGAGAGCAATACGTATCTGTCCTATAATATGGTTATCGGCAGCAGCCTGGATATTCCCCTTTGCATGTCCTTTCTGATTTTGGACTATGCCCTATTAAATTCTCCAGGCGCGCCGCTAAAAAAAGCGCTGCTGGACGTAGGAATAGGCAAGGACATTTATGGCAGCTTTGACGATGGCATCTGCCAGCCCTATTTCTCCATTGTGGCCAAAAATGCCGAGAGCCAGGATAAAGAGCGGTTCATCCAGACCATCCGGGACACGCTGTCCGATCTGGTAAAAAACGGCATGGACAAAAAGTCCCTGGAGGCGGGCATTAATTATTTCGAGTTCCGGTTTAGGGAGGCGGACTTTTCTTCCTATCCCAAGGGTCTGATGTACGGCCTGGAGGCGTTCAGCAGCTGGCTCTACGACGATGACGCGCCCTTTGTGGAGATGAAGCAGCTGAAGATTTATGAGGATTTGAAGGAAAAGGCCAAGACCGATTATTTTGAAAAGCTGATTCAGAAATACATGCTGGACAACACCCATGTGACCGCTCTGACCCTGAAGCCGGAAAAAGGCCTGGCGGCGGCCAATGACCGGGCGGTGCAGGAGAAGCTGGCGGCTTTAAAAGCGGGCATGTCGGCCCAGGAAATCCAGGAGATGGCAGAGCGCACCTGCGCGCTGGAGGCCTACCAGGAGCAGGAGGAGACGCCGGAGGCCATCGCCAGCATTCCCCTTTTGAAGCGGGAAGACATCAAGCGGGAGGCGGCGCCTCTGTACAACAAGGAATATTTTATAGACGATGCGCTGTTTCTCCATCACGACGTGAATACCAACGGCATCGGCTATCTGACGGTTTTCTTTGATTTGAAACAGGTTCCCCGGGAGCTGATTCCTTATGTGGGGCTTTTAAAAGCCGTGCTGGGCTATGTGGACACCAGGAACTACGCTTATGGGGAGTTGTTCAACGAGATTAACGTGCATACCGGCGGTATCCACTGCGGCACGGAGGCGCACAGCCGGCTGGAGGAAAAGGACGGCTATCTGGCGTTGTTTGGCGTAAGGAGCAAGGCGCTCTACGGAAAGCTGGACTTTGTGTTTGAGATGATGGAGGAAATCCTTGTCACGTCCAACCTGGAGGACAAAAAGCGGCTCTATGAAATCATTGCCCGCGTGAAATCCAGGCTGCAGGCGGGGCTGCCCAGCGCAGGCCACTCCACGGCGGTGCAGCGGGCCGTGTCTTATTTCTCACCCATGGGGTGGTTTTCGGAGCAGACCGGCGGCATTGCCTTTTACAAATTCATGGAAGAGCTGGAGCGGGATTTTGACAGCCGCAAGGAAGACTTAAGTAAAAAGCTGCAGGCGCTGATGGGCTATATTTTCCGGCCAGAGAATATGAAAGTCAGCTTCACGGGGGAGGAAAGCCAGCGGGAGCATGTGATGGATTTGGTCAGGGCGTTCCGAAAATCTCTGCATACGGAGCCGGTGGAAAATTCAGTTGGCGGGGGTGAGAATCCCTGGCGCAACGAAGGATTCTGCACAGCCGGGCAGGTGCAGTACGTGGCCCAGGCCGGGAACTTTAAGAAGGCTGGGCATAAGTTTACCGGAGCCATGAGCGTTTTGAAAGTGATTCTGGGATACGATTATCTGTGGAGCCAGATCCGGGTCAAAGGCGGCGCCTACGGCTGCATGAGCGGTTTTCGCAGGAACGGCGAGGCTTTCCTGGTATCCTACCGCGATCCCCATCTGAAAGAAACGCTGGACGTGTACCGCGGCGTGCCGGAATATCTGCGGAATTTCCAGGCGGATGAGCGGGAGATGACCAAGTACATCATCGGCGCCATCAGCGCCAAGGACGTGCCCATGACGCCCCAGATGAAAGGCAGCATATCCACTTCCGCGTATTTCATGGGCGTGACGGAAGAGATGATGCAAAAGGAGAGAGAGCAGATTCTGGACGCGTCCCCGGCGGACATCCAGGCGCTGGCGGAGACGGTGGAAGCAGTTTTGGCCCAGGATTACATCTGCGTCATCGGCGGTGAAGAAGCCATCGGCCGGGAAAAGGAGTTATTTGCAGACGTGAAATATTTAACGGAAGGAAAAGGGTGAATATGGAAAAAAAATCGGGATTCGTGGCGATTATCGGCCGTCCCAACGTGGGGAAGTCCACGCTGATGAACCAATTAATCGGGCAGAAGATTGCCATCACCTCTAAGAAACCCCAGACCACCCGCAACCGGATCCAGACGGTTTACACCGATGAACGGGGCCAGATTGTGTTTTTGGACACGCCGGGGATACACAAAGCTAAAAACAAACTGGGCGAATACATGGTGCAGGTAGTGAACCGGGCCCTGCGGGATGTGGACGTAATCCTGTGGCTGGTGGAGCCTTCCGCCTACATCGGGCCGGGGGACAAAAGTATCGCCGAGCAACTGGGGAGCGTGAAAGTCCCCGTGCTGCTGGCAATTAACAAGGTGGACACGATCAAACGGGAAGAGACGCTGCCGGTGATTGACGCTTATCGCAAAATCCATGATTTCGAGGAAATCATTCCCGTGTCCGCGCTGAAGGGCTTTAACACGTCGGATATTGTGGACGCCCTCTATAAGTATCTGCCCGAAGGCCCGCTTTTTTACGATGAGGACACGGTGACGGACCAGCCCATCCGGCAGATTGTGGCGGAGGTGATCCGGGAAAAATCCCTCCACGCGCTGGACGAGGAAATCCCCCATGGCATTGCGGTGGTCATCGACACGATGAAAAAGCGAAAGGGCAAGAAGCTGGTGGACATCGAGGCCACCATCATCTGTGAAAAAGATTCTCACAAGGGGATTATCATCGGCAAGCAGGGGGCCATGTTAAAGAAAATCGGCAGCAACGCACGCTTTGAGATCGAACGGATGCTGGAGCGGAAAGTGAATCTGAAGCTGTGGGTGAAAGTCCAGAAAAACTGGCGGGACAGTGATTTTCTCATAAGAAACTTTGGCTATGAGAAAAAGGATTTATAAAATTGAGCAAGACAGTTATGGTCACAGGCATGGTGCTATCGTCCATGCCTGCGGGCGATTATGACAAAAGGCTGACGCTCCTTACCAAAGAGCGGGGGAAGCTGACCGTGTTCGCGAAAGGCGCCCGGCGGCCCAGTAGCCATCTGATGGCCGCGGCCACACCCTTTGTCTTCGGATCCTTTCAGATAAGCGAGGGCAGGAGCAGCTGCCATCTTCAGTATGCGTCCGTCAGAAGCTGCTTTACAGAGCTGGCCCGCACCCAGCCGGAGATTTACTATGGCTTTTATTTTCTGGAGCTGGCCGATTACTACGGCCAGGAAAACGCCGACGAGAGCGGAATGCTCAACCTGCTCTATCTGACGCTTAAGGCGCTGATGAACCCGAAAATCGACAACCGGCTAATCCGGCGGGCGTTCGAGCTGCGGACGCTGGCGCTTCAGGGGGAATATCCCCAGGCGGACGCCTGCGTCATTTGCGGCGCCAAAGAGGGCCTGGAGGCATTCTCCTGGAAAAAGCACGGAATGCTGTGCCGGGCATGTGCGCCCGAGGCGCCGGACGCTAAAGTCCTGGATGCGGCAGCGGTGTATGCCATGCAGTATATAATTTTCGCCCCTCTGCAGAAGCTGTACGCCTTCGCGGTGAAGTCCCGGATTCAGGAGCAGCTGGACCAAGTGGTGGGAGAGCTGATGCGGCAGACGCTAGATCGGAAGATGAAGAGCCAGGAGATTTTAGACTTGATGGCGGGAGGATAAGCCAGAAACAGCGTTTACGAATATGCTATAAGGGGAATGATTTTATACAAGAGGAATAAAATAGATGAAAAAAATAGAGGTGTGCCATGTTGGTGCAATATGCAGTTGAAAATTATAAGTCAATTCGGGATGAGGTTGTCATCAGCTTTCGCGCGGATGAAAAATATCAGGATTCAGGATGGGCGGTTCAAAATGAAAATATTTCTCCGCCGCTTTATAAATGCATTGGATTAATGGGACCGAATGCGTCGGGAAAAAGTAACATAATCGAATCCTTTAACTTTGCGTTTCGTTTTATTTTAAATACTATAAAACGCAGAGAAAGTTCCCCGATTCATGTAAATAAATTTGCATTTGAAGAAGGAATGGACGAAAAGCCCACATCTTTTGAGTTTGTTTTTTACAGAAATAAAGTGAAATACGTCTATGGATTTTCAATCAGCAGAAAAGAAGTTCTGGAGGAATATTTGATAGGGGATGATTCAAAAGAAGTCAGAACCTTTTTTGAAAGGAATAGCGGACAAAAGTTTGAATTTGGGAATACAGATGTGGAAGTGCAGATAGAAATCGCGAAAAAGACAAACCCCAATCGACTGTATATGCCGGTTGCGGCAGAGTGGGGGTACGCGCCGTTAAAAGATGCCTATCAGTGGTTTGAATTTTATGCCAGACAATATGAGGATTACAGCATATATTTCACAGTTGGCGAAGTGATAAAAAGGGAAAGCAGAAAACAAGTCCTGTTGGATGAATTGCGAAAAGCCGATTTTAATATCAAAGATATTTACATTAAAGAGAAAAAAATGGATAAACAATCCCATGATATTTTGGAGAAATTGCTGCTGGAGGTTCTGGGGGAGAATGCGGATTTTTCTCTGTCGGACACAAGGCCGGATATTCGGATTGTACACGAAGATTGCGTCGGTGAAACGTTTCATATTGCCCTGGATGAGGACTCCGCCGGAACGGAAAGTTTTGTTGAAAATCTGGCGGAATTTCTTTATTTAAGCGAGCAGGGCGGACTTATGCTGGAAGATGAACTGGGCAAAAGCTATCATGCCAAATTGGCGCAGCATTTTCTGGAAATGTTTCAATCTCCGATTGTGAATGCAGGCCATGCGCAGCTTTTTTTCACCACGCATAATACAAAAATATTGGATATGGTGAATCCGGATCAGATTTATTTGGTGGATAAAGATGAAACGGGCGCCACTTATGTGAGGCTTTTGGATGATTACGCGATTTGTGAAGATGAGGATATAGAGTTGGGATATTTAAAGGGACGATATGGCGGCGTTCCCTATATGAAAGGATAGATATGCGTACCCGTGGAGAAAGAGTAAAAGGCAAAAGAACAAAAGATAGACCAAGGTGTAAAATCTATATTTTTTGCGAAGGGGCGACGGAAAGAATCTATTTACGGCATTTTGAAAACCGCGCCTATAATGTGGAGATTATAGCCGTTAATCCGCAACATACAGACGCGTATGGCATTGTGTCCTATGCGAAAAAGTACATACATAAAGAAAAACTGAATTTAGAATTAGGCGACAAGGGATACTGTGTGTTTGACTCAGATCCGGTGTCCAATCCGGATATAAAAAAAGTTTTTCAGGCATTGGATGGATGCGAAAAGAAAGGGTTGTACAGCATATTTTCCAATCCGTCTTTTGAGGTGTGGTTTGTGATGCACTTTTGCGATGCGCCGCATGGGAAGAGCGCAAAACAGATGAAAAAATGTCTGAAAGAGCTTTTGAAAGATAAGTATCCCCATTATGCGGAGACTGTGGATATTTACGACTATATTTTACCCAGGCAGGAGGATGCCTTAAAACGTGCCAGGACGCTGCACAAGTCGCAAAGCGCGGTGCATGAGACAGTTTATTCCCATGCGTGCAACCCATATACGGATATTTTTTATTTTATTGATTATGTGGAAAAGGTAAAAGAGGAAAATGCGTGTCATGAAAAAAGGGCTGGAACGTGAGGAGGGGAGAAGAATATGACAAATAAAAAGGGAACCATTGTAGACATGCACTGCGACACTGTCAGTGCGTTATATTGGAAGAGGAAGAAAGGCTGCACGGAGCATCTGTCCGACAGCAGCCTTTCCATTGATTTACATAAGATGCAGGCGGGCGGCTACTGCCTGCAAAATTTTGCGGTGTTTGTGAATATGGACCAGGTGGACGACCCATTTCAGACGGCGCTGGAAATGATTGAGCTGTACGGGCAGGAGCTGAAACTGTGCGGCGATGGCATTTCCCCGGTCTATTCCTGGGAGGACATTCGCAGAAATCGGGAGCAGGGAAAAATCAGCGCCATGCTGACCACCGAAGAGGGCGGGATCATAAAGGGAAGTCTGGACAATCTGCGGAAATTATATGATTTGGGCGTGCGAATGATCGGCCTGTCCTGGAATTATCCCAACGAGATCGGATTTCCAAATATGCAAAAAGACAAACACGGCAATCCACTGTTCACCCTGCGAAACAACCAGGGACTTACGGACTTCGGTCTGGAAGTTGTGGAGGAAGCGCAGCGGCTGGGGATGGTCGTGGACGTGTCCCATCTGTCAGACGGAGGCTTCTGGGACGTGGCGCAGCACATCCGTCAGCCCTTCGTTGCCAGCCATTCCAACGCCCAGGCGGTCTGCGGCGTGTGCCGCAATCTCACCGACGAGATGATCCGCGCTTTGGCGGACAGAGGCGGCGTGATGGGGATTAATTTCTGCGAGGATTTCCTGTGCGTGGAGCATAAGCGGGAGCCTGGTATGCTGCTGGACGCCATCGCTGCCCACATCCGTCATATCATTCAGATCGGCGGGGAAGACTGCTGCGGCCTGGGAAGCGATTTCGACGGCATCGAGGGAAACCGGGATATGCGAACAGCCAAAGATATGGAGAAACTGATGCGGCGGCTGGAACAGGAGAAGTTTTCGCCCAGGCAGATTGACAAAATCTGCGGGGAAAACGTGTTGCGGGTTTACCGGGAGGTTTTGTAGGCGATGATAGATTTTGAGCAGGACGGCGAAAACAGAACCAGGCGGTACAAACGCCGGGAAAGCGTGGCGCGGCGACCGGATTGTTTTCACAATAGAATCCGGTCACTGCACAATCGGTTCATTTAGATTTTCCTTACGCTATATTTTTTTGCCACAGGCAAAATACACGCCATGACAACGAAGCCCAAAATCGACGCCACTAGGAACAGTTTCTGCGCGGAGAAAGCGGAAACCAGCAGCGCGGACAAAAACTGCCCCGCGAACATGGCCATGGTGCAGAAGCTGATATGTAAGCCTTTATTGGCCGGCGTGCTTTTGTTGATAATCAGGTTGTTGTACAGCGGCGTGGAGAAGCCGAAGCCGATTCCCACGAAAATGGCCGCAATCCACAGCGCGAAGGATTTTCCAATGAGGAAATACAAAAGGAAGGCGGCTGCGTAGCTGCAAAAAGCAATGGTCAGACAGCCCTTTTCTTTTACCCGTTTTACAATCTGCGGGGAAAATCCGGCGGCCAGCACAGACGCCACGTCGATGGAGGCCAGGTAATAGCCTGTGAAAGAGGGCGAATATCCCAGCTGGTTTTGCAGATACAAAGGAAGCGCAACCATGGCGGTAAAAAACATCAGCATCCCTAAGAAAGAAATCAAAAGCGTCAGCGGGATGGGAACGCCGTTGGGGTCCGTCTGCGCGGTCTCTTCCTGGGGGCGGCTGTCGGCGGAAGCGGCCGGCGTTTTGGGGATGAACAGGGCTAATCCCAGGAAAGCCAGAAATCCCAGCCCATAAATGTAAAACGGGCAGCGCCAGGAAATGTCCGCCAGCATGCCGCTGACGCTTAAGTAAATGACGCCGCCGCACTCCATGGCCATACTCTGCAGCGCCAGGATTTTCAGCTGTTTTTCCCCTTCAAAGAAAGCGGAAATAAAGGTGACGCTGGCGTTCATGATAGCCGCGGTGGCCGCGCCCAGAAGAACCCGATCCAGCAAAAGCGTGGCCACGCCCGGCATATACGCGCCGGCCACGCCGAACGCGCCATAGCAGAGAAGTCCGATAAACGCCACCCAGTAAGGGCCATTTTTGTCGATAATTCGGCCCAGCAAAATGGTGGTGAGCACAACGCCCAGCGCCGGCGTGGTGATCAGCCAGGACGCGTAATTTCCCAGATTGTAAACCCGCCCCAGCTCCGCCACCGCCGGCGTCACCGCTGTTCCTACCATAACGGTCAGGCTGCTCATTAGCAAAATGGCGGCCACGCCGAAATTTGACAGTTTTTTTTGATTTAACACTTTTTGTTCAGACATTTCAAACACCTCCTTTTTTATTGGATGGTTGCGAAACAGTTCTTTCTTGTTGCGAAATGAATGTTTCACAATTTCCTGTATATATCTTACCATAAATTTTTTGTTTTGAAAATGTGTGATTTATAGTATAAAAAGGGGAAATTTCCAGAATATTTTGCGAGGAAGAAAAGGATGAAGAAATCGGAAATACCGGCATTGGAAGATGTGCGGCAGGAGAGAGAAACCGTCTGGATCAATCCGGATAAAACGGACTATTTGAAAAGCATGGAAAACGCCGAGCTTACCATGGCGGACATCGATGACGCTGAACAGCGGCTTTTGCGGTTTGCGCCATTTATTATGGAGCGTTTTCCCGAAACCAGAAAGAGTGGGGGCGTTATCGAGTCGGAGCTGACGCCGATTCCCGCCATGAAAGCGCATATGAACGAGGCATACGGCAGCCGTCTGGAGGGGACGCTTCTTTTGAAGCAGGACAACTCTCTGGCCATCGCGGGCTCTGTAAAGGCGCGGGGAGGCATTTACGAAGTCTTAAAGCACACCGAAGATTTGGCGCTGCAGCAGGGCCTTTTGAAGCCAGACGGCGACTACGGCGATCTGGCCCGGGAGGAGGCGCGGGATTTTTTCGGAAAATATGCCATACAGGTGGGCTCCACAGGGAATCTGGGCATGAGCATCGGGATTATGAGCGCCGCCATCGGATATAAAGCAGTTGTGCATATGTCAGCGGACGCAAAGCAGTGGAAAAAAAATTTGCTGCGCCGACACGGGGTGACGGTGATGGAATACGACTCGGATTACGGAAAAGCCGTGGAAAACGGCAGGCGTTTGTCCGAGGAGGACGAAAACAGCTATTTTGTGGACGATGAAAATTCCAGAAATCTTTTCCTGGGCTATGCGGTGGCCGCCAAACGGCTGGTCGGACAGTTAAAGTCCCAGGGAATTGCCGTCGACGAGGAACATCCGCTGTTTGTCTACATTCCCTGCGGCGTAGGCGGTGCGCCGGGCGGCATAAGCTTTGGCCTGAAGCAGGTTTTTAGGGATTCTGTTCATTGTTTTTTCGCAGAGCCCACCCAGGCGCCCTGTATGCTGGTGGGAATGGCCACGGGGCTGCACAACAAGATTTCCGTGCAGGATGTGGGCCTGTCGGGACTGACCCACGCGGACGGCCTGGCGGTGAGCCGTCCCTCGGGGTTCGTAGGAAGCATGATGCAGCCCATGCTAAGCGGAGAATTTACCGTGCAGGATGCCCGCTTGTATGATTATATGCGCGACCTGTTAAAGACGGAGGACATCTTTCTGGAGCCAAGCGCCTGCGCGGCTTTTCAGGGGGCGGCCGAGCTTATGAAACGGCAAGAATCCGTGGAATACCTTGAAAAAAACAATCTCCTGGATCGGATGGGCCAGGCGGCGCACGTGGCATGGGCGACCGGTGGAAGCCTTGTCCCAAAGAGCGTCCGTGAGGAGTATAAGAAGACCTATCTTCCATATAAATGAACATTATTATAACGCACAGCTGCCAAGCAGGCTAAAAAAGGTGGTTTTAGCAGGGATGAAATCTACTCGTTTGTCGTGAATAAAAAATTTTTCCTCTTGACATGCGGCCCTATATATGCTAGTGTATATTGGTACGAAAACAAAGCAGAGCATCCACTCTCACCTTAGCGCAGGGGCGACTAATGGTTTTATAGTTGTTGGCCGGAATTTCCATTCTCGTGCCCCTGGGCACAGATCGATATCCAGTGGGAAAATTCGCGTTTTTTCACTTTCGGAATTTGGATTATCAGGTCATAATGCAAGTGTGGATAGTGATGCTGTCTACACTTTATTTATGGTTTTAATTCAGGTATGGAGGTGCACTACAATTAGCAATTTAATGATTAATGAACAAATCAGAGACAAAGAGGTGCGTTTGATTGGCTCTAAGGGGGAGCAGCTGGGGATTATGTCCGCAAAAGAGGCGATGTTCAAAGCGCAGGATGCAGGACTGGATTTGGTAAAGATCGCTCCTATGGCAAAGCCGCCCGTATGTAAGATTATTGATTACGGTAAGTATAAATATGAGATGGCTAGAAAAGAAAAAGAAGCCAGAAAGAAACAGAAGACCATCGATGTCAAAGAAGTGCGTCTTTCACCGAACATTGAAGCGAATGACATTAAGACCAAGGCGACTGCAGCCAGGAAGTTTATCACCAAGGGCGATAAGGTCAAGGTGACTCTGCGGTTTCGGGGGCGTGAGATTGCGCATATGCATGCCAGCAAGCATGTTCTGGAAGATTTCGCAGAGCTTTTGTCGGACATTGCCGTTGTGGAGAAGGGCCTGAAAGTGGAAGGCAGGAGCATGACTATGTTTTTAGCTGAAAAGCGCTGAAAATTTCGATACGATCAAGGAGGAATTCAGAAATGCCAAAAATGAAAACGTGTAAATCTGCTGCAAAGCGGTTTAAGAAAACAGGTACAGGAAAATTAGTTAGACATAAAGCTTACAAGAGCCATATCTTGACCAAGAAATCCCAGAAGAGGAAGAGAAACCTGAGAAAAGCGACGGTTACAGATCCTACAAACGCAAAGGTAATGAAGAGAGCTCTGCCGTATTTGTAGGAATCGGACGGATAGTGGATAATCAGAGAATACAGGAGGAATCAGGAAAATGGCGAGAATTAAAGGTGGATTAAACGCAAAGAAAAGACATAAAAGAGTATTAAAGCTGGCGAAGGGCTACAGAGGCGCCCGCTCTAAACAGTATAGAATCGCAAAACAATCTGTTATGAGAGCGCTGGCCAGCTCCTACGCAGGCAGAAAAGAGAGAAAACGCCAGTTCAGACAGCTGTGGATCGCCCGTATTAACGCGGCAGCCAGACTGAATGGTCTTTCTTACAGCAAATTTATGCATGGATTGAAATTGGCGGATATCAATATCAACCGGAAGATGCTGGCGGAGATGGCTGTGAATGACGCGGAAGGATTTACCGCACTGGCAGAGATGGCTAAGAGCAAAATAGCATAAATGCAAGAAGAAAAACCCCATGTTTTCGTGGGGTTTTTTTAATCCTGTAAAAATTTTTTGCGGGGGGAGTTCACCGCACGCCCTTTTCGGCTGCGGCGGTCACAGAAGCAGCAGCTGGTCCACGGTGACGAAATCATATCCCTGCTTGGTCAGAATGTCCACGATTTCCAGAGCGGCTTTCACAGAGCTGTCGTAGGAATCGTGCAGCAGGATAATATCCCCATCCTGTACAGAGCTGACCACCTTCTGGACGACCTGCTCCGCGTTGTGCGTGTTCCAGTCCAGCGGATCCACGTCCCAGAACACGGGGAGCATGGTAATAGCGCAGTCCAGCCCTTTGCGCCACTCGCCGAAAGGCGGTCGGACGTAAGTAGGATACTGGCCGGTGATTTTGTAAATGACGTTGGAAGTTTTGGTAATCTGACTGCACGCTTCGGATTCGGACAGCTTGTTTAAGCGCACATGGTCAAACGTGTGGTTTCCAATCAGATGCCCTTCTTCGTGCATGCGCTTGACGATGGACTCGTTGCCCTCGATGTTTTTCCCCATCAGGAAAAAGCTGGCCTTGACGTTCCTTCTCTTTAAGCCGTCCAGAAGCTGGGGCGTGTAGAGGGAATGGGGGCCGTCGTCGAAGGTCAGGGCCAGGACGGGGCGTTCCGTTTTCGTTTCGGACGGATGGCCAGACGAGGAGGCCGGGTGGACGGCCCCTTGGCCCCAGAGAAGGCACAGCAGAAGAAAAACGCCTGTGCAGGCATATAGCAGATAGCCTAGTTTTTTAGCCAAACACAACACTCCATGCCGATGATGTTACTGTAATTATATGTTTATGAAAGAAGCGGTATGCCAAAGGCTTTTACAGGATATCCTTTCGGCAGTATTTCCCATAGGCGGCGCACAGCCCGGCCGCTGCCAATCCCATCCCCAGTAAAATCTTTTCCCCATCCAGCCGGCCGTCAGCCAGGATGTCCGCACCCTCGGCATAGGCAAAAGGCGTGAGATATTTGAGAAAATCCGCCTGCTTTGTTATATTGGAAAGGATATTCAGAAAATACATGACGGCGGCGATTCCCAGCCCAACGCCCAGGCCGCTGCGGCGCAGGAAGGCGGAAACTCCGAAACAAATGCAGGCCAGTTCCAGCTGCGCCAGGAAGTTGGCCAGGTGCAGCAGGCCGATTTCTTTTACGGGGATTTCCTGGCCAATCAGGACAATGGACGCGGTGGCCAGCACAAAGGCCAGCAAATGCAGCGCGGCAATCTGCAGGAAAACCGCCGCCAGTTTTTCTGCCAGCAGCCGGCTGCGGCCAATGGGGTGGGTCAGAAGAAATTCCGCAGTCCGGCCCTTTTCCTCCTTGGCCAGGACGCCTGCGGACAGAAGGGCGGAGAAGAACGCGCCGCCCAGCCCCAGAATGTTGCCGCATTCGATGGCGTAAAACCCGGTCAGCTCGCCGAAGTTTAGCCGATCCATGCCGAACGCGGCGGTGAAGGCGCCCATGGAGGAGAATACGCTGCTCACGTCCTGCATTTCATTTTCCATCTCCGGGTACAGGAACACGCAGACGGCCAGGAAAAATCCGATGGCGGCGGTCCAGACGGCCAGGGATTGAAAGCCCTGCCTAAGTTCGTGTTTTAAAAGTGTCATTTTTCCCCACCTCCGTTCTCGTAATAGTGGAAGAAGATTTCTTCCAGATCCGGTTCCGTCACCGAGAGGTCCGTGACGTTTCCCGCCGCCAGCGTCTGAAGCAGCCGGTTCATATCGCCGTCGTAGAGGAAATGAAGGGCGCCGTCGGTTTTTGTTAAGTTTCGGATGCCGGGCAGTCCGTCCAGCGCTGCCTCTCCGCGAAGGGAGATGCGCTTTGTCTGAGTTTGGGCCAGCGCTTCCACCCGGTCGCAGGCGATGAGGCGGCCCTCCCGGATCACGGCGGCTTTTGCGCAGTTTTGCTGGATCTCGGAGAGCACGTGGCTGGACAGAAATATGGTGGCGCCCGCCTGGTTTCGCTCCCGCAGAATCGTAAAAAATTCCCGCTGCATCAAAGGATCCAGGCCGCTGGTGGGCTCGTCCAGGATCAGAAGCCTGGGGCAGTGCTGAAAGGCGCAGACGATGGCAACTTTCTTTTTGTTGCCCAGGGACAGCTGGTCGGCTCTGCGGCGCACATCCACCTGCAGCCGCTGGCAGAGTCGTTTGGCCTCGGCGGCGCAGTCTTTTTTCCGCAGGTCGGCGGACAGTTTCAGGATGTCGCCCACCTTCATGCCGGGGTAAAACGCCGTCTCTGAAGGCAGATAGCCTGTCTGGGATAAAATCCGGGTTTTCGCCCGGCGGATGTCCAGGCCGAAAATCCTGGCTTGGCCGCGGGTAGGGCGGATCAAACCCAGCAGCGTGCGGATAGCCGTGGATTTGCCCGCGCCGTTGGGTCCGATGAAGCCGAAGCATTCCCCTTCCTCCACCGATAAATTCATATCCAGGATGCCGCGGGCTCTGCCGTAAAATTTTGTCAGATTTGTCGTCTCAATGGCATTCATAAAGATTCCCTCCTTTTTTCTTAACCGCACCGATTAATTACTATTATACAGTTGTTGACTGTTCTTGGGAATATAATAGAAGAGCTTTTTTGATAGTGAAAAAAATATCTTTGGATAAATGGAGAGGGAAATTCTTGATATTTGGGAAAGGATAGGATATATTATTTTAGTAAGGCGTTGACCCTGAAATTTTCTTAGTGGGGGGAAGTTTTTATGCGATTTATAGAAAACAAAAAACTTGCTGCACGGATTGGGATCATTACAACCATTATCACGTTATTGGGGATGATGCTGCTCTGGCTGGCCGTATCCACCAATGCCGCTTCCATGGTCAAAAATGATATCACCAATCAAATGACGGATGCAGTGGAATCCAGGGCCGCGATCATTAACGAGTATGTGCTTTCCGCAGAGGAATATATGATTGCTTTTGCCCTGGGCGGCGAGGTTCGCGATCTGCTGTTAAATCCAGACGATCCGGCGCGGCTTAGCCGGGCCCAAAAGTACACGGAGGATTTTGCCGCCGTCAAAGGGGTGTTTGAAGGGCTGTACATTGCAACCCCGGACACCTATGTCCTGACTCATATCTCCCAGGGAGCCATCGGCATAACGACCCGGTCGGGGGATTCGCTGAAGATTTTTCAGGATACGATTCTGTCTCGGCAGGAGCTGACGAACCTGGGCATTATGAAATCTCCCGGCACGGGCAGCATGATCTTGTCCATGTACTATCCCATTTTTGAAGACCAGCGGTGTATCGGCTATGTGGGGGCCGGCGTCTATGCCAGCCGCCTCATGGACTCACTGCTGGATCTGGACATCAAAGGTCTGCCCAACAGTGAGTACGTGTTCTTAAATGTGGATTCGGGCGTCTATCTCTATCATGAGGACGACGCGCTTTTGAATACCGTGACCACAGATGCCGGATATTTGGAGATTATCCAGCGTATTCAAGCGAATGGCGGCGCCCAAGCCAATACATATTTTTACCAGGATGAGAATGGGGTCAGGCAGTTGGTGGTCTACAAATACCTGAAAGACCGCAGCTGGGTTTTCATGGTTCGGGACAACGCCACGGAAGTTTTTTCCGCTGTGACGACGGTGCGTGTCTTGGTGGGCGTTCTGTGTGCAGTTATGGCTGCCGCCGTGATCCTGCTCACTTTACTGCTTCTGCGGCGGGAAGGCCGGGATCTCATGGTGGTGGAGCGGGCCATTGGCTGTTTGGGAGATCTGAATCTCTCTGCGGACCAGGAGTTGGAGCCTTTTTACGGTCGCGCAGACGAAATCGGCATGATTGCCCAGACCACTCATCGGGTCTGCGGATGTCTGCGAAAGACCATTGATGATGTGGGACGCATTTTGGGCGAGATGGCGGATGGCAATTTCACCGTCGATGTGACAGAGAATGAGTCCTACTACATCGGCGATTTTAAAGTTTTGTCGGGTAGCCTGCAGTCTATCCACGCCAACCTGGTAAATGTGATCCGCAATATTTCCCAGGTGGCCGGGCAGGTGGACAACAGCGCCCAACGAGTATCTTCGGGCGCACAGGCGCTGGCCCAGGGCACCACAGAACAGGCTGCCTCGGTTGACGGGCTTATGACAAATGTGATGGCCATTACAGACCAGATTCAGACCAGCGCCGTACGCTGCGGCAGCGCCAGCGAACTGGTGGCTCGCGCCACCGGTTATACAGCTGAGGCGGACGAAAAGATGGAACATCTGACAACGGCTACTAGGAATATTGATCAGTCTTCTGCGAAAATTGGGGCCATCATCAAAACGATTGAGGATATTGCGTTTCAAACTAATATTCTGGCTCTGAATGCCTCCGTGGAGTCTGCCCGGAGCGGAAACGCGGGGAAAGGCTTTTCCGTGGTGGCGGAAGAGGTTCGCAGTCTAGCGGCCAAATCCGCCGAAGCCGCAAAAAATACCAACGACCTCATTAGCCGGTCGATTCAGAACGCCAAGACCGGAACAGAGTCAACAAAGCAGGCTGTCTGCGCGATGCAGGTCATCCGTGACTCCATCCAATCAATTAAAACGCTGATGGATGCGATTGCCGCCGCCAGCGTTCAGCAATCGCAAATGATCTTGCTGGTTGAAAACGGAATCAAGGAGATATCCGCAGTGGTTCAGGATAATTCTGCGGCTGCGGAAAAAAGCGCGTTAGTTTCCAAAGAACTGTCTCAGCAGGCGCGAACGCTCAACAGCCTTATCAGCCGCTTTCACATTCAGTAAAGGCGATAAATGGATCATAAAAAATTTTGCAGCGGAGGACAGGCGTGCGGTTATGGAAAAAAGAACACAATTTACGCAGTTAAAAAGGGCTTTCAAAGCGGCGTTTCCCCAGACCATCCCTATCTTTGCGGGATTCTGGTTTCTGGGGATCACGTATGGGATTTATATGAACGTGTCCGGGTTCAGCTTCTGGTATCCCATGCTGATGAGCCTGACCATTTTTGCCGGGTCTGTGGAGTTTGTGACGGTGAATCTTTTGCTGGGCGCGTTCAATCCCCTGCAGGCGCTGGCCATGACGTTGATGATTAACGCCAGACATCTGTTTTACGGGATTTCCATGTTGGACCGATACCGGGGGAACGGCTGGAAGGACATTTATCTGATTTTCGGCATGTGCGACGAGAGCTTTTCCATCAATTACACAGCCAGGATTCCGGAAGATGTGGACCGGGGCTGGTTCATGTTTTTTGTGACGATTCTGAATCATTTTTACTGGTTTTTCGGGGCGACCTTCGGCGGGATTTTTGGGTCGCTGATTCATTTTAACACGGAAGGGCTGGATTTTGTGATGACGGCTATGTTTGTAGTGATTTTCCTGGAGCAGTGGCTGAAGGAGAAAAATCACGCAAGCGCTTTTGCGGGGCTGGGCATTTCTCTGCTGTGCCGGATTGCTTTCGGGGCGGAGGACTTTATTATTCCGTCTATGCTGGCCATATTCGGTGCGCTGACGCTTTTGAGAAAGCCTTTGGAGAAAGGGGGCGAAGAGGCATGCGAATGACGTTTGCGCAGCAGATGATTACCATCGGCATGGTGGTTCTGGGAACGGTTCTGACCCGGTTTATACCGTTTTGGTTCTTTCCGGCGGACAAGCCTACGCCGAAATACATACAATATCTGGGAAAAGTTCTCCCGTCGGCGGTGTTTGGCCTGCTGGTGATTTACTGCCTGAAAAACGTAAGCGTTTTTTCGGGAAGCCATGGGGCGCCGGAGTTTTTGGCCGTGGCGGCAGTTGTGGGGCTGCATCTTTGGAAAAGGCAGATGCTTCTGTCCGTGGCGGGAGGGACGGTCTTTTATATGCTGCTGGTGCAGTTTGTTTTTTGATTATGGAAAAAGCGCAGAGTCCTAGTTTGCGGCGGTCATAGAGCTGTGGGCGTGAAGCGTGCAACTTACAAAAATGTGAAGCGGCTGGCGTTGGAGCTGGGGGTTCGGCAGGTTCGCGTGGTGGCCAACAAGGTAAAGGACGAACAGGACAAGCGATTTATCCGGGAAAAAATCCTGCCGGAGGATTTTCTTGACTTTATTCATTACAGTTCGGACATTCAAAAGGCAGACAGGCTGAGGCGGCTCCGTACGATTATAGCCCCGCCTGGCAGAAGAGGTGAGTGAAATCAGGAAGAGAATGGAGGTATAGATATGGCTATAGATATGGCGCATGTGATTGCAGGGGAAAGAGCTAAGCTTTGAGATGGAGCCTGTGCGGGATCCGACAAGGCGAAAAAAGGCACGTTTTGGTTCAACGCCGCGTGCTTTTTTCATTTATTCAATTTAGAGCGTGTTTGAAAACCCATTCACGTCACCTGCAAGCCCCACTTTGCGGGATATTTGCCCCTTATTCATTTGGCGTAGCCCGCTACGCCGCATTTATGCGGAGCAAATCTTCCGCAAATTGTGACATGCAGTTGACATAAAGCGGTTTTCAAACACGCTCTAGCGCGGCGCTACAGCCATATATTCCCATTCATATCCGCCGGTTTTAATAGAGCCAGGATAAATTCGATAAACGCTACAATGGCCGGTATGCATGTGTAGCAGAACACCAGGTAAATAATGCCCATCATAGTCTTTCCGGCGTAGAGCTTGTGGATGCCCAGCCCGCCCAAAAAGAACGCCAGAAGACAGTAGACCACTTTGTTCACAGGCCGCCCCACCGGATAGCCGCCCATGTCGGGACCTCCGCCGGATGCGCTGGAACTGGCCGCAGCGCACTCCGGGCATTTGATCAGCGCCATAGTATTTTCCCCCTCTTCCCGGAAGGCCAGCAAAAACAACTGTTTCAAGACGTATTGAAGAACTCTGAAAAACGTGATAGGATAAATAAAATAGTCTGCCCATAAAAAAGGAGGAAATACATATGCAAAGAAAAGTGGATTTTTATTATTTCAGCCCCACAGGAGGCACAAAAAAGGCCGGGGAGATTTTTTCCAGGGAAATTTCTGAAAATGTGAACTTTATTGATCTGGCGAAAGAAAAGGAATTTCCCCAAACGGACGGGGAGCTGGCGGCAGTGGCCGCTCCGGTGTTCGGCGGAAGGATCCCGGCGTTCGTAACCGAAAAGCTGAAAAAAATAGACGGAACGGGAAAGAAGGCCGTCACCTTTGCGGTTTACGGCGTGCGCGCTTACGAGGACGCGCTGGCAGAACTAAATGACGCGGTGGAGGCGTGCGGTTTTCAGGTGATCGCATCGGCGGCGGCGGTGGCGCAGCATTCCATTGTGTCGTCGGTGGGCGAAGGCAGACCCGATGGTCAGGACGCGGCGGATATCCGCGAATTTGCCCGGAAGGTTCTGGACAAGCTTGCCCAGGCGCCGGACGCGGCTTTTTCGGTTCCGGGGAATCGCCCGTATAAACAGTGGGCGGGCATGCCTGCGGCGCCGATTACGCTGCCATCCTGCAACCAGTGCAAAAAATGCGCGGATGTCTGTCCCACAGAGGCCATAACCGTAAAGGAAGACTCTGTGGAAACGAACGCTGAAAAATGTATGCTCTGCATGGCCTGCACGGCAGCCTGTCCGGAACATTCCCGGATTTTGCCGCCGCCGCTTCAGGAAAAACTGGAGGAAAAGCTGGGACCGTTAAAAGATGTTCGCAGGGCCAATGAATTTTATCTGTAATGGAAGGCGTTTGAGGATGAAAAAAATAGTTTTCAGTGACGTGGACGGCACTTTGTTAAACGGGGATCACGAGATTACCCCGCTGACTCGGCAGTCCATTGAAAAGCTGCAGGCCAAAGGGATTCCCTTTGTCATCATATCCGCCAGGAGCCCTTCCGGCATTTACCCGATTCTGGATGCCTACGGATTCAAATGTCCGATTATCGCCTACAGCGGCGCGCTGATTTTGGACGAAGGCAAAAACGTGCTTTTTCACAAAGGAATGGAAAAGCCGCAGGCTAGGAAAATCATAGAATTTCTGGAGGCGAACCGCTTCGACCTGGCCTGGAGCGTGTATTCCGTGGATCAGTGGATTGTGAAGGACAAAAGCGACCCCAGAATCATGGAAGAGGAGCGGATTGTAAAGGCCCAGGCCATGCAGGGCTCGGTGGACTCTGCGGCGGATGCGCAGATCAATAAAATCCTGTGCATCTGCAGCCCGGTGAATATTTTGGAGATAGAGGAAAATTTAAAAGGTGCGTTTCCCGACTGCTCTATTGTAAAGTCCGCCGATTTTCTGCTGGAAGTCATGGAAAAAAGCATCACCAAAGCGGCGGCCGTCCAGTGGCTGTGCAAAATGCAGGGCGTAGCTTTGTCCGATGTCGTGGCGTTCGGGGATAACTATAACGACGCGGAGATGTTGGAAACGGTGGGCGCAGGGTTTCTGATGGGCAACGCGCCGGAGGAATTAAAGGGGCGCATTCCCCTGCATACCCTGGACAACAACCAGGATGGCATTTACCATGCCCTTTCACAAATCCATCTGGTATGATAAAAAAATATGGAATTGGATATTTATACAAGGCCAGACATGTGTATAATAAATACCCAAAGCAGTTGCGAAACCGTTATTTCATATCGTCCGTTTGGACACTTATTTGTCCATTTTGGACAAACTCTGGTTATGAGGAGGGGAATTTTGCAATTACTTGATTATACATAGAAGAAAGGCATAGGTTTGAATTATGGACGAGAAAAGATACGAGCTGAACAAACAGTTGGCCCAGATGTTAAAGGGCGGGGTGATTATGGATGTGACCACGCCGGAGCAGGCGAAAGTGGCCGAGAGCGCGGGGGCCTGCGCAGTGATGGCGCTGGAGCGCATTCCGGCGGACATCCGCGCGGCCGGCGGCGTTTCCAGGATGAGCGATCCGAAGATGATCCGGGAGATTCAAGAAGCGGTTACCATCCCGGTGATGGCCAAGTGCCGGATCGGGCATTTCGTGGAGGCGCAGGTTTTGGAGGCCATTGAGATTGACTACATCGACGAAAGCGAAGTGTTGTCCCCGGCGGACGACGTTTACCACATTGATAAGCGCAAATTCCGCGTGCCCTTTGTCTGTGGAGCCAGGGATTTGGGGGAGGCGCTGCGCCGTATCGGGGAAGGCGCGTCCATGATTCGGACCAAAGGGGAGCCGGGAACCGGGGACGTGGTGCAGGCAGTCCGCCACATGCGCGCCATGAACGGGGAAATCCGCCGCGTGCAGAATATGCGGGAAGACGAGATTTTGGAGGCGGCCAAGCGGCTGCAGGTTCCGGTGGATTTGCTGGAATATGTGCATAATCACGGACATCTTCCGGTGGTGAACTTCGCGGCGGGAGGCGTGGCCACCCCGGCGGACGCAGCGCTTATGATGCAGCTGGGGGCGGAAGGCGTGTTTGTGGGATCTGGCATTTTCAAATCGGGAAATCCGGCCAAACGCGCCCAGGCCATTGTGAAAGCGGTGACCAATTATACAGACGCGAAATTAATCGCAGAACTCTCTGAAGACCTGGGCGAAGCCATGGTGGGAATCAATGAACAGGAGATTGAGCTTTTGATGGCGGAGCGGGGCAAGTAAGATGGAGCGGACAACTGTAGGGATTCTGGCGGTGCAGGGCGCGTTTGCCGAGCATGGAAGCGCGCTTCATGCGCTGGGAATCCGTCATTTTCAGATTCGTCAGAAAAAAGACCTAAAACGGCCGATGGACGCGTTGATCCTCCCCGGCGGAGAGAGCACAGTGATGGGAAAGTTGCTTTCTGAGCTGGATCTATTGGAGGAAATCCGCCGCCGAATTCTGGACGGCCTGCCGGTGATGGGAACCTGCGCCGGGCTGATTTTGCTGGCGCGGGAGGTGGAAGGGGATTCGGCTTATCTGGGAACTATGGATATTCGGGTAAAGAGAAACGCCTATGGCCGCCAGCTGGGCAGCTTTTTTACAAAGCAGGATTTCAAAGGGGTGGGACGGGTTCCCATGCCTTTCATCCGTGCGCCCTATATTACGGAAGTTTTGGGCGGCGGGGAAGTTTTGGCCAGGACGGATGGGAAAATCGTAGCCGCCCGTCAGGGACGGCAGCTGGCCATGGCCTTTCACCCGGAGGTGTCCGGCGACCTGCGGATTCATCAGTATTTTTTGGAAAAACTAGTTGACAAGTAGGTAATATAGGAATATAATCGTATCAATTCCTACAAAACATACAAAATAAATAGGAAAAAACGGACAAAGTGAGGGAATGGATATGAGTGAGAAAATAAAACGGGAAGCCAGAAAATTCAAATTTGAGACATTGCAGCTGCACGTGGGGCAGGAGACGGCGGATCCAGTGACGGATGCCAGAGCGGTGCCCATTTATCAGACGTCTTCTTATGTGTTTCGCAACTGTGACCATGCGGCGGCGCGTTTTGACCTGTCGGATGAGGGGAATATTTACGGGCGCCTGACCAACCCCACGGAGGACGTGTTTGAGAAACGGATTGCGGCCCTGGAAGGGGGCGTGGCGGCTCTGGCGGTGGCTTCCGGCGCAGCGGCCATCGCTTATACTATTCAGAATCTGGCCCAGAACGGCGATCATATTGTGTCTGCCAAGAATATTTACGGCGGCACATACAACGTGCTGGCGCACACATTTCCGGAATATGGAATCCAGACTACATTCGTGGATATCTTCAATTATGGGGAAGTGGAAGCGGCTATCCAGGAACGTACAAAGGCTATTTTTATCGAAACCCTGGGAAATCCCAATTCGGATGTGGTAGATATTGAGGCCATCGCCAAAATCGCCCATAAGCATCAGATTCCCCTGGTGGTGGACAACACATTTGCAACGCCTTACCTGGTGCGGCCCATCGAATACGGCGCGGACATTGTGGTGCATTCCGCCACGAAATTTATCGGAGGCCATGGAACCACTCTCGGCGGCGTGATTGTGGACAGCGGGAAATTCGACTGGGAGGCTTCCGGAAAATTTGCCTCCATAACAGAGCCAAACCCCAGCTATCACGGGGTGAGTTTTACCCAGGCAGCTGGCCCGGCGGCGTTTGTCACCAAGATTCGCGCCATTTTGCTGCGGGATACGGGCGCGTCGATTTCCCCGTTCCATGCGTTTATTTTCCTCCAGGGCCTGGAAACGCTGTCCCTTAGGGTGGAGCGCCATGTGGAAAATGCGCTGAAGGCAGTGGAATATCTTCACAGCCATCCCCAGGTGGAAGAAGTGCATCATCCGTCGGTGACTGCGGATGCTTCCCAGCAGGAGTTATATAAGAAATATTTCCCCAACGGCGGCGGCTCTATTTTCACTTTTGAGATCAAAGGGGATGCCCAGAAAGCGAAAGATTTCATCGACAATCTGGAGCTGTTCTCCCTTCTGGCCAATGTGGCGGATGTGAAATCGCTTGTCATCCATCCGGCCACCACCACCCACAGTCAGTGCACCGAGGAGGAACTGCTGGATCAGGGCATTAAGCCCAATACCATCCGTCTGTCCATCGGCACGGAAAACATCGACGACATTATTCAGGACTTGGAGGAAGCCTTTAAGGCGGTGTGTTAAAGAGGCTATGAAGTTTTCAAAAAAATGCAGGTACGGCCTGCGGGCGTTAATTGATTTGTCGGTAAATTCCGGCAGCGAACATATTGTGCTGAGCAGCATCGCTCAGCGCAATGATATTTCGCCCCAATATCTGGAGCAGGTGTTTGCCAGTCTTCGGCGGGCGGGGATTGTAAAAGGGATCAAGGGCTCCCAGGGCGGCTACCGCCTGAATGCGGATCCGAAAGAGATTACGGTGGCGGCGATCCTGGAGGCGCTGGACGGCAGCTATCAGATTGAGGATGAGGAAGCGCCTGCGGATGGCCACGGCCATGGAATTGCGGCCAGCATTCAGGAGTTGGTGATCGATCGGGTAAATAGCCAGCTGGACCAGCTGCTAAAGGGCATTACGCTGGACGATTTGCGGAAGCGGTATCTGGACTACAGAGAATACGGCGCGGATATGTATTATATATAAATTTAGACGTAACTGTTCAGCGCCTTCACAGTTACGAGCAAAAATCCATTGGAAATCGCCTTCGGCGATGAGATTTTTGCCGTATGTCTCGGGATTTTGCCATATTTTGTGGCAAAACGCCTCGCGGGACAACACCTACGGAATAGTTACATTTAGACAAAGAAAATCAGAGTTATAATTTGTAATGAAAGGAGGCGCTTTATGGCATTAGCGAAAACGAATATTTTTACAGCAAAAGATTATTACAGGCTCCCGGAAGATGTCCGGGCGGAGCTGATAAATGGGCAGTTTTACGATATGTCCGCGCCAAGCCGGATGCACCAGCGGATATTAATGTTTCTGTCCAATAAGATTGCAAATTATATAAACGCTAAGAATGGCGCCTGTGAGGTCTACTCCGCCCCGTTCGCCGTGCAGTTGTTTCAAGACAATAAAACGGTCGTCGAGCCGGACATAAGCGTCATATGCGATCCCAATAAGCTCACAGACAGGGGCTGCACGGGCGCGCCGGATTGGATCATAGAGATAACGTCTCCCAGCAATTCCAGCCATGATTATGTAAAGAAATTAAATTTATATATGGACGCGGAAGTTCGCGAATATTGGATCGTAGATCCGGCGCAGAAGAGGGTCTGCGGGTATTGCTTGGCGAAAGAGCAATTTAAAATGACAACCCACACTTTTCAGGATAATATAAAAGCCGGCATTTATGATGATTTTTGGATTGACATGAAAGAGCTGGGTTTATAAATATTTTTCAAACATGCCCTAGCCGAGGGGCAGGGCGTGGTAAACGGCGCCATCCAGGCTTTTCCACAGGATTTCATCGTCGGTGAGGGTCATATATCCATGGGCGCTCCCCTCCTTGGGGATGGATATGGAGCCGGGGTTTAAGTACAGCTGGCGTTCGCCAAAGGGCTCCCATGCGGGAACGTGGGTGTGGCCGTGCAGCAGGATGTCGCCGGGCTGCAGGGGCGGCAGGGATTTTTTGTTAAAGAGGTGGCCGTGGGTGGCGTAAATCATCCGTTTTCCCACACAGAGAATGCAGTAGTCCGCCAGAATGGGAAATGCGAGAACCATCTGGTCCACCTCCGAATCGCAGTTTCCTCTTACGCACAGAATCCGGTCTTTTTGGCCGTTCAGCAGTTTAAGGACGGTTTTGGGATCGTATTCTTTGGGCAGGTCATTTCGGGGTCCATGGTACAAGATGTCTCCCAGAAGCAGCAGTTTATCCGCCTGCTCCCGGAAAAAAGCGTCAAGCATTTGTTTGCAGTAAAAGGCAGAGCCGTGGATATCGGATGCTATCATGAATTTCATAATTGTTTGGCCTCCAGTCTTTCGTTCGGTCTTTCTTTTGATGTTTTCCATATAGATTTGTGGTAGTAGCGGCAGGCTAAAAGCGCCAGCATCAGCAGCAGGCTGAAATTGTAGCAGTAATAGATTACCCGCATATCCGGCCACAGGGGCAGAAGCGCGCGGCACCAGGCGATGCGGAACAGGCAGTAGCAGACAATGGAGCAGAATAAAGGATATTCGATATGGCCGAGGCCTTTTAAGCCGCCGATGTACACCTGATCCACGGAATAGAGGAAATACCAGGGCAGCACATGGCGGATGGCCGCCTGTCCATAGGCCAAGATTCCCGGATCTTTCGTAAAACACAGCAAAATATATTTGGAGCCGGCCACCAGCAGCAGGCTGACCGGAAGGGTGAATCCGACGGCGATGGCGATGCTGGTGCGCATGGCGCGCTGGATTCGGTCGATGCATCCCGCGCCGAGATTCTGCCCGATAAATCCGGTCAGGGCGATGCCGTAGGAAAAGGCGGGATAGTAGAGGAATCCTTCCACTTTGGCATAAATGGTCATGCCCGCCATGGCATCCGCGCCGAACTGGTTAATGCTGACCTGGATAATCAGGGAGGAAATGCTCATAAACACGGCCTGCAGCCCGGAAGCCGCCCCCAGGTGGATGATTTCCTTTAGTTCTTTCAGCGGCAGCAGCGGTTGGCGAAAATCCGGCCGGTAGGAGCTGTCCAGCGTATACAATTTCCACAGGATCAGCAATGCCATTCCCCATTGGGCGATAACCGTAGCGGCGGCGGCTCCCGCCAGTCCCAGGGAAAAAAGAACGACCAGCGCCAAATCCAGCAAAACATTCAGCAGGGACGAATACGCCAGGTAGATTAAGGGGGATTTCGTATTGCCCATGGACCGCAAAATGGCCGTACCCGTATTGGAAACTAGCTGGGGAATCATGCCCAGAAAGCAGATGCGCAGATATTGGGCCGCGCCATCCAGAACAGGCTCAGGGCAGTTCAGCCAGATCAAAAATGCGTCTGCCTGGAAAATACCGATGAAGGTAAAAAGAACCCCTGTGAAAACGCATAGCCAAATCATGGTCTGTATGGTCTGTTTGAGCCGCGAATAGTCATAGGAGCCGAAAAGCCGGGCGGTGATATAGCTGATTCCGGTGGAAAAGCCGATGAAAAAATTCACGATAACGGACAAAATCAGCCCGGCCACCCCGGCGGCGGAAAGTCCGTATCCTCCTCCGAAATGGCCCACAATCATACAGTCGGCGATGCTGTAAAGCTGCTGCATGATCTGGGACAGAAGAACGGGGGCGGTGAAAAGAAGCAAAGTCCGGCCGATGGGGCCTTTTTCCATATGGATTTCTGTGTTTCTGAACGCTCTGCGCATAAGTTCCTCCTGGTTTTTATTTTTAGTATAGCGCAGAAGCGTATGGATGGATATTTTCTGTTTTTTATATATGTTCCATAAAGAAATGTTATGGCTCTTTTGAACGGGAACCGTCCCGGCCCATGGCCATCCGCAGGAATTCCAGAAAGGCTCTCTCCTGCGCCTGCAAAGGACGGGAGCCGGGCCGTACGTAGCCGAAAGACACCTTGTCCTGGAATCCGTTCACCGTAATTCGGCCGAAATCGTACTGGCGGAAAATGTCTTTTAGCCAAAAGCTTCCCAGATTGCACAGATCCGTGTGCTCCAGCATGGAAATCATCATGTGGCTGCTGTTTGTTTTGACAACCTGATTGAAGCTTATTTCATACAGCAGATCCTCCACGGCGAAAAAATCGTCTTCCAGCTGAATGAACCGAAATCGGGACAGCTGTTTTGGATCGATGGCGCCGGCGCCGTACAGGGGATGATTTTTCCCCACATAGAGAACCAGGTCGGCGGTGCACAGCGGCGTAAATTCCAGCCGCCGGTGTTTCAGCATCTGAAGCAGGGCCGGCGTCTTATGCTCCGGGACGAACAAAAAGCCCAGGTCATATTCCTGCTCGGAAACAAACGTCAGCATGTCTTCGGTTTTACATTCTGTATATTGAAGAGAAAGATTCCGGTCGGAATGCTTTTGGTAAAAATCGGCCAGCAGGGCGGTCATGTGGCTGCTGGAATTGGCGGCGATGCGCAGGCTGGGATGGGCGCTTTCTTTGCAGGCGGAATAAATAAATGCCGTGTTTTTCAATGCATTTACAGCGTAAGGATGAATCTTCCGGCCTTCTTTCGTAAGCTCCACCCCGCGGGCTTTCCGATAAAACAAAGTCACGCCCAGTTCCTTTTCCAGGGACTTAATCACCATGCTCACATGGGGCTGGGTGGTGTACAGTTCTTCTGCCGCTTTTGTCAGGGAAGCGCACCGGGCGCAGACCAGGAAATATTCTAACTGGTTGATTGTCATGAAAATCATTATATAAGATTTCTCCGTGTCTGTCCATAAAGTAAATGGGAAAATTTTATTAAAAAAAATTTTAGAGAAATAAACCGAAAAGTCTGTTATAATAGGCTTGACGAACAGGATTTTGTGAAAATCGGATGGAAAAAGGAGTGGAAAATGAATCCGGAGAAATTAATCGAGAACATTGTGGATCAGATAAAAGAAGCGCAGATTAAGCTGGGCTATGCCAAAGAGACGGTGCGCCTGTATTATCCGGCGGAATCCCTGTGCAGATGGCTGGGACTGGAAGCCATGGGGGACGAGGAGCTGGCCGCGTTTTTGTCAGAGGAGCCCGCTTTTTCAGACACTGTATTGGGAAAGTTACAGTTTGCGGCCCATAAGGGGCGGATTGAGGCGCGGATACCGCCGGAAGGGGTTCAGTATGTGCATCAGCAGGCGCCTGCGCCGGAATTTCTGAAAGATTTGATTGGATTTTTCGGGGAGCATCCCCATTGCCGTTTGGAGGAAGTCTGCGAAATTTTTGCAAAATACTCCAAGGACTATGTGTGTGAGAAAATGCCGGAGGGCGCGGACTTTGATTATGTCTTGTATTTTCCGGACGAAAGCGTGGACGCCTATTATTATTGTGTGAAAGAGGAGATGGGGCATACCATTTATCATCGTTTTATCAAAGAAGATTACCAGGCGCTGCTCTGATGCGTAAAATATTAGCTGTCATATTATGTGGCGGTTTTTTTCTATATAGAAAATTCCGAATAAGAAGTAATCCATGTCAAGAAGGTCATCCTCGCTCATGCGGCGAATGTCCTCGGATGTTATGTCTTTTGGTGGATTACGGAGATGCGCGTGTGGTTAAAATAGAGTCTTCAGGGAGAGCGGAAAAAACTTGTACGGACGGCGTTTTTTCAGTATAATGAATCTGAACATATGAGAAATTCCATTTATGGAAAAAACTGAAAGACCAGGAGAGGATACGGATGCTGACGTACGATTTGGAGAAGAGAAAGGGACGCACACTATACGAATATCTCTATCAGTGCATCAAAGAGGACATTTTAAGCGGAAGGCTAATCACGGGGGAGAAGCTGCCTTCCAAGCGGGAGCTGGCCCGGCATCTGGAGGTGAGTGTGATCACGGTGGAAAGCGCCTACGGCCAGCTGATTGTGGAGGGCTATATCCAGCCTGTGGAGAAAAAAGGATATTACGTGCGGCCGGTGGAGGGCAATGTGAAAAAGGGCGGCCGGGGAAAGGAGCAGGTGCATCTTCAGAACATTCTGCAGGTTCAAAAGGAGCCGGAGTGGTTTGTGGACTTTACGGCAAACAAGGCAAGCCCGGAGCAGTTTCCTTTTTCCGTGTGGTCTCGGCTGATGCGAAAGACGCTGACTGAACAGGAAAAAGGGCTGCTGGAGAAGGTGGACGGCCAGGGGGAGCCGAAGCTGCGCAGGGCCATCGCGGATTATCTGTATCATTTTCGGGGGATGGACGTGGCGCCGGAGCAGATCGTGGTGGGCGCCGGTGCGGAATATCTGTACGGGCTTTTAATTCAGCTGCTGGGATTTCAGAAGGTCTACGCGCTGGAGGATCCCGGCTATAAAAAAATCGGCCAGATTTACAAAAGCTATGGCGTGAACTGTCGGTACATAAATCTGGACAGCGACGGCCTGTCTATGGAGGGTCTTCGCCAGAGCCGGCCGGACGTGGTGCATATCTGCCCTTCCCATCACTATCCTACCGGAATTGTAATGCCCATCAAGCGCAGGCAGGAGATTTTGAAATGGGCGGGAGAGGCGCGGGGGCGTTATGTCATCGAGGACGATTACGACAGCGAATTTCGGTTTTCCGGAAGGCCCATCGAATCCATGAAGGACATTGATCATTGGGGAAAAGTGATCTATATGAACACATTTTCAAAGACCATTGCGCCCTCCATCCGGATTGGCTATATGGTTTTGCCGCCCCATCTGATGGAAAAATACCAGCGGGAGATGGGGTTTTACTCCTGCGCGGTGCCCAGCTTCGAGCAGCATACGCTGGCGGCGTTCATTAGCCAGGGCTATTTTGAACAGCATTTGAACCGGATGCGCAACTATTACCGGGGAAAACGGGGCCAGGTGATTGGCACGCTGAAAAAGAGCCCGCTGTTCGCCCGCTCCGTCATCCGGGAGGAGAACGCGGGGCTTCATTTTCTTTTGGAGGTGGACACCGAAAAGGAAGACGTTCAGCTGGCAGAAGAGTGCAGGGAAAAGGGGGTGAAGATCGCCTGTCTGTCCCAGTTTTACCAAGATCCCCAGACAGGCAGGAAGCACACGCTTTTGATGAATTATTCGGGACTTGACTGCGAACGTCTGGAGCAGGGACTGGCGATTCTCCATGGCTTGTTATGAGAACATTAAGGATTTGTCACAAAGTGTGATATTTATTTTAAATTTTGTATATATGGCTAAATAAGGGGTGCATTTTCAGGGAAGTATGTTATAATGAATCCGTTGAAAAACTGTTCAGTCCGAATGGTAGTGGCGAACCACCAGTTTAGCTGGTGGTCGTTTAGTCGTGTAGAATGTTTGAGGAGTCCAAAAGTGATGAGCGGTAAAAAAGTAGAACCCAGGGAAAACAAAATAGCAGACAGCGGTGAGGATCTTCATGAAATGGTGGAAATGCCTGCCCAGGAGGTCAAGAAAGCCTTGGCGCAGCTGCAGGCGGTGGCGGCTTCCGAGCGGGAAGAGCGCGAACATGGAGATGGGGAGAATTTTGAGAGCAAGATTGAGCGGGCCATGCAGAAGATTGTCTCCGACACGGTGGGGGATGAGCCTGTAAATCACATTAGCGCGGCGGCGAAAGCGCCGAAAGCCAAGACGGCGGGCGCCATAAAGGTGGCGCGCGCGAAGGGCATACGTCTGGACGAATCACATTTGCGGGGTGAACAGGAAGCGGACGAAAAGGCCGACGCGCAGGCGGCGGCTTCGGCGGAGCCTGTGGATGTACAGGAGAACCAGAAAAAAGAGGAGACGGCCCAAAGCCCGGCCCCGCAGCCAATGCCTTCCCAGCCAAAACCCGTCCTAAGACAGCCGGCGCCGGCGTCCCGGGAAAAGAAAAGCCGAAGAGGTCTTGTGGCGGCGGCGGTGATTATTGGCGTTGTGCTTCTGGGAAGCTGCGGCGTTTATGCCGGCGTGGGCAATTATTACAACAACAAATTTCTGCCGGGAACCAGCATCAACCACATTGACTGTTCCGGCCTGTCGGTGGAGCAGGCAGAGCAGCTCATCCGCAAGAATGTGGAGGATTACTCGCTGACCATATACGCCCGGAACGTGGAGCCCCAGGTGCTCACGGCGGAAGCCATAGATTATAAATACCAGCCCCACGACGGCGTGGAAAAAGTCATGGAGCGGCAAAAGCCCATGCAGTGGATTCATTCCTTTTTCACTACCCGCAGTTACACGGTGGGGGAGAGCATTGCCTACGATAAGGAAAAGGTTCGCGCCCAGATGGGACAGATGGACTGTATGCAGCCGGATCGGCAGGTTCCGCCCACAGACGCTCATTTGGAATACCAGGAAGGGCAGTTCGTGGTGGTTCCTGAGGCGCAGGGGACGGCGCTGGACGGTGAGAAAGTGATTGCGGCGGTTTGCAGGTGTGTGGAGGAAAGCCAGGAAAGCCTGGATCTGGAAAAGGAAGACGTTTATTTAACAGCGGCCGTCACCAAGGATAACCCGGATCTGATAAAAGAGATGGAACATCTGAACAGCTACGCCAAAGCCAGCATTACCTATACCTTTGGCGAAGAGACAGAGGTCTTAAACGGCGAAGTGATCCGCAACTGGATTAAGACCAAGGAAGACGGAAGCGTGGACATCAATGATGAGGAGCTGGAAAGCAACGTCTATGCGTTTGTGGCGGAACTGGCCTCCAGACGGGACACCCTGGGAGGCAGCAGGTCCTTCAACACGACCTCGGGGCACACAATCAATGTGGCCGGGGGCAACTACGGCTGGCAGATAGATCAGTATGCGGAGGCCACGCAGCTGCTGGAAGAGATCCGCACAGGCCAGGTTGTGACCCGGGAGCCCAATTACGCCAGCACGGCGCTTTGTTCGGGAGCCAGTGACATAGGAAATACTTATATAGAAGTGGATTTAGGCATTCAGCATATGTATTATTACCGAGAGGGCACGCTGATTTACGAGTCAGATTTCGTGTCCGGCAAACCGGTCCCGGAGCGGGAGACGCCCACAGGCGTGTGCCATATGTACTATAAGAAAATGAACGAGACCCTGCGGGGAGAGAAGAAGGAAAACGGGGAATACGAGTATGAGACGCCGGTGCAGTATTGGATGCCCTTTAATGGAGGCGTTGGCTTCCACGACGCTTCCTGGCAGCCGGCATTCGGAGGGGATGTCTACACTTATAACGGTTCCCACGGCTGTATCAACCTGCCGCCGGAGAAAGCGGCGGAGCTGTATGAGATCATTGATACGGAGACGCCCATCATTGTGTTTAATTAGCGCAAGCGTTGAAATACATTCACATCGGCTATCCGAGGCGATTTGTGACTAGGCGGGGCAAGGAGCGTGTTTGAAAGAAGAACGTTTTCATAAAAAGGATCTGCAGCACAAAAAGAATGTCTGCAGATCCTTTTTGGTTCTTTTTTGCCCTTTTTCAGAAAAGCCGCGTCAGGTCGGAAATCCGGGAGATGGAATATTCGGGGGAATCCACTTGCCCGTATCCGTAAGAGGCATGCACAAAGGGGATGCCCGCCTCACGGGTGGCCAGAAAGTCCCCTTCGGTGTCGCCGATATAGACCGGCGATTTCAGCTGATGGCGGCGGATGATTTCACGGATGTTGTCCCCTTTGGGCCGCCCTGTGTCGCCCGGGCACAAATGTCCCTGGAAATAATGGGAGAAGCCGGTGCATTTTAGGAACACTTCAATGTATCCGGCCTGACAGTTGCTAACGATAAAAAGCCTATACTTTTCAGACAATGTTCGCAGAGTGTCTTCCAGTCCCGGGAAGACGGGGGCTTTGGGCGCGGCCAAAAGCGCCTGATGCTCCGCCTCACAGCAGATATGGATCAGCTCCATCTGGCGCTGGGGGGATACGCGGGGAAACACCCTGGCGGCGATGTCCGGAAGCAGTTTTCCGAATAATTGCTGCAGCTGCCCGAAAGTGATGGTTGCCTGCGGATCATATTCCCTGCGGGCGATCTTGGTCCAGGCCTCGGCCACAATTTCTGTGGCGTCCCAGAGCGTGCCGTCCACATCAAAAATCATACTGTCCATTTTCATAAATTCTCCTTTGCGTGAAGGTGTGGTATGTATGCTATTATTCTAAATGGGTAAAAACAAAAAAGCAACTATCATTTTTGACGATTTGTGCTATGATAATCTTTGAGGCGTTGGTCTGAGTTATTGTTTATGGATGAAAAATTAAATTTACTGCGGGAAACGGTTCTAAAGGGGAGGAAGATTAGGAGGTGCATTCAAAATGAAATTAGAAAATCTGTTGGACTTTAACGACATTGTGATCCAATGCCATGATAAACCGGATGCTGACGCCATAGCCAGCGGCTTTGTCCTGTTAAAATACTTGGAACAAAACGGGAAATCTCCCCGGCTGGTTTATACCGGCCCGCAAAAAGTGACCAGGGGAAGTCTGAACGAGATGCTCAAAGTTTTTAAGATTCCACTTACATACGTAGAAAAGCTGGAAGAAGAGCCAGAGCTTCTAATCACTGTGGACTGCCGGGCCGGCGAACGCAACGTTACGGCGCTGCCCTGCCGGGAGCTGGCCGTGATAGACCACCACACCGTTAAGGCGGAAGAGACATTGCCCAAGCTGTGCGAGGTGCGCAC
Source organism: uncultured Lachnospiraceae bacterium (assembly GCA_964407765.1). GTDB lineage: Bacteria > Bacillota > Clostridia > Lachnospirales > Lachnospiraceae > MGBC164599. The sequence continues at coordinate 63,054 of CAYOWU010000002.1, forward strand.
GGAGTTAGAGGGCTACGCTTCCTGCGCCACGGTTTTGTGGGCCATGCTGAAAGAAGCCGGCTTTCCCATAGAAGCGGATGCCGAGCTTTCCACCATTTTGTACTATGGCCTGTACATGGATTCTCAGGAGCTGAAATCTGTCCGGAAAATGGACAAGGAGATGTTGGACAGCCTGGTCTATGACGTGGATATTGTGACGAGGCTGCAAAGCGTCAATTTGTCCTTGGAGGAAATCGGAATTATTGGCCGGGCGTATAACAATCTGCACATCAATGAAAGGCATCGTTATGCGGTAGCCCAGGCGGAGTCCTGCGACCCGGATCTTCTGGGCATTGTGGGCGATGAACTGATGAAGGTGGCCGAGGTGGACATCAGCGCCGCCTATTGTATGCTGGATGAAAACCAGGGTGTCAAGGTTTCTGTGCGCTGCCGCAGGAGGGGGCACAGTGCCGCTGATCTGATACACTGGCTGGTTCGGAGCATGGGGAACGACGGCGGCGGTGCGCCGTCCAAGGCGGCGGGACGTCTGCCCCGGGCATTTCTGGATGAGGCATGCGCCGGGGACGACTGGGACGACTTAAGCGGCGCCGCCGGACGGCTGATTTATAAACGGCTGGCGGACTATTTTGAAATTCCCCCAAAACAGATCCAAACAGGCGAATACGATCCCAGAAAACTGACTCAATTCTGTGATTCCGAGGCGGCGCTCTACCGCAAGAAAAAGATACCGGTAGGCTATGTACGGGCCGCCGATCTGTTTCCGGTGGGAGAGGAGATATTGATCCGGATGCTGGAGGGAGACGTCAAAAAGACTGTAATGCCGGAGCTCTTCTTCATGATCGGCGTAGACGGCGAGACCTATCATAACACGGAGGAACATCTGCGAAAGAATTATGACCTGTCGGACGAGCCCTTTTCCATCAACAGCAGGAGTCCCTGGCAGCCGAAGGTCTATCGTTATGCCGACCGGGAGGTCAAATGGCTGGCGCCTTATGCCAGAAAATGCGTCGCCAAAGACGGGGCGCGGATCTGGGCCGCGCAGCTGAACTGCCGGGTGCGGGCGCTTACAAAGTGGGGAGAGTGGCATCTGGGAGAGGCCGGGGACTGGCTGGTCAGCCAGGAGGCGGACCGTCAGGACATCTATATCATCCAGGGATCCATTTTCAAAAGAACCTATGAACCAGTTTAACGATGCGGCGCGGGATGCCCTTATCGCATACGCTGCGTTTGTTCAAAATAGGCAGGACAGAATTCAGACCCGTTTTGGATCGTCTCCTTATTATCTGTTTTGCGCAAATGCAGGTTGTCGAAAGAACACTTCGCAGTTGTTTAGCGATATAAGATATGAAAGGAAAGGAATCTATGGGATTGAGTGAAGAACAGAAGAAGGAACGCTCGGAATATTTGGAAAAGAATCTGATAATTACTAATTACTCACAGGAAAAGAAAGAAGCGTATGTTTTTATCAGCTATGCCAGCGATAACTGGAAGGATGTGTTTGAGAAGGGGGTTGTGCCGCTGCAGAAACAGTACGGTTTGCGGGTCTACGCGGATAAGGCTTTTGACGAGGTAAATGATAATTGGGTTGTCCCCATGATTCAGAATGTGTGCGCCGCGGAAATGGTCGTGGCCTTTATCAGCCAGAGCTACGTTGAGAGTTATGCATGCTTTCTGGAACTCTTGACGGCGGTAAACAATGAAAAACAGGTGGTCTTTGTCAATCTAGAAGAGGAGCTTGTCTGGGGCAACACTGACAAGCTTATTTTGGAGGAGGGCACAAAGAAAGAGATTTTGAATCAGGGATCGAATATCGCCGTCAACACCACCAACACTTCCAGCAAGGTTATGCGGGCGATGAAGGCTGCCTTTACCAGACTGTCTCCCGTTCTGGAACAAGACGCTTTGTCAAAATATGATATTTCAAATGCTTTTGACATCTTCTTCCAGAAGGCGCACATCAATCGGAAGACTATCAACAATTTGAAAGCGGTGAAGGGGACGATTCAGTCTGTCAGCCGTGATGTGTTTCCGGCTCCGGCGCTGCCAAAGCCAGTATCGCCAGATCCGGCGCCGCCAAAGCCAGTGCCGCTTAAACCTCTGATCGGCGGCGCAGTGGTGGTTGTATTGGTAGTGGCGCTGTTGATCGGCAATTTATTCAATGGACCAAAAGATGTGAAAGATAAGCCGTATACGACAAGCGAGGGATCTGAAGGCGCTTATACTGGCAAATGGGAAAATGATATGCCAAATGGCAAGGGAAAACTTACATATGCGGATGGAGCCTATTACTACGGCGAGTGGAAGGACGGCAAAAGGAATGGTCAGGGAACCGCTACTTATGCCAACGAAGATGTTTACGAAGGCGAGTGGAAGGATGATAAGTATAGTGGCCAGGGAACTCTTACACATGAATCTGGAAGCTATTACGAAGGCGAGTGGAAGAACGGCAAGAGGAATGGCCAGGGGACGCAGGTAACCGCTACTTATGGCGATGGAGACGTCTACGAAGGCGAGTGGAAGGACGACAAGAGGAATGGCCAGGGAACCCTTACTTATGCCGACGGAAACGTCTACGAGGGCGGGTGGAAGGATGATAAGTATAGTGGTCAGGGAACTCTAACAGATTCAAATGGAACTTATTACAAAGGCGAGTGGAAGAATGGCAAGAGGAATGGCCAGGGAACCAATACTTATGTTCACATGGGCACCTACGAAGGGGAGTGGAAGGACGACGAGTGGAATGGCCAGGGAAAGCATACTGCTGCAGATGGAGACGTCTACGAAGGGGAGTGGAAGGACGGCGAGAGGAATGGCCAGGGAACGCTTACTTATATCGACGGAGACGTCTACGAAGGCGAGTGGAAGGACGACAAGAGGAATGGCCAGGGAACGCATACTTCTGCTGACGGAGACGTTTACGAAGGAGAGTGGGAGGACGGCTTGAAGAATGGCCAGGGAAAGATGACATATTCAGATGGAATCTATTACGAAGGAGAGTGGAAGGAGGGCAATTGGGATGGCCAGGGAAAGATGACATATTCAGATGGAAGCTATTACGAAGGTGGGTGGAAGGATGGTCAGAGGAATGGCCAGGGAACTTATACTGATGCAGATGGAACTGTGCAGACTGGCATTTGGAAAGATAATAAATTGGAAGAAAACAAATCCCAAGGCGTATATCAAGGCGTATATCACGCAAATGTCGCATCCGGCTACCTGGCCCTCAGGAAGGACAAGGCGTATGATGCATCTAATGAGATTGGTAATATTTCAAACGGCGCGGAAGTCGATGTCATCGATATGTCGACAGGCCAGTATTGGTATGTCTATGTACCCAGCCTGAAAAAGGAAGGGTATGTGAACAGCGACTATCTACGATAAAGCCCTCAAGAGAGCGGAATCTGCAAGGTGGAGTGAATGATTTTTCAGGCAATGTTTCCAGAGTGGCTTCCAGTTTGGGAAAGATGGGGCTTGAAGCGCGGCCAAAAGCGCCTGGCGCTCCGCCTCACAGCAGATGGGGGTTAGCTTCATCTGGCGCCTGGCGGTTCCTGGGAAAACGGCTGGGCGGCCGTGTCCGGCAGCGGTTTTCCGAATAACCCCTGTTGTCCATTTTCATAAATTCTCTTTTACATCAAGGTGTGGTATGTATGCTATTATTCTAAATGGGTAAAAACAAAAAAGCAACTATCATTTTTGACGAATTGTGATATGATAATCTGGAGGCGGCAGTTATAATGGATGAAAAGTTGGAGTTACTGCGAAAAATAGAGAAACCCCTGTTAAAATGGTATGAAGAAAACAAACGCCCGCTTCCCTGGAGGGACGGCAAAAAACCTTATGAGATCTGGGTGTCGGAAATTATGTGCCAGCAGACCCGCGTGGAGGCGGTAAAGCCTTATTATGCCAGGTTTTTATCGGAGCTGCCAACGGTGGAGGCTCTGGCGGACTGTCCCCAGGAGCGTCTAATGAAGCTGTGGGAGGGCCTGGGGTACTATAACCGCGTCCGAAACATGCAAAAAGCGGCGCGGCAGGTGGTGGAATCCTTTCAGGGACGGATCCCAAAGGATTACGGCCAGCTGAGAAATCTTGCGGGCATCGGAAATTACACGGCGGGGGCCATTGCCTCCATTGCCTATGGAATTGCTGTGCCCGCAGTGGACGGCAACGTACTGCGGGTGGTTTCGCGGCTGTGGGAAAGCTATGAGGACATTGCCAGACAGGCGGTGCGGCGCCAGGCAGAACAGGCGATTCAGAAAGTCATGCCCCGAGAATGCCCCGGCGAGTATAACCAGGCGCTTATGGAGCTGGGCGCACTGGTATGCCTTCCCGGCGCACAGGCTGACTGCGGTTCGTGCCCGCTGAGAGAATTTTGCCAGGCGGCCGTCCACGGCACGGCAAAGCGGCTTCCGGTGAAATCCCGGGCCAAGCCCCGCCGGGTGCAGGATTTGACGGTATTGGCAATCCAGGACGGGGAGCGGGTGGCCATCCGCAGGCGGGCGGCGCGGGGGATTTTGGCCGGGCTGTATGAGCTGCCCAACATCGAGGGCCACTTAAGCCAGCGGGAGGCCATCGAGGCGGTCAAATCCATGGATCTGGATCCGCTGCGCATTAGGCCGCTGGGAGAGGCGAAGCATATTTTTTCCCATGTGGAGTGGCGGATGCTGGGCTATCAGATCCAGGTGCGGCAGCTGGAAGAGAGTCATAAGGGGAACATGATATTCGCAGAGCAAGAAGAGATGCAAAACAGATATGCGATCCCGTCCGCTTTTGACGCCTATGTGGGTTATATGAAGGGGAGCAATAGGAGGAAAACATGAAATTATTAAGCATAACAGTGCCTTGTTATAATTCCCAGGAATATATGAGAAAATGCGTGGACTCCCTGCTGGCAGGAGGCGCGGATGTGGAGATTATGATTGTGGACGACGGCTCCACGGATGACACCGGGCCAATCGCCGACGAATACGCGGAAAAATACCCGGACATTGTGCGGGCCATTCACCAGGAAAACGGAGGCCATGGCCAGGCGGTGAACACGGGGCTTGCCCACGCAAAAGGGCTTTATTTCAAAGTGGTGGACAGCGACGACTGGGTGAACCAGGAGGCCTATCAGGCAGTTCTTTCCACGCTGGAAGAGCTGATCCGCGGCCCACAGACGCTGGACATGCTTATCAGCAACTTCGTCTACGAGAAGCAGGGCGCGTCCCGGAAAAAGGTGATGCAGTACCGCAAATGCTTTCCTAAAAACGAAATCTTTGGCTGGAGCCAGGTCAAGCACATGCACACCGGCAAATACATCCTGATGCACTCAGTGATTTACCGGACGGAGCTTTTAAAATCCTGCGGACTTAAGCTGCCCAAGCATACATTCTATGTGGACAATCTGTTCGTGTTTGAGCCTCTGCCCTATGTGACCACGCTGTATTATTTGGACGTGAATTTTTACCGCTATTTCATAGGACGGGAAGATCAGTCGGTGCATGAATCGGTGATGATTGGCCGCATAGACCAGCAGATTCGGGTGAACAAGCGGATGATTGATGTGCTGGTAAGCGCCCCGGTGAAGTCCAGGCAGCTGAAGAAATACATGATGCGGTATCTGACCATTATCACCGCGGTGTCCAGCGTCATGCTGATCCGTTCCGGAAAAAAAGAAAATCTCGAGAAAAAGGCGGAGCTTTGGATGTATCTGAAAGAAGCGGACAAAAGCCTCTATAAAGCGGTGCGCCATGGAATCGTAGGCGGCGCGGTGAACCTGCCGGGGAAGGGCGGGCGCAGCATGTCCACCACCATTTACAAAATATGCCAGAAGTTCTACGGATTTAATTAGTGCGTATTTTTGGTTTACTTAAAGCATTTATCGGTGTATAATTTCAGATATAAAAAGGGGATAAAGCCGTGAAAAACATTGAAAAAATCATATGCATTGCATTGTTTGCGCTTTTTCTGTTTTTGGGTGCGCTTCAGGTAAGGATGTTTTTAAAGGTGAATGCGCTGGAAAAAGAAGTGACCTCTTTTCAGAAAAAGCTCAGTGGACAAATGAAGAGCCAGGAGGCGGGAGAACCCGTAGAAACCAAGGAAAAGGCAGAAACGCAAGAGCCTACGGAAACGGCGGAGGCGCCCGAGATGAAAGCCGCGGAAACAAAAGCCGCAGAGACAAAGGCCGCGTCGGAGACGGAAGAGGCCAATTTACCAGGGGAGGCGCAGCTGCATCCGGCCTCCGTCAGCGCCAAGGGCAAAAAAGTGGCCATCGATCCCGGCCATCAGGGGAGCTGGGTGGATACGAGCGATTTGGAGCCCATGGCTCCCAACTCCACGGAGATGAAGCCCAGGGCCACCGCGGGCACGCAGGGAGCCTATTCGGGTCAGTATGAATACGAGCTGAATCTGGGCGTGTCCCTGAAACTGCGGGACGAGCTGTGCGCCAGAGGCTATGAGGCGATCATGACCAGGGAGGACAACGATGCGAACATCAGCAATCGGGAACGCGCCCAGCTGGCGGCGGATGCGGGGGCGGACATTCTTGTGCGCATCCATGCCAACGGAAGCGAAGACCATTCGGTCAGCGGAGCGCTTGCCATGGTTCCTTCGCAGAGCAATCCCTATGTGGGCGACATGTACCAGGAGTGCTATACGCTTGGCTCGGAGATTTTAAGCGCCTATTGCGCGAAAACCGGGTTTGCCAGCCAGGGCGTCCAGCATTATGACAATATGTCCGGCATCAACTGGAGCACAGTTCCGGTCATGATTCTGGAAATGGGATTTATGACCAACGAAGGGGAAGACATGCAAATGGCGGATCAATCCTTCTGGCCCCAGATGGCGGAAGGGATTGCCGACGGCATAGACAATTATTTTGCATCGGAAAGTTAAATGACATAAAGGAGCGAAATGTCAGAAATGGATATACAAAGGACGCAATATTACAGACCGGCAGCGGTTCATCCGGCGACCCTGCTGATTGTGGATAAGGAGCAGACGCCCAGGCAGATTTTGCTGAAGGGCAATCTGACTTTCGGAAAGGAATACCCGGAATCCAACTGCAACATCAAAGTGCAGTCGCAGATTGTGAGCAGAAGGCACGGCGGATTCGCTTACGACGGCCAGGATGATTCCTATTATTACATAGATTTCAACAGCGTAAACGGCACCTATATCAACGGCATGCGGCTGGAGCCTTATAATGAGAGGGGTTCAAGGTTTTATAAGCTTTCCGACGGAGACATTATCCGGGTGGACAGAAGCGTGCTGAATGATCCCCATCCGGAGTCGGTTTTGCTGATTTACAGCAGGAGCTTTGACGTCAATGAAAAATGGAACGTCTACAACATTGAGTCCCGGCAGCCCATCACCATCGGAAGGGGCGAGAACAATACGATCAAGCTGGGCGACATGATGGTGTCAAAAGAACATGCGGAAATCCGGCAGACGGACCGGGGCGTGCTGCTGTTCGACAAAAAAAGTCAGAATGGAATCAGCGTCAACGGCTGGCCGGTCAAGGGCCATCAAAATATTTTCGACCATGACGTAATAAAGATTGCCAATACCACGCTGATTATGGCTGGGAGCAGAATCATCTACAACGACGCCAACGGCCAAAGCGGATGCCTCTCGGTGAGCATAGACCGAAAGACGGTGAATTTCGGTAAAAAGACTTTATTAAGAGATATTCGTTTTGAGGTGGACAAAGGGGATTTTGTTCTGATCCTGGGCGGATCGGGGGCGGGAAAAACGACACTTGTGAAAGCGATTCTGGGGGACGGCAAGACCGAAGGGAAAGTAGTGCTGGACGGCCAGAATCTGTACGCCAATTTCAAAAACATGAAATCCCAGATTGGCCTGGTGCCCCAGTTTCTCACATTGCGGACCAGCGACACGGTTTTCGCCACGCTGATGGACGTAGCCGACATCAAGCTGGACAAGAAATTTTATTCCAAAGCCGACAAAAGACAGCGAGTGGAGGAGATCATTCATAAGGTGGGCGTGGATCTGCTCAAAGACAGCCTGATTAAGAACTTAAGCGGCGGCCAGAAGAAGAAAGTGTCTGTGGCCGCGCAGCTCATCGGATTCCAGCAGGTGTTTGTGTGCGACGAGCCGGATTCGGGCCTGGATGCCGCGTCGCGAATCCAGCAGATGCAGATTTTAAAAGAAATTTCGCAAAATGGCAAAATCGTCATGGTCATTTCCCACGAGCCCGATGACGCCATCGACATAGAGACAAAGCAGAGTTTATTTACGAAGGTGCTGGCGCTGGCCAAAAGCTCGAGGGATAAGGCAGGGCATCTGGCGTATTTTGGGGATGTGCAGCAGGCGCTGGAGTTTTTTAATGTGGAAAAGCTTCAGGATATTATGCTGGAAATCAATCCCGATTACGAAGGCGGAAGGGGCAAGGGCGACTATTACATTGCCAAATTCGCCGCACTGAGAGGAGGTGGCGTCCAGTGAGCGGCACATCTTATTTTACGCAGACCAACGTGTATTTTAAAAAAATCGCCCGCATATCTTTCCGGGAAAAAGCCTGGAAATTTATTGTTTTCGCGGCGATTATCGCGCTGATTGTGGCGGCGGTGGTGGGCGACAATATGTTCACAAATTACGAGAGCACGAAGTCGGGCTTTTTCACTATCGCTTCCGCCTGTATATGGATTGGCATATTTAATTCAATTCAGAGCATTTGCAGGGAACACGAGATTATACGGTCGGAGTACCGGCAGGGGACGCGTCTGTCTTCTTATATCATGGCCAACGTCCGGTGGCAGTTTGTGCTGTGTCTGGTGCAGAGCATGGTCATTTTCGTCATATGCGTTTTATTCATAGATTTTAATTCCAAAGGAATCATTGCCAGCGCATATGTGGAGTATTTTGTGACCATGTTTCTTCTGACCTTCGGCTCCGCCGTGCTGGGAATCATGATTTCCTCCATATCGGGCAACCCGACCACCGCTATGACCATCATGCCCTTTGTGCTGATTTTGCAGCTGATCATGAGCGGCGTGCTTTTTGACTTGAGCGGCTGGAGCGAGAACATCGCTTACATTACATACAGCAAGTGGGGCATGTCGGCCATGGGCAGCATCGCGGACTTAAACAGCAGCGATTTTCCGCTGAAAATCAGTGAGGCCTTTCCGGAGGTTGTCCGGCTGGAGACGGAAAGCTGTTATGACCATGAGGCGTCCAATCTGCTTGTTTCCTGGGGATGGTGTCTGGGAATCACGGTATTCTGTATCATCGTGAGTATTCTAAGTCTGAAAATCAAAAACCGCGACTCTTAAAAGACGTGTGCGGCGTTTGGAATGCGAAAGAGGATTGAGAGGGGTTTTATGTATTGCTATAAATGTATGAATGAGACGGAAGACGGCGTTTTTTGCGCAAACTGCGGAAGCAGGCTGAACGAGGAGGTTGCTCCTCATCATATAACGCCGGGCGCTTTGCTGAACGGCAAGTACCGAATCGGGAATTTTATAGGGGAAGGGGGCTTCGGCATTACGTATATCGGAAGGGACGAGAACCTGGACATACGCATTGCCATCAAAGAATATTATCCCTGCGGTTTTGTGAGCCGCGATAACAGCCGATCCAACCAGGTGACCGTCTCGGCGCCCAGGAACGCAGAGTTTTTTGAAAGCGGGAAGAAACGTTTTCTCCAGGAAGCCAGGAGCCTGGCGAAATTCCCAGAGGAGCCCGGCATCGTGAAGGTGCGGGATTATTTCGAGGAAAACGACACCGCGTATATCGTGATGGAATACTTGGAAGGGGAAACCTTAAGCAAACGCATCCAACGGGAAGGGCGGTTGGAGGCGGCGTCTTTTATTCAAAAATTGATTCCGCTGATGCATTCGCTGCGGAATTTCCATCGGGCAGGCATGATACACCGGGACATAAGCCCGGACAACATCATGTTTATGAAAAACGGAACGCTGAAGCTGATGGATTTCGGTTCCGCGCGGTATTTCACCAACAATGAGTCGGAAATGTCGGTTATCTTAAAGCAGGGCTATTCCCCGGAAGAGCAGTACCGCAAGAAAGGAAACCAGGGTCCCTGGACGGATGTATACAGCCTGTGCGCGACGATCTACAGCTGCATCACGGGCGTTATTCCGGAAAATGCCCTGGACAGATGCTATAACGATACGGTGCAGGCGCCGTCACAGCTGGGGGTGCAGATTTCCCCGGAATATGAAAATACGATTATGAGAGGCATGGCCGTCCTGCCCGAGAACCGCTTCCAGAGTGTGGATGAGCTGCTTATCGCATTCGGCGCGCGCGTGGATGCAGATCCGGGCCCAGGCCAGCAAAGCGGCTTCGATTCCTATAAAACCTATGCGGCGGATCAGGGTTATTCCATGGGGGCTCAAACGGGCTATGGCGCCACGGCGCCGCACTCTAGGCCGATGACTGGGGCGCCGATGACCGGAGGGCAGGTAACCGGGAAATCCAGGATGGGCGATTCCATGACCGGCTCCGGGACTGGACGAAAGAATCTGATTGCCCTGTTGTTAGCGATTATAGGAGGAGGCGGCGTGCTTATTGCCATTATCGTCTGTTTTTTGTTGGCTATGGGCAACATTGGGGACGGCGACGATGATAAAGAGGCGGATAAGACACAGGGGGAAAAGTCGGCGGCGGTAGATACAAGCGTTAAGGACGAAAGCGACGAGGAAGTCGAGAAAAAAGATGCGGCCGAGGCGGAAGATGCGGAGATAGAAGCCGTGCAGATGAAGCAGGCCCAGGTGAAAAAGCTCTCGGATAAATACTGGAAAATGAATAAAGACCATTTGCTGAAATCCAAGGCGTCGTCTGTGATCAAGCAGCAGGAAGGGGTGAGCAACCTTCCGGAATATTTATTTGACGGCGATATCCAGACCAACTGGCAGGAGGGGACTGCGGGAAACGGTATAGGCGAATATGTGTCTTATGAGTTTAAGGAAGTTTTCACAGTGGACGCCATGACATTCCAGCTGGGGAACTGGAAAACCAAAGAATATTATTACGGCAACAACCGCCCTAAGACGCTGACAATCGCCATGGGCGAACAGAGCTGGACTGTGACATTCCCCGATGAATGGGTGGAATTTGGCCTGAAGTTCTCCTCTCCGGTCAGGACGGATACTCTGAAAATGACAATCGACGACGTTTACAAGGGGAACGAATGGAACGATACAGTTATTACGGACATAGGCGTGTGGTATGAATAAAGGGGGAAGGCATGAATAAAAAATTCCTGGACAAACTGATTGTTGTTTTGGCGGTCGCCTGTCTGTTGCTGGCGGTGGGCCTTGTGGGGCTGGCGTTCGGTTTTCGGAACCTGCAGAAACGCTATAAGGACACGAAAGAGCAGTTGGCCAAAATAGAAGAAAGCGCCGAACAGAGGAAAGATTCCAAGGAGCCTGCGGACGACGCGCCGGAAGAAACTTTAGAGCAGGAGGGCCAGGAGCCGGTCGATCCTTTGGCCGAAAGCGCCAATGCGGCGCCGGAGCGCTGGGAAAGCCTGGAAGGCGTAAAACCGGGATACATCGTTTCTTCGGAAGACCTGGACATGGAAAATCTCTCCAAATACTTTAATGAATATGACATTACAGAAGGCGATGCCGTCTTCCAGAGAATCAACGGGAAGTCCTACCGGGAAAATCCGGACATCGGCCTTCAAGATCTGTCCTATCTGCTGATGCTTCACTATAATTACGAAGGCCAGATACAGGTGGGCGAAATGATTGTCAACAAGGCGGTGGCGGCGGATGTGCGGGCGATTTTCCAGGAGCTGTTTGAGCGCCAGTATCCGATCCAGTCCATGTATCTGGTGGACAATTACTGGGGGGAGGGTATGGACGGCACACAGGCGGACAGCGCTTCCATCGACCAGAATAACACTTCGGCGTTTAATTACCGGGTTGCCACGGACAGCGCGTTGCTGTCCAACCACGCATATGGACGGGCCATCGACCTGAATCCGCTGCAAAATCCCTATGTGCTGTTTGATGAGTCCATGAATCCTTATCCGGTGTACGCGCAGTTGAATGCGGATTATGACAATCGCGCAAGGGGGCATGAGATTGATCACGACGATCTGGCCTATGAAATTTTTCTGAAATATGGCTTTACATGGGGCGGGGATTGGGTGAATCCCATTGACTATCAGCATTTTGAGAAAAGACCATAAGAAGAGGGAGGGGCCGCGGCCGTTTGGCTGGCGGACCCTTCCATTTTTATTTGTAAGAAAACCGGGCGGAGACTTGGCGGGCGGGATTCTGGTAGAAGAGCAGATACCCAATGCCGGCCATGGCCGCACCCAGAATCACGTCGATGGTCGAATGTTGCTTTAAAAACATGGTGGACAGGATAATCGCGCCCACCAGCAGCAGCGAACTCCATTTCACCCAAGCGTGCCTGGACAAAGCGGGACACCGGGATATGGCCATATAGGCGGCCAGCGAGTTAAACACATGGATGCTGGGAAGGATGTTGGTGGCCGTGTCGGTGGAATAGAGAGTCTTCACCAGCTCCACGCACAGGTTATCCCGGGCAAAAAAATCCGGCCGGAGCTGATGTCCGTTGGGATACAGGTAGGAGACGGCCAGAAAAATCGTCATGCCCATGCACAGGTTCTTAATGTACTGGTAGTATTCCTGTTTATCCTTATTGAAAAAAATGAAGTAAACCAGCGTGGCCGCCAGAAAGGGGAACCACAGCAGGTAAGGTATAATGAAATATTCACAAAACGGAATGTAATCGTCAATGATTGTGTGGACGATGTGATAATTGTGCTGTATTTTATTTTCCAGATGACAAAAGGCGGTCATATAAAAAATGCCATACAAAACAATAACCAATCCGTGCTTGTAATTGGAAAACCAGCGCCATGCCTTTTTTTTGTAAAATCTCAATCATTACACCTTCTCTTTTATTAAAGTTTATGTGGCGACGCTTCGCGCCATGCCTTTCCCTAATCATAACACGTATATGTCCCGATTACAAACAGGAATTGCAGACTTTATAATTAATTAAGAAAATTTAAGAACAGTTCAGCATTATCGCTGAATGCCGGAGAGGATTTCCTCCATCCATTCGTTGACGTTGTAGGAATCGCTGTCGAACAGCTTAATGATAACGCCATAGGGTTCTTTATCATTTGCAAAAGCATTGGCCTCGTCGGTGTCCACATGCATAGCCAGTGAAAAATTCTTATGTACCCGGACCACCACGTCCGCGTAAATCAGGGCGCGTTCGTAGCTTTTGGTCATGACGAAGACGGATTCGTTGTCTCTTACGTGCATTTTGTAGGCCTGGGAAGGGGTCATGTGGATGTGGCGTTTCGCCACGATTACGCCCCGATCGATCTCAATGGAGCTGTTGGGGCCGCATAAGGTGCAGCCAGGCGTGTTGGCGATGTCGCCGGACTGGCGGATGATGGCGGGCAATCCCAGTTTCTTTGTGTCGGTCAGGGACACTTCCACCTGGGTTTCGGGGCGGAAAGGGCCTAAAAGCGCAATATTTTCAAATTCTCCTTTGGGGCCCCGGACAGTGACTCGTTCTTTGGCCACGAATTGTCCCGGCTGACTTAATTCCTTTTCAAAAGTCAGCTCGGAACCTGTTCCAAATAATTTTTCAAAATCTTCTTTGCAGATGTGCATATGTCTGGCGGATGTCTCAATTGGAATTTTGATACTCATTTGACTGAAACCTTTCTGGTAGTATTGTTTGGAAAAGCCCGGGAGACGGGCTGACCACAGTTATTATACCCCAGTCTGCCGGGAACGGCAATATTTGCAGAATATTTATATTTTTTTTATTTTAATTTACTTGTATCCCGGGCGGGAAAATAGTAATATTTATAAATGGAGGAAAGTTATTTTGAGAGAAAAATTCTACCGTTTCATGCAGGGCCGATATGGAAATGATCCTTTGAACCGTTTTTTGATGATTGCGGCGCTGATCGTCATGATTTTGTCTATAATCTGGAAGCCTCAGTTTTATTTGATTGCCATTGCGCTTCTGGGATGGGGGTATTACCGGATGTTCTCCAGGAAGGTCTATACCCGCGCCATGGAAAACCAGCGGTATCTGGAAGTGCGCGATAAAGCGCTTGGCAGGCTGAAAAAGGAGAGGCGCCTGCGAAAGCAGAGGAAGGATTACCATATTTATAAATGTCCCGGCTGCGGACAGAAGGTGCGCGTCCCCAGGGGCAAGGGCAAAATCCAGGTGCACTGTCCCAAGTGCGGAGAAAATTTTATCAAAAGAAGTTAATAAATAACAAAGGAGCGCAGGATGAGGTTGGAAAAAATACAAAATTACGTTCGTGAAAAGGGATGGGAATGTCAGTATACCGAGGAGGACGGCTGTGGAAGCGTAGACTTTTCCTATCGGGGGATTTCCTATCATGTGTGGGAGTTTCCCGATGGGGAAGGCGCGGAGAGCAATGTGAAAGACGGCGGAAAGCAGGAGGATTTCCTGGGAAATTATGAAGAGGACATTCTTGCGGTGATCAAAAGCTGGAAATAGCGATGCGCTGCGGCGAGCTGCGCGGGACAGTCCGCCGCAGGCAGAAAATGGCTGCCTGGCGCCGGTTATTTTGTGGTAATCAGCGTACTGTACCCGGCGTCCCTAAGGCGCTGTTCCATGGCGATGGCGTTTCCCAGCTGCAGGTATGCGCCCACCTGGACTTTATAGTAGCCGTCCTCGTGAAGCATAAAGGCGGGGTATCCCTGGTCCAGCAGTTCATAGAGCAGCTGATCCGCATACTGTCTGTTCTGGAACGCACCGGCCTGCACCCGGTAGTAGGTAGGGCCCGTCACGTTTTCTTCGCCTAGGGTTCCTAAGATGGCGCTGGCGATGGCCTGGGCGATCTCGTCAAATTTTTCATCAAACAGGGCGTTGTCCTGGTCATTATTCAGGAAACCGGTTTCAATCAGCACAGAAGGCATGGAAGTGCGCCGAAGAACCACCAGTCCGGGCCGTTCTTTTACGCCCAGGTTCTGGAAGCCTAGCTCTCCCAGCGCGCCGGCGATGTTTTGCGCCATATCGTATTTGATGCCGGATTTATTATAGACCAGCGTTTCCACGCCCGAATACTGGTTGGCGGTGGGGCTTGAATTGCGGTGAAAGGATATGAAATAGTCCGCCCCTGACTGGTTGGCGATGGTGGCTTTCTGAAACGGGGTCTGGTAAACGTCAGTCGTCCGGGTATATTCCACGTCTATGCCGTTGTCTTTTAAAATCTCCCCGACTGCCAAGGTCAGCCGCAGGTTATCGTCTTTTTCCTGTCTGTCTTTGTAGACTGCGCCTGGATCTGCGCCGCCGTGTCCGGCGTCCAGCATAATTTTATATTCTGGCAATTTTATTACTCCTTAATTATGAAACCTTACCATTTATCATATGCACGGGCTGCCGTATTGCTTTTATTTTGGAGGAATGAACATGAAGGGGAAATGGATTTTGTGGTGCATCAATCTGCTGGCCTGCGCGGATCCCGGCATTTTGCGCAGGCTGTCCGGCGGGCAGGAACTCTGGCCGCTTTTGGCCTACCGGATCGCCATGCCGCTGGCGTGGGGCACGCTGTGGGTGGCGTTCGCCCGGATTTACAGAAAGAGCGTGTGGAATAAAGAATCCAAAAAGGAGGCGCAGACCATGATGCTGGCCATGCTGGCTCTGAACGTTATTTCTGTGTCGGCCGCTGTGGGAAAGCTGGGAAACCTCCCCGTCTACTCGCTGATCCTAATCGGCGTATATATAGGGAAAATTATTGAGCGCAGGCTATTTTAACGGGGCGGCTGCTTCTGGCCTTCTTTGGCTTCCAGCTCCCGGATGCGTTTTTCCAGGATTGCCAGTTCCTGGGTTAGCGTCCGCAGTTTGTTGGCCTGTTTGGAGACGATGGAGGTCAGGGACATGCAGATCATAATCAGAACGCCGATGAAGAAAACGAACAGTCCGTTCATGGTGCTGGTGATGCCCAAGAAATGTATAAATGTCCGGAAAGTATAGGGAAAGAAAATCATAACGGCCATAACGATGCCGCTGAAAATCCAAAGCAGGGTATATTTCAGCTCGATGGCCCTGTGCTTCAGAAAGAGAAGGATGATAATAAAATAGAAAAGCAGGGCTACGCCCAGCGTGACGGTGAGTTTTGTTGAAAGCATATTTATCTCCTGATTCCGAATGTAATACGGCAAATGATAATGGACAGGGAAACTTTTATCATATAATAAGCGGACTGAAACCCATGGATGGAGCTGGAGCCGGATTCCCGCTGGCGCATGACCACGGGGACTTCTTTGATGCGGCCTTGGTGCATGACCGCCGCGATGATGGCTTCCGGTTCTGGATAATCGGTGGGATACTGTTCGGCGTATAGGCGGATGAACTTCTGATTTACGGCCCGAAAGCCGCTGGTCACGTCATAAATGCGCATCCCCGTGCACAGCTTGATCAGCCAGCTTAAAAAGCGGATGCCGGCCCTTCGCAGAAGAGAGGACTGGAACCCTTCTTTTTTGATGAAGCGGGAGCCGATAACAATGTCGGCTTCCCGATTGGTCAGCGGGCGCAGCATGTCCTTTAGAAAGGCCACGTCGTGCTGGCCGTCTCCGTCGATCTGCACCGCGATGTCGTAGTGATTTTTAAGGGCGTAGCGGTATCCGGTCTGCACGGCGCCGCCGATGCCGAGGTTAATGGGCAGATGCACGGCGCACAGCCTGTGGCGCGCGCACAGGTCTTCCGTGCAGTCGGTGGAGCCGTCGTTTACCACCAGATAATCCCACTGGGGACAGCATTTCTGAATGTTTTCGATAACCTGAAGCAGGTTGTCCCCCTCGTTGTAGGCGGGGATAATTATAAGCGTTTTTGGGTGTTTGTCCATAAATCATTACCTCTTGAAGACCTATTATAATATATCCGGGACAAATAATCAACGGATGCGGCCCATTCTGGTTTCGGATAACCTGCATGCCGTCTGTTTGGCGGCAGGACTTTTCTAGCAAGGAGGATAGAAAAATGGAAGAAAAAATTGTTTTTTGCAAGGGAGGCGGATGCACTGCGAAGTTGGGCGCAGGGGTTTTGGAGCGCGTTCTGGAGCGTCTTCCCGAGGGTAACAAAGATGAGAATTTACTGGCCGGTTTTCAGGGAAAAGAGGACGCGGCCATCTATCGGATCAGTGAGGATAAAGCGCTGGTGCAGACGCTGGACTTTTTTCCGCCAATGGTGGACGACCCCTATATATTCGGGCAGATTGCGGCGGCCAACGCGGTAAGCGACATTTACGCCATGGGCGGCGAGGTGAAGCTGGCGCTGAACATTGTCTGTTTTCCAGAAAAAATGGACTTGAACGTGCTGGGCTCCATTATGCAGGGTGGCGCCCAAAAGGTGAAAGAGGCCGGAGGCATGCTGGCCGGCGGACATTCCATCGCGGACAGCGACGTAAAATACGGCCTTTCGGTGACGGGGATTGTCCATCCGGAGAAATTTTTCAGAAACGACGGCGGCCGGCCGGGTGACAAGCTGATTCTGACCAAAAAATTGGGCGTGGGCATTATCTGCACGGCGGCCCGCGTGGGCGAGGCGTCCCAGGAGGCGCTTTCCCAGGCCATGGAGTCCATGACCGCACTGAATAAAAGGGCGTCGGAAATCTGCAGGGAATTTCCGGTTCACGCCTGCACCGACGTGACGGGCTTTGGATTTTTGGGACATCTGCATGAAATGATGGGGGGAAAATTGTCCTGCGTGATTGACGTGCCCCATGTGCCGGTTTTTGAGGAGGCAAAGGCTTATGCGGATGAATTCTTGCTGACGGCGGCGGCCCAGCGCAACCGGAACCATCTGGAAGGGGCCGTGGAATTTGAAAATGTGCCATTTGCCATGGAAGAGGTTCTTTACGATCCGCAGACTTCCGGCGGCCTTTTGATTGCAGTGGAGCCGAGCCGCGCGTCCGAAATGGAAGAAAGACTGTGCGCGCAGGGGCTTTCTGCGTCTGTCGTGGGCGAGATTACAGAGAAGTCGGACAGGGAAATTCTCTGCAGAATGTGAGGCGGACAAAGAGAAAACGGGGCGGAAATCCAGGGGGGAATATGCATAAAAAATCCCCAGAGTTTGCAAAGAAGGGCGGCGATTTTTACAAAGAATTGAGCCGTTTTTAGAGGTTTCTCCGAAAAATGTTGCAAATTGCTCTATACAAATCGGTAAAATTATACTATAATTATTAACTATATGGATAGAAAAAAAGGTCACGGAGATGTTGGATATACGGCGGATTCGGAAACACCCCGAAAAAGCGAGGGAGAATTTTGGCCGGCGGGGCATGGATCCGCCCATAGATGAGCTTCTGGCGCTGGATCGGGAAAAATTAAGATTACAGACGGCTTTGCAGGAGAAGCAGAGGCAGAAGAACGTGCTGTCCAGGGCCGTGGCGCAGCGGAAGAAGCAGGGTTTGACGGCGGAGGATTTGCTGGAGAATATACAGGGCCTAAAGGACGAAACGCATGCCCTGGAGTGCGCCCTGCGGTCAAAAGAGGCGCATCTGCAGGGGATTTTGGAGCGGCTGCCCAATTTGCTGGATGAAGATGTTTTGGGGGCGGACGAAGTTTTGTCTCAATATAAGGAAAAACCTGAATTTTCTTTTCCGCCCAGGAGCCATATGGAGCTGTGCAAAAGGCACGGTCTGGTGGATTATGAGACGGCCGGCCGGCTGATGGGAAGCGGTTACTGGATTTACCGGGGATTGGGCGCCAGGCTGGAGTGGGCGCTGCTGAATTTCTGTCTGGAGGAGAATCAGAAGGCGGGCTACGAGATGGTCATGCTTCCGCCGGTGGCGGCAGAGGACTGCGGCTTTGGCGCGGGGCAGTTTCCCCGGTTTCAGGACGAGGTTTACAAAATCCAGGATCAGAATCTGTTTTTGATTCCCACGGCGGAGACCATTCTGGTGAATTTTCATCGGGACAAGATTCTGCGACAGGACGCTCTGCCGCTTAGGTACACGGCCTATACGCCCTGTTTTCGCCGGGAGGTCAGCAAAAAGCCCGAGGAAAAAGGGATGATCCGGGGCCATCATTTTAATAAAGTGGAGTTGGCGCAGTTTGCGGCCGCAGACCGGTCGGAGGAAGCGTTTGAGCAGGTTTTGGCCCAGGCCGAGCGGCTGATGCAGAAGCTTAAGCTTCATTACCGGGTGGTGCGGCTGGCGGGGGCCGGGTGCAGTGCGGCCATGGCACGGACCTATGACATTGAGGTCTGGCTGCCGGCGGAGCAAAAATATAAAGAAGTCAGTTCCATATCCAATGCCAGGGACTACCAGTCCAGGCGAACCAATACCCGTTACAAAGGTCAGGATGGAAAGCTGCATTATGCGCATACCATAAACGGTTCGGGGATTGCCACCAGCAGAACCTTCGCGGCGATTCTGGAACAGAACCAGGCCGAGGACGGGAGCGTGCGCCTGCCGGAAGCGCTGGCGCCTTGGATGGGAACCAACGTAATTCTATAATTAAAGGGGGCGAATGGATGTTTAAGCGGTTTGCAAGGGAATCTATTCCATAGAATCCTGGTGTTTTACTTTTTTATCTAATAATTATGTGCTTGGTTTTAGTATAAAAAATGAAGGAGGAAGTAAGATGATAAAAGTGACCATCGATGGAATCACTGTAGAAGTCCAAGACGGCTCTACCATTTTACAGGCAGCCCAGGCCGCCGGTATAGAGATTCCAACATTGTGTTATTTAAAAGACGTCACGCCGGAAGCGTCTTGCCGCATGTGTGTGGTTGAGCTTGAGGGAATGCCCAAACTGGTTACGGCATGTTCTTTCCCGGCTGCTGATGGAAATGTTGTTTATACAAAAAGCGAAAAAGTTGTAAAGGCCAGAAAAACTGCGCTGGAATTGCTGATGTCCACCCATAAGACGGACTGCTTCGCATGTCCGCAGAACGGAATGTGCAAGCTGCAGGATCTGTGCTTCGAGTACAAGGTGCAGGACGTGCCTTTTGCGGGAATTGAAAGGCCCATCGACGACACCAACAAGTTCTTTACCTACAATCCAAACCTGTGCATTCTCTGCCACAGGTGCGTAAATACGTGCCAGCAGCGCACATGCCGCGGAACCATTGACACCACCCAGCGTGGATTCCAGTCTGTGGTAAGCCCCGCTTTCGGCATGGACTGGAGCGAGTCCAACTGTGAATCCTGCGGTAACTGTGTGCAGGCATGTCCCACAGGCGCGCTGACCATGAAGAAACAGAAAAACTATCGCCGCTGGGAAGTGGAGAAAGTTCTTACCACCTGTCCCCATTGCGCAACCGGATGTCAGTACTATGTGTACGTGAAGAACAATCGGGTTGTGGACGTGGAAGCGGCAGACGGCCCGTCAAATCGTGGCCTGCTGTGCGTGAAAGGACGTTCCGCATCCTTTGAGTTTGCCCAGTCCGATGAGCGGATTACCACGCCGCTGATCAAAAACAGAGAGACAGGGGAATTCGAGGAAGCAGGATGGGACGAGGCTTTGGATTTAGTTGCGTCTAAATTTACAGAGATTAAAAATACATATGGAGGTCAGGCGCTTGCGGGTTTTGCGTGCTCACGTTCAACCAACGAGGACATCTACATGCTTCAGAAGATGACCAGGGTTGCGTTCGAGTCCAACAATACCGATAACTGCGCCCGCGTTTGACATGCTCCCACTGTTGCCGGTCTGGCAATGACATTAGGTTCAGGAGCAATGACGAATACCATCGAAGATATCACACACGAATCCGACGTGATTCTGCTGTGCGGTTCCAATCCGGAAGCGGCTCATCCGGTTATTGGCATGCAGGTGCGCCAGGCAGTTGCCAGAGGCGCCAAGCTGATTGTGGTTGACCCGCGTGAAATAGAGCTCGCGAAAAAAGCGACTGTTCATCTGAAATTAAAACCAGGCACAAACGTTGCTTTCGCCAACGGTATGATGAATGTTTTCATCGAAGAAAATCTGATCGACGAAGAGTTTATCAAGAACCGTACCGAAGGCTTTGAAGAGTTAAAGAAGATTGTAAAAGATTATACGCCGGAGAAGGTGGGCGAGATCTGCCACATCGATCCGGAAGACTTAAGGACAGCGGCCCGCCTGTATGCGAAAGCAGACCGTGCGCCGATTATGTACTGTCTGGGCGTTACCGAGCATCACACAGGAACAGAGGGCGTTATGTCTCTTTCCAATATGGCCATGATGGTCGGAAAACTGGGCAAAGCCGGCTGCGGCGTGAATCCCATCCGTGGACAGAACAATGTGCAGGGCGCCTGCGATATGGGTGCGCAGCCCAACGTATACACAGGCTATCAGAAAGTTGCGGACGAGGCCGTAACGGAGAAATTTGAAAAAGCCTGGGGCGTTGACTTAAAGCATCTGCAGCCGGGAAGAACGGCTACGGAATGTTTCCATGACATTATTGACGGCAAATTAAAGGGATTGTTTATCTTCGGAGAAGATCCGGTGGTAACCGATCCGGACACCAATCATGTAATCAAGGCTCTGACAAGCCTGGATTTCCTGGTTGTGGACGAGTTATTTATGACAGAGACGGCAAAATACGCAGACGTGATTCTGCCTGGACGTTCTTATCTGGAGAAAGAAGGCACATTCTCCAACACTGAGCGCCGTGTGCAGAGAGTCCGTAAGGCTATTGAGATTCCGGGCACGAAACCGGATACAGAGATTTTCTCCTTGATTATGCAGAAGATGGGATACGATCAGCCGATTCTTACCCCGGCGCAGATTATGGATGAGATCGCTTCCGTTACGCCGTCCTTTGCGGGCATCAGCCACGAAAGGCTGGACAGCGAGGAAGTCGGCGGCAGAGGCCTGCAGTGGCCCTGCACAGGAAAGGATCATCCGGGAACGCCGATTATGCATGTGGGCAAATTCGCAAGGGGTTTAGGCTATTTCTATCCGGCCAAATACCAGCCGTCCACCCAGCAGGTATCCGAAGAATATCCGATGATTATGATGACCGGACGTATCCTCTATCACTACAA
Source organism: uncultured Lachnospiraceae bacterium (assembly GCA_964407765.1). Lineage (GTDB taxonomy): Bacteria > Bacillota > Clostridia > Lachnospirales > Lachnospiraceae > MGBC164599. The sequence continues at coordinate 85,030 of CAYOWU010000002.1, forward strand.
TGCTTGCGCAATGACGGCCAAGACGCCGGAAATCAACGAGATTGCCGGACGCTCATTTATTGAGATTAACACGGCCGACGCAGAAAGTCTTGGAATTGAAAACGGCGACAAAGTCTATGTATCCTCTCCAAAGGGACGAATCGTGTCCTGGGCGGAAGTGTCCGATAAGACCGGAAAAGGCGAAGTCTGGATGCCGTTCCATTTCCTGGACGGCAACGCAAACTGGCTGGTGGGCGATCATTTGGATGATTTCTCCAAGACGCCGGAATACAAGGTGACGGCCGTTCGCGTGGAGAAGGCTGTGGAAGACAAGGAATGCTGTCAGTATATGGAAACGCCGAACATTGTATCGAAAAAGGCTAAAATGTATTAGGAATTAAGGGGGTAATTTGAAAAATGATCGAAGAAAAAATCAACATTCCTTATAAGGGAACGCCGGAGCAGGAAAGCCAGTTAATGGATCTGATTGCCAAGTACAGAGGGACAAAAGGACCCCTGATCCCTATATTGGAGCAGGCGCAGGAAATTTTTGGCTACCTTCCGGAAAAAATCCTGAAGATTATTTCAGAGGAATTGCAGGTTTCTTTGGCTAAAATATATGGCGTGGTTACTTTTTACTCATTTTTCTCCCTGTATCCCAAGGGAAAATACAACATTTCCGTATGTCTGGGCACAGCCTGCTACGTAAAAGGCTCTGGAGACATCTACAGCAAGCTGCAGAGTTCTCTGGGCATCAAGGGCGGACAGTGCACGGAAGACGGCAAATTCTCTCTGGAAGCGTGCCGCTGCATCGGAGCCTGCGGTCTGGCGCCGGTTATGATGATCAATGGCGAGGTATACGGACGCTTGACCACTGGCATGGTGGACGATATTCTTGCAAAATTTGAATAGACAAAGAAGAAATACCGCGTGTAGGAGAGAAAGCGAATGAGTTATGAAAAGAAAATCCATGCGAAAATCGATGGCATAGAAGTGGAGGCGGAAGCCGGAACGACGATCTTAAAGGCAGCCCAAAGCGTTGGGGTTCATATCCCCACGCTCTGCTATCTTGAGTTCATGGATCCGGAAGCATCCTGCAGAATGTGTATGGTTGAGATTGTGGGTATGCCCAAACTGGTGACGGCTTGTTCATTCCCCATTGAGGACGGATACGAGATCCTCACGAAGAGTGAGAGAGTCATAGAGGCGAGGAAAGGGGCGCTAGATCTGCTCCTTTCCAACCATCCCAATGAGTGCTTTGCCTGTCCGGGAAATGGCGACTGTGAGTTCCAGGCTCTGTGCTATGAGTACGGAGTGGAGAAGACCTCTTATCCGGGAAAAATGGAGAAGAAACCCATCGACGATTCCAATCCGTATTTTACATACGATCCCAATCTGTGCATCCTCTGCCACAGGTGTGTGAATACCTGCACCCATCTGGTAGGGAGAAGCGCCATCGGTTTGGAAAACAGGGGATTTGAAACAATGGTTTCACCGGCTCCGTTTGGCGGCCAGTGGATTGACAATATGGAGTGCGAATTCTGCGGAAACTGTGTGCAGGCCTGCCCCGTGGGGGCGCTGCGACCGAAGAACCGTTCCGAATATCGTCCATGGGAAGTTAAGAAGGTGGAATCCACCTGCTATAACTGTAAGAAAGAGTGCAAGCGCATTCTGCTGATCAAGGATGGCAAGATCATGGATGTGATCGCCGATCCGGAGTCGGAGAACAAGGGCCGCCTCTGCAACAAGGGAAGGTTTGAGTTCTACGATGTGGAGAGACCGGAACAGATTGCGATCTTAGAGGCGAAAGATATTGAGCGGGCCAGGAAAGAACTGAAGGCACAGCTGAATATTGAATAATCTGGATTTATCCTATTCAAAATAGAAAGAAAAGCGGCTTGGAATCATGTTCCTGCCGCTTTTCTTTTTTACCTTATAGGAAATTCCGTTTGAATCCCCTATAAGATAAAAAGCCCTCCGGGTGGGATCGCACTGCGGCGCGAGAGTCTGGCAAGCCAGACTCTTTTATATTAATGTTCTCATATCGTTGGCCAGTTTGGTGATTCGTTTGCTGTCGAAATACTCCAGAATCATCTGAGTGTATTTGCGCGAACTGTTCAGCAGCGTTCGGTATTCGGCCAGGGTTATGCTGCCATTTTTCTGGATATGGCCTTTTAACAGCTCCAGAGCTTTTTCATAGCAGTCTTTGTGCATATAATAGGCGGGCGTGATTTTCACCAGCTCCCCGTCTTTTAAAAGCCTGTCCAGCAGCTGCCGGGTGGTTTTGGCGTTTTGGCTGTCCTGGATTACGGCGTCGGTTTTCGGCATGGCGAATCCGGCTTCCCGGTACAGGCGAATCAGATCCTGCGTCTCCTGTTTGTTTTCGCCGCTTTGCTTGGGTTTGAAAGCGTACAGGGAGGTCAGTCCGTCCTTTTCCTTGATGACTTTCTTCTGAATCAGATAATCGTAGAAAAGATCGATGCTCTTCCCGCTGGGACGGTGAAGCTTCTGGCCAAGCCGGCTTTTTAGCTCTTCTTTGGAAAGCCCTTCGGTCAAGGCGTTGGATTTATGGAAAGCTTCCAGCATTTCTGTAATGTGGGGGCAGACGCTGTTGTAAAAATTCTGATGGATGTAGACGTTTTTTCCGATTTCCAGCACGCGCCCTGTGCCCTTTAGTTTTTTGAAAATGGCCAAGGTTTCTTTTTCCGGCAAATTCATTTTCAGGGAGAGCAGATGGATGTCCGGGAAAATCGAGCTTTCCTCATCCAGAAACTGTTCGGCCAGATCTTCCTTTGTGCCTTTGTCCTTAATCTGCATGGCACGCAGAATCGTCTCCAGGTTCCGTTTATGCCGCCGGGGGATTGCATCCAGGATTATGCCGCCGCCGATGGTTTCCAGCGGGGAGTAGAAGCGGATGACAAAATAATCCAGCCGCTTCAGGGCAATTTCCTCCGTAAAGCGAATTTGCGCGTAGGCCGTCTCCCCCGGGCGCAGCTCGTCTCTGTCCAGCAGGATGACTTTGCCCAGGACTTCGTCGGAGCCGTAGTGGAAATGCACCCGGCTGTTGTTGCGCACGGTGCGCATGGAGCTTTCCAGCAGATACAGGCGCACGTCGACCATGTAGGTGGGGAGCATGGAACCCGGTTTTGCGGCCACGAATCCCCGCTGAATCTCTTCGGTCTTTACGGTGAGGTTCAGGGCGGTCCGCTGGCCCGCATAGGCGGTTTCGGCGTTCTGGCCGTGGACCTGGATGCTGCGGACGCGGGCGGGGAGGCCGGCGGGCATCAGTGTAATCTGGTCGTCTACCGCGCAGCTTCCCTCCACCAGGGTTCCGGTGATGACGGCGCCGTGGCCTTTCATGGTGAAAACGCGATCGATGGGCAGACGGAAGCGCTCCGGGTCGTTGTTGTGGGCGGGCAGGGAGGAGGCGGCTTTCAGGATTTCTCTGCGCAGCGCCTCAATGCCGTCGCCGGTGTGGGAGGACACGCGAAAAATGGGCGCGTCTTCCAGGAAGCTGCCAGTCAGATAGTCGGCCACTTCCTCTTCCACCAGTTCAAGCCAGTCTTCTTCGCATTTGTCGCATTTGGTCAGAACTGTAAAGCCGTATTTCATGTCCAGCAGTTTTAAGATATCCATGTGTTCTCTGGTCTGGGGCATGACCCCTTCGTCGGCGGCGATGACCAGCAACACAAAGTCGATGCCGCCCACGCCCGCCAGCATGTTTTTGATAAACTTTTCGTGGCCGGGCACGTCAATGATGCCGATGTTTGTGTCGGGGTCGCCGCTTTCCAGTTTGGCGAATCCCAGCTCGATGGTGATGCCACGTTCCTTTTCCTCTTTTAACCGGTCGGCGTCCGTGCCGGTGAGCGCCTGAATCAGGCGGGTTTTTCCATGGTCAATATGGCCGGCGGTTCCGATAATTATATTTTGCATAAATCACGGTCCTTTCAGATTTGAGTTTCTAGCCTGCCTTGCCCTGGCACAAATATCAGACACGGATATTCACCGTTATTTGAGCAATGCAGCGCTTGCAGCGATGTCATCCAGATCCCGCTCCATGATGGTGCGCATATGAAGCCAGACTTTGTCCTGGCAGATATGGGTGATGATGGGCGGGCTGTTTTTCCGAAAATGGCGCTCCGCCTGCTGAGCGGAGATGGAATCGGAATGCAGGGTCAGCGCATAGCCTTTTAAGCGGGCATTGGGTGCGGAGCCGCCGCCCACGCAGTCTTCGCAAAGTTCAATATCTATGTGAAAAGGCGTGTCATCCGGCAGCTTTGCTTTCAGGCGCAGGGCCTTTTCGCGCAGGCTTTCGGGAGAGCAGGTGAGCATTTGAAGGACGGGGATTTTTCCGGCGGCCTTCTCCATGTCCAGATACTCGAAAAGCACGGCTTCCAGTGCGGCAAGCGTCATTTTGTCTATGCGCACGACCCTTGCCAGCGGATGGTTTTTCATCTTATCGATGTAAGTTTTTTTGCCGATGATGACGCCGGCCTGGGGACCGCCCAGCAGTTTGTCGCCGCTGAATAAAATCACGTCGGCGCCGGCTTTTACCGCGTCCGGCACGGTGGGCTCCTGGATGCCCCAGTCTTTCAGATCCAGCAGGAGGCCGCTGCCGATGTCGCAGATGACCGGCAGGGAAAAATTTTCTCCCAGCTCCTTTAGCTGGCGAAGCGGCACGTCCTCGGTGAAGCCCATGATGTGGTAGTTGCTGGTGTGTATTTTCATGAGCGCGGCAGTGCGTTCCGGGTCGATGGCGTCGGCGTAATCGGAAAGGCGGGTTTTGTTGGTGGTTCCCACCTCCTTTAAGACCGCGCCGCTGAGCTCCATAATGTCGGGAATCCGAAAGGAGCCGCCGATCTCCACCAGCTCGCCCCGTGACACGATGACCGGGCGGCCGTTTGCCATGCTGGACAATACCAGCATCGTGGCGGCGGCGTTGTTGTTGACCGCAAAGGCGGCTTCGGTCCCGGTGATTTTACAGAGCAGCGACTCCACATGGTCCTGCCGGGAGCCCCGCCGCCCTTTGGCCACGTTATATTCCAAAGTGGAATAGGAGCAGGCAGTTTCGACCACGCGCTTGGCGGCCGTTTGGCTTAAAGGGGAGCGGCCCAGGTTGGTGTGCAGCGCCGTTCCGGTGGCGTTGATGACCCGCTGCAGGCTGGGCGCGGATTTCTCCTGGATGCGCCGGATCACCTGCCGGAAGAACAGCCGACGGTCGGTCAGTGCAGGCAGGCATTCCTCCCCGTTTAAAATGGCGTCTCTTAGCAGGCGGATTTCGGTGCGAACGCAGTCGGCCACCAGCGGGTAGGGAAGATTTTCTTTAAAAAAAATAAGACACTCATCCTGAAGCGCCTCATCGATCTTGTAGAGAGAACGCAGCCTCTCCTTTTTATCATCCATATTTTAAATTCATTCCTTTTTGTCTTTTCTGTTTTTGGCGGGGATACGTGAGAATCGAACTCACCCGAGAGGCTCTTAACCACTCACAGCGGTTTTGAAGACCGAGAGGCACACCAGCGCCCAGCTACCCCCATGAGAATTTCCGGAGCGTTTTGGAAAAATGAAACAGGCTCTGTCGAAAATCATATCATAAACCGGGGAAAAAGTAAATATATTTTTGCGCGGAAAAACAGGGGATTCGTTCAGACAGTCCGAATCCCCTGCTCAAAAGCCTTATGCTTTTTCGATTTTAACCGCGCAGACCTTGTATTCCGGTATGCGGGCGTATTTGTCCAGAGCGGCGTTGGTCAGCCAGTTGGCGTTGCCGTCCGGGAAGTGGAACGGCATCCAGGTTTCGCCGGGGGATGTCTTGGTTCCCACGCGGGCGGTGGATTCGATGGAGCCGCGGCGGGAGGAGATTTTTACTTTATCGCCGTCTGCCACGCCGAGTTTTTCTGCGTCCTGGATGTTCATCTCGATGAAGGATTTTCCTTCGATTTCCATCAGCTCCGGCGTCCTTCCGGTCATGGCCCTAGTGGTGTAGTGGTACAGGATACGTCCGGTCATCAGGATAATCGGGTAGTCTTCGTCCGGAAGCTCTGCGGACGGAACGTATTCCGCCGGGTAGAACCAGCCCAGGCCGCGGGTGAATTTGCCCACGTGCATGATGGGCGTTCCCGGATGCTCTTTATTAAGGCAGGGCCACTGCAGGCCTCTGCCGCCGATTTCCTCGCTGTCCAGGCGTTCGTGGCTGATGCCCGCGAAGCTTGGGGTCACGGAGGCGATTTCGTCCATGATTTGCGCGGAGGTCAGGTGCGGCTGGTTGTAGCCCATACGGTTCATCAGGTCGATGATGATATCGGTATCCAGACGCATTTCGCCGTCTAAGGTCACGGCTTTACGAACTCTCTGCACGCGGCGTTCAGTATTGCTGAACGTGCCTTCTTTTTCCGCGTAGCTTACGCCGGGAAGGATCACGTCCGCGTACTGTGCAGTCTCAGTCATGAACAGTTCCTGGATTACGAAGAAGTCCAGGCTTTTCAGGGCTTTGATGATATGGCTGGTATCCGGGTCTGTGACAACTGGGTCTTCTCCGTAGATATACAGTCCGCGCACTTCTTTGCTGATGGCTTTCGGGAAGATGTCTGTGGCATGTGTGCCGGGTTCGTGATTTAGCGGCACGCCCCAGGCTTTTTCGAATTTTTCCACAACGCCGGGAGCGGTGACTTTCTGGTATCCGGGGAAATCCGTGGGAAGCGCGCCCATGTCGCAGGCGCCCTGCACGTTGTTCTGTCCGCGCAGCGGGTTCACGCCGCAGCCGGGACGGCCGAATTTGCCCACTAACATTGCCATGTTGGACATGGACATAACGCCTTCGGTGCCGGTGGAATGCTCGGTTACGCCCAGGCAATAGATGATGGGCGCGGTTTTTGCTTTTGCGTACATAATCGCCGCTTTTTTCAGATCTTCCGCGTCGATGTGGCAGATTTCGGCCACTTTCTCCGGCGTGTAGTCTTTGACGATTTCTTTAATTTTCTCGTAGCCTTCGGTGCGCTCGGCGATGAATTTGTCATCCTGCAGGCCTTCTTCGATGATGACGTGCATGATGCCGTTGGCGAACGCCACGTTGGTGCCCGGTTTTAATTTCAGGTGGATGTCCGCTTTCTTGGCAAGGCCGATGTCACGGGGATCCGCCACGATCAGCTTGCAGCCCCGTCTTAACGCCTGGCGGATCTGCATGCCCACCACCGGATGCGCCTCTTCCGGGTTGGAGCCCACCAGCATAATCAGCTCGCTGTTCTGGGTAATGTCTCCGATGGGGTTGGTCATGGCGCCGGAGCCTAAGGTCATGGCAAGGCCGGCCACGGACGCGGAGTGACAGACGCGGGCGCAGTTGTCGGTATTGTTTGTGCCAAAGCAGGTGCGCACCATTTTCTGTACCATGTAAACGTCCTCGTTGGGAGAACGGGAACAGGCGAAACCGGCCAGGGAATCGGGGCCGTACTGTTTCTTGATTTCCATAAATTTAGACGCCACCAGGTCAAGGGCCTCGTCCCAGCTGGCGCGCTCAAACTTGCCGGTTTCTTTATTTTTAATCAACGGATATTTGATGCGGTCCGGCGAGTGCACGAAATCGAAGGAGCCGCTGCGGCCTTTGACGCAGAGCAGACCCTTGTTGGAGGGGCCGTCGTAGGCTTCCGTGTCCACGATTTTGCCGTCTTTTACAATCAGGTAATACTGGCATCCGGTGGCGCAGTGGGGGCAGGTGGTCAGGACTTTCTTTTCTGCCTGCCACGGACGGTAGTTCTTCCTGCGCTTCATAGACAGGGCTCCGGTGGGACAGGCCTGCACGCAGTTTCCGCAGGACTCGCAGATGCCGTCGCCCCAGCTTTCCATCTCATGGGCGCCGATTCTTGTGTCGAATCCCCGGTGCAGAGCGTCGATGGCGCTGCGCCCCACCTTTTCCTGGCAGGTGTTCACGCAGCGGCGGCACAGAATGCACAGGCTTCGGTCATATGTAAAGAACTTGTTGGAGTCGTCGATGGGACGCTCGTCGTTTCGCTTGCCCTCGTAGCTGGTGGCTTCCACGCCGTACTCATAGCAGTAGTCCTGCAGCTTGCAGTCGCCGTTGGCCTCGCAGGAGAAGCAGTGCACCCGGTGGTCGGAGAGCAGAAGATCCAGGGTTTGCCTCCGGTACTCAATTACTTTTTCAGACATGGTCTGCACTTCGTCGCCTTCGGAGCAGGGAAGGGTGCAGGCTGAGCTGTATCTGGTCCGGCCGTTGTTGGTAATCTCCACGATGCACATGCGGCAGGCGCCGTTTGGCATGGCGTCTTCCAGATGGCAGAGGGTTGGGATTTCAATGCCCAGCGCTCTGGCGGCTTCAAGGATCGTAGTGTCCTGTTCCACTTCTGTGGGAATGCCGTTTATCTTTAAATGAATCATAAATCGTCTCCTTATATTTTTTATGGTGAATGGTTTTCAGGTTACATGGACGCTTGCTTTGTCCGGCGCGTCCTTTTTGTCTGGAATCATTTTTTCCTCCTTTTTTCAGAAATATTTTGCAATGCAAAAAAAATTGGGCAATAAATTATAAATACTAATACTTGCATTAAATAATATAATATATCTATTTGGAAGAAAAAGCAACGTTTTTTTGTTTTTTGAAAGAGGGGAAAGGGGCGGTTGACAACACAGGATGATGTGTGTATAATTAGCCGCGATGATAAATTTACAGTAGGTAATTTGGTGAAAAAAATAAAAGGCCGGGCGTGGATACTCTGCTTTTTGTTTAGGAAACCGCAGGCGTTTGGCGGGTAAATGGTTAAAAAATGCTGGAAGCCTACGAATTTGTACAAAAAAATTTGTCAACTATGACTAGAAATCTAAAGGGAAACGTGCTATACTAAATTCGGTATTAGTCATTTGTGTTCCTAAGTACTAAATCAGGAGGTATATAAAGAGGGAATGAGTATGGCGAAAAAGACAGTCCCGTTCCAGGGGACGAAGGAGCAGGAGGAGAAGCTGCTTGAAGTGATCAAGGCACGCAAAGGAGAGAAAGGCGCGCTGATGCCGATCATGCAGCAAGCGCAGGATATCTATGGATACCTTCCTATTGAAGTGCAGAAAATCATATCAGATGAGATGCAGATTCCCATGGAGAAGATATATGGCGTTGCGACATTCTATTCTCAGTTTGCGCTTCAGCCGAAGGGCAAATATCAGATATCTGTATGCCTGGGAACGGCCTGCTATGTAAAAGGTTCCGGACAGATTTACGAAAAACTTCAGGAAACATTGCAGATCAAGGGCGGCGAATGCACCATGGATGGGAAATTCTCACTGGAAGCCTGTCGCTGCGTAGGCGCCTGCGGCCTTGCTCCTGTTATGATGATCAACGATGAGGTCTATGGACGTCTGACCCCGGATGACGTTCAGGGTATCTTGGAAAGATACGAATAAAGCCATGATGCCTGAAATTTCACTGAATGTGCTGGATGTGGCTGAAAATTCGATTCGTGCCGAAGCTTCGCTGGTAGAAATTCTGGTCACCATTGACCTGGAAGAAAATATGCTGAAGGTTCAGATTATAGATGACGGGAAAGGGATGACTAAGGAACAGATGGCTAAGGTAACCGACCCGTTTTTTACTACACGGACAACGCGGAAGGTTGGTTTGGGAATACCGTTCTTTAAGCTGGCCGCGGAGGCCACTGGCGGCAGTTTCCAGATTGAGTCCGAAGTGGGAAAAGGTACGAAAGTAACTACTATTTTTAAGCTGGATCATATTGACCGGATGCCGCTGGGAGATATTAACAGTACGATTCATACGCTAGTCGTGTACAATCCGCAGACGGATTTTTTATACCGTTATACATATGGGCAGGAATCCTTTGAACTGGACACAAGGCAGATGAAGGAAATCCTTGGAGGCGTTCCGCTGGACGCGCCGGAGGTTTCTGCATATATCAAAGAATATCTGGATGAGAACAAGTCTGAAACGGACGGCGGGGCGATTGTTTAAGATTTTAAAGTAAAGCGGCGGATGCAGGTATCCGCAGAAGGAGGAATTTTATATGAAATCCCTTGAGGAATTAAATGCAATTCGGAATAAAGTAAAAGGCCGTGTAGGCATGAGAGCGGAAGATGAGAATCAGACCAGAGTTGTGGTTGGAATGGCTACATGCGGAATCGCTGCAGGGGCCAGACCGGTGCTGAATGCAATGGCGCAGCTGGTGGCTGATAAACAGCTGGAGAATGTGGCGGTAGTGCAGACCGGATGTATCGGGCTTTGCCGTTATGAGCCAATCGTGGAAATTCTGGAGCCCGGCAAAGAAAAGGTGACTTATGTTCATATGACAGCGGAAAAAGCTGAGCAGGTTGTGGATCAGCATTTGGTAAAAGGAAATCCCGTTGTTAAGTATACATTAGGCGCTGTTGAAAAATAAACGGAGGAGGATAACTGTATGTATCGTTCACATGTATTAGTGTGTGGTGGAACCGGATGTACTTCTTCTGGAAGTGCAAAGATTATGGAGAAGTTAAACGAAGAGATTAAGAAAAATGATCTTGCTGAAGAAGTGTGCGTCGTTCAGACGGGATGCCATGGCCTGTGTTCAGTAGGGCCGATTATGATTGTGTATCCGGAAGGCACTTTCTATTCAATGGTTAAGGAAGAAGATGTGCCGGAAATCGTGTCTGAGCATCTGTTAAAAGGACGTATCGTGGAGCGTCTTGTTTATGATGAAAAGGGCAAGGGCATGAAGTCTCTCGGCGAAACTGACTTCTACAAGAAGCAGAAGAGAATCGCCCTTAGAAACTGCGGCGTAATCAATCCGGAAGATATTGATGAGTACATAGGACGGGACGGCTACCAGGCTCTTGGTAAAGTTTTGAAAGAAATGACTCCCGACGAAGTTGTAAAATGCATCCTGGACAGCGGATTAAGAGGCCGTGGCGGCGGCGGATTCCCCACCGGAAGAAAATGGCAGCTGGCCATGGGCAACGCGGCGGATCAGAAATATGTATGCTGTAACGCGGACGAGGGTGACCCCGGCGCATTCATGGACCGTTCCGTTCTGGAAGGCGATCCCCATGCAGTATTGGAAGCTATGGCAATTGCCGGCTATGTAATCGGCGCAAACCAGGGCTACATTTATGTGCGTGCAGAGTACCCCATCGCTGTAGACCGTCTGAACATTGCCATCAAGCAGGCGAGAGATTATGGCCTGTTAGGAAAGAATATTTTTGACACAGGCTTTGACTTTGATATTGATATCCGTCTGGGCGCAGGCGCATTCGTCTGTGGTGAGGAAACCGCTCTGATGACTTCCATCGAAGGAAACAGAGGCGAGCCCCATCCGCGTCCTCCATTCCCGGCTGTAAAAGGTTTGTGGGAAAAACCAACCATCTTAAACAACGTGGAAACCTACGCCAACGTTCCGCAGATCATCTTAAACGGAGCAGAATGGTTCGCATCCATGGGTACAGAGAAATCCAAGGGTACGAAAGTATTCGCTCTGGGCGGCAAAGTAAACAACGTAGGTCTTGTGGAAATCCCCATGGGAACCACGCTGCGTGAGATTGTTGAGGAAATCGGCGGCGGCATTCCCAATGGCAAGAAATTCAAAGCTGCACAGACCGGCGGACCTTCCGGCGGATGTATTTCAGCTGAAAACTATGATATTCCGATTGATTATGACAACCTGGTTGCCATTGGCTCTATGATGGGTTCCGGCGGTCTGATCGTTATGGACGAAGACACCTGTATGGTGGATATCGCCAAATTCTTCCTGGAGTTTACTGTAGACGAGTCCTGCGGAAAATGTACTCCATGCCGTATAGGAACCACCCGTCTGTTAGAGCTGCTCAACAAGATCACGGAAGGCAAAGCCACGATGGAAGATCTGGATAAGATCGAAGAGCTTGCTTCCTATATGAAACAGAACGCTCTGTGCGCACTGGGACAGACAGCGGCCAACCCCGTGCTTTCAACCTTGAAGAACTTCAGGGACGAGTATATTGCGCATATCGTTGACAAGAAATGTCCGGCAGGCGTATGTAAGTCCCTTCTGACTTATGTGATTGATCCAGAGAAATGTAAAGGCTGTAGAATGTGTGCAAAGAACTGTCCAGCGGATGCTATTACCGGCGAGCGCAAAGAGCCGCATGAGATCGATCCCAATAAGTGTATTAAGTGTGGCGTATGTATGACGAAATGTAAATTTGACGCAATCGAAAAGAAATAAGGGGATAATACAATTATGGAAAATGTTACAATAAAAATAAATGGTATGGAAGTATCTGCGCCAGCAGGCTCTACCATTTTGGAAGCAGCCAGAATTGCCGGAATTGATATACCTACCCTCTGTTTTTTGAAAGACGCCAATGAAATCGGCGCATGCCGCATCTGTGTAGTGGAAGTGAAAGGGGCAAGAAGCCTGGTGGCCTCCTGCGTATATCCCATCAATCCTGGCATGGAAGTGTTCACCAACACGCCGCTTGTCAGAGAATCCAGAAAGAAAACTCTGGAGCTGATTCTGTCCACGCACGAGAGAAAATGTACCTCCTGTATCCGAAGCGACAGCTGCGAGCTTCAGAAGCTTTGTAAGGATCTGGGCGTTGACGACGAGGCGAAATACGATGGCAAGAAGAATGTATACGAGCTGGACGAATCCGCGCCTCATATGATTCGTGACAACAACAAATGTATTCTCTGCCGCCGCTGCGTGGGCGTCTGTGAAAACGTACAGGGCATCGCCGTAATCGGCGCCAATGAGCGTGGATTCGACACCCATATCGGCTCCGCGTTTGAGATGGGCCTTGGAGAAACCAGCTGCGTATCCTGCGGACAGTGTATCGTGGCATGTCCAGTGGGCGCAATCTATGAGAAAGATTATACAAAACAGGTATTTGACGCGATTGCCGACCCGGATAAATTCGTGGTTGTGCAGACAGCTCCGGCTGTACGCGCAGGCCTGGGCGAAGAATTTGGCCTTCCAGTTGGAAGCGGCGTTGAAGGCAAGATGGCAGCCGCGCTGCGCCGTCTGGGCTTTGACAAAGTATTCGACACCAACTTCTCCGCAGACTTAACGATTATGGAAGAAGCGCATGAGTTCCTTGACCGGGTGCAGAACGGCGGTACATTGCCGATGATTACTTCCTGTTCACCGGGATGGATCAAATACTGCGAGCATTATTTCCCGGATATGACGGAAAATCTGTCCAGCTGTAAATCTCCGCAGCAGATGTTCGGCGCTACGCTGAAGACCTATTATGCGCAGAAGATGGGCATTGATCCGGCGAAGATCGTCAGCGTGTCTGTAATGCCTTGTACGGCGAAGAAATTTGAGATTGGCCGTGACGACCAGAATGCGTCCGGTTACCCGGATGTGGATATTTCTCTGACCACCAGAGAGCTGGCCAGGATGATTAAGCAGTCGGGCTTACGTTTCCTGGAACTGCCGGATGAAGAATTCGACGATCCGCTGGGCGAAGGCACAGGAGCCGCGGTAATCTTCGGCGCCACCGGCGGCGTTATGGAAGCCGCTCTGAGAACCGCTGTTGAGAAGCTCACCGGTGAAGAACTGAAAGAACTGGATTTCACCGATGTCAGAGGAACAAAGGGCATCAAGGAAGCCACCTATCACGTGGCGGACATGGATGTAAAAGTAGCGATCGCATCCGGCCTTGGCAATGCAAGGGAACTGCTGAACAAAGTGAAATCCGGCGAGGCGGATTATCATTTCATCGAGATCATGGGATGTCCTGGCGGCTGCGTAAACGGCGGCGGACAGCCACACGTGCCCGCAAGCTTCAAGAACGAGAACGATGTGAGAGTTCTGCGTGCGAAAGTGCTCTATGATTACGATGCTGCAAATCCAATCCGGAAATCACATGAGAATCCGCAGATTAAGAAAGTGTACGAGGAATTCTTCGGCGAGCCAGGAAGCCACAAAGCGCATGAGATTCTTCATACCACTTATGTGAAGAGAGAAATCAATGAGCTTCCGAAATAAATAAAATCATAACCCGCCTGTAATGGGCGGGTTTTTATCTGTATGGATTTTTAAAGAGGTATTTCAGAAGATAAGTTTTTATATAGATGGCGATTAATTATCGCCATCTGCGCCGAGCGCGGCCGCTTTGCGGCATATACATATTCGCGCGAGCGTGCATCCACCGGAGGGTCCATATATCTGGCAATTATTTAATGCCAGATATATAGAAGGGGGAATTATTTCATGATTGAGAAGAAACGACAATACGATTCGATTCACACAATGAAAACTCTATGCGCCTTTCTAGTTGTGTGCCTTCATACCAGGCTTTTGGGGGATGCGGCAGGGGGATTTTTGAAAGCATTTGCCAGGATGGGCGTGCCATTCTTTTTTTGCGTATCTGGCTTTTTTTCTTATCGTGGCTCGGAAGTCACAGCAGAGGATAGAAAAAAACGTGTACAAAAGTTAATCAAGCATATCTGGATTTTGCTGGGCGTGAATCTAATTTATATTTTGGATGCTATTTGCTTTCAGCATATGACGCTGGCTGAGATGTTGAGAAGACTGACGGGATGGGGGTTCCTGATTGGGAATTTTTCAGTGGCAGGCCATATGTGGTTTATGAGATGTTTGATTTACCTGGAAATTGTTGTGATTTTATTTGAGAAACAATTGAATAAATACAATGGCATATATTGTTTGTGGGGGATTTGGGCGCTAGACGTTATTATATGCAAATATTCAATGCCGCTGTTCCATTTTCAGATTCCCGATGCATATAATGAAATCCTTTCAAAGTTTATCGGGAATGGCGTTGTATACTTTTTCTTGGGCTGGGAATTGAAGCGCAGAGAGGCTATATTGGTGAGAAAGGTTGAAAAACATAGGAAAACGTTGCTTCTGGCCCTGTTGGTTGGCGTCTTTTTATTGGCAGTCGAATACGCTGCCGTGACGCATTGGGATATAAACAGATTAACGGTAAATTATATTTCGACTCTATATTTGACGGCAGTCAGTTTTCTTCTGCTGCTGGCATACCCGAGTTTTGGACGGGGAAGCGCGGCGTGCTATACAGGAAAGTATTTATCGATGCATATATACTACTGGCATCTGCTGGTCAGAAACTATAGTGGGTCGGTTCTTGCTAAATGGATGGATATTCCGCGGGTGCGGATTACAAATTCGATTTCTGTTTTTATCTTGAGTCTTTTTCTCGCGTTGTTGATTGTCAGGATAAAAGCTTTTCGCAATCATTGAGCTTATATAAAAATGATTATGCTGAATAGGTTCTTGCCACGGGGGACAAGATTGTGGTATCATAAATCCGTGACTATAGATAGGAAGTTAGGATATTGACATGCAGTTAATACATTGGATTTATGCCATTTTGTGGCTGTTTGCGGTTCCGGCGGCGGCGGGAATGGCGCTGACGAGATTTACAGACAAAGGGAAGAGCATCTGTTTTGCCGTGGTCTGCGGATATGCAGGCTTATTTGCCGTGGCGGAGGCATTGATTGTTCCGGGGATTTTTCTGGGCGCGTCCCTGCGCGTGGTGATGCGCATTTACCAGGTTGTGGCTCTGCTGGCGGCCGCAGCGGGGATTTTCCTGAATTTTTCGAATCTGAAAGAAATGGCGCTGGGCGCTGGAGAAAAAAAGGACCATGCGAAAATTTCGGAGAATGCGCTGTTTTTTTTGGCCGTTATATTGATTCTGGCGCAGATGGCGGTGGCAGGGCTTTTAGCGCACCACGATGCCGATGACTCCTTCTATGTGGCGACTGCCAGCACATCTGTCTATACAGACAGTATATTTGTCTATAATCCTTATACGGGAAATGAATACAAAGAGCTGCCCAGCCGATATGTGCTTTCTCCGTTTCCCGTTTATGAAGCCATATTAACGGAATTGATGGGGGTGGACGTGCCCACCTTTGTCTATACGATTTTTCCGGTATTTATGATTATGCTGGCGTATTTCATCTACTGGCTGTGGGCGGACATGCTTTTTGACGGTCAGAAAAAACAGTGTGCGCTGTTCTTGATTTTCATCAGCGCAGTGCAGGTTTTTTCCAACTATTCCATTTATACGTCGGGAACCTTTTTTATGCTGCGCATTTGGCAGGGGAAAGCCGTTCTGGCGGGCGTTTTGCTGCCGGCGGTGGCATATATGTGCGCCCGGCTGATGGCTAAAAACGAAAAAGGGGGCGGCTGGCCGGCGCTGTTCTGCTTGATGACGGCGTCCTGCCTGGTTTCTTCCATGGGCATTATTCTGACCATGCTTATGGTGGGCATTTACGCCTTCGTATGCGGGGTGTGCGCCTGGAAATGGAAAACGGTGGGAAAGGCGCTGTTCTGCTGCCTGCCCAATCTGATTTTTGCGGTGATCTATTTATCTATACGTTAGGGGGCCTATGGGGATGATGGAAGATGTATGGAATATGAGCCTGGAAACATGGCTGGCATACTGGGGAGAGGGCTGGCACGTCCTTTTATTCGCGCTGTGTCTGGCCTATCTGCTTTTCTCCAAGAAAGACAGGAAAAAGGGGGAACGCAGGATTTTCGTGGGCTACACCCTGGTGACGCTGGTTATTTTCTTTTTGCCGTACACAGCCAATGTCATTGCGAATTACTGCATCGGCGAAACGGTCTACTGGCGGGTGCTGTGGCTGCTTCCCACGGCTCCGGCCATCGCCTATGCATGCACAAAGTTCTGCACGTCCTGGAAAAACGCGGGATTTCAGATGATTTTCACCGCGCTGCTGCTAAGCGTGATTGTATTGACGGGAGAGCAGGTGTATGTGGAGGGCAATTACCATGTGCCGGATAATTCGGAGAAAGTCGCCTATGAGATTAAGGCCATCGCGGAGCTGGTGAGAGAGGACGCGGGTGACGGCAAAAAGAAGCTGGTGGCCCCGGATTCCATCGCCACATACCTGCGGATCTACGCGCCTGACATAAAGATGCCTTATGGCCGGGGCTCCAGAGGCGCCAGGCGCAAAATATCCAAGCAGCTCCACCTTCTCTTAAACCAGGAGCCGCAGTTTGTGGAACCCGCCCAGGTGACGGATCTGGCTTCCCAGGCGCGCTGCGGCTATCTGGTGGTGTGGACGGATTTGGACGAGCAGCAAAAAGAATACGCCAGCAATGGATACTCCCTTCTGGGGATGGTGGACAAATACTGCATCTATAAATACAAAAAACCGTGAAAACTTTCGCCAAAAGCCGGACGGATGGATAAAGAATCCCTCCGGAAGCTGCTGGAAAAAGTCTGGCAGATAACAGAAAAGAACGACCGGGAAATGGTCGAAAGGTTGAGGGGCGAATATCCTCCAAAAATTAAAACTTAAAGATACGGAGATAAAATCAGCAATCATGGAACAATATCAGCTTACTGAGGAGGAAGCTGCAGGATATTTGCGTCCCTAAACTTCTTTACCTCATCAAAAGCGCCAAATATAGTTGAAAAAATGCAGTTTCTTTTGTATAATAAATCCGAAACTAAACGTGATGCACACATTTTGAAAAGGGAGGAAAGACGAAAATGAAAACTGCATCGAAAAAACTGTTCTGCGCCATCGTCGCCGTCATGCTGGCGTGCGCACTTCTTTCAGTTACAGCGAATGCGGCAGGCATAGGGTTAAACAAGAAGGCCGTCACGCTGTCCATCGGCAAAACCTATAACCTGAAAGTCACCGGGACGAGAGCCAGGGTGAAATGGACCAGCTCAAAAACAAGCGTGGCCACTGTTTCCGCGAAAGGCGTTGTGAAAGCCAAAGCCCCCGGCCAGGCGACGATCAGAGCCAAAGTGAACAGGAGAACCTACAGCTGCAAGGTCACAGTGAATGCCAATGCCAACGTAAAAGGCCTGAAATTCCAGACCATGGACAAAGGCATGTTTATCCAGAACAGCTCCAGCGCCAAAATCAGTTTTTCTTTAGATCGGCCATCGGTGAATGTGGCTGTCTCTGTCCGGGCAAGCAATGGCTCGACCGTATACAAATCGGTTTTCAAATCCTGCCGGGCGAATACAACCTACTCGGTTACATGGAATGGGAAAAGAAACGGGAATGCGGTGGATTCGGGATCCTACACCGTCGTTGTCAAAGCCGGTAATATCCAGAAAACGTCCGCAAGGCTGATCGTCCGCAAGAACGAGTTCGCCGGCGGTACCGGAAGCAGGTCGAATCCGTTTAAGGTGGCCAACTTAAGCCAGTTCCTGGCCGTGGCCAAATACAACGGCTACAGCTTCCAGCAGATCGCCAACATCGATGGAAACGGTGTGGCCAAGATTGACGGGATCTATTCCGAGGACAATCCTTTCAATGGTACATACGATGGAAATGGATTCGTCATTAAAAATTTGATTATGCAGAACAGCGGGAAAGAAGATCTTGCGCTGTTTGGCGGCGTGGGCACAAAAGGTGTGTTGAAGAGGATTACGGCGGAGAAGATTGATGTTATAGGAAAAAGATACAGTGCTGTGCTGTTTTTGGAAAACAATGGGAAAATTGACCGCTGCACTGTGAAAGATTGTTATATTACAGGAAATGAGCGTGCCGGTATGCTGGGGCATACTAATGGTGAAAAAGGAATGATCACAAACTGTAAGACATCTGGTGGTTCGATTCATTTGAATCGCAATGGCGATATGTGGTCAAGCGCACTGGTCGTAAATAATTTTGGTAGCTTCATGGATTCAACTGCCGACTCTGTTTCCATAGTTGGAACAATGAGTTATGGTTATCAGACTTTACGTGCAGGTGGAGTGGTGCGTTGGAATGCAGGGAAGGTTGCTAATTGCGGAGCCATAAATTGCAATATGACTTGCAATAAAAGTGAAAGAAGTGCAGGCATCTGTGAGTATAACGAAGGTAACATCTCCGACTGCTATTCCAGCGGCTGCACTGCCAAAGCGGACGGAGTTTATGAAAATCAAGGAATCGTCCGTTAAAATCCGCCTCTGATTTCCCGGCGCCTGTGCAGCGCCGGGATTCTTTCTTGTAAGGCGCTGGGAAAAATTATGGTTGAAAAACAGGCGTATGCAGTGTATAATATGCTTAACAAGAGAGTCGTTGGCCAGCGCAAACCTGGCCGCCGGAAAAATAGTGAGCTACAAAAAATAGCGCGTTACTTTACCAGAGCAAGGGCGCTATTTTTTGTGCATAAAAATCGTGATTATTTCACTCATGGCTGAAAACAGATCGGGACAACATGAATAGCAGCCAATTATATGATTTGCAAAAGGATTTCAGTCGGAGTGAGCGCAGGAATGCAAAATTCTTCAAAATCTCTTTTGTTTCGGGTGGCAATACAATCACAATGTATTGATTTGGCACAAATAGCAACCAGACAATCCTCAAAGTCCTTTGCCTTTTTCTGAAATGCGTTAAGGATATCATTGTGTGTAACGCTGCATACCTTGACAATCTCCAAAAGCTTTCCGACTGCTTTATATGCCAGATCAGTGCTATGGGTATATTTTCTTACAAGATAGTAGATGTCGGTAACAGAAGATGCACATACAAAACCATCTATTTTATGCTCTTCACAAAATTGCAGAACTTTATAAGAATCTTCTACAAAAGGCTCTCTTTCCAACAATACATCAATGATTACATTTGTGTCACACATTATTTTCATACTTTAATAGCCGTTCCTCTCTTAAAGAATCCGTATCAATATCAGAAGGGGCATTTTTTAACATCCCACGCAGGGAATCCACTGCGGAAATTTGGGGATTAATAACTTTAGCAACTGTTTTTCCATTACGAGTGATAAAGATGTCTTCCTTGGCAATTAATTCAAGATATTTTCCAAAATTGGTTTTAAATTCTGTTGCTGTAACAATCACGGCCAAATCCTCCTTTTATATGAGTTATTCTTAATTATATACGATTTTAGGGATGCAATCAATAAAATCATGCGATATGAGAAGGAAAAATATTAAAATTTATCCGATATGAATAAAAAGAACTTTCCTGCATCTTTGCATATTTTTTGATTTTCATGAAAATAAGCCTTCCGGCTCGTTTTATTTGTCATGGACTTCTTCTTCCCTTCATATATATTAATGATACTGCCAACGGGGAAAAAGGAGTTTTATATGGTTAATTTTCAGGTATATAAAGATATACAGGCCCGTACCAACGGGGAAATCTACATAGGCGTGGTCGGCCCGGTGCGCAGCGGGAAGTCCACATTTATCCGCCGTTTCATGGAGCTGGTGGCCCTGCCGGCCCTGTCCCAGCTGCGCCAGTCCCAGGTGCGCGATGAGCTGCCCTTGAGCGGGTCGGGGAAGCTGATCACCACGGTGGAACCCAAATTCATACCCAAAGAAGCGATCAATATGTCCCTGGGGGAAGACATTCAGGTGCGGCTGCGCCTCATTGACTGCGTGGGTTTTTTGATTCCCGACGCTATCGGGAACATGGAAGAAGGCAAGGAGCGGATGGTGAAAACCCCCTGGTTCGATCACGAAATCCCCTTTCACCAGGCGGCGGAGGTGGGGACGCGCAAGGTTATTGAGGAGCACGCCACCATCGGCATCGTGATGACCTGCGACGGTACCTTCGGGGAGCTGCCCCGGGATAATTTCCGCAAGGCGGAGGAAAAGACCATCCGGGAGCTGGAAAACCACGGAAAGCCTTTCGTGGTCATTGTAAATTCCCAAAAGCCCTACGGGGAGGATGCCGCGGCTGCGGTGAAGGAAATCCAGGAGAAATACCATGTGTCCGCCCTGTCTATAAACTGCGAGCAGCTGCGCCGGGAGGACGTAAGCGCCATTTTGGAAAAAGCGCTGTATGAATTTCCGCTGGGGCAGATACAGTTCTACATCCCCAAATGGGTGGAGATTCTCCCGCTGCAAAATCCGCTGAAAACCAATCTTCTGGAGCAGATCAAGCAGATGACCGCCGGCTGGAGAAACATCCGGGATTTCACCGAGTGTCCGCTGGAGCTGGAGGGGCCTTACGTGGAGCGGGTGACGCTGGAGCGGATGGATCTGGCCACCGGCGTGATCCGGGTGCAGATTCATGTGCGGGAGCAGTATTATTACGAAATGCTCTCAGAGATGACAGGAATCTCCATGGGCAGCGAGTACGAACTGATACATATGATCCGCGAATTTGCCCGGATGAAGGAAGAGTATGTGAAAGTCCAGTCGGCGCTGGAGGCGGTCCGGGGCTGCGGCTATGGGGTGGTGACGCCGGAGCGGGGAGACATTGAGCTGGAGGAGCCGGAGGTGATTAAGCAGGGAAATAAATACGGCGTGAAAATCAAATCCCAAAGTCCGTCCATCCATATGATTAAGGCCAACATCGAGACGGAGATTGCGCCCATTGTGGGCACCAAAGAGCAGGCCGAAGACCTGATCGCCTACATCAAGGAAGGGGAGCAGCGGGGCGAAACCATCTGGGAGACGAATATTTTCGGAAAATCCATCGAACAGCTGGTGGAGGACGGCATCCGCTCCAAGATTGCGGTGATCGGGGAGGAGAGCCAGGGCAAGCTCCAGGAATCCATGCAGAAAATCGTCAACGACAGCAAGGGCGGATTAGTTTGTTTCATTATTTAATATATTCTTATCTTTTTTGATACATTTTCCAGGGTCCTCCTATCTTGACATTCATACAAATTTAATATATACTTAACAAATAAGGGGAACCGGATGTGCGGGACGCCCCTGCGGGTATTTTTGCAGGAGGGCCTCCAGCAGGGAGAAGTCTGGAAATTGGGGAAAGGTAGGAAAATCGATGAAGAGAACGAGAAAAAAAGGATGCCTGTTTTTACTGTTGTTTGCGCTTATGCTGCCCTTTGCCTGCGCGGCAGTCCAGCCAAGAAAGGCAGCGGCGGCGTCCAAATCATATACCGGCTGGAAACAAGAGGGAAAATACTGGTATTTTTATGAAAACGGCGCGAAGAAGACCGGGTGGGTGGACTGGAAGGGGAAACGCTATTTCCTGTCCAGGAAGACGACCCGCATGCTCACGAAATTACAGAAAATATCCAAGAATTATTATTACTTCGACGCAAACGGCGCCATGGTTACGAACCAGTGGGTGAAGCACAAGGAGAAATGGTATTTTATCGGCGCGGACGGGAAAGCGCTGGTCAACAAGTGGAAGACTTCCAAGGGCAGGAAATACCGGCTGGGCGGCGACGGGGTCATGCTCACCGGGCTTTGCAAGGTGGGAAAGAAGACCTTTTACCTCAATCCCACGGACACGATGGAAAGCGGAGTCAGTTATCCCATCGGTTGCCGCAGGTCCGGAAGCTTTAAGATTTCCGGGATCTGGTATTATTTTGAGTCCAACGGGGCCATGCTTACCTCCTCCTGGAAAAAAATCGGTGGCAAATATTACTATTACCAGGAAAACGGAAGGCGCAAGACTGGCTGGCTGACGCTGAATGACAACCGTTATTATTTTAAAACCAACGGCGTCATGGCGGTGAACGAGACGCTGACCATCGGGGGCAAAACCTGGTCTTTCGACAAAGACGGCGTGGCCACGGAAACCCAGAGCTTTACATACGATGCCAGCGGAAACGTGCGGGCCATCGACACGAACCGGAAGATTTACACCCTGCAAAAGGAATACGCCAAGCACCCGGGCGTGGCCAACGGAAAGCTAAGCGACAAGGATCTGCTGGCGGCCACGGTGTACTGCGAGGCAGGCAACCAGGGCCTGCAGGGCATGACGGCCACGGCCATGGTTATCTTAAACCGGACGCTGGCGCCCCAGTATAATTTCCCGCCGTCCGTGCGCTTCGTCATTTACCAGAAGGGCCAGTTCTCTGTGGTCTGGGACGGTGCGCTGCAAAGAAGGCTGAACAACACCGACGTAGTCGGATACGAAACGGCGGAACAGGCGGTGAACCGGGCGTACGTGATGTACAACGCTTATAAGAAAAATAAGACCAAACGCGCCAAATACCTTACAAACGTGCTGGCCAAGGCCAAGAATAAGACAGACTTTGACTGTTTATTTTTCATGACGCCTTCCGCTTATGCGGCTACAGGCCTCACCAGCCGTTCCGGGGCATTCACGTACAAGGGACAAACTTTCTTTACATATTGGAAATAATGGGTTATGATAAAGCTGCCTCCGGCCTGGGGGGCAGTTTTTTCGCATACATTTTTTCAGGAGGGAAAATCATTTGAGGGAATTTTGGATTCTGATTTTGTGCATTCTCGGCGCGATGGCGCTGCTGGCGGCCATGATTTTGCACAGTAACCGCAAAAATAAAGAGGAGTTTTTACGCCGTGTGGACGAAAGCTGGGGAAAAGCGCCGGACGCGGCCTATTCCCGGGAACATATTGAGCGTCTGGCGGCTTACGGAAAATATAAAAGCGCCGGGGAGCCTTTTTTCATAGATGAAATCACCTGGAAGGATCTGGACATGGATCGGGTGTTTCTGCGGATGAACCATACGGTTTCCGCGCCGGGGGAGGAATATCTGCTGTATCTTCTGCGGACGCCGAAGCTTGAGGAAGGGCCTCTGTGGGAGCGGGACCGGCTGATTCGATTATTTGGGGAAAATGAAAAACTGCGCCGGGAGGCACAGCTGATTCTGGCCCAGGTTCCCAAGGCTTCGCCGGTTTTGGCAAAGCGTTCCATAGGGGAAAAGCTGCGGGCGGTGAAGGCGGCGAAGCCCATCGGGCAGAAGAAGCATTACGCGCTGTGCGCCGCCGCCGTCTGCAGTCTATTGTTTATGCTGGCGCAGCCGGTGTGCGGGTTTTTCCTGTTTTTGGCGGTGGCCTGCGTAAACATCGCCGACTATTACGGCGGCGGCGACCGCAGGCAGGCGCAGGAGCATTTAAGCTTTTTTCAGAGTGTGAAGCAGATGATGGCGGCGGGGCGGCAGCTGGAAGAGCTGGATTGGGAGGGGCTAAAGCCCCGCACGGCGCCTTTGCTTCAGGCCAATGAAAACCTGCAGGGTTTTAAGAAAGGCTCCTACTGGGTTTCCGGCAAGGACAACGTATCCGGCGGTCCGGAAGCCGTTCTGGTGGATTTCGTCCGGATGATTTTCCATGTGGATCTCATCTGCTACAACCGGCTGCTGCGGGAAATCCACCGGCATGAAGAGGACGCACAGCGGCTGCTGGAGGGCTTAGGGGAGCTGGACTGCGCCATCGCCGCCGCGTCTTTTCGGGAAATGCTGCCGGTGTGGAGCCGTCCGTCCTTTCACGGGAAGATGGAGATTCGGGCCGAAGGGCTGTACCATCCGCTGGTCAGGGATCCTGTGGCCAATGATTTTCGCCTGGAGGGGGGCATGCTGGTCACGGGCTCCAACGCCTCCGGGAAGTCCACGTTTTTGCGGAACGTGGCCATCAACGGAATTCTGGCCCAGACCGTGGCCACCTGCGCCGCCGTTTCTTACCGGGCGCCCATGTGCCGGATTCTCACGTCCATGGCCCTGTCGGATAACCTGGAAGGGGGCGAGAGTTATTTCATGGTGGAAATCCGCTCCTTAAAGAGGATTCTGGACGCGGCCAAGGAGGAGGGCTTTTTGCTGTGCATGGCAGACGAGGTTCTGCGGGGAACCAACACCATCGAGCGGATCGCGGCATCCTCCAGGATTTTAAAATCCCTGCGCCGGGACAAAGTCTTCTGCTTCGCGGCCACCCACGACATAGAGCTGACGTATATTCTGGAAAATTTGTATGAAAATTATCATTTTGGGGAGGAGGTCCGGGAAAAGGATGTGCTCTTTTCTTACAAGCTGAAGAAGGGACGTGCGTCTTCCAGAAACGCCATACGTCTGCTGGAAATAACCGGGTACGGGCCGGAAATCGTCGAGGGCGCCAGACGGGCCGCCCGGGAGTTTGAAAAAACCGGAGCCTGGACGCGGGCGTAGATTTGGAAAACCACCGGCTGGATGAAATGCCAGAGCCGGTGGTTCAAAGCGTTTCTTATAATTTGGCCAGCTGGTCCTGGGAGATGGCGTGTATGCCTTTTTTACCCAGGATTTCCAGGGCTTTCTCATTGTCCGCCACTCGCAGGACCATGTAGGCGGTGGCTTCCTTGCGGGTCAAAAAAGCGTACATATAGTCCAGGTTCACGCCGCCGTCGCCTAAGATCTTCAAGATCCGGGACAGGCTTCCCGGCTCGTCCGGTATTTCCACCGCCAGCACTGGCGTGATGGAAGACACATAACCGGATTCTTTTAAGATGCAGGACGTTTTGTAAGCGTCGTCCACGATCATCCGCACAATGCCGAAGTCCTGCGTCTCTGCGATGGAGAGGGCGCGCATGTCAATTTGGCGCTGCTGCAGATAATCGGTGAGCTCGGCCAGCTTTCCGGCCTTATTTTCTACGAATACAGAAATCTGTTTTACCGTCATAATATCCTCCTGTCTGGATTATCCCTGATATAAATTCCTCTGGTCGATGACGCGGACTGCTTTTCCTTCGCTGCGGGCGATGCTCTTCGGATTGACCAGGGTCACTTTTACGTAAATGCCCAGCATTGCTTTTAATGCGTCCACGAGCTTTTTCTCTCTCTCGGTGACAACGGCTGCGTTATCCGAGAACATTTCCTGTGTCATCTCCACCTGGACCTCAATGGCGTCGCTGTTGTTTTCGCGGCTGACGATAATCTGGTAGTTGGCCGGGTATCCCTGGTTCAGAAGAACTGTCTCGATCTGGGACGGGAATACGTTCACGCCCTTGACGATCAGCATATCGTCGCTTCTTCCCAGCGGCTTGGTCATCTTCACGTGGGTGCGGCCGCAGGAGCATTTCTTGTGGCTTAAGATGCAGATGTCCCGGGTGCGGTAGCGGATCAGCGGGAACGCCTCCTTGGTGATGCAGGTGAACACCAGCTCGCCTTTTTCTCCGTCGGGGAGGACTTCGCCTGTCTCCGGGTTGATGACTTCGGCGATGAAATGGTCCTCGTTGATGTGCATGCCGGTCTGCTCGCTGCACTCAAAGGACACGCCCGGGCCGGAGATTTCCGTCAGGCCGTAGATATCGAAGGCTTTGATGCCCAGTTTTTCCTCGATATCATGGCGCATTTCCTCGGTCCACGCCTCGGCGCCGAAGATGCCGGCTTTCAGCTTAATCTGGTCCCGCAGTCCCCGCTCGTGGATGGACTCGGCCAGATAGGCGGCGTAAGACGGGGTGCAGCAGAGGATGGTGGCGCCCAAGTCGCACATGAACTGGATCTGCCGCTCGGTGTTTCCCGAGGACATAGGCAGGGTCAGGGAACCGATTTTGTGGGAGCCGCCGTTTAAGCCGGGGCCGCCGGTGAAAAGGCCGTAGCCGTAGCAGACATGCACCACGTCCTGGTTGGTCCCGCCGGCGGCGGCGATGGCGCGGGCGCAGCATTCGTCCCACAGGTCGATGTCATGCTGAGTGTAAAAGGCCACGACCCGGCGTCCTGTGGTGCCGCTGGTGGACTGAATCCGCACGCAGTTTTCCAGCGGCTCCGCCAGAAGGCCGTAGGGATAGGCGTCCCGCAGGTCGTCCTTTGTCAAAAAGGGAAGCTTGTGCAGGTCCTTGGTGGACTGGATGTCTTCCGGCTTCACGCCTTTTTCGTCCATTCTTTTCCTGTAAAATTCCACATTTTCGTAAACCCGTTTCACGGTATTGGCCAGTCGCTCGTCCTGCCACGCCTGGATCTGCTCCCGGGAGGCGCATTCGATTTCTGGCTGGTAATAGTGTTCCATATTGCGTCATTCCTTTCTGCTAAAAATTTCAGAGTCTTCAATAAAGCTTCAAAATATGTAAATTGTCAAATTTATTCTTTCGGTGGAAATTATATCATATTCCAGTTTATTTTCCAAGGCATAGAATTTTTGAATTTCTGCAGTTTATTTAAGAAAGCATCCTCAACAGTCCGGCCAATTTTTCCATAATAGACACTTCTATAATATCTGGCATTAAATAATTGCCAGATATATAGACCCTCCGGGGGATGCACGCTCGCGCGAATATGTATATGCCGCAAAGCGGCCGCGCTCGGCGCAGATGGCGATAATTAATCGCCATCTCTATATATATTGAGTGTCATGTCTATCTGAACTTAGTTTAAATCACGATGAACGCATGGATGAAAAATAGAACGGCCGCTTAATGGGTTCCGAAAAGCTTGCTGTCCTGTAGATGATTGCAATACAATTAAATTTCCCCAGCCAAAGACTTGACAAAAAAATAAGCGGTTTGTATACTTTAAAAAATACCAGATGGCATAAAATGGAGCAGTGATATGCGAGGAGGAAAACACATGACTGTGTACGAAGAGCTGCAGGCCAGGGGACTGATCGCGCAGGTGACCGATGAGGAGGAGATTAAAGAGCTGATCAACCATGGGAAAGCAGTATTTTATATAGGATTTGACCCCACTGCGGACAGCCTGCATGTGGGAC
>CAYOWU010000003.1:0-58191 GCA_964407765.1 uncultured Lachnospiraceae bacterium
TGGCCACCTACGACCTGCAGCCGGAGATGAGCGCGCCGGAAGTCTGCGAAAAACTGGTGGGCGCTATCGAATCCGGTAAATACGACGTGGTCATCTGCAACTTCGCCAACCCGGACATGGTGGGTCACACTGGCGTACAGGCGGCCGCCATCAAAGCCATCGAGACGGTGGACGCCTGCGTGGGCAAGACCGTGGACGCGGTGAAAAAAATGGGCGGCCAGATGTTCATCTGCGCCGACCACGGAAACGCGGAGCAGCTCATCGACTACGAAACCGGCGAGCCTTTCACCGCGCACACCACCAATCCGGTGCCCTTCATCCTGGTAAGCTCCGACCCGACCTTAAGTCTGAAAGAAGGCGGACGGCTGGCGGACATCGTACCCACGCTCATTGACATGATGGGCATGGAGCAGCCCGAAGAAATGACCGGGGAATCTCTGCTGGTGCGCGAAAGATGAGAGAACAGCTGACTAAAGAAGACGTAAAAAAAATCCAGGAAGAGATCGAATACCGCAGGCTGGTAGTGAGAAAGGAAGCCCTGGAGGCCGTAAAAGAAGCCCGCGCCCACGGGGACCTAAGCGAAAACTTCGAGTACCATGCGGCCAAAAAAGACAAGAACAAAAACGAGAGCCGCATTCGCTATCTGGAGCGTATGCTGAAAACCGCCCGGATTATCTCCGATGAATCCCGGGAAGACGAAGTGGGCTTAAATAACAAAGTGGAAGTCTATTTTGAAGAGGACGATGAAACAGAAGTCTACAAGCTGGTCACATCCATCCGGGGCAACTCCCTGGATGGCCGCATCAGCGTGGAGTCGCCCCTGGGAAAAGCCCTGCTGGGCCACAAAGCAGGAGATCGGGTACATGTGAAAGTCAATGCGTCGGTGGGGTACGACGTGATTGTGAAAAAGATTGATAAGGATTCCGATGGGGAGGAAGACGCCATTCGGAGTTTTTAGATTGCTTTTCGAAAACTCATGTAATTAAATTTTAGATGTGTTATATTATAGACATACGAAAGGAGCAGCCGCCCGTATAGAAGGGGTTGATCGATATTGGGATAGCGAAGCCACCCTGCACTGGCCAAAGTGCGAGGGTGGTTTTGCTATGCAGACTACTGTTCTTTTAAAATTATAACATTTTGTTTTCGGGTATCCGATCCAATGATTGTATGGAGTTTTCTTTATTGCCCATAAATTTCATCCGTTCTCTAATCTACCAGGAATAGCCGGGTTTTTTCACGGATTCGGGGCGCCAGCGCTTGAAAGGCTGCGGAGTTGGACGTATTGGTGATTAAAGCATAGACATCCCGCCATTCACAGAACTGAAACAGGGAGTTTTTGTCGAATTTGTCATGATCCGTCAGAATCACCGTCTTGCTGGAGGATTTCAGCATGGCTTGTCTCAATTCACATTCTTCATAAGAAGCCGAGGAGGGGCCGGACAAATCCCGGAACCCGTCACTTCCAAGAAACGCGATGTCTGCGCAGAGAGCCTGGAGGACCTGGATAGCCCAGGAGCCCACGATTCCCTTGCTGCTTCCACGGACATGTCCGCCCAAGGCAAATATCTGGTTGTTGGAATCAGACAGCAGATACAGGGCCGGAATGGAATTGGTGAATATGGTGAGATCGTTTCTTAACAGCAGCAGTTTGGCGAGTGCGCAGCTGGCGCTTCCGGCATCCAGCAGCACAACGCCTTTGTCCGGAATCAGCTCTATCGCCTTGTTGGCGATGGCCGTTTTGTCTTCCGTATTTTCCATATTTTTCAGAGTGACGGGGCGTTCAATCAACGCATTGGAAGCGATTGCCCCGCCATAACTTTTCTGGGCGATGCCCTGTTCTTCCAGGTAAATTAAATCCTTGCGGATGGTTTCTGTGGACACGTCAAAATATTTTGCAAGCGCGCTGGCCTTGATATTGCCGTCGCGTATCAGAAGCTGGGCGATTTCATTTCTTCTTTCAGCAGTCAGTCTTTTTTTCATCCTTGGTTCTCCTCGTAGCGTTATCCTCCCTATAATTATACTCCCTTTAGTAAATAAAGCAAGAAAAAACAACTTTAAACTTGTTTTTAATTCAAAACGCAATAAATCACAATATTATATCATGGATATTGGCAATAAATACGTTTAATAGCAACTAAAAACAAGTATATGGTTTGTTTTAATTGAAAGATAAATAAAATAAGTTGTGAAATATTGCGAAAGCGGAAAGAATTATGAAAGCAAAATTATAGATTGTGATTGATGACATATATTTAGATGAGGCGTTGAGGCTGCTGGCGCAAATCCGGCAAAAAGCGCTTCCGCGGAGACGATGTATGTATCGGCGATTTTCCGGAGATACTATTTTCGGAAAAAATCATTCTATCTTCAATATTTAGGAGGTTGCATCTATGTACCGATATTTGCCGATCAGAAGGGTGTACGCGCGGCAGGCGCTGGATTCCAGGGGGAATCCGACGGTGGAGGTTGAAGTCACCGTGGGCGAGGGCATCGTGGGACTGAAAGGCGCCACCGGGCGCGCCATGGCGCCTTCCGGCGCGTCCACCGGGAAGTTTGAGGCGGTGGAGCTTAGAGACGGGAATAAGAAAGAATATATGGGCTTAAGCGTGCAAAAAGCCGTTTCCAATGTGAATACAAAGCTGGCGGACGCAATTTTGGGGGAAAACGCCCTGGATCAAAACGCCATTGACCTTATGCTGCTGGAAGCGGACGGGACGGAGAATAAGAGCAACATAGGCGCCAACGCCATGCTGGGCGTGTCCATGGCGGTGGCCCGGGCGGCTGCTGCGGCGCTGAAGCTGCCTTTGTTCCAATATATAGGGGGCATCCACGCCAAGCGGATGCCGGTTCCCATGATGAACATTTTAAACGGCGGCGTCCATGCGGACAACACGGTGGACTTGCAGGAGTTTATGATTATGCCGGTGGGCGCGGAGAGCTTCCACGACGGCCTGCGTATGTGCGTGGAGATTTATCATACTTTAAAGATTATTTTAAAAAAGGAAAAAATGTCCACGGCGGTGGGCGACGAGGGCGGCTTTGCGCCGAATTTGTCTGACGCCCGCCAGACCCTGTCGCTTATGATCCGCGCCATCGAGCGCGCCGGATACCGGCCGGGAGAGGATATCTGCATCGCCATCGACGCGGCGGCCAGCGAGCTTTACGAGAAGGAAAAGGACGCGTACCGTTTCCCTGGAGAGTCCTGCATGAAGGGAGAAACGGTTCTGCGCACAGGCCAGGAAATGGTGGAATATTACAAGGGGCTTGTGGACGAATTTCCCATCGCGTCCATCGAGGACGGCCTGCACGAAGACGACTGGGACGGCTGGAAGCATATGACCAAAGAGCTGGGCGGAAAAATCCAGCTGGTGGGGGACGATTTGTTTGTCACCAACATCAAACGGCTGCGCTGCGGCATTAAGCTGCAGGCGGCCAACGCCATTCTGGTGAAATTAAATCAGATCGGCACCCTTTCGGAAACGCTGGACGCGGTGGAGATGGCCCACAAAGCCGGCTACAAAGCGGTGATTTCCCACCGATCCGGAGAGACAGAAGACTCGTTCATCGCGGATCTGGCGGTGGCGGCCGGGGCCGGGCAGATTAAGGCGGGCGCACCCTGCAGATCCGACCGAAACGCCAAATACAACCAGCTTTTGCGCATCGAAGATTACCTGGGGAAAACAGCCACATACGACCATCCTTTCGCAGAAATAAAATAATAGATGATTATCTAAAATAATGGTTGTAAACCTCCCGACGCTGTGGTACAATATCTAGTAATTGGTGTTAGGGAGGTGTGGTTTTAAGTGGAAATCCTGAGAATTATTCTGACAGTTTTATTTGCCCTGGATTGTATCGCTCTGACGGTTGTTGTGCTGATGCAGGAAGGAAAGCAGCAGGGACTTGGCGCCATAGCCGGCGCTGCGGATACCTATTGGGGCAAGAATAAAGGCCGCTCTATGGAGGGAAAGCTGATTACTGCCACCAAGATTATGGCAGCTCTATTTTTCATACTGGCTGCTGTTTTGAACATGAGTTTTTAAAGAAGGGCGCTCTTGGATCATAGACAAGGGCGCTCTTATCGTATATTAGATTTTCAATAATTTATAGAGGTAGAAATGAAGAAAAGACAATTAGAACGACGAAAGAAATTGATGATGGACGTGCTCTCAAGCGCGGCTTACCGGCCCATGCGGCTTAGGGAGCTGGCGGCCCTTTTGGACATTCCCCGGCCGAAGCGAAAGGAGCTTTACCGGGTGATGGATGAGCTGGTCAAAAGCGGAAGCGCGCAGCTCAATGCCAACGGCACGTATACTCGCGCCGAGAAGCCACGGATCGTCGGGACGTTTTTGGCGCATCCCAGAGGTTTTGGATTCGTGGACCTGGGGGAGGGCGAGGAAGACATCTATATACCGGAGGAGAAGACCGGACGCGCCATGGACCGGGACAAGGTGCAGGTGGCGCTTATACAGAAGGAAAACGGCAGGCGAAAAGAGGGCGTTGTGGTGAAAATCCTGGAGCACGCCTGTCGGGAGATTGTGGGCACTTACCAGAAAAGCCCCCATTATGGCTTCGTCGTGCCGGATAACCCCAAACTTGGCCAGGATGTGTTCATCCCCGGCGGACAGTCCATGGGCGCCGTCACTGGGGACAAAGTGGTGGCCATTCTCACCGGCTACGGCTCCAGGAGGAAGGGGCCGGAGGGTAAAATTAAAGAAATCCTGGGCGGCGTGGGAGAGCCCGGAACCGACGTACTCTCCATTGTGAAAGCCCTGGGGATACCCACGGAATTTTCCGAGAAAGTGATTCGCCAGGCGAAAAGGGTATCCGAAGAGCTGATTCCCGGAGATTTCCAGGGGCGAAAGGACATCCGGGACTGGACTATGGTCACCATTGACGGGGAGGATTCCAAGGACCTGGACGATGCCGTTTCCCTGACGTGGGAAGAGGGGGAAAACGGCGAGGGCGTCCTTTACCATCTGGGCGTGCACATCGCCGACGTGGCCAACTATGTTCAGGGAGGCAGCGCCATGGACCGGGAAGCGCTGCGGCGGGGAACCAGCGTCTATCTGGTAGACCGGGTGATTCCCATGCTGCACCAGCGGCTCAGCAATGGCGTCTGTTCGCTGAACGCCGGGGAAGACCGGCTGGCCTTAAGCTGCCTCATGGACGTGGATGGCCAGGGCCAGGTGCTCCGCCACGAGATTGCCGAGACGGTCATCCGGGTGGACCGGCGCATGACTTATACGAACGTCCAGAAAATCCTGGACGGCTCCGACCCGGAAATCAGCAGGGAGTACGCGGATTTTGAGATTCTATTTCGAAAGATGGATGAGCTGTCTGCCTGCGTCCGCCGGCAGCGGCAAAAGCGCGGTTCCATAGATTTTAATTTCCCGGAGAGCAAAATCACTATCGACGAGACGGGAAAGCCGCTGGCCGTGGAAGTCTATGAGCACAACCGCGCCATGGAGCTGATCGAGGACTTTATGATTCTGGCCAACGAGACGGTGGCCCGGGAGTTCTGCGAGGACGAGATTCCTTTCCTATACCGGACCCACGGCGATCCGGACCCGGATAAAGTGGAAGAGCTGCTGACGCTGGTGCACAGTCAGGGGATTTCCGTGCAGAAGGCCAGGGAGAAAATATCCCCGCTGGAGATTCAGCGGATTCTGGCTCAGGCCAAGGGGCAGCCAAATGAAGCGCTGATCAGCCGTCTGGCGCTGCGGGCCATGCAGCAGGCCAGGTACACTGTGGAATGCACTGGGCATTTCGGTCTGGCTTCCACCCATTACTGCCATTTCACGTCGCCCATCCGCCGCTACCCGGATCTGCAGATCCACAGAATCATCAAAGATAAGCTGCGGGGACGGATGAACCAGGAGAAAAAAGACATGTACGCGTCTATTCTGGATGAGGCGGCCGCGCTTTCGAGTTCCGCCGAGCGAAGGGCGGAGGAGGCCGAGCGGGAAGTGGACAAGTTAAAGAAAGCGGAATATATGCTGGACCATGTGGGCGAGGAATTTGAGGGTTCCATCTCCGGCGTGACCGGCTGGGGGCTTTACGTAGAGCTTCCCAACACCATCGAGGGTCTGGTGCACATTCGCGCGATGGAAGACGATTATTACAGATTCGATGAGGAAAACCTTACGTTAGTGGGCGAGGCCACCGGGAAAATCTACGCCCTGGGCCAGAAAGTGCGCGTCCGCGCGGTGGATGTGGACTTATATCAGAGAAACATTGATTTTGCCATACAGTGAAAGGAGCAGGTTATGGGTAAAGGGACCAAAATCCGCATGATTGCCAATAATAAAAAAGCCTATCACGATTATTTTATAGAAGATAAATACGAAGCGGGGGTGTCCCTGGCGGGCACAGAGGTGAAATCCCTGCGCATGGGCAAATGCAGCATCAAAGAATCTTTCGTCCGCATTGAGCGGGGGGAAGTGTTTATTTACGGCATGCATATCAGCCCCTATGAAAAAGGGAATATTTTCAACAAAGACCCACTGCGGGTGAAAAAGCTTCTGCTGCACCGGGAGGAAATCCGCAAAATAGAGAGAAAGCTGGCGGAAAAAGGGCTGACCTTGGCGCCCTTGCAGGTGTATTTCAAGGGCAGCTTGGTGAAGGTGGAAATCGCGGTGGCGCGGGGCAAGAAATTATACGACAAACGGCAGGACATTGCGAAAAAGGATCAGAAGCGGGAAGCCCAGCGGGAATTCAAAGTTAAAGGCCGGTGGTGATTTTTTCATTTGATTTGCGAAAACAACTTGACAGCGGCAGTCCCCTTTTGTATAATATAGACAGTAATTTGGGGTAGTACCGGTTTCGACGGGGACTTTGAAGATGGAGAAGCTATCCGCAGGCGATGCGTCAAATCGCAAACCTAAATATAAACGCAGAAGAAAATTACGCGTTAGCAGCCTAGTTGCTGCTCGTCAGCCTTAACGCACCCGCACGTTAAGGGTCTGGCGTCGACTATGTGGGAAACGATGCAGGCAAAGCTTTGAGTCTGCAGGCGTATGATGAAGCTACTGAACCTGTCAGGGCGTCCGCTCTCGGGCAGCAGAGGGAATGAAAAAGAGCTGACTATGATAGTAGAAGGACATGGGATGAGTTTTCGGACACGAGTTCGACTCTCGTCTACTCCATGGGCAAAAGGGCTGGAAATCCTTTATTTTCAAGGGTTTCCGGCCTTCCTGATTTTGTAGGTAATCGAAAGGCAATCAAAAACCCATCCGAATCCAGCGGGAATGACGATTACCCTTTTCCCTGCGTCTGTTTTTGGAGAATCTTTAATTGTATATGCATAATGCCCTTCACTGTTTTTTATATCTGCTCTCTGTCCGCCTGACGTGGATTGTGTTTTCGCCAAGATCCGAATATTTTAAAGCCACCAGTTCGCCGACTCGAAGCCCGGATGCAAATATTAATTGCTTTTTTGCTGAATTCCTGCTCCGACACGTCCAGTTCCAAAAACATTGTTTCCACATTTATATCTGTGAGTTTTCTTCGTTTGGCCCGTTTTAATATACCTCTGGTAATGCCTTTGAGGTTGGAGAAAGCCTTTGCTGATAAGGATTTGTCTGCGAGTTTTTTTCGAAGAAATCACGCACTTCATCTTCAGAAATGTCTTTTATTCTGCGTTGGCCAAATTCTGCATAGCGCCGCCTGAATGCTTGTTTTAATCGCAGGTGGGAGGACGGCGAAATCTTGTGAAGATCAAGCCGTCTGTCGTTCCATTCTTCAAAAACCTCGTGGATAGTTGGATTTTGTAGCTTGCTTTTCCGGTAATCCACCACTGCATCCTCGATTGCTTTTTTTGTAGACCGTTCCTTTTGGATTCGTTTTTTGTGCTGCTGGGCGGACAAGTTAGAGGATAGATTTCCCATTTTAACTTGTACTAAATATTGAAATAGGAGCATTTCTGGAAAAGGCAATAAATGTTATCTGAAAAAAGTCAAATTTACATTTTTTTGTGTTTAAATACAGTTTTGCTTTGAAAATTTTCCGTTGAACTTATATTAATATAAGGGGCTGTGAAAGCTGGGTTTTTTAACACCTATTTTTCACAGTCTCTTTTTTATTTTTTTGAACCGGAAGGATGGCACGCGTCAGAGGACGGTTCTTATAAACGGAAACTGATTGAGGGGGAATACAAAGGGAAGGCGAATAACAAAAAACAGTTTAAGAGTATTAGTTGTTATATACAAAATACTTCTATGATAAATGCGGATCTTGCATGAAATAATGCGGATAATTCAATTTTATCTTTAAAAACATGTGTTATATTCATAATATATTTTGGTTTTTATGCAATATATCCGCAATATAACCAAATATGTATGATTCTTTATTACAACATTTATAAAA
Source organism: uncultured Lachnospiraceae bacterium (assembly GCA_964407765.1). Classification (GTDB taxonomy): domain Bacteria; phylum Bacillota; class Clostridia; order Lachnospirales; family Lachnospiraceae; genus MGBC164599. Next base: position 8,374 of record CAYOWU010000003.1, read on the forward strand.
AATAAGGAGGGGTATTATGCTTAAAGCAGATGTTTTAATTATCGGCAGCGAGGGTGCGGGCGCATTGGCTGCACTGGAGCTTAAACGCCTCGGCGTTGAGCCTATGATCCTTACAAAGGGACGTATAGGCAAATGCGGCGCTACCGTAACAGCAGGCGCTGACATCAACGTAGACAGCAGAAGCTGTAAAGAGCTTCTTGGTCTCAACGGAGATGTCAGAGACAGTAAGGAAAAGTTTTTTGAGGATACCGTTATTGAAGGACGTTATCTTCCCAACCAGAAAATGGTTGAGCATCATGTAGAGCTTATTCCTGGTATTGTGAAAGACTTTATGGACTGGGGTATGAAGATAGAAAAGGATCTGGGGCAGCCTGCGGGACATTCCTATCCCAGAGGCGTTACAACAACCGGCATGGAAATCATGCGTGTTTTAGCCGGTAAGGTAAAGAAGAGTAATATACCTATTTACGAGCAGTTTATGACGACGGATCTGATTAAAAAAGATGGGCGTATCGTAGGTGTATCCGGTCTTGATCTCTCTGACGGCGAATATGTTGAGGTATTCGGCAAGGCCGTTATTTTAGCTACCGGTGGCGGTATGCAGCTTTATCCGTACTCAACAGCTCCCGATGAGCTTACCGGAGACGGACATGCTATGGCGTTGCGTGCCGGTGTGGATTTTGTGGATATGGAAATGGTACAGTTTATGGGATGTACATTCCTTAATCCTCCCGCATGGGCAGGTATCTCCTTCCCTTACTGCATAGGGCCTGATTTCGGAGGTATGGATATCCGTATGTATAACAAATTCGGCCATCGTTTCTTCGAGGAGAAGATCGATCCCGTTAATAAAGAACACGTTACCCGTGACCTCCTTGCCCGCGGCATTATGAACGAAGTATTCGAGGGAATGGGCTCACAAAATGGCGGTGTTTATTATTCCTTGCATCATCTGCCCGAAGAACTTATTGATAACTTCCCTGCAGCAAGGAACCAACCTATCCTTTCCAAGGATTGGGTATTTATGGGATTCAGTTTCAAAGAGCTTATCGAGCGTATGAAGAAGGGCCACGCAATTGAAGTAGCCGTAGCAAGCCATTTCTTCTGCGGCGGTATACACGCCAAAGACACCTGTGAAACAAGGATCCCTGGATTATTCGCTGCCGGAGAGGTTGCAGGCGGTACCGAGGGCGCTAACCGTCTCAGCGGAAACGCTTTAACACAGGTATTTGTACAAGGCGTTATTGCCGGAAGAAGCGCTGCAGAATATGTGAAAAACATAAAGAGTTTCGACACAGGTTCCGCAGAGTCTACAGAAGCTAACAAAGGGAGAGTGATGGCTCCTTTAGGAAGAACAGGTATAGACGCAAGGGAGTTCAAGAAAGAAATACAGAAAAACGCCTGGGACAATATCTGCGTAGTAAGAACGGAAGAATCCCTTACAAAAGCTCTTGAAAAGGTCAAAGAACTCAGGAAACAGCTTCCCGAAGTTGGATGCAAATGCAAGGCTAAAGGCGCTAATCGTGAGTGGGTCGACGCTCTTCAGGTAGAAAGTCTGCTTGATATATCCGATTTGATAGCTACAAGCGCTCTTGCCCGTAAGGAAACAAGGGGCGCGCATTTCAGAAAGGATTTCCCTGAAACAGACAACAAGAATTGGGCTAAGAACGTGGTAGTTATACCTAAGAACGGAACTCTTGAAGTTTCCTATGAGCCTATCATTGCTACATCTATTACACCACCTGAGGAGGGATAAAAATGGCAGATAATAAAAGAATTGTAAACGTAAAGGTTTTCAGGTTTAATCCCGAAACAGATAAAGAGCCACATTATGATACGTTTCAATTAGAGATACCCACAATCGGTTATACGGTATATAACGCATTACAGGAGATATATAAAAATATGGATCCTTCTCTTTCCTTCTATGCTTCATGCCGTATCGGACAGTGCCACGGTTGTCTTGCAAGGGTAAATGGAAAGACGGTACATACTTGTACAGAGATGCTTACCGGTGATGTTACCATCGACCCTGTTAGCGCTAAGAGAGTGATCAGGGACCTTACAATGGCATCCCTTAAACCTGAGGAGAAATAAGTTAAGTTCATAATAGTCTTGAGAATTTGAAAGGATGATTGACATGAGAGACGAAATTAGAGTAATTCTTTACGGTATAGGCGGAGTAGGTTCCGGTATTGCAAAGAATTTAAGCACAAGGACAGGCGTTAAAATAGTCGCTGCCATAGACCCTGATCCCAATAAATATGGCAAGGATTTGGGCGAATTTACGACCGGTACAGCTAACGGTATAAAAATTGTCAAAGATGCCGGGGAGATAGCCGGAAAGGTAGCTGCCGACGTTGCTATAGATACAGGCATGCCTGCGGGCGTAAAAGTTACATTCGAGCGTATGAAGTGGGCCATTGAAAACAAGATGAATGTTATCGTTGCTTGCGCCGAGACATGCAATCTCTGGTTTACGGACGCTGAACTGGCAAAGGATATAGATGATACATGCAAAAAATACGGTGTTACCTATATTGGCGTAGGCGCTACGCAAACCGAAGAGAGATTCCTATTATCTATGACAGAAGGAAGCACTGCTGTTGAGAGCCTTGAGTTTACGCATCACGCTGATGTTCAGGCATTTTCCGATGAATCAAACGCTGCTGAGTGGGGTATTACCCTCACACGCGCGCAGTATGACGCAGGGGTAGCTAATGGCGCCGTTAAATCCAAAGAAGAACTGAAAGCAAGCGTTCCATATATTGCCGCGGCTCTCGGCTGGACGATTGACGAGGTTACTCTTGAGAAAAAGCTTGCTGAAAACGACAAGGGCATTATTTACGGCTTTACAGGTATTGTGCGCGGCTTTGAGAAGGGTGTTTGCAGGCTCAAGCTCAGTTATGAGATGTTCATAGATCCCAAACGTGAATATTTTGACCGTCTTATACTGAAAGGCACCCCTATGGTTGACGCTATCTGTAACTATACTCCCGACAGAGGTATGGCATCAACGATTGGTTCCATATCTAACGCCGTCGCAAGCGCTGTACGTCTTCCTGCGGGGTACGCAAATTCACTTACGGCGCCTGCTCACAGCATAATACTTGACGATTATCGTAATCATATCTGATGTAAACGCTTACTATACTGATGATTAGAAAAGGCAGCAGGCGGGGAGCTACTTATCTACTCCTTTGCCTGCCTGTTTTTTTAGAAAAATTCGTAGAAACAAAAGTTTTTTCGACTGCAACAGGTTTTTTTATTTTAGAAAAGGTGGAATTATATATGGATAAACAAAATAAAACAACAAAAGAAAGACGCAGAGCTACCGTTTTAGAAGCTTACGGTTCAATAGTGGTAATGCTTTTGCTCATATGTATAGGAAATGTACTTCTTGGTTTTGACCTTAAAATGATGATCGTTCTATCCATAGTTTTTAATATGCTTGTCTGTGTCCGCTGCCATTTGGGATGGAGCGGGATAGAGGAAGCGATAGCAAACCAGATAAAAGGGATGGCCTCCTTCCTGATAGTAATGATGGGAATAGGCTTTTTGGTAGCCGGATGTATGGTTTCCGGTATGATACCCCTCATGATAGCGTGGCTCAGCCGGCTTATAAGTCCTAATGTGGTAATACTTTTATGTCTGATATTCTGTTCTGTAGTGGCGTTCTGTATAGGCTCGGTATTCGCTACGATAGGTACCATAGGAGCTGTTATGTTTAGCGTTGCTACACTTCTTGGAGCCAATCCCGCTATTGCGGCTGCTGCCTGCATATGTGGAGCAAACTTTGGTCAGTACATATCTCCTGTTGCGGATCTTCCAAACTTTACAGCTTCTGTAAATAAGATGTCCACAATGGAGTTCGTAAAAAGCTATCTGCCTTATTTTGGCATAGCCTTTGTGCTTACAGCTATTTTCTACTCTGTAATGGGCAGGGGTACTGCCGCCGGAGTAGATACGGCAGCGAAAGTAAGACCTATTGTTGATATAGTAATGGCTAACTTTAAGCCCTCGCCCCTTGTATTCCTTCCTATGATAATCGCTCTTGTCCTTTCCGTGCTTAAGCTCCATTCGATGATAGTAGTTTTTGCAGCGGGTTTTGTAGGGTTTATACTAGGCATTGTACTTCAGGGGTTCCCCTTTGCAGACTGCATCAATGCGGGTTACAATGGCTTTTCTTCCGATGTTTTTCTACCTGGCATAGAACTGCCGGATGTACTTTATAACCTGCTTAACAGGGGTGGTATACTCTCCATGGCAGATACGATCATATTCATTTATCTTGTACTTGTGTGCGTATCTCTTTTTGACGCTATGGGCGCCTTTGATGTACTTAGAGCTACTGCTTTCGGCAAGGCTAAAAACCCTTTCTCGCTTACCTTTATGACACTTATTTTTGGAACCTTCTTTGGCCTGGTTACATGTGAGCCTTATGCTACAGTATTGGTAACTACTGAGGTCGCGAGTAAGCCCTTTGAACAGGCGGGCTATGATCCTAAGAAATGCGCTATTTTGTCTAATGCAGCGGCAGAAATATCAGCTTATATGGCTCCTTGGAGTTTTATGGCAATATACCTTGCCTCATCTCTGGGCGTTACGCCTATTCAGTATATACCCTATGCGGCATTATTTTATTTAGTGCCTGTAGTAATACTTGTACTTACTCTTATGGGTTTTGGAAATAAAAAGCTGAATGAGAGCGAGGTCAAAGCTGAAGGCTGAACGCTGACTTATAAAGGATTGAGATCATGACTTTTTTATATGAAAATGAAGAAAACGAATTGTGGAGAATGCAATCGTTTTAACCTAATAAAATATCGGCGAATGTATCCGGGGCTGACCATCTACGGCAAGCGGGATGTGGCGCCGTCATCACCATCATTATCTGGGACATTGGATCAAAAATGACTATAGCAGCTTTTATCTTAATTAAATGGGTAAAGGCTGCTTTTTTATTGATCATTTCATACACCTCTGGCCGTCCATGCAGATTACTTTGCATCTATACTCTCCTAGAGGACCCAATCGGATGTTCCACATTTGAGAAATTGCGAAAAATTAAAAAATATTTAAACGTCAAAGTCGGCCTGAAAACGTTCAGCCTTTTATAGGACTTTTTTCACAGCTTCTTATAATGAATATAGACAATAGATCTGCATTTATCATACAGGCGTTTTATACATAGGCGGTTATGCCGTTCAAACATTGAACTGAGTCTTAAGTAGTTCAAAGAAACGTATTTGGTTAATATTTTTTAACTGTTTTTTGGTTATGAGATATAAAATTCTCTCCGGCGGAGCGGGTGTTATTTGATGGATTGAAATATTGGCGGTATCCACAAGCTCATTTGCCATTGCAGCCGGTATAAGCGACCAGTTTTTCCCTTGGGCATAGTAGTCAAACGCATACTTGAGTTGTATTACTGTATCTGTCTTGAACGCTGGCACAGATTTATTTTCCCCGTACCATTCTTTATAGTAGGGATCCATGCATTCGCCAAGGTCAAATTTAATGTATTTTGAGTAGTCCAGCTCCTGGGGATATACAATATTGTTGAAAGATGATACCTTGCTGCTTATAAATACAATGGGCTCCTTATAAAGTACGGATGTCTCTAGCCTTTTGTCTGTATTCAAACAGGGAACTATCGCTATATCTGCAAGGTTTTCATTTATATTTTTGAAACACTGGTCAGGATATAGGGTGCTTACTTCCAGGCTTATGTCAGGGTATTTGGCCATAAAGACTGCATATACGGGTTTCATAATAGAGTAGTTTATGCTTTCCATTGAACAGACACGCAGTACCTTTTCAACATTAGATGTGCCGATCTTTTTTGCTGCGTTACAGAAATCAAAATATTTTTGCGCTATCAGTCGGAATTCCTTTCCCTTTTCTGTGAGGGTCATGCTTTTGGAGCCCTTTGACCTTAAAAAAAGGCTGTAGCCCAGATATTGTTCCAGCGCTGTTATACGTCTGCTTGCGGCAGACTGGGAAATGTGCAGCTCATCGGCAGCTATATTGATTTTACCGTAATAATCCACCTTCAAAAAGGTAATAACTTCATCAATGTTCATATGTACACCTCCATACCCAAACCTATGTACCCCGAGGCTAACGGAAAACTTTTGATTCTCTTCTCACCTGTTGTCCTGAACGCTCAAAATCAGCTGACATACTTATGATACGTCCATTTGCTTTTTTTTGCAAGCTGAATTAAGATATCCATTAAAAACCTCAAACCGAAGAAGGGCGTCTAGTTGCAGGTGTAAGCGTACGTTAAAAAAGGAGGGCTTACCATCCCAGGAAACTGGAGCAAAACAATCAAAAGCAAGCCGGCAAAAGAGAAAACAGTTTCTGAAAACAAAACGGCAAAATAATGGACGCGAAAAGGATTCCCGTCGGTCCTGCGCCATAGGGCTGAGGGGGATTTTTGTATTTTCAGGGCGGCATAAAATGGAGCTGGCCAGGACATCCGCTTCTTGCGTCCGCTCCGGCTATCATGTATAATAAAATAAAAGGGAAAGGCAATGGAAATCTCCCAGGAAAGGAAGCGCAAAATGGCGAAAGAAAACCGAAAATACAAAGACAGCGTTTTCGTTGACATCTTTTATACGGACGAAACGGCGGAGGAAAACCTGTTGAGCCTGTACAACGCGCTCCATGGCACAGACTTGAAAGGCAGGGGCTTGATCCGCAAAATAAAGGTGGACGACGTGCTGTACATGAATTTCAAAAACGACCTGTCAGCCGTCATCAACCACGAAACGCTGGAATTCATGGAGCATCAAAGCACAATAAATCCCAACATCCCGCTTCGGATGCTGCTCTATCTGGGCAGGGCTTATGAACAGCTGATCGAGACAAAGGCACGGTATAAGACGAACCTGATAAAGATACCAACGCCGGAGTTCTATCTGTTTTATAACGGAAAGCGGGACTATCCAGCGGAACGGGAATTGCGCCTGTCCGACGCGTATCTGAAAACGCCCGGTGAAAACTCCGTGGAATTGACCGTGACCGCCATCAACATCAATTCCAACAAGGCGCACGCGGTTTTAGAAAAATGCAAAGTTTTAAGGGAATACAGCCTGTTCATAGACACGGTGCGGGCGCATGAGAAGGAAGAGGACGGCATGGAGAAGGCGATTAAGGAGTGCATCAAAAATGGAGTCCTTGCGGAATATTTGAAAAGAAGAGGGAGCGAGGTGCAAAATATGCTGACGGCTGAATACGATTATGAAATGGACATCCAAGTGAAACAGGAAGAGGCGAGGCAGGAAGGCAGACAGGAAGGCAGATTGGAAGAACGCACGCAAATGATAATGAAAGCCCTCACTGCGACGAGAAGCGTCAAGCGAACGGCGTTTATTCTGGATCTGGATGAGCGAGTGGTGCGAGACGTCGCAAAAGAAAAAAATATGCCTGTGGATGACTGATGAAAATGACAGAAGCGTTTTTTCCATCCAAAGCATAAAATTCAAACATTTCAGTTATATATTATATGAAAGGTCAGCCCGCCCTATAGCGCGATTGATTTCTTGATTGTCCTATCACAGATTTCCGATTGACTCAATAATTTTCTGTTTTATGTGCTTTTGAAAAGAAGTTTTGAAGCCGCCCTGTTTTAATCGTTGCGCATATTTTTGCCAAAACCAGCCACACTATTCCTCATCAGGAGGTGTTTGCAGTCATGAGAAGTAGAATCATCGCAACGCTCTTGGGCGTTTTACTGCTCTCTTTTTGCCTGTGGGGCTGTTCCCAGGAGCAGGTAGAGGACAAAGGGGAGCTGATTTGGGGAAAGCCGGCGCAAATAGAGATGTACATCTGATTAAAAAAATGGTAAAATATGCACATAACGAATAGGATAAAGGGGGTAATCGTTATGCGCGCAAGTGGTGTACTCATGCCCATATCCAGCCTGCCTTCCAGGTTTGGGATCGGGTGTTTTTCAAAAGAAGCTTATGAGTTTGTAGATTTTCTGGTTTCCGCGGGACAGAAATATTGGCAGATTCTGCCTCTGGGGCCTACGACTTACGGGGATTCGCCGTACCAGGCGTATTCCACCTTTGCGGGAAATCCCAATTACATTGACTTAGAAGCGCTGATTCGGGATGGGCTTTTGACAGAGGATGAGGTTTCGTCCACCGACTGGGGCCAGTCGGAAGAGTATGTGGATTACAAGAAAGTGCACAAGTCCCGCACCAAGGTTCTGCGGATGGCTTTTGAGCGGTACAATTTGGAGCAGGACGGAGAGTTCGGGGCGTTTGTCCGGGAAAACGGCTTTTGGCTGGAAGACTATTGCCTGTACATGGCCATCAAGGAAGACCAGGGGGGCACGGGCTGGAACGTCTGGCCGGAGGAGATCAGGAACCGCCATCCCGGGGCCTTGCAGGAATGCAGGGAAAAGCTGGAGGATTTGATTTCCTTTTATCGGTTTCGCCAGTATCTATTTCACAAGCAGTGGAACTGGCTTAAGAATTACGCCAATCAAAATGGGGTGAAAATCATCGGCGACCTGCCCATTTATGTTGCCTTTGACAGCGCCGACACCTGGGCCAATCCGCTTTTGTTTCAGTTTGATGAGAAGAATGAGCCGGTGGCGGTGGCTGGGTGCCCGCCGGACGGATTTTCCGCGGACGGGCAGCTTTGGGGAAATCCGCTGTACAGCTGGGAATACCACCGCGCCACGGAATACAGCTGGTGGCTGCAGCGGCTTTCTTATAATCTGTCTCTGTATGATGTGGTGCGCATTGACCATTTCCGGGGATTCGACGAGTATTATTCCATTCCATACGGGGACGAGACGGCCCAGTACGGCCATTGGGAAAAGGGGCCGGGCATTGAGTTTTTCCATGTGATGCGTGACAAACTGGGGGATGTGCCTGTGATTGCCGAGGATTTGGGGATGATTTCTGACAGCGTGCGTCAGCTTCTTAGGGATACTGGATTTCCGGGCATGAAGGTTTTGCAGTTCGCTTTCGACAACTCGGAGAACAGCGACTATCTGCCCCACAACATCGAGCGGAACTGTGTGATGTACACGGGCACCCACGATAACGATACGGTGAGGGGCTGGTATGAGACGGCCAGTGAGCACGATTTGTGGCAGGCGCGGCAGTATATGAACAATGAGGGCCACAACATGGAGCAGTCCATCTGGGATATGATCCGCCTGGCGATGGCCAGCGTGGCGGATCTGGCCATTGTGCCCATACAGGATTATTTGTGCTTGGGCAGCGAAGCCCGGATTAACACGCCCTCCACCCTGGGGGACAACTGGAAATGGCGGCTGAAGAAAAACCAGATCAGCCATGAAATTGTGGAGAAAATGCGGCTTTTGGTGCGGATTTACCGGAGATAGCTACACAATTATGAGAGAACTATTGCGATTTTTACGGGGATATGCGCGGGAAACCATTCTGGCCCCCCTCTTTAAAATGCTGGAGGCCAGTTTCGAGCTGATTGTTCCGCTGGTGACGGCGCAGATTATTGACGTGGGCATCCGGCAGCGGGAGGCGGCTTTCGTCTGGAAAATGGGCTTTGTCATGGTGGGGCTGGGGCTGGTGGGGCTGGCCTGTTCCCTGACGGCCCAGTACTTTGCGGCGAAGGCGGCCATGGGTTTTAGCACGGCGCTGCGCCGGGAGCTGTTTGCCCATATCAACCGCCTGTCTTACCGGGAGTTGGACGAGATTGGCACGCCCACGCTGATTACGCGGATTACCAGCGACGTGAACCAGGCGCAGACTGGGGTCAATCTGACGCTGCGGCTTTTTTTGCGCTCCCCGTTTATTGTGGCAGGGGCTCTTATTATGTCGTTTACCATAGACGTGGCTGTGGCTCTGATTTTCCTGGCAGCCGTGCCGCTGATTTCCCTGGTGATTTATCTGATTATGCGCTGGACCGTGCCCATTTACCGGGATGTACAGAAAATGCTGGACGGGATTTCCCGCCTTACCAGGGAAAATTATGTGGGCGCCCGGGTGGTGCGGGCCTTTGGCCGGCAAAAAGAAGAGATTGAAGATTTCACCCAGGCGGACCGGGAATTTACTCAGGTGCAGATGTCTGCGGGGAAAATCTCCGCGCTGTTAAATCCGGCCACATACGTGATTATGAACCTGGCCATTGTGGCCATTTTGTGGGCAGGCGGACGGCAGGTGGACGCCGGGCGGCTGACCCAGGGGGAGGTGACCGCGCTGGTCAACTACATGACCCAGATTTTGCTGGCGCTTCTGGCTCTGGCCAATCTGATTGTGGCGGTGACCAAGGCCGCCGCTTCCGGCGCCCGTTTAAGCGAAGTTTTCGCTGTCGCCTCCAGTTTGCGGGATAAAGCGGGACAGGAGATTTCCCCGGATTTTAAAAGCAGCCGGGTGGCATTTCGGGACGTGCGCTTTTCCTACGTCCGTTCCGGCTCTCCGGTGCTGGAGGGCGTGACCTTTTCGGCGGAAAAGGGTCAAATCATCGGCGTCATCGGCGGCACGGGCAGCGGAAAGTCCACGCTGGTGAATCTGATTCCCCGGTTTTACGACGCGGCGTATGGCGCGGTGGAGGTGGACGGCCATCCGGTGCAGGACTATTCCCTGGAGCAGCTTCGCAGGAAAATCGGCGTGGTTCCCCAGCGGGCGGCGCTGTTTCGGGGAACCATCCGGGAAAATATGCGCTGGGGGAAGGCGGACGCTTCGGAGGAGGAAATCTGGCAGGCGCTGGAAACCGCCCAGGCGCGGGAGTTTGTGGAGCAAAAAGAAGACAGACTGGAGACGATGATTGCCCAGGGCGGGCGAAATCTCTCCGGCGGGCAGCGGCAGCGGCTGACCGTCGCCCGGGCGCTGGTGCGAAAGCCAGAAATTCTGATTCTGGACGACAGCGCGTCGGCGCTGGATTACGCCACCGACGCGGCCCTGCGCCGCGCCTTGCGAAAATATGTCCGGGAGGATGGCCGGGAAACCACGGTGTTTCTCGTCTCCCAGCGGGTAGCTTCCGTACGGCAGGCGGATAAAATTCTGGTGTTGGACGAGGGCCGTCTGGCCGGGACGGGAACCCACCAGGAGCTGCTGGAAAACTGCCCGGTTTATAAGGAGATTTGCCTTTCCCAGCTGTCCGAAAAGGAGGTGGCCGTCCCATGAAAAAGAAGCGCGTAGTCGATCACGGCCCGATTATCCGGCAGGTCTGGGCCTATATCCGCCCTTATAGCCTTCGGGTCTGGGCCATGCTTTTTTTTGCCATGGTCACCGTAGGCTTCACCCTTTATGCGCCGGTGCTCATTGGCCAAGGCGTGGATCAGGCCGTGGGAGCGGGCCGGGTGGATTTTGTCGAATTGCGGGAAATCCTGCTGCGCCTGGCGATTGTCGTTGTGATTACGGCACTGGCGCAGTGGCTGATGAATCTTTTGACCAACCAGGTTACTTACCGGGTAGTGGAGGACATCCGAAACCAGGCGTTTATTCATCTGGAGCGCGTGCCCATCCGCTACATGGATCAGAACCAGCCGGGGGATATCTTAAGCCGCATCGTCGCCGACGTGGGGCAGTTTTCCGACGGTCTGCTCATGGGCTTTACCCAGCTGTTCACAGGTGTGGCCGCTATCCTTGGCACCATCGGCTTTATGGCGTCCATCAACGGAAAAATTGCCCTTCTGGTGGTGGTTTTGACGCCGGCTTCCCTGTTTGTGGCCAGCTTCATCGCCAGCCGCACCTTCCATATGTTCCAGATCCAATCGGAAAAAAGGGCGGCCATGACTTCCCTGGCCGAAGAACTGGTGGGCAATCAGCGGACGGTGCAGGCGTTTTCCTATGAAAAAAAGGCCATGGAGCGGTTTGAAAAGGTCAACGAGGAGCTTAAGGTCTGGGGCGTAAAGGCGCTGTTTTTCTCGGCCATAGCCAACCCGTCCACCCGCTTCGTCAACGGGCTTGTCTATACAGGCGTGAGCATTCTGGGCGCGTTTATGGTTATCGGGGGCGGCATGAGCGTGGGGCAGCTGATCAGTTTTCTCAATTACGCCAACCAGTACACCAAGCCCTTTAATGAGATTTCCGGGGTGGTGACGGAGCTTGAGAACGCGCTGGCCTGCGCCAAGCGGATTTTCGATTTTCTGGAAACGTCGCCGGAAGAGCCGGACGCGCCGGGCGCACAGCCGCTTAAAAGCTCAGACGGCAGCGTGGCGCTGGATGGGGTAAGCTTTTCCTATGTGCCCCAGACGCCTCTTTTGCAGGACATTTCCATTCAGGTAAAACCGGGGCAGCGTATTGCCATTGTGGGCCCCACCGGCTGCGGCAAGACCACGGTCATCAATCTGCTCATGCGCTTTTACGACGTGGATGCCGGGGAAATTCGCGTCAGCGGTCAGCCCGTCCGGAAACTGACCCGGGACTCCCTGCGCAAAAATTTTGGCATGGTGCTGCAGGAAACCTGGCTGAAGGCGGGCACGGTGGCGGAAAACATCGCTTACGGAAAACCGGACGCGACCCGGGAGGAAATCGAGGAGGCGGCGCGCCAGGCCCATGCCCACGGCTTCATAAAGCGGATGGAAGGCGGGTACGACGCCTGGATTGCCGAAGACGGAGAAAATATTTCCCAGGGGCAAAAGCAGCTTTTGTGCATCGCCCGGGTGATGCTGATGCGCCCGCCCATGCTGATTCTGGACGAAGCCACGTCTTCCATCGACACGCGCACGGAAAGGCGGGTGCAGCAAGCCTTTGAAAAATTGATGGAAGGACGCACCAGCTTCGTGGTGGCTCACCGCCTGTCCACCATACAGACGGCGGATAAGATTCTGGTCATGAAAGACGGCAATATCATCGAGCAGGGAATCCATGAGGAATTGCTGGCGCTAGGGGGATTTTACAGCCAGTTGTATCAGAGTCAGTTTGCGCAGTCATAAAGTGAGGTCTTTTCTCAAACGCTGGTCATTGAAAAAAGGATTCATAACTGATGGATTTATGTCGGAAAAAGGGAGGAGAAATGAATAAGAAAGCATCGTATGCGTTTCGGATACTGGCGGGCGCATATCTGGTATATTTGGGGTATTCTTTGATGAAAGGGTATCTGGTGGAGCATGACGCGTCGATGGGCTTTATGATTGTGGGTATTTTGTTCGGCGCATTGGGGCTTTTTTTCTGTGTGACCGGCCTGCTGGGCAGACGGCAGGCGGATAAGGAGTTTCAGGAAGCGCAGGCGGAATCTGAAAGCTTGCCGCAGCTATCGGATGAGCCGAAGGCTCAGGAAAAGGAGGCTTCAGATGGCATTATTTCGTCGGACCATTCGCCGGAGGATGCCCAGGAGAAAGAGGAGGAAAAAGTATGAACGAAGTTTATCAAAAATTAATGAAATGTTACGAAAGTGTGCAGAAAAAGATTCGTTTTCGCCCGAAGGTGGCGCTGGTTTTGGGTTCTGGTTTGGGGGATTACGCGGACGGCGTCCAGGTGGAGGAAGTTCTGAATTATTCCCATATAGACGGCTTTCCGGTGTCCACGGCGCCGGGGCATAAGGGCCGTTTTGTCTTCGGATATGTGCAGGATGTGCCCGTGGTGATTATGCAGGGACGGGTGCATTATTATGAGGGCTATCCTATCAGCGATGTGGTTTTGCCCATACGTCTCATGAAGCTGATGGGCGCGAAGACGCTGTTTCTCACCAACGCCGCCGGCGGCATCGGCGAAGGATTTCAGGCCGGGGATTTTATGTTAATCACCGGGCAGATCGCCAACTTTGTGCCGTCGCCGCTGGTTGGGCCAAACATGGACGAGCTTGGCACGCGCTTCCCGGACATGAGCGAAATTTACGACAAAGATTTGCAGACAGTCATCCAGGGCGCGGCCAAAGACCTGGAGATTCCCCTGCGCCAGGGCGTATATATCCAGCTGACCGGCCCTAATTATGAATCTCCCCAGGAAGTGCAGATGTGCAAGATCCTCGGGGCGGACGCGGTGGGCATGAGCACGGCCTGTGAGGCGGTGGCCGCCAACCATATGGGCATGAAAATCTGCGGCATATCCTGCATTTCCAACTTGGCCTGCGGCATCGCCAAGCATCCCCTGACCCATCAGGAAGTCCAGGAGACGGCGGACAGGGTGGCGCCATTGTTTAAACAGCTGATTACGGAGTCCGTTGTGCGGATTGGGAAGCTGTAAAACGGATGGTCATATGTCTGTATTTTAGAAAGGGGGTGTCCGCGTCATAGAAAAGAAGCCGCTGCCCATTGGCATTGAAGATTTTACAGAACTTCGGACGGAAGGATATTATTACATCGACAAAACGGGATTTATTCCGGAATTGCTCAAGAAGAAATCCAAAGTGCATCTGATTACGCGTCCGCGGCGTTTTGGAAAGACGCTTTTAATGCGTATGCTCTCGGATTTTCTGGACATTCAAAAAGAAAGTAGGGAGCTGTTTGAGGGATTGGCTGTTTCCCAAGATTTTAAGCTATGTTCTGCGTGGAGGAACCAATGGCCGGTATTGTTTCTTACTTTTAAAGATGTGGAGGCCCTGGATTTTGAAGGAGCTTATGGCCTGTTGGAAAAAACATTGGCTGATTTATGTAAAGAACATGCATATTTGTCCAAAAGCAATCAGGCAGACAAAGATGACCGGGAGACTTTTTTGCGTTTAAAAAGCAGAAAGGGAGACAAAACGGAGGTAAGAGGGGCTTTAGACACACTTATGCGCATGATGCACGCGCATTTTGAAAAGCCAGTGATTTTATTGATTGATGAATACGATGTGCCGCTTGCAAAAGCTGTGGAAAATGGGTATTATGCACAGATGTTGGATGTGCTTCGGAGCATTCTTGGCATTGCGCTGAAAACCAATCGTTTTTTGAAATTTGCTGTAATCACCGGATGTCTGCGTATTGCAAAAGAAAGTATTTTCACAGGAACGAATAATTTTGCGTCCAGTTCCATTTTGGATGGCCGTTTTCAGGATTTTTTTGGATTTACCAAGGAAGAGGTGCGGCGGCTTTTAGCGGAGATGGATTTTTTAGAGCGGGAAAGTCAGATAAAAGACTGGTACGACGGTTATCTTTTTGGTGAGCGGCAGGTGTATTGTCCGTGGGATGTGCTGAATTATGTGGATGCGCTGCAGGAAAACCCGCAGGCAAAACCGCGAAGTTATTGGAAAAATACCAGCCATAATGATATTATCCGCAGTTTTATCAGTCGAACGGATCTGTCTGTGAATGAAAAAATGGAAAATCTTTTAAATGGAGGGAGCATACAAGAAAAAATCAGTGAGGATTTGACGTACGATATGCTTCATTCTTCCGAGAACAACCTTTGGAGCGTTTTGTGCCTGACAGGTTATTTGACAAAAGCGGAAGAAAGCGGGGATGGGGACGGAATTTACCTGAAAATTCCCAATGAAGAGATTCGATCGATTTTTAGAGAGACAGTTCTGGAATGGTTTCGGAAATCCATGGAGACATCGGACAGGAAAGAGCTGTTTCAAGCGCTTTGGGAAGGCGACGAAGAAAAAGCGGGTAAATGGATTTCGGATATTTTGTTCAATACCATCAGTTATCATGATTATAGAGAAAGCTATTATCATGCGTTTACCGCAGGGCTGTTTTCCGGCGCAGGTTATCTGGTTGAGTCAAATTATGAGTATGGACTGGGGCGGCCGGACCTTGTGGTAAAAGACGCAAAAAACAGACAGGTTTTGATTTTGGAAACGAAATATGCATCGAAAGAGAGCGCTTTGGAGGCGGAATGCCAAAAAGCGCTGGAACAGATTCATGTTAAAGAATATGCAGGCAGATTTTTAAAAGGCTATACAAAAGTGATCAGTTATGGGATTGCTTTTTATCAAAAACAGTGTGCGGTAAAAAGCGCGGAAAAATGATGTTGCAGGAGAAAATGGAGTAATACTATGGTGAACGTATCGTTAAACCCGGCGGGCGACCGGACGGTAATCTTAGATCAGACCAGGCTACCGGGACGGGAAGAGTATGTGGAGCTAGCCACGGCAGAGGACATCTATCAGGCGATTTTCCAGCTGAAGGTCCGGGGCGCCCCAGCCATAGGCATCTGCGCGGCGTTTGGCATATATACGCTGGCGCTTGGGATGTCCCAGGGAAACTACGAAGATTTTTGCCGGGAGTTTCAGCAAACGAAGGAGTATCTGGCCGGCGCCCGCCCCACGGCGGTGAATCTAAAATGGGCGCTGGATCGGATGGAAAGGGTTGTGAAGGCCCATTCGTCCGCCGCCGTCCCGGAGATTTGCGACAGGCTAAAGAAAGAGGCGCAGGCTATCCAGCAGGAAGACATGCAGATGTGCCGCCGCATCGCCGAATATGGGCTTTCCCTGGTGAAAGACGGGGACGGCATCCTCACCCACTGCAATGCGGGGCCTCTGGCCACCTCCCGCTATGGCACGGCGCTGGGGCCGATTTTTCTGGGAAAAGAGCGGGGCGTAAATTTCCGGGTGTTTGCCGATGAAACGCGGCCGCTTCTTCAAGGAGCGCGGCTGACGGCCTATGAGCTGCAGCGAGGGGGCATCGACGTGACGCTGATCTGCGACAATATGGCTTCCATGGTGATGAAAAACGGATGGGTGCAGGCATGTTTCGTGGGATGCGACCGGGTGGCCGCCAATGGGGATACGGCCAATAAGATCGGCACCAGCGGCGTGGCCATACTGGCCAATTACTACCATATCCCCTTTTACGTGCTGGGGCCCAGCTCCACCATAGACCTGGACTGCGCCACCGGGGCGGACATCCCTATTGAGCTGCGGGAGCCTGGGGAAATCAAAGAGAAGTTCTACAGCCAGCCGGTGGCGCTGCCGGAGACGAAGTGCTACAACCCGGCTTTTGATGTGACGGATCACTCCCTGATTACCGCCATCGTGACGGATCAGGGAATTTTCCGTGAACCCTATACAGAGTCTTTGGGGAAATTAAAATAAGAAAAGAGCCAGCTCAAAACGCATCCAGTTTCAGGGCGTTGCGTACAGCCTGACGAAAATGCAGCTCCATAAAAGAATGGTAACGATTTCTGGATCTGCCGCTTTAATTATCTGCGGCCTCTCTTCTTAGGAAGCAGCAGAAGGAAAATCCAGCAGAAGATGCGCACGGCCAGGATTCCGAAGAAAATCCCCACGCTGTCAATGGCCACGTCCCGCTTGGAGGGGCCCCGGCCGGCCACAAAGGATTGGTGGTATTCATCCAGTCCGGCGAAGCCCACGCAGATGACCCCAGCTGACAGCATCAGGGGAATGCCCCGCAAGCCATATACATAGAAGGGAAAGGATACGGCAATGGCCAGACAGAAGTATTCGGTCATGTGAGCCAGTTTTCGCACTTTCCCGTGGATCAGCTCTGCTTCGTAGGCCAGCTGGTATTCGTCTTTGTACTCGTTTGCCAGCCGGCTCTTCAGTTCCACGATTTTGTAGCTGACCTTATAGCTTAGGTCGGCGGAAGCATCCCCCGGCTGGCCGGACAGCGTGAAAATCGCGTACATAATCAAGATGGCGGGCAGAAATGAAAAAGGTTTTAAAATGTTGATCAATAATTCTTTCATGCCCATAAGTATAACATAAAACAAAAGAAGATGCAATGAACGTCGGCTGCCGTAGATAAACCCTTTATATATGAATAAAATATTAAAAATATTACCAAAATAATAATGAATATATGTTGTTTTTTAAAAATATATGACGATCCCTGGAGCCATTGCGCGTGAATTTGCCAGGCGCATGCGATGGGGCGCATACCAACCATAGGGAGGAAAACCAATGAGTATTGCAGATCGAATTTTCATAGACATGTGTCAGGACATTTTAGACAACGGCGTGGACACCCGAGGGGAGAAGGTGCGCCCTATCTGGGAGGATACCGGGGAGCCGGCCTATACCATTAAGAAGTTCGCCGTGGTGAACCGTTATGACCTGCGAAAAGAATTTCCGGCCATGACACTTAGAAAGACCGGAATCCGCAGCGCGTTTGACGAGATTTTGTGGATCTGGCAGAAAAAGTCCAACAATATCCACGAGCTGAACAGCCACATCTGGGACAGTTGGGCCGATGAGACTGGCTCCATCGGCAAGGCCTACGGCTATCAGTTGGGCGTAAAACACACTTATAAGGAAGGCATGATGGACCAGGTGGATCGCGTGCTCTACGACTTGAAGCACAATCCTTTCAGCCGCCGGATTCTCACCAGTCTGTTCGTGCACCAGGATTTGCACGAGATGGCTCTGTATCCCTGCGCCTATTCCATGACCTTCAACGTGACCCAGCGGCCGGGGGAGGAGAAGCTGACGCTGAACGCCATATTAAACCAGCGCTCCCAGGACGTGTTGGTGGCCAATAACTGGAATGTGTGCCAGTATGCGCTGCTGGTGCATATGTTCGCCATTGTGTCGGACATGCAGGCAGGGGAGCTGGTGCATGTGATTGCGGACGCGCACATTTACGACCGGCATGTGCCCATTGTGAAAGAGCTGATTCAGCGGCCCACATACGACGCGCCGAAGGTGACCTTAAACCCAGACGTGAAAGACTTCTATGATTTCACCGTGGACGATCTGCAGGTGGAAAATTACCAGACCGGACCTCAGGTGAAAAACATCCCGGTGGCAGTTTAAGATGAAAGGAAGACAGGGCAATGAATTTGATTGTGGCGGTGGACAAAAATTGGGGAATCGGAAAAGGCAATAAGCTTCTTGTGAGCATTCCGGCGGATATGAAGTTATTTCGGCAGGAGACTACGGGAAAGATCGTGGTCATGGGCCGCAAAACCCTGGAGAGCTTCCCCGGCGGCATGCCCCTGGCAAACCGGACCAATATTGTCCTGACCAGAAATAAAGACTACCGGGCCAAAGGCGCCCTTGTGGCGCACGATCTGGAAGAGCTGGAGGAGGAGCTTGCGAACTATCCCGATCAGGATGTTTACGTCATCGGCGGCGACAGCGTGTACCGGCAGCTGCTTCCCCTTTGTGATACGGCTCATGTGACCAAGATCGATTTCGCCTACGAGGCGGACGCCTATTTTCCCAATCTGGATGAGATGGAGGAATGGGAAGTCACGGCCTCCAGTGAGGAACAGACTTATTTTGATTTAGAATACACTTTTGTAAAATATGAGAGAAAACAACATAAATGCGTAAAAAAATCGTAAGAATTATCTTGTGATGCTTCTGTTAAGCTGCATATGCATACTAGGACAGCCCGCGCAGGCGGCTTCACAGAAGAGCAAGGCTTTGAAAGCGCACAAGACGGTGAATACTATCCCAACACGGCCAAGAATCGGGCAAAATATTTAAAATAATTGTATCTTTCCATAAAATGTGCTATATTAAAAGGCGGCAAAAGATCAAAAGCGCGGCGGCCATTACATATGCGCATGGACGCGCACAGCGTTTTGCAGCTTGATTGAATTGAAAGGGATGAAGAACATTATGACAGAAATTCGACTGGAACAGACCAAGGAACCGAAGACTTTGCCATTGCCGGACGATCCGCTGGTATTTGGGACCATATTTACGGACCATATGCTGGAAGTAGATTATGAGGAGGGAAAAGGCTGGCACGATGCCAGGATTGTGCCCTACCATAATCTGGAGCTGGACCCCGCGGCGATGGTGTTCCATTACGGGCAGGAAATGTTTGAAGGGCTGAAAGCTTACAAGACAGAAGATGGCAGGATTCTGCTGTTCCGTCCGGACAAAAATCTGGAGCGGGCCAATAATTCCAACCGTCGGCTGATGATTCCGCAGATCCCGGATGATATTTTCCTGGAAGGCATCAAGAAGCTGGTTCGGGTGGACGAGAAATGGATTCCCACCAAGCCGGGCACCTCTCTTTATATCCGTCCTTTTGTCATCGCCACGGACCCGTTCCTGGGCGTGCGGCCTTCCCATACTTATAAATTTATGGTTATTCTCTCACCGGTGGGCCCCTATTATCCGGAAGGGCTGGATCCGGTGAAAATCTGGATTGAAGACGAATATGTGCGCGCGGTGAGAGGCGGAATCGGCGAGACGAAGACAGGAGGCAACTATGTGGCTTCCATGGCTGCCCAGATCAAGGCCCACGAGGAAGGGTATTCCCAGGTTTTGTGGCTGGACGGCGTGGAAAGAAAATACATCGAAGAAGTGGGAGCCATGAACATTTTCTTCAAGATTAACGGAAAAGTAGTTACGCCTGTCTTAAATGGCAGCATCCTGCCCGGCGTGACCAGAGACACCTGCATCACCCTTTGCAAGGAATGGGGCTATACGGTGGAGGAGCGGAAAATTTCTGTGGAAGAGCTGGAGAAAGCGGCCAAGGACGGCTCCCTGGAGGAAGTCTGGGGAACGGGCACTGCGGCGGTTATCTCACCGGTGGGCCATCTGCGCTACGAGCAGGAAGTGTTCCAGATCCGAGACGGCGGCATCGGTCAGTTAAGCCAGAAACTTTATGATACCGTGACAGGCATCCAGCTGGGCGAAATCAAGGATACCCATGGATGGACCGTGGAAGTGAAATAAGGCAGAGAAATTGCAGAGGAAAACCATTCTATTGCTGGAAGACGATGAAAACTTGAACCGGGGAATCGCCATGCGCCTGGAAAAGGAGGGCTATCATGTCCTCCAGGCGTTTGGCATGTCCCAGGCGGAGGAGCTTTTTGCGCGGCATGAGGTGCATCTGATCATCACGGACATAACGCTTCCGGATGGGAACGGTCTGGAATTTTGCCGCAGGGTCCGCAAGAGAAGCGGCGTGTACCTCATATTCCTTACGGCGCTGGATGAGGAGATGGACATTGTAAATGGCTACGATCTGGGGGCGGACGATTACATCACCAAGCCCTTCAGCCTGATGGCCCTGATCTTGAAGGTGCACGCGCTGATGAAACGGGTGGAAGTGGCGAAAGCCTCGTATCTAGTCTGTGGGGACATACGGGTTTCCCTGCGGGAGATGAAGGTGTGGAAAGGACAGGAGCCGCTGCCCTTGAGTAAGAAGGAGATGCAGCTTCTCATATTTTTTCTGGAAAATCCGCGGCAGATTTTTTCAAAGGAACAGATTGCGGACGCTGTGTGGGATATGGACGGGCAGTTTATGGACGACAATACGGTTCCCGTGAATATCAGCCGCCTGAAGAAAAAGCTTGATAACGACGGAATACAGAATGTAAGAGGCGTTGGGTATATATGGACAAAGGAAGCATTAAAAGAGTAGTCCTTTTTGGAGGGCTGCTTTTTTGCGTAATTGCGGGGAGCGCTGTGTTTATGCTGGCGTGGGCGGAGACGGTGCGCACCCAGGGGGAGGAAATGCTGGGTCAGCTGATTTTGATGGAACCTAAGACGGAAGGGGAATACGTAAGCGTCATGCGTGGAAAACAAAGGGCCAACAGGGAGTATGCGGTGGACGCAGGGCGGAGAGCCGATGAGAAATACGGCTATGTGGGAAATTATGCGGCCGCCTCCCCGACTGTGGCCGCGTTTCTTCCGGCGCTGCTTTCGGTGACGGTTTTTCTGGGGCTTTTGCTGGCCGCGCTGATTTTATTTCAGAAGAGAAAACAGGAGAAAACGGAGCTGGAAATATTCAAGCTGCAGGATAGGCTCACCCAGGCGCAGGAAGAAACGCGGATTCTGAAAATGCGGATGGAGCGGGAGGAGGAAAAGACAAAGGCGCTGGTCACGGACGTGTCCCACCAGCTAAAAACGCCGTTGGCCTCCCTGAAAATGTGTTATGAAATCGCCGACGCCAGCAGCTTCACGCCCCAGGAACAGCGCTCATTTCTGGAGCAGGGGCTCTGCGAGGTCAATAAACTGGAAAATTTGATTCGGTCGCTGGTGCAGGTGTCCCGGCTGGAGGCGAATATGATCCAGATTCACAGAGCGCAGGCAAGTCTGAAAAAAATTCTGCAAAACGCCATTAGCAGCGTCTATATGAAAGCGTACGACCGGGGAATTTCCATTTCCCTGGGCGACTTTGAGGACAAAAAGCTGTATCTGGACGCCCACTGGACCCAGGAAGCGCTTGTGAACATTCTGGACAACGCGGTAAAATATTCCCAGGAAGGCACAGGCGTCGAAATCCGCGTGCGGCCCATGATCAGCCACTATTTGCTGGAAATCGAGGATGAGGGCGTCGGAATCGCGCCAGCGGAAGCAAACCGGATCTTCCAGCGTTTCTACAGAGGGAGTTCGCCGAAAGTGCAGGAGACAGAAGGCTCCGGCGTAGGGCTTTATCTGACCCGTAAAATTTTGGAGGCCCAGGGTGGGACAATCTGCGTGAAAAAAGGAAAGGCAGGAAGTTTGTTTCAGATTACGATTCCATCGAATTGTTTCTGATTTTTTTCATTTCTTACAAAATTGTTATCTTAGATGTGCCCTTTTTGTAAGAATTAAGGGGTAAAATGTTTTATAAATCAATAGGAAATTGCGAAACCGTTATTTTATATCTTCCGTTTGTCCAAAATAGACAAAACGGAGCTCAAAACCGCTTTTGATTCGCTCCTTATTTGTCTATTTTGAACAAACTCTGATGACTGAAAAGGGCGTTTCGCAATTACCTATTATAGATCAAACAGGAAAGGGGCATCCATATGAGTGAAAAAATATTGGAAACGAAAGATTTATGTAAATATTACGGCTCTGGGGAAAACATCGTCAAAGCCATTGATCATACCACCATGCATATCCAGAGGGGGAAATTCACAGCCATTGTGGGACGCTCCGGATCGGGGAAAAGCACGCTGCTTCATATGCTGGGGGCTTTGGACCGACCGGACAGCGGACAGGTGCTGATTGAGGGAAAGGATGTGTTCAGCTTAAAGGACGAACAGCTGGCGGTGTTCAGAAGACGGAAAATCGGATTCGTGTTTCAGAGCTTTAATCTCATTCCTTCGCTGAATGTGTGGGAAAATATTGTTCTGCCCATCGGTTTGGACAAGCGGAAAGTCAACCACGGATTTGTGCTGGATCTGGCAGAGCGGATTGGCATCGGGGATAAGCTGGAATCCCTGCCCAGCGCTTTGTCCGGCGGGCAGCAGCAGCGGGTGGCCATCGCCCGGGCCCTGGCGGCGAAGCCGGCCATCATTCTGGCGGACGAGCCCACAGGCAGTCTGGACTCCGGCACGGAGCTGGAGGTGATTACCCTTTTAAAAGCCTGCGTCAGTGAATACGGGCAGACATTGGTAATGATTACCCACGACGAAACCATTTCTCAAATGGCGGACCAGGCGCTGGTGATCGCGGACGGGAAGGTGGTGAGCAGATGAATACGGTAAATCATACGGCATGGGCGAATTTCAGGAAAAATAAAGGGAAAAACGCGCTCACCGGCATAGCCATCGTTCTGACTACGCTGCTGCTCTTTGTCATACCTGCCATCGGGTTTGGGCAGATTGACGTGCAGAAAGCGGCGGTCAATGAGCTTTATCCCACTTATCACGGCATGTACCGGGATGTGGACGAGAAAACGGCCGCGTTTTTGAAGGAACGGGCAGAGGTGGAAACCTTGGGGCTTCGCCAGGATGCGGCACAGGTTCCTGTAAAAGAGGGCGCGATTCGTTTGATTTACGCAGATGAAACGGCGCAGAAATTGTCCAAGGTACAGTTAGAAGAAGGATATCCGCCGGAGCAGGGGAACGAAATCGCCGTGTCTTGGGGGATTCTGGATGTGTTGGGAATACGGGCGGGAATCGGCGACGTCATTCAGATTCCGTTCCAGGCGGAGGAACCCGGCGGCCTTGGCTATGAACAAAAAGAGGAATTTGTGATTACCGGAATCCTGCCTGTCTCCGGCGATCAAGAAGACATGAAATCCTATTTCGCCTTGGTTTCCAGAGAGTTTATGGAAGCGAAGCAGCCCGAGGAGATCCGCAGATACCGGGCTATGTTCCGGATTGCGGGTGCGGATTCCATGACCAGCGACGCCATCGAAGAAACATTTGAGAACATGGCAGAAGACCTGGGAATTTCCCAGGGAAACGTGGTGGCAAACGGGGACTATCTGTGGGCGAACTATGTGGACCCCGCCTTTTACACAGGCGTGGCGGCAGCTCTTTTGGCGGTTGTTTTGGCGGGGATTATGACCATCTGCAGCATTTATTATATTTCCACCATCTACAAAGTGCAGGAATACGGGAAGATAAAAGCCCTGGGCGCCACCAAGCGGCAGGTGCGCCAGATGGTTTTCCGGGAAGGAATGCTGGTGGCCGGCATCGCCATTCCCATCGGCCTGGCGCTGGGCACGGCATTATCGAAAGCGGGCCTTCAGTATCTGTGCGTATCCTACGGTGAAAACGTCCTGGGAGAAGCCATGGCGCAGGCGATGATTCAGAATAAGGTTTTCATCTGGAAGTCTTGGATTTACGCTATGGCCATTGCAATTACGCTTTTGACGGTGACGGCGTCCCTGGTGCGGCCCATGCAGATTGCGTCCAAAATTTCGCCGGTGGAAGCCATGCGCTACGACGGAGGCATAAAAAGCCCGAAAAAGAGACGAAAAGGCCGCTCGGAGATGACTCTGACGGCCCTTACATCCGCCAACCTTTTGCGAAACAAGAAGCGCACGCTTTTGACCATCGTCACTTTAAGTCTGACGGGCATCCTGTTCATGATTTTATCCACGATATTGTCCTGCGCGGACGCCCGGGAAATCGCCCGGGACGCTATGTTTGACGATCTGCTGCTTTCCGTGGAAAGCTCTTCTGGGGACAAAATGCACCCGGAGCGGGAGTGGACGGCCATCTGCAAAGACAATCCGCTGAATGAAGAGCTGGAAAAAGAGGTCCAGGAGATTTCCGGCGTGAAAAAAATTACAAAATCCAGTCAGCTGGAGGTGAGCTTAAAAGATCTCCTAGACGGGGATGCGTTCTGGAGCAGCGCCGTCGTGGGCATACCAGAAGAATACGCGGCGCAGATGGAAGACAGCCTGACAGAGGGACAGGTCACATTTGGGGAACTGCTCCAGGGGGACAAAATCGTCATGAGCAAAGATATGCTCCACTGGGCGCCCCAATGGAAAGTGGGGGACACGCTGCGCATGATCTTAGAAACCGGGGACGGTCCTGTGGAAAAATCCTTTGAAATTGCGGCCATTGCCAATGCGCCGGACGGAATGCTCCACTATTGCAATTTCCTGCTTCCCAAAGAAATTGTGGATGAACTGGGCGGTTACCCCATGGATTATTTCTGGTATGTGGATACGGAAAAAAATCAGACAAAAAATGTGGAAAACCAGCTTCGGACAATCCTTAAAGATCATGATATCCTTCAGCTTCAAACCTATGAAGAAGAAGTGGCTTATAATGAGAAAATATCCGGGTTCACGGGGCAGATATGCTATGTGTTCATGGCGGTTCTGGGGGGCATCGGCATCATGAATCTGGTCAACACATTGATTAACAGCATTTACGTAAGGCGAAAAGAACTGGGGATTCTGCAGGCCATCGGGCTGTCGGAGCGACAGATGGTGCGCATCCTGCAGATGGAAGGGATTTTTTACACCGGGGGAACGCTGGCCCTGTCCCTGGGTGTGGGATCTCTGGCGGGATATGTGGCGTTCCTCTATGCAAGGGGGGATAAGATGCTGGGAATCATTCGGTACCACTATCCCCTCTGGCAGGCGGTTTTTCTGGCGGCGGCGGTGATTGTCATTCAGCTTTTGATTACGTATCTGATCATACGGGTATTTCGCAGACAGAGCATGATTGAGCGGATTCGGTTTTCGGAATGATTGCGTTTTTTGCGTGTGGAAGCAGACAATAGAGAACGGCGCTTGACAAAAAAGCGAATTTTCAATATAATTATGGAGTATGCGTTTGGAAAAATGAAAATCAGAGGAGGAGATTTCGATGAAAAGAACAATCGCTTTATTGCTGTGCGCTGTGATGACGGCGGGAATGCTCGCAGGATGCGGCTCCGGCTCATCCGATGCCGCGAAAGAGGAAACGTCGGCGGCAAAAGAGACGACTGCGGCGGACGACGCAGACGAAGAGGAAGACGCAGCGGCGGATGACGACAAAGCCGCATCCGACAAGAAATGGATCGTTGCCACCGACACCGTATTTAAGCCGTTTGAGTACACCAATGAGGACAACGAGTTTGTGGGCATCGACGTGGACATCCTTGCGGCAATCGCGGAGGATCAGGGATTTGAATACGAGCTGCAGAGCCTTGGCTGGGATTCCGGCGTGGCGGCGGTGCAGGCAGGCCAGGCGGACGCTTTGATTGCAGGCGCCACCATCAAGCAGGAACGGATTGATTCCGGCTGGATTTTCTCAGACGGCTACTACGACGCAACCCAGACATTCGTAGTGCCTACAGACAGCGATATCAAAAGCTTTGAAGACTTAAAAGGCAAGAGCGTGGCTGTGAAGAACGCCACAGCAGGCGCGGATTTCGCCAACAGTCTGAAAGATGAGTATGGATTTACCGTTACCGTGTTTGAAGATTCACCGACCATGTATCAGGATGTAATTCTCGGCAACAGCGCAGCCTGCGTGGAGGACACGCCGATTATGGCTTCTTCCATCAAAGAAGGCGATCTGGCCCTGAAGATTCCCGAGGGAATGGAGAGCGAAGGCGCGCCTTATGGATTCGCGATCATGGACGAGAGCAAACAGGAACTGCTGGATCTGTTCAACGCAGGGCTTAAGAATATTAAGGCAAATGGAAAATACGACGAGATTATCGATAAATATTTGAAATAGCATACACAGATTCCAGGAAGAACGCGGAAAATCATAGAAGATTTTCTGCGTTCTTGTTTTTGCTGGCGTTTTGTGGTAAAATAGTGCAAATAACGGTTTAGTGTCGTTATAAAATGCCAGGCAGTTGCAAAACGCCCTTTTCTGTAACTAGAATTTGGGCGAAATAGACAAATAAGGAGTGAATTGAAAACGGTTTTGAGTTCCGTTTTGTCTATTTTGACCAAGCTCGTGATATTTGAAAGCGGTTTCGCAGCTGCCTGGGAAAAATGCAAATGAAAGGAGAAAGGTCATGCTTGTGATCATAGAAAAATATTCCGCCATGCTTTTGGGAGCATTGGGGAAGACCATTTTGCTGACGCTGCTGTCGCTTATTTTCGCGATGGTTGTCGGCATGATATTCGCTTTGATGAATGTGGGGAAGAACCGGGTTTTTAACTTTATCGGCACCTTATATGTGGATGCGGTGCGGGGCGTGCCGCTGATCGTACTGGCTTATTTTATATTCTTTGGCGTGCCCCAGGGAATCAAGTCTCTGGGATTTCAGGACTTTCGGCTGACGGCGCTTCAGGCGGGAACCATTGCGCTGGCCATGAACTGCGGCGCCTACATGGCGGAGATTATCCGCGCCGGCATTGAGAGCGTGGACAAAGGACAGATGGAAGCCAGCCGAAGCCTTGGGCTTTCTTACGGGAAGAGTATGCGCAAGGTGGTGCTGCCCCAGGCCATCCGCACCATGATTCCGTCCATCATCAACCAGTTTATCATCACGTTAAAGGACACATCCATTCTCTCGGTGATCGGTTTCCCGGAATTGACCAACATCGGTAAAACCATATCGGGAAATACATTCAAGAGCCTTCAGACATGGGCGATTGTGGGTATCATGTATATGATTGTCATCGTCACCTTAAGCCGGGTGGCGAAGAGGATTGAGAGGAGGATGAACCGTGGCAGATAAGAAAATAAAAGTGCATGTGGAAAATTTAAAGAAAAGCTTTGGAAAGCTGGAGGTCTTAAAGGATATCAGCATGGATATCGAGGAAGGCGAGGTTGTGGTGCTTCTTGGTCCTTCCGGCAGCGGCAAATCCACCTTTCTGCGGTGCTTAAACCAGCTGGAGACGGCCACGGCGGGAACGATTGTGGTGGACGGCCAGGATGTGACGGATAAACATACGGACATCAACAAAGTCCGGGAAAACATCGGAATGGTGTTCCAGCATTTCAATTTATTTCCACACAAGACTGTGCTGGGAAACATTATGCTGGCGCCGGTGGAGCTTAAGAAAATGACCAAGGAACAGGCCGCTCAGACCGGCATGGATCTTTTAAAGCGAGTGGGCATGGATTCCAAGGCGGATACATACCCCAGCCAGATTTCCGGCGGGCAGAAGCAGCGTGTGGCCATCGCCCGGGCGCTGGCCATGAACCCCGACATCATGCTTTTTGACGAGCCCACTTCCGCGCTGGATCCGGAGATGGTGGGGGAGGTTCTAGCCGTTATGAAGAAACTGGCGGCGGACGGCATGACTATGGTGGTGGTCACTCATGAGATCGGATTCGCCAGAGAGGTTGCCGACCGGATTGTATTCATGGACGCGGGCTACATTGTGGAGCAGGGCGCTCCGGAAGAAATCATCGATCATCCCAAGGAAGAGCGAACCATTGATTTCCTGAATAAAGTTTTGTAAAAGAAAGGCGCAGACTGTTATGAAAAAAATCATTACTATCAGCCGTGAATTCGGCGCAGGCGGCGGCGAGATCGGAAGAGCCCTTGCAAAAAAACTGGGCTACGAGTATTATGACAAAGAAATCATTTTGCAGGCGGCGCAGGCCTCCAACATCGACGTGGAGAGCATCATCAAATGGGATGAAAAGGTTCCCATTAACTTTGGATTTGCTCAGAGCTTGTTTGATTTTTACAACAAGCCACTCAACGAAAAGCTCTTTGAGATTCAGCAGGACGTGATTCGCCAGATTGGGGAAAAGGGAAGGTGCGTCATCGTGGGCCGAAACGCCAACACTATCTTAAAAGAATTTGACAATGGGCTGCATGTATTCCTCCACGGGGATCACCACTGGCGCAAGGAACGCATGCGGGATCGGATGAAAGACACGCCGGAGTCGAAAATCGGCGAGAAAATCCGGCAGATCGACAAAACCCGGAAGAAGTATTGCTTTTACTACACCAACACGGAATTTGGCGTGGCGGATTATTACGATGTCTGTCTGAGCACGTCGTCGCTGGGAATAGAAACCTGCACGGAAATCCTGTACAGGCTGGCGCAGGAAAATTGAAAATCAGATATTTGCAAAAAAGGCAGAGCGCTGGCTCCTGCCTTTTTTCTTTGAAATGAAAAACAGTAAAAAAGCGGCGGGTTCTTGACTTTTATTGGAAAACAGTTTAGAATTAATATGATGTGATTGTACAATGAAAATTAAATAAGGAGGTGCTCCTGTGACAGGTGCAATAGTGGTGGTTATTGTAGTTGTCGCTGTCATCGCTGCACTGCTTATTGCAATTCCGATTGCTTATAAGACTGCCCTGGCCAATAAGGAAAAGGCGGACGCCCAGACCATTGGCACAGCGGAAGAAAAGGCAAGAAACATCATAGATGAAGCGCTTAAGACCGCGGAAACAAAGAAGCGGGAATCCCTGTTAGAAGTAAAGGAAGAGTCTCTGAAAAAGAAAAATGAATTGGACAAAGAGACCAAAGAGCGCAGGGCGGAGCTTCAGAAGTATGAGAAACGTGTCTTATCAAAAGAAGAGGCGGTGGATAAGAAAGCGGAAATTGTAGAAAAGCGAGAAGCAGAATGTACGGCGAGAATCACAAATATTCAGAAAAAAGAAAGTGAAGTAGACGAATTACATGAACAAGGAGTGCAAGAGCTGGAGAGAATCTCAGGCTTGACCTCCGAACAGGCAAAAGAGTATTTGCTGAAAACAGTTGAAGATGATGTAAAGTTTGACGTTGCGAAGCTTTATAAGGAACTGGAGAGCAGGGCAAAAGAAGACGCAGAGAAGAAGGCCAAAGAATACGTAGTCAACGCAATTCAAAAATGTGCGGTGGATCATGTGTCCGAGGCCACCATTTCTGTAGTCCAGCTCCCCAACGACGAGATGAAGGGACGCATCATCGGCCGGGAAGGGCGCAACATCCGTACTTTGGAAACGCTGACAGGCGTGGATCTGATTATAGACGATACGCCGGAAGCGGTTGTGCTGTCCGCGTTTGATCCCATCCGCAGAGAGATTGCCAGAATCGCGCTGGAGAAGCTGATTGTGGACGGCCGGATTCATCCGGCGCGGATCGAGGAGATGGTGGAAAAAGCCCAGCGGGAAGTCGAATACAACATCCAGGAAGAAGGGGAAGCCGCGGCTATGGACGTGGGCGTTCATGGCATACATCCGGAGCTGATCCGTCTGCTGGGACGCATGAAGTTCCGTTCCAGTTACGGCCAGAATGTGCTGAAGCATTCCATTGAAGTGGCCCAGCTGTCGGGACTGCTGGCCGGAGAGGTAGGCGCGGACGTGCGTGTGGCCAAACGCGCCGGACTGCTGCATGACATCGGGAAATCCATCGACCATGAGGTGGAAGGTTCCCATATCCAGATCGGGGTGGACTTATGTAAGAAATACAAAGAATCCCCGGTGGTTATAAATGCGGTGGCTGCTCACCACGGAGATGTGGAGCCGGAATCCCTGATTGCCTGCATTGTCCAGGCTGCCGACGCGATTTCAGCAGCGCGGCCGGGCGCAAGACGGGAAACCCTGGAAACTTACACCAATCGCCTCAAACAGCTGGAAGACATCACAAACAGCTTCAAAGGCGTAGAAAAATCTTTTGCCATTCAGGCGGGGCGCGAAGTTCGTGTTATGGTTCTTCCGGAGTACATCAGCGATGCCGATATGGTATTGTTGGCGCGGGATATATCCAAGCAGATTGAAGCGGAATTGGATTATCCGGGACAGATCAAAGTCAATGTCATCCGGGAAAGCCGTGTAATAGATTATGCCAAGTGATATTATTGCACATATTTAATTATAAATGGTACAGGCTTGCAAATGAAATATTTGCAAGTCCGTGCCATTTTTTATCATATAGAAAGTTTCGTTGGAATCCCCTATAAGATAAAAGGCTCTCCGGGCGGGAGCGCACTATGGCGGAGAATCCTGTTTTTCCACAAAACAAAGCGCGTTCTAAAAAAACGGAATTTCCATAAACTGGTTTAAGAGGTGATTTTGCATTGAAGAAAAATCGTATGGAAATCTTATTTGTGCTGGGATTCGCGCTGGGGGTGGCGCTGCCCAATTTTCTGTGGAAGACGGAGTTGGAAGCGAACGGCCTGCCGGGGCTGTATCTTTTGACCCGCGTCAGCAAAGGCATGCCGGCCAACCCGGAATACTTTATATATGTGATAAAGACGCGGGGGGCTGTCTACGCACTGTGCATGCTGTGCGGCCTGTCCGTTCTCGGCCTGCCGGTTTCCGTGGCGGCCGGCGTCTGGATGGGCTTTTTGATGGGGGCGACGCTGACCGTGGCGCTGCTGGAATTCGGCGTGGAGGGGATGTTTCTGGCCGGCGTTTTATTTTTCCCCCAATACATCCTATACGTGCCGGCCTCCCTGGCGCTTTACAGGAGAAGCTTTCAGAGCTCTTTGCGTTGTTGGAATAATCAACGGACGACGGCGCAGGAGAAAAGGGAGTATGGTTTTTTCTGCATTTGCGTCGGGACTCTGCTGCTGGTCGGGATGTTCCTGGAAAGCTATGTAAACCCGCCATTGATCGAAAAAGTGATGGATCATCTGCATTTTTTTCAAGTGATGTGAGGCGATTGTTCCAGTTATGCGTTATTTAGTCGTTTTGTCTGCAATTTTCAGTTGACAAACGGGCGGATGATAGGTATAATTTTAAAAGTGTAGTTAGAGTTTGGCTGAAAACGCATTCCGGCGATCTGTATGCTCCGCTTCGCAAAAAGAGCCGTCCCCGGTTAAGGGAACGGAGTTTTTGTCAAATAGTGGCGTGCAGTTGGAAAAACGCATTTTAAGACACACTCTAGGAGGGAGTTATGCGCATTCAATTAACAGAGATTCTATCGGCAGATGGACAGGCTTTGCACCGGGAAGTTCCTTTGGAGCGGGAGACTATGGAGGTCGGGGCAGAGTGTTTCAGACTGTTTGAAAAAAGCCTGGTTACGTTGGATATTGTTCATACAGGAGCCCAGGTAATCGAAATAGAAGCAGGCTGTAAGGTATCCGCGAAGATTCCGTGCGGAAGATGTCTGGAAGAGGTGGATGTCCCCTTCGATCTGCGCATATATAGGAAAGCGGATCTGAAGGAAAGCGACGAGGCGCGGGCGCAAGAATTGAATGAGGGTAATTTTATCATAGGAACGGAACTGGATGTGGAGCAGCTGACGTACAATGAACTGCTGGTTCAATGGCCCATACGGGTTTTGTGCAAAGAAGACTGCAAAGGGCTTTGCAGCCGGTGTGGGGCGAATCTGAATCACGGCGAATGCGGCTGTGACCGGACCAGCCTGGATCCGCGCATGGCGGCGATTTGTGACATATTCAGTGAATGTAAGGAGGTGTAAAAATGATCTGTCCAAAAAATAAATCATCTAAATCAAGAAGAGATAAGAGAAGAGCGAACTGGAAAATGTCAGTTCCGAATCTGGCAAAATGCAGCAAGTGCGGCGCACTGGTTATGCCCCACAGAGTCTGCAAGGCTTGCGGAAGCTACAATAAAAGGGAGATTATCTCTGTTGACTAAGAAATAAGTGGAAGGGTTTTGTGAAGATCCTTCCACTTTTTGTTTTCCATGGATTCAAATACGTTCCAGAAATGCCTGTATGAATTGAAGGGCGGAACCAACGGCCACCGAATTGGGATAAGGCGCGCCGGGAAGAAGAAAGGGCTCTTCTTCCGGGAATGCGGTCAGGGTCCGGATTTTTTCATGAAGGTATTGGAAATCCGTTTCCTGCATATAGGGGGCCAGGTGGCCGCCAAGGATGATGGCGCACTCGAGAACCAGGTGTAGGTTGTTGATGAACATGGCCAGGCAGTCCAGGTATTGCCGCCAGCGCCGTATATATGTCTCATCACCAGCGTTCTTTTTCTGGAAAAATGTCCGCAGCGTTTCAGAAGGCTGCAGGAGCGCTTCCGCTGAGCAGTAACATTCAGCGCAGCCCAGCTGGCCGCAGTAGCATTTTTTTCCGTTGGGAAACAGGGTCATGTGCTCCATGGTTCCGCTTTTTCCGGTGCGGCCCCGCTGAATCCTCCCCTGTATGATGATGGCGCCGCCCAGGTGCCGTCCCAGGGACAGGTAAATGGAGTCCTGAATCTCCGGGAAATGCCAGAGCGTGTTTTCAGCGGCGCATTCCGCGTCGTGGATGAAAAGGCAGGGCAGCTTCAGGTGATTTTCAAAGGTCTGGGTGGTGATGCCGTCGGTGTTGAGAATCTTGGAATACATCATCCGTGTGCCGTCCGAGGAAACCAGCCCTTGGATGCCGAACCCGACGCCCAGGATGGTCTGGCGGGGGATATGTATGTCTTCTATGAAGTCCAGAATATATCCGCTGACGCATGAGAAGTACTCCTTGGCGTTCTTAAATTCCAGATGAAAACGCCGGGAGGCCGTCTCCTCGCCCAGGAGGTTTACGGCGGCGATGGCGACGCGGTCTTTTAAGATTTCCACGCCGATGGCCGTGCGCGTCTGGGGGCGTATGGAGTACAGCGTGGCCTTGCGCCCCACCTGCGACTGCAGATGCCCGGATTTTTCGATGAGGCCGTTTTCAAGCAGTGCGTTTAAATGCTGGTTCACGGTGGGGAGGCTGATCTCTAATCCCTGGGCGATGGCCTGTTTGGAGATTTTTTTATTTTTATATATGAAATGATAGATGTCGGCATAGTTTTTCTTCTTAATATCCGTTAAGGACAGCTTATCCATTTTATCTTCGATTCCTTTGGTAAGTGATGTCCTAATTGTAACATAAATATTCATTTGCCACAACTGTGTTTTCGGAGCGGGGCTGTTGGTTTTTTGCGATTATGTATTGACTAATTTAAGGATGTTTCGTATGATGTGTGGGGAAAGAGCCACTGTGGCATTGCTATGGAGATAAACGGCCAGAGTCTATTTGTCTCAATGTCAATGGGACAGTGGGGCATATTAAAAAGACCAGTGAACTGCAGTAAGGAGTGGGAAATGTCTGAGTTGGTAAAAGTTGTTGTGGATGCCATGGGCGGCGATTACGCGCCCCAGGAGCCGGTGAAAGGGGCCATAGACGCGTTAAAGGAGAGCGAGGGGCTCTTTATCTATCTGACCGGCGTCAAGGAGACGGTGGAAAAGGAGCTGGCCAAATACCAGTACCCCAAAGAACGTCTGGAAGTGGTGGGCGCCACGGAAGTGATCGAGACGGCGGAGCCTCCGGTGGCCGCCATACGCACGAAAAAAGATTCGTCCATTGTGGTGGGGCAGACCATGGTGCGCAAACAGCAGGCGGACGCCTTCGTCTCTTCCGGGAGCACAGGCGCCGTGCTGGTGGGCGGCCAAGTGATTGTGGGCAGGATTAAGGGCGTGGAGCGGGCGCCGCTGGCGCCGCTGATCCCCACGGCTAAGGGAAGGTCTCTTTTGATTGACTGTGGCGCCAATGTGGATGCGCGTCCGTCCCATCTTGTCCAGTTTGCCCAGATGGGGTCTGTCTATATGGAAAACGTGCTGGGCGTAAAAAAGCCCCGGGTGGCCATCGTAAACATCGGGGCCGAGGAGGAGAAGGGAAACGCGCTGGTAAAGGAAACCTTCCCGCTTTTGAAAGAATGCCCGGGCATTCATTTCATAGGAAGTATAGAGGCCCGGGACATTCCGGCGGGCTATGCGGACGTAGTGGTGTGCGAGGCATTTGTGGGAAATGTAATCTTAAAGCTCTATGAAGGCGTGGGTGCGACGCTGATTTCTCAGATTAAAAAGTCTATGCTGTCGTCGCTGCGCAGCAAGATCGGGGCGCTGCTGGTAAAGCCGGCATTAAAAAGCACGCTGAAGGTGTTCGACATCAGTGACCATGGCGGCGCGCCGCTTCTGGGCCTTAAGGGGCTGGTAGTGAAAACCCACGGAAGCGCTTCGGCCAACGAGATCAAGAACGCAATTTTCCAATGCCGCCAGTTCAAGGAGCAGAACATTGCGGAGAAAATAAAGGAGTATATCACAACACAGTAGAAAGGGGCAGAAAATGGAGCTGGAAAAGCTGTGTTCCATTATTGCGGAAGTTATGGGTCTGGATATCGGGGAAATCCAGGAGGGCACGGCCTTTGTGGAGGATCTGGGGGCCAACTCCCTGGACATATTCCAGATTATCGTGCAAGCGGAAGAAGAGTTTGACATTGAGCTGGACATAGAATCGGCAGACCGGATTGCGACGGTGGGTGAAGCGGCAAAAGAAATTAAGAAAGCGATTGGATAGGGGTGTTGTGGACGAGACAGCGCCCCCTCCTTTTGACGGGGAGACAGGATATGGAAAATATAAATAATATGAAAAAGTTAGAAGAAACTCTGGGATACAGATTTAAGGATGCAGAGCTGCTGCGCCTGGCGCTGACCCACAGTTCCTACGCAAATGAGCGGCGGATGGGAAAAGGCAAATGCAACGAGCGTCTGGAATTTTTGGGGGACGCGGTGCTGGAGCTTATTAGCAGCCGGTTTCTTTTTGACCATTACCCGGACATGCCGGAGGGCGAGCTGACCAAGAAAAGGGCCAGCATGGTGTGCGAGCCGTCCCTTGCCATGTCCGCCCGGGACATCCGGCTCCAGGAATTTCTCCTGCTGGGAAAAGGGGAGGAGTTTACCGGCGGAAGAGAGCGGGACTCCATCACCTCCGACGCTTTAGAGGCGGTGATCGGGGCCATTTATCTGGATGGGGGCATTGAGCGGGCGAGAGACTTTATCCTGCGCTGCGTGCTCAATGACCTGGAGCACAAGGCGCTCTTTTACGACAGCAAGACAGTTTTGCAGGAAATCGTCCAGGACCAAGGCCGGGCGCCGGAATATGTGCTGACCGGCTGCACCGGGCCGGATCACGACAAGCGTTTCTTTGCGGAGGTGCATGTGGACGGGCGGGTTTACGGAAAAGGCCAGGGCCACACGAAGAAGGCG
The DNA here is from genome assembly GCA_964407765.1 of uncultured Lachnospiraceae bacterium. Classification (GTDB taxonomy): domain Bacteria; phylum Bacillota; class Clostridia; order Lachnospirales; family Lachnospiraceae; genus MGBC164599. The sequence goes on from CAYOWU010000003.1 coordinate 44,170, forward strand.
GCGGAACAGGCGGCGGCCTATGAGGCGGTTCTGTTCTTCCGCAGGCAAAAGGTGTGACATGTATCTGAAAAGCATTGAGGTGCAGGGGTTTAAGTCCTTCGCTCAGAAGATTTGCTTTGAGTTTCATAATGGCATTACAGCCATCGTCGGACCTAACGGAAGCGGGAAGAGCAACGTGGCCGACGCGGTCCGCTGGGTTTTGGGCGAGCAGAGCGCCCGTCAGCTGCGGGGCGGCCATATGCAGGACGTGATTTTTTCCGGCACGGAAAACCGAAAGCCCTTAAGCTACGCCACGGTGGCCATTACCCTGGACAACGGCGACCACAAGCTGCCGGTGGCCTTCGAGGAAGTGACTGTGGCCAGGCGGCTTTACCGCTCCGGGGAAAGCGAGTACCTCTTAAACGGAAGCGCCTGCCGGCTCAAGGACATCCAGGAGATGTTTTACGACACGGGAATTGGCAAAGAGGGCTATTCCATCATCGGCCAGGGCCAGATTGACCGGATTTTAAGCGGGAAGCCAGAAGAGCGCAGGGAACTGTTCGACGAGGCGGCGGGCATTGTCAAGTTCAAGCGCAGGAAAAATACGGCCCTAAAAAAGCTGGAGGACGAAAAACAAAATCTCCAGCGCGTCACCGACATCCTCCGCGAGCTGTCCCGCCAGCTGGGGCCCCTGGAAAAGCAGGCGGAGACGGCGCGGATCTACCTGGCAAAAAAAGAAGCGCTGAAGCGTCAGGACGTGCGGATTTTCCTTCTGGAGACGGCGCAGTTTCGCCAGCAGCTGGAAGAATGGAGCAAAAAAAGCCGGCTGGCTCAGGAAAATTTAATAGAAACCACCCGGCAGTTTGAGAAGGCCCGGACGGAATATGAAAGCCTGGAAAAAAAGATGGCGGACTTAGACGGGAAGATTGAGCAGGCCCGAAAGCAGACGCAGGAATGCACGCTTTTGCGCCAGCAGTTAGAAGGCCAGGCCAATGTCCTGGAGGAACAGATTCGCACGGGAAAAAGCAACGCGCTGCATTACGAGGAGCGGATGGCGGCTGTGGAACAAGAGCTCCAGGCCGGAAACGACGCGCTGAAAGGCTATGAGGAGGAAAAACAGCGGCTAAAGGAGGCCATGGAGCGTCTGGAGGGCCAGCGGCAAAAGCGGCAAAAGGAGCAGGATGCGCTGCGCCGGGCCGTAGAAGACTGCAGCCGGGAAATCGAGGACGCAAAAAACGAGATTATCGAAATCCTCAACCGCCGCGCCAACACCAAGGGAAAAATGCAGCGATACGACGCCATGACAGAGCAGATGCAGCTTCGGCAGGCTTCCTTAAATCAAAAAGCGCTGCATTTAAAAAGCGAGGAAGAACAGCTTTGCGAGGCGCAAAAGGAAGCGCAGGAAGCCTATGACCAGGCTGTCCGGCGCATGGAATGTCTGGCCAGTGAAAACCGCCGCGCCGTCACCGGGATTCAGCAGATTTCCGCGGCCATGCAGGAGCAGAAGCGGCGGCTTAATGAGGGGCAAAGCGCTTACCATCGGGAGGCGTCCCGTCTGGAATCCCTGAAAAACCTGGCGGAGCGCTACGACGGCTATGGCAACAGCATCCGCCGTATTATGGAGCGGAAAAAAGATACGCCAGGCATTCAGGGCGTGGTGGCGGACTTGGTTCAGGTGGACAAGGATTATGAAATCGCCATCGAGACGGCTTTGGGCGGAAGCATCCAGAACATTGTCACCGACTGCGAGCAGACAGCCAAGGAGTTGATTGAATATCTGAAGAAAAACCGTTTTGGCCGCGCCACATTCCTGCCGCTGACCAGCGTCCGCAGCCGCGGCGGCATCGGGCCGGAAGCGGCGTTAAAAGAGCCGGGGGTTGTGGGCCTTGCCAGCTCTCTCGTGCACGCCGAGCCCGCGTACTGGGAGCTGATCGGCTACCTGCTGGGAAAAACGCTGGTGGTCGAGCGCATGGAGCACGCCATCGCCATAGGAAAAAAATACCGCCATTCCCTGCGGATGGTCACATTGGAAGGGGAGTCGTTCAGCCCGGGCGGCTCCATGACCGGCGGCGTCTATAAAAACAGCAGCAACCTTCTGGGCCGGCGGCGGGAAATTGAAGAGCTGACTGCCTCCGTCAAAAGCCGGCAGGAACAGCTGCAAAGTCTCCAGGAAGAGCTGCAGAAAAACCGCGACCAAAGAAACGTCTTGCGGAAAGAAGAAAGCCGCACCGAAGAAGAGTTGCGGGAAATCACCCTTCGGCAAAACACTGCACAGATAAATTTGTCGCAGCAAAAAGAGAAGGCCGAAGAAATAAACCAGCAGTTTCAGCGCTTGGAGCGAGAGCGCCAGGAACTGGCCCGGCAGGCGCAGGAGCTGGCCCAGAGCGCCGCGTCCATCCAAGAGGAGCTGGATGCGTCCGGCCAGGAAGAAAAGCGGCTGGAAAGCTTCATAGAAAGCCGGCAAAAAGAGCTGGGGTCCATACAGCAAAAGGCGCAGGAAGGCCAGAAATTCCTGGAAGAAGACCATGTGCAGTATTCCGCGTTCAGGCAAAAGGAAGATTTTCTCCAAACAGACATACGAAGAATCCAGCAGGAGCGCAGGAAATTAAAAGAAGAGCTGGGGCAGCTGCAAAATAGCCTGCAGACAGGCCGGCAGGAGACAGAACAAAGAGAGCGGGAAGTCCGGGAGATCCAAAAAAAACGCCAAAAAGCCGGGGCGGACGCCGCCGAAAGCCAGGCGCGGACAGAAGATTATCTGAAAGAGCGGGAGCATGTGGCCAGCAGCCATAAGGCTTATTTCCAGAAACAGGAAGAGCTGTCCAGGCAGATGGGACTTTTAGATAAGGAAACTTTCCGTCTGCACAGCCAGATTGAAAAGCTGGAGGATTCCCAGGAAGCCCGGGTCAATGACCTGTGGGAAGAATACGAGCTCACGCCCTCAGACGCTTCTGGTTATGTGACCGAGGAAGAGCGGGCAGACGAGCCGGGAACAGAGCGGCTGAAAAAAGACATCGCCCGGCTGCGCGGGGAAATCCGCCAGTTGGGGGACGTGAACGTAAACGCCATCGAGGATTATAAAGAATTGCAAAAGCGGCATACATTCCTGTCGGAGCAGCATGCGGATCTGGCGGCGGCGGAAAAAACGCTTTTGCAGATCATTGATGAGTTGGACGCGGGCATGCGTCGGCAGTTCGCCCAAAAATTCAAGGAAATCCAGCGGGAATTCAACAAAGCGTTCCGGGAGCTGTTCGGCGGCGGCAAAGGCGCCCTGGAGCTTTTAGAAGACGCGGATATCCTGGAGGCGGGGATCAAAATCATTTCCCAGCCGCCGGGGAAAAAGCTGCAGAACATGATGCAGCTGTCCGGCGGGGAAAAGGCGCTGACGGCCATCGCGCTTTTGTTCGCCATCCAGAACCTGAAGCCGTCCCCCTTTTGCCTGCTGGACGAGATCGAGGCGGCGCTGGATGACTCCAACGTGGCGCGGTTCGCCCAATACATACACAAGTTGACGAAGAACACACAATTTATTATAATAACTCATAGGCGGGGAACCATGAACGCCGCAGACCGCCTGTATGGGATCACCATGCAGGAAAAAGGCGTCTCTGCCCTGGTATCGGTAGATTTGGTGGAGAACGATTTAGATAAATAGGAGGGCTATTTGAAAAATGGCGGAAGAAAAGCAGGGCTTTTTTAAACGGCTGGTAAACGGCCTGGCGAAGACTAGGGAAAACATTGTGTCGGGAATTGATTCTATATTCAGCGGTTTTTCCAGCATCGACGACGATTTTTACGACGAAATCGAAGAAATATTGATTATGGGCGACATCGGGATCAACGCCACCACGGCGATCATCGAGGATCTGAAGAAGCAGGTCGCCGAAAAGCATATCAAGGATCCGGCGGAATGTAAGCAGCTTCTGATCAACAGCGTCACAGAGCAGATGCGGGTGGAGGACACCCAGTATGAATTTGAGCACAGAAAATCCGTGGTTCTGGTCATCGGCGTAAACGGCGTGGGAAAAACCACTTCCGTGGGAAAACTGGCCGGAAAATTAAAGGATCAGGGAAAGAAAGTCATCCTGGCGGCGGCGGACACCTTCCGGGCGGCGGCGGGCGAGCAGCTTACCCAGTGGGCCAACCGGGCCGGCGTGGAGATGATCGGCGGCCAGGAAGGCGCAGACCCGGCCTCGGTGGTCTACGACGCGGTGGCAGCGGCCAAAGCCAGGGACGCGGATGTGCTTTTGTGTGACACAGCCGGACGGCTGCACAATAAGAAAAACCTGATGGAAGAGCTGAAAAAAATTTATCGGATTTTGGAGCGGGAATACCCGGAAGCCTACCGGGAAACGCTGGTGGTGCTGGATGGAACCACCGGGCAGAACGCGCTGGTGCAGGCCAGGCAGTTCAGTGAAGTGGCCGATCTGACTGGCATTATTTTAACCAAGCTGGACGGAACGGCCAAAGGCGGCATCGCGGTGGCCATCCAGTCGGAGCTGAACATACCGGTGAAATACATCGGCGTGGGGGAGAGCATTGACGATTTGCAGAAATTTGACGCGGAAGCCTTTGTAAACGCGCTGTTTCATATACAGGAAGGATAGAAGAGATGTTGACACTGGACAGATTTGAGGAAGCATCGGAAGTTGTAAAGAAAATAACCCGGGAAACCAGGCTGATCTACAGCGAATATTTAAGCGCGCAGACGGACAATAAAGTATACCTAAAGCCGGAAAATATGCAGCTGACCGGGGCCTACAAGGTGCGGGGGGCTTATTATAAAATCAGCGTCCTCACAGAAGAAGAGCGGGAAAAAGGGCTGATCACGGCTTCGGCGGGCAACCATGCCCAGGGCGTGGCCTATGCGGCCAGGGCCTTCGGCGTGAAGGCGACCATCGTAATGCCCACCACAACGCCCCTGATTAAAGTGGAGCGCACGAAGAGCTACGGCGCGGAGGTGGCCCTTTACGGGGACACATACGAGGAGTGCTGCGCGTACGCCCAGCAGCAGGCGGAGGAAAAGGGATATACATTCATTCACCCCTTTGACGACTTGGCCGTGGCCACCGGGCAGGGAACCATCGCCATGGAAATCATCCAGGATCTTCCGCTGGTGGACTATATTTTAGTTCCCGTGGGCGGCGGCGGCCTGGCCGCAGGGGTGGCCACGCTGGCCAAACAGTTAAATCCCCACATCCGGGTCATTGCCGTGGAGCCGGCGGGCGCCAACTGCCTGGAGGAATCTCTGGAAAAGGGGGAAGTGTGCGCGCTGTCCCAGGTGGCCACCATTGCCGACGGCACCGCAGTCAAAGCGCCGGGGGAAAAGATTTTCCCCTATTTGCAGGAAAACATAGACGAAGTGATCACCATCGAAGACGACGAGCTGATCGTGTCCTTTTTGGATATCGTGGAGAATCACAAGATGGTGGTGGAAAATTCCGGGCTGCTTACGGTGGCCGCGCTGCGCCATCTGGATTTTTCCGGGAAAAAAGTGGTCTGCGTGTTAAGCGGCGGAAATATGGACGTGATCACCATGGCATCCGTGGTGCAGCACGGCCTGATTCAGCGGGACCGGATTTTCACGGTGTCCGTGCTGCTTCCGGATAAGCCAGGAGAGCTGGTGCGGGTTTCCGCCGTCATCGCGGAGCATCAGGGGAATGTCATTAAGCTGGATCACAACCAGTTTGTCAGCACCAACCGGCGGGCGGCGGTGGAGCTTAAGATTACCATGGAAGCCTTCGGAACCAACCATAAGCGGCAGCTGGTGAATGCGCTGGAGCAGGCGGGATTCCGTCCGAAAGTGATTCGGCCCATTTTATAGAGAAAGCGCAGAGCAGATGAATATAATAGGAGCATTTGCAGCGCCCCATCCGCCGCTGATTATTCCGGAGGTGGGCAGGGGCCAGGAACAGAATATACTGGCGACCGCAGACTCTTACGAAGCGGTGGGCCAACAGATTGCCAGGGAGAAGCCGGATGTCCTGGCGGTGATTACGCCTCACAGCGTGATGTATGCGGATTATCTGCACATTTCGCCGGGAACGCAGGCGCAGGGGGATTTCGGGGATTTTGGGGCTCCCCAGGTCTCTGTGCAGACCCTTTACGACCAGGATTTTGCTAACCAACTCTGCGCTCATGCAGAGTATCAGGGGATTCCCGCCGGATTTCTCGGGGAAAAAGACTCCCGGTTGGATCACGGTGCAATGATTCCCTTGTATTTTATACAGAAGTACGCCGGCTCCATCCCCATTGTCCGTATTTCAATTTCCGGCCTGTCCTATCAGATCCATTATCAGCTGGGACAGTGCATCCGTCAGACGGCTCTGACCAGCGGCAAGAGGACTGTGATTATCGCCAGCGGCGACCTCTCCCATAAGCTGCGGGAAGACGGGCCTTATGGATTTTCCATGGACGGCCTTTTGTATGATGAGAAGATATGCAAGATTTTCACTCAGGGGGATTTCTATGGGCTTTTGGACATGGACCCGGCATTTTGTGAGGCGGCGGCCGAGTGCGGCCAGCGATCCTTTCTGGTGATGGCCGGGGCGTTCGACGGATGGAAGGTGCAGTCGAAGCTTTTGTCGTACCAGGGGCCTTTCGGCGTGGGATACGCGGTGGCGGCTTTTCGGCCAGTGGGAGAGGCAAAGGAGCGAAGATTTCTGGAAAAACATATTCGGGAAAAAGAGCGCAAAAGGCTGGAGAGAAGGGAACAGGAAGACGCCTATGTGCGCCTGGCCCGGGAAGCTCTGGAATATTATGTACAGACCGGCCAGCGGCTGGCGCTTCCCGAGGGATTGCCCCAGGAGTTTTATGAAAGTCATGCAGGGGCTTTCGTGAGCCTGAAAATCGACGGCAGTCTGCGAGGCTGCATTGGCACGATTATGCCCACCCAGTCCTGCATCGGCGAGGAAATCATCGAAAACGCCATCAGCGCCGCCGTCCGGGACCACCGGTTTTCCCCGGTTACGGAAGAAGAGCTGCCGCTTTTGACCTACAGCGTGGACGTTTTGGGCGAGCCGGAACCCATCCAGAGCGAGGATCAGTTGGATGTGAAACGGTATGGGGTCATCGTCCAGGCCGGCTTAAAGCGCGGGCTTTTGTTGCCGGATCTGACCGGCGTGGACACGCCCCAGGAGCAGGTGCGGATCGCCCTGGAAAAAGCGGGGATTCCCTCCTACGCCAACTATTCCATGGAGCGGTTTGAGGTCATTCGCCATTTATAAGCGCCGCGTCCATGCTGCCGCTTCGAAAGCCCTCCAAATCCAGGGTCAGGTAATGCAAATCCAGTTTTTTTAATTGACGGAGGATTTCCTGCCGGCAGGCCAGCAGCCGGGGAAAATCCTCCGGTTTTATTTCCAGCCGCGCCACATCGCCATGGACGCGGATGCGCACATCACCGAAATCCAGTTCCCGCAAAAAACGCTCTCCTTTGTCAATCTGGGCCAGCAGCTGTGTGTCGATGGATGTGCCGTAGGGAAGGCGGGTGGCCAGACAGGGGACGGAAGGACGGGAGGCCACAAAAAGGCCGTATTCGGCGGCCATCTGGCGCACCTGCGCTTTGGAAATGCCGCACTGGGCCAGCGGGCTTTTTACACCCAGTTCGCGCACGGCCCGCAGTCCTGGCCGGTATACGTTTAAGTCATCTTTGTTGGAGCCTTCCAGCACAACGTCAATCTGACGCTCTCTGGCAAATTCCCACAATTTTTCAAAAAGCATTTTTTTACAGTGGTAGCACCGGTCCGGCGGATTTTCCAGAATCCGGGGATTTTCAAATTCGTTTACCTCCAGCACATGGTGGGAAACGTCCATGGACCGGGCTAGCTGCCGGGCAATTTTTAAATCTGCCTGGGGGTGAAGCGCGGTGTGAAAAGTCACGGCGTAGACCTGTCTGCCCGTTTCCCGGCAGGCGTGGGACAAAAGGCACAAAAGCAGCGCACTGTCCACCCCGCCGGAGAAGGCCAATACCGTGTCGGTCTTGGCGTATGTCTGTATTTGCGAAAGAAGCTTGTCTGTTTCAGCGGTCATAAAAATGCCTCCCTATAAAGAAAGTTTCTGCAAATCTTCGTAAAATCCGGGGTAGGAGATGTTCACGCAGTCCGCGTCCTCAATCACGGTTGTTCCCTCTGCGGCCAGCGCGGCCACGGCAAAGGACATGGCGATCCGGTGGTCTTTGCAGGTGCGGATGCGGGCGCCCAAAAGGGCGGGGCCGCCCCGGATAATCATGCCGTCTGAGGTGGCCGTAACGTCTGCGCCTATGGCGGCCAGGTTTTCGGTCACAAGGGCGATTCGGTCCGATTCCTTGACTTTTAATTCCTCGGCGTTTCGGATGATGGTTTCCCCTTCGGCGAAAGCGGCCATCACCGCCAGCATGGGCAGCTCGTCGATGAGCGTGGGGATGATTTCCCCTTCAATGACGGTTCCCGTAAGAGCGCTGGAGCGCACCAGCAGGTCGGCGGTGGGCTCCCCGCTGTCCTCTCGCTGGTTTAAGTATTCGATCTGGGCGCCCATGGCGCGGCAGACTTTCAGCATGCCGTCCCGGGTGGGATTTACGCCCACGTTTTTGATTAAAATCTCCGCATGGGGAACCAAGAGCCCAGCGGCGATAAAATAGGCGGCGGAGGAAATGTCGCCGGGCACCGGAATCTCCCGGGCCTCAAGCAGCGGTTCCGGCTCAATGGAAACCGTGGTGTCCCCGCTGGTCAGCTTCGCTCCGAAATGCTTTAACATCAATTCGGAATGGTTCCTGGACAGCGCAGGCTCTGTGACGGACGTGGGGCCGTCCGCGTACATGCCCGCAAATAAAACGCAGGATTTTACCTGGGCGGAGGCCACCGGGCTTTGGTAGTGAATGCCCTTTAACGGGGTTCCGTCGATCTGCAGAGGGGCGCAGCCGTTTTCAGGCAGGCTTTTGATTTTTGCGTTCATCTGTCCCAGTGGTTCCATAACTCGCTTCATGGGCCGTTTCCGGATGGAGTCATCCCCGGTCAGCGTGGAAGAAAAAGCCTGAGGCGCCAGGATGCCGGAGAGCAGACGGATGGTGGTTCCGCTGTTTCCCACATCCAGGACGTCTTTTGGCGCGGACAGGCCGTGAAGGCCCTTACCGTGCACCAGAACTTCGCCGGACGTGTTTTCGATCTCAATGCCCATGCGCCGAAAGCAGGCCATGGTGGACAGACAGTCCGCGCCCTGCAGGAAATTCGTAATCTTTGTGACTCCCTTCGCCAATGCGCCCAGCATAATGCTCCGGTGGGAGATGGATTTGTCGCCGGGGATGTTCACTTCCCCGCGCAGGCCGTTGGATTTTTGGATGTTCATATGTGAAAGAAGCTCCCTTCTTAAAATTTTATCGGATATGGATGATATAATTACGCTTTTTTAAAATTTCCAGAGCCTTTTCGCAGTCATGCCCTTCATAGAAATCAATGCGCAGCACGCCTTCTTCAAATTCCCGGTTATGAATGATGCCAATGTTTTTGATGCTGATCCCCTCCATGGCCAGCAGCGTGGCGATGGCGGCGATGCCTCCCGGCTCGTCGGCGATGTCGCAGTACAGGAAATAGGATTTGCGTAGGGGGCCTTCCGGCAGGATTTCAATGGAATCCCGGTAGTTTCTGGCCTGGGAAAACAGATCATACAGTTCCGGGGCTTCTTTGTGATCCACCTGGTAGCGGATCTGGATAAGCATACGGATGTAAGCGTCCAGAGTCTGGGAAATATTCTCCGGATTTTCCAGGCAAATCTGCTGCCACATGTCCGGCGATGAGGAAGCGATGCGGGTGATATCCTTAAATCCGCCGGCCGCAATCAGCTTCATGTGCTCATCTTCGGTGTCCAGCTCCCGCACGAGATTTACCAGCGCAGCGGCCACAATGTGGGGCAGATGGCTGATCCCCGCGGTGATATAATCGTGTTCCTGATGGGTCAGCACCAGGGGGATGGCCCCCAGGGAGGAAATCAGCTCGGTGTAGTCGGCGATTTTCTGTATATTCACATGCTCTGAAGGCGTCAGAATATAGTAAGCGTTTTCCAGAAGGCGCGCTTTGGAATTTTCGTATCCGGTCTTTTCAGAGCCGGCCATGGGATGGCCGCCGATGAAGCAGTCCGTCAGCGAAAGCTCGGCCGCCTGCTGGTGAATCATCCCTTTGACGCTGCCCACATCGCTTAGGATGCAGTCAGGGGAGAGATATTCTTTGAGAAGCTTCATATATTCGATATTGGTGGAAACCGGCGCACACAGGAAAATATAGTCGCAGCAGCGGAACCGGTGGTTCACCTCTTCACAGATTTCGTCAATAACGCCCTCTTTTTTGGCGGCGGCAAGCGGCGGAAGGCTGCGGTTGTACGCCAGGATGTAGCTGTCCGGATGAAATTCCCGGATCGCCTTGGCCAGGGAGCCACCGATGATTCCAAGGCCGATGAACCCTACGTTTAATTTCATTTATCTTAAGTCCTTTCTTTTAAAAACTCCTTTCTTATTGTAAGTGACGCAGGGGGAAAAGTCAAATAAGATTGTGTCGAATAAGGCGCTGGCGATTGCTCACAACGATTTATATAGATTCTATCTGGGAAATGAAAGCCGGAAGGCGAACGAACGCGTTCTCTAAAAAGCCAGAATCTGTATTTTCTGGCTTATTTGTATATATGTATAAAAGTGCTTGATTATATCGCGGTTTTTTAGTAAAATATGAACATATCATACTTACAGGGAGGTATTACATATGGACGTTTACAGAACTGACCGAATACGCAACGTTGTTCTATTGGGTCATGGCGGTGCGGGAAAGACAAGCATGGTGGAAGCGATGGCTTATTTATCCGGTATCACCAGCCGTTTGGGCAAGGTGACTGATGGGAACACAATCAGCGATTTTGATAAAGAGGAAATCAAGCGGAAGTTTTCAATTTCCACAACGGTTGTGCCCATTGAGTGGCAGAAGTGCAAAATTAACATACTGGATACGCCAGGCTATTTCGATTTCGTGGGAGAAGTGGAAGAAGCAGTGAGCGCCGCAGATGCTGCCATAATCGTAGTATCCGGTAAGTCAGGCGTACAGGTAGGAACCCAGAAAGCCTGGGATATGTGTGAGAAATATAAACTGCCTCGGATGATTTTTGTCACAGAGATGGATGTGGACGACGTGAGCTACCGCCAGGTGGTGGAGCAGCTCACAGAGCTGTACGGCAAGCGGATTGCGCCCCTTCATTTCCCCATCCGTGAAAATGGCAAGTTCGTGGGTTATGTGAATGTGGTAAAACAGGCGGGCCGCAAATATATAGAAAAAGGCAAGAAAGAAGAGTGCCCCATCCCGGATCACCTTCAGGAATACCTGAACAAATACCGGGAAGTTCTGATCGAGTCGGTGGCGGAAACCAGCGAAGAGTTTATGGATCGGTATTTTGAGGGCGATGAGTTCTCCGTTGCGGAGATTTCAGCGGCTTTGGCCCAGAACGTGCAGGACGGCTCCATTGTGCCTGTGTGCATGGGTTCGCCGGTGAACCTGCCGGGCGTTTCCAATCTGCTGGACGATATCGTAGGATATTTCCCCAATCCCAGCCAGAGAAGCTGCAACGGACTGGATCAGAAAACGAATGAGATTTATGAGGCTAATTATGATTTTGCTAAGGCAAAATCTGCATATATCTTTAAGACCATTGTGGACCCGTTCCTGGGAAAATATTCATTGATCAAAGTGTGCTCCGGCGTAATCAAAAACGATGACGCGCTCTACAATGTGCAAAAAGAAAACGAAGACAAATTAAGCAAACTGTATGTGCTGGAAGGCAATAAGCCCATAGAAGTTTCCGAGCTTCACGCCGGGGACATCGGCGCTATTGGAAAGCTGGCCAAAGCGTCCACAGGGGACACACTGGCCTCCAAGGCCCATCCGATTCAGTATCCCAAGACCGTGATTTCCACGCCATATACATACAAACGTTATAAAGCGAAAAACAAAGCGGATGTGGATAAGATTTCCCAGGCGCTGGCCAAGATGATGGACGAGGATCTGACTATCCGCACGGTGAACGATTCCGCGAACCGTCAGACGCTTCTCTATGGTATGGGCGATCAGCATCTGGATGTGATCAGCAGCAAGCTGAAAGAACGCTACAAAGTGGAGATTGAGCTGGATAAACCGAAAGTTCCGTTCCGTGAGACGATTCGTAAGGCTTCCGACGTGGAAGGCAAGCATAAGAAACAGTCCGGCGGTCACGGTCAGTACGGCCATGTAAAGATGAAATTCGAGCCCTCCGGCGACCTGGAGACTCCGTTTATTTTTGAGCAGATCGTTGTGGGCGGTGCCGTGCCGAAAAATTATTTCCCGGCGGTGGAAAAAGGCCTGCAGGAATCTGTATTAAAAGGCCCGCTGGCAGCGTATCCGGTGGTGGGCGTGAAAGCCACACTGTACGACGGTTCTTATCACACCGTGGATTCCTCCGAGATGGCGTTTAAGATGGCTACGATTCTGGCGTTTAAGAAGGGATTTATGGAAGCCAGCCCAGTTCTTTTGGAGCCCATCGTAAATATGAAAGTGACTGTTCCGGACAAATACACCGGCGATGTTATGGGCGACCTGAACAAGCGCAGAGGCCGCGTTTTGGGCATGACTCCGGATCACGGCGGCGTGACCGTGGTGGAAGCGGACGTGCCTATGCTGGAGATCTATGGATATTCCACAGACCTCCGCTCCATGACCGGCGGAAGCGGAATCTTTGAATACGAGTTCGCTCGCTACGAGCAGGCGCCAAACGACATTCAGGAAAAAGAAATCGCCGAGCGCCAGAGCCAGATGGCGGACGGGGATGACAATTAAAAATTCATAGAGATAAAACATATAAAGCGTAAGGCCGGGGGCGGTTTTACGCTTTATATATACTGAGCGTCAACCCACGGCAGATTTCATCGACCGTGCGTATAATAATCGTTAAAATCATGAACCGGAGGGCAGGCCTATGGCGAAAACAATCGGGATTGGCTGTCAGGATTTTGAAAAGCTGCGGATAAACGGAAACTTCTATATTGACAAAACTCCTTTTATAAAAGAATGGTGGGAGGCCAGCGATGACGTTACGCTGATCAGCCGCCCAAGGAGATTCGGGAAAACACTGAATATGAGCATGACAGAGAAATTTTTTTCCGTGGACTATGCGGGGAGAAGCGATCTATTCGAGGGCTTGGCCGTATGGAAAGAAGAAAAATACAGAAAGTTACAGGGGACTTATCCGGTCATTTTTTTAAGCTTTGCGGATGTGAAAGAAAAAACATTCCAGGAGGCAAGAAAGAAAATCTGCTACAATATTGAGAGTTTATACAATCAATATGATTTTCTGCTGGAAAAAAACTTATTAAATAAGAAAGAAAAGAACTATTTTCAGAGCGTTTCCGTTTACATGGAAGATTATGTGGCAACCTCTTCTCTAAAATCCTTGTCCGGATATGTCAGCCGTTATTATGAAAAGAACGTGATTCTTTTGCTGGATGAGTATGACACGCCGATGCAGGAGGCCTATGTCAACGGCTATTGGGAAGAACTGCTGTTTTTTGTCAGAAGCTTATTTAACTCTGCTTTTAAAACAAATCCATATCTGGAACGGGCGATTATGACAGGCATCACAAGAATCAGCCGGGAATCTGTTTTTTCAGATCTGAATAACTTAAAGGTAGTGACGACGACCTCAGAAAAATACGCGGACAGTTTTGGATTTACGGAAAAAGAAGTCTTCGCGGCATTGGACGGATTCGGTTTATCCGACCGGAAAGCGGAAGTGAAAAAATGGTACGATGGCTTTACGTTTGGAAATCTGACGGACATCTACAATCCCTGGTCTATCTTAAATTATCTGGATACGAAGAAAATAGAGGCTTACTGGGCCAATTCCAGCTCCAACAGCCTTGTGAGCAAACTGCTGCGGGAGGGGAATAAAAGCATTAAACAGGAATTTGAAATTCTTTTGCAGGGAGGAGTATTAAAGACAGAACTTGATGAGCAGATTGTGTACGATCAGCTGACGATTAAAAAGAATGCTGTCTGGAGCCTTCTGCTG
>CAYOWU010000003.1:58201-110095 GCA_964407765.1 uncultured Lachnospiraceae bacterium
GTATTTAAAGGCAGAAAATGTGGCGTTTTGCCCGGAAACAGACCGCTATGTCTATAGCCTGCAGTTGACGAACTTGGAAGTAAAGAGGATGTTTGAGGGTATGGTGCATGGATGGTTTGAAACGGATGGAAGCGAAAATTATAATGACTTTATCAAAGCGCTAATAATGGGTGACTTGGATGCTATGAATGAATATATAAATCGTGTAAGTTTGTCGCTGTTTAGTTATTTTGATACAGGTAAGCATCCATCCAGGTCTGAACCAGAGCGTTTTTATCACGGATTTGTGCTGGGATTGTTGGTTGATCTGCATGGCAGGTATGTTTTGACCTCGAATCGGGAGAGTGGTCTGGGGCGATATGATATTATGCTGGAGCCATTACAGTTAGAGGATAACGCCATTATTATAGAATTTAAGGTGTTTCGTCAGGGGCGGGAGAAAGATTTGATGGATACGGTTAAAGCAGCCTTGGAACAGATCAGGAAAATGGGTTACGAAACTGCGTTCATACAGAAGGGTATTTCAAAAGAGCGTATACGGAAGTATGGGTTTGCGTTTCGAGGAAAAGAAATATTAATTGGGGGAAGGTGAGTGTATTTTTTGTAATGGAAATTTACCGCAATCTGTAGTAAAATATATATAAATTTGGCTGTGTCACAGCCAGAAAAAAATATAAACACAGGAGGCATATACAAATGTTGACTTTAAAAGAAACCCTTGCGAAGATAAAACCCCTAGATGAGGCGGCTATGGACGCGGCCAGGAAACGCTGGGACAGCATTGCCCATCCGCTCCACAGCCTGGGATTGATGGAAGACCTGGTGGTGCAGATAGCCGGAATCAGCCGCAGCCAGGAAATACATATTGAGAAGAAGGCGTTGGTTTCCATGTGTGCGGACAACGGCGTGGTGGAAGAGGGCGTCACCCAGTCCGGCCAGGAAATCACGGCGCTTGTGGCAGAGAATTTTTTGAAAAACCAGGCCACTTCCAGCCTGTTTTGCCAAAAGACGGGGACAGATTTGGTTCCCATTGACATAGGCATGGTTGTGGATACCATCGTTCCCAAAAGAAAAGTGGCCTATGGCACAAAAAACATGGCAAAAGAGCCGGCCATGACGTATGAGCAGGCGGTGGAGGCCATTGAAGTGGGGATTCAGGTCACAGAGGAATTGGCAGAGAAGGGCTATAGGCTTTTCGCCACAGGTGAGATGGGCATCGGAAACACCACCACCAGCAGCGCCATGGCGGCTGTTTTTCTGGATCAGCCTGTGGAAGCCATGACCGGGCGGGGAGCCGGGCTTTCCAGCGCGGGGCTAGACAAGAAGATTTGGGCCATTGAGACAGCCATTGAAAAGCATTGCCCCGACCCGGCGGACCCGGTGGATGTGCTAGCCAAAGTGGGCGGATTTGACATCGGCGGGATGATGGGCGTTTTCCTGGGCGGAGCGGCTTTAGGCTTGCCGGTGGTTATTGACGGATTTATCTCCTGCGTGGCCGCTTTGGCCGCCGCTCGCCTCTGCCCGACAGCGAAGGATTATATGATCGCCTCCCACGTGTCCCAGGAACCGGCGGCGCAGATGCTTTTGGACGCTTTGGAAAAAGACGCGTTCCTGCACGGACATATGCGTCTGGGAGAGGGAACCGGCGCCGTGGCCCTGTTCCCTCTGCTGGATATGGCCGTGGATGTGTATGAGAAAATGAGTACGTTTATGGACAACGACATGGAAGAGTACAAGCCTTTGGACTAGGGAGGAAGCATGCTGACAGTGATAACAGGGGGCAGCGGCAGCGGCAAATCCGCCTACGCGGAGGATACGATCCTTTCCTACGGGGAGGGGGAGCGGATTTACATCGCCACCATGTTTCCCTTTGACGAAGAAAGCCACCGGCGGATCGCCCGGCACAGGGAAATGCGAAAGGACAAGGGCTTTCAGACGATTGAGTGTTATACGGGCCTTCACAAGCTTAAGGTTCCCGCAGGCTCTTACGCGCTGCTGGAATGCATGTCCAACCTGGTGGCCAATGAGATGTATCAGGAAGGCGGCGCCGGGGAGCGGACGGTGGAGGCGGTTTTGGAAGGAATCCGCTGGATCGAGGAGCAGACGGCCCGGCTCTGTGTGGTGACCAACGAGACTTTTTCCGACTGCCAGCCCTACGATACGGAAACGCGGCGGTATCAGGAATACCTGGGAAAAATAAACTGCCAGATGGCGCAGATAGCCCAGTCAGCGGTGGAAGTGGTCTATGGAATACCGCTGCGTTTGAAATAGGAGGATTTGCATGGGTGCATTGTGGAACAGTTTTAAAATAGCCTTTTCCATGTATTCCAAGATTCCCATGCCGCAGAGCGAATGGAGTAAGGAAAACATGCGCTACGTCATGTGCTTTTTTCCGCTGGTGGGGCTGGTGAGCGGCGCACTGACCATCGGATGGATGGCGCTGCTTCCCGCTCTGCGTCTGGACGGAGGCGGCTTTGGGCTGGGCGCGGCGGTTCTAGCGCTGATTCCGGTGGCGGTCACCGGCGGGATACATCTGGACGGTTTTCTGGACACTTCGGATGCGCTGGGGTCCTGGCAGGAGCCGGAGAAAAGGCTGGAAATATTAAAAGACTCCTGCGCGGGAGCTTTTGCGGTGATTATGGGATGCGTGTATTTTGCCTTAAGCCTGGGCGCATATACGGCGTTTCAGGACGCGGCCCTGGCCATTTGGCGGGAAGGGGCTTTTGGGGATATGCGGCTCTTATTTCAGGCCGCTTGTATCTACATTATATCCCGGTCTTTGAGCGGTCTGGCCATCGTGACCCGCCCCATGGCCAAGAATACGGGGCTGGCGGCGGCTTTTTCCGACGGGGCGCAGAAGCGCACGGTGGCGGTGACTATGGTCGTTTATTTAATCCTATGTTGCGCGGCGGTTTTGCTTCTTAATCCGCTGCCGGGGGCGGTCTGCCTGCTCGTGGGGCTGGCGGTTTATATGTATTATGGCTCCATGGCCAAAAGTAAATTCGGCGGCGTTACCGGGGATCTGGCCGGCTGGTTTGTGCAAGTGGCGGAGCTTGGGATGTTATTGGCGCTTACAGTGGCTACGCTGTTGATAGGAGGTGCAGGATGGAATTGATTGTAGGCGGCGCCTACCAGGGGAAGTGGGCGTATGCGAAGAAAATATTTCCCCAGGCTGCCTGGGTGAGCGGTGAGGACTGTACGCTGGAGGAACTGCTTCAGGCGGACGGCGTATACGGCTTCCATAATTTTCTGGGCAGACAGATGGACGCGGGCGAGGATGCCCGCCGCCTGCCGGAGCTGATTATGGAGAAAAATCCGGATCTTATCATCGTGTCCAACGAAGTGGGATACGGCGTAGTTCCCATAGAGCCGCGGGAGCGGGCTTTTCGGGAACTGGTGGGCCGGGTGAGCTGTGACCTGGCGGAGCGGGCGCGCCGGGTGCACCGGGTAGTCTGCGGAGTGGGGACGGTGATTCGGGATGCTTAGGCTGGCGCTTTTGCGGCATTCCTTTACAGAAGGGAATCTGAAGAAACGGTACATCGGCGTCACCGACGAACCGCTGTGCCTGGAGGGAATCTCCTTTCTGAAGGAACATTATTATCCGGAGGCGGAGCATGTCTTCGTCAGTCCTCTGCGCAGATGTGTGGAGACGGCCCGCTTGCTCTATCCCCATATGCCTTTTCACATTTTGGAAGAGCTGGCGGAGTGCGATTTCGGAGACTTTGAGAACAAGAATTATAAGGAATTGTCCGGCAACCCGGACTACCAGGCGTGGGTGGACAGCAATGGAACGCTTCCGTTTCCCAACGGGGAGAGCCGGGAGACTTTCCGCTGGCGCAGCCTGAAAGGCTTCCAGCGGGTCATCTATTTTTGCATGAACAAAGGCGCCAAATCGGCGGCTGTCGTCACCCATGGCGGAAACATCATGAGCATCATGGAGGAATATGCCTATCCCAGACGGGATTACTACCAGTGGCATGTGGACAACGGCTGCGGATATGTGATTGAGCTGGACGAAGATTTGTGGAAATTAAACCGGGAGGAGATTCACGTGATGGCGAAAATCCCCCACCTTCCTTCCCGGTAGGATTCAAATGTCAAAAGACAGGAAAGGAAAAATATGGAAAAGATGAATTCGGGAAAGAAACTTGCAATATTTTGGGCGTCTGTCATTGCCTGCACACTGCTTTTTGGCGCAACCCATGTATTCGCCGCGACCAAGACAGTGAATCTGCCGCAGAATAAATGGTATAACAGCATGTCGGAAGACTATCGGGATGTGTATCACAAGATTAAGGTTCCGAAGACTGGTTACATTACGGTGGAGGGATGGGAATACTATTCCTTCCATAATGGAATCAATGGTTTTGAATTTCAGATCTGCAACAGCAGGAAAAAGGCTTTGCTGGAATCTGATATGTGGACGAGTTCCTATACCGGTAAAAAAGTGAAACACTTAAATTACACGGCTTTGAAAAAAGGGACCTACTATATACATGCAAAACATGTGAGAAATTACAAGTTAAAATATACCTTCAAGGCGGTTTCCGACAGAAGTGGCGCATCCAAGGCGAAAGCGAGAACCATAGCCAAAAATAAAACGGCCAGTGGTCTGTTTCTTTTGGGAGAGGGCGTAGACAGGGAGGATTGGTATAAGATTAAAGTTCCTGCCGCTAAGACAACGACCTTTACGCTGGGGGCCAAGGCAGAAAGTCTGATTTTCTTTAATGTTTTTGATGCAAAGGGGAGATTTGTGAAATCATTTGACCGCAAGAATGTTACAAAGTCGGAAAAGGTAAAGTTGAAAAAAGGGACTTACTACATACAGGTGAAGCGATACGGAAAAGACATAGCCGGTCTGTATACCCTGAAATGGAAATAATATAACAGGGGTTTTAGAAAAGAAGCGATCCCCGCCACAGGCGTACACAGATAGAACGCGGGCCAGGTAACGAAAGCGCCTACGGCCACAGAGGCAGGCGTAAAGACGCATGTCTGTCAGGATTGCCAGACAACAAAAGCAAGTGCGGTGCAGAAAGGCAAAATCACCTATTCCACTTCAGATAAAAAAGTGGCGGCTGTAAGCCAAAAAGGCGTGATTACTGCGAAGAAAGCGGGAAAAGCAAAAATCACCGTAAAATCCGGAAAACGAAAATATCAAATCACTTTGACAGTTAAGAAATAAAACGACTGCCGGAGTGTAAAAAGGGAGGAGCCTCATAGAAAACAAGGCTCTTCCCTTTTTTATCAAAATATTTGATTTTTTGATTTATACATTTGATTTTTCTATTGACCTTTGTTAACAAAACGGTTATACTTAATATGATATTTTATAAACATATGTTTCTGTATATTGGCGTATGGAAAACATCCATCAACTATTGTTAAGCATTCTATCAGAAATAAAAGGAATTCACTTATGATATATTTAGATAATGCTGCCACCACCATCCGAAAGCCCCAGGCAGTCATTGACGCGGTCGTCTCCGCCATGCATTCCATGGGAAACGCTGGCAGAGGTTTTAACGACGCGTCTCTGGGAGCCGCCCGGACGATCTATGCGGTCAGGGAAAAACTGGCCCGGCTGTTCCATGCTGAAAATCCAAAGCAGATCGCCTTTACATCCAATGCCACGGAAAGTCTGAATATCGCCATAAAAGGAACCCTCGTTCCGGGAGATCATGTGATTGCCACCGCGCTGGAGCACAATTCGGTGTTGCGTCCCCTCTATGAACTGGAGAAGACAGGCGTGGAACTGACCATCTTAGACAGCGACCGGCTGGGACGGATCGACTATGAGGAGCTTAGGCGGAAAATTCGCAAAAATACAAAGGCGATCGTCTGTACCCACGGCTCCAACCTCACCGGAAATCTGGTGGATATCCAGCAGGTGGGGCGCATTGCGGCGGATCATGGACTTCTGTTTATCGCAGACGCTTCTCAGACAGCAGGGGTCTTCCCCATCGATGTACAGGAAATGCATATCTCCATCCTGTGCTTCACCGGACACAAAGGGCTGCTGGGTCCTCAGGGGACAGGGGGACTGTACGTCCGTCCGGGTCTTGCGGTGCGGCCTTTAAAATCAGGCGGCAGCGGCGTCCAGACTTATAACAAGAGCCATCCTGCCGAAATGCCCACCGCATTGGAGGCCGGAACATTGAACGGCCATGGCATTGCCGGACTTGGGGCGGCGGCAGACTATCTGCTGGAAAAAGGTATGGACGCCATCCGCGGCAGAGAACAGGAACTGATGCGCAGATTTTATGAGGGCGTAAAAGATATCCCCGGTGTAACGCTCTACGGCGATTTTGGCTCCTGGGAGCGTTGCGCTATCGTAACATTGAACATCGGTGACTATGATTCTTCTGAGGTAAGCGACGAGCTCCTCACTACATATGGCATATCCACCCGTTCCGGTGGCCACTGTGCACCGCTGATGCACAGGGTTCTGGGGACGGAGGAACAAGGAGCGGTGAGATTCAGCTTCTCCCATTACAATACAGAGGAAGAAGTGGACGCTGCCATACGGGCGGTCGAGGAGCTGGCCTCGGAAGAAAGCGCATGCGGATGCGCAATCCAAACTTAGGAGGAAAGAGTATTATGAATTTAGCAGATTCAAAGAAAAAGCTTGCCCTGGCAGGCTTGGGGTGCGGGCTTGTAGCGGCATGTCTGGCCTTTTTCGGCAACCCGGCAAACATGGCGTTCTGTATCGCCTGTTTTGTCCGCGACATGGCCGGTTCCCTGGGGATGCATCAGGCGGAAGCGGTCCAATACGCAAGACCTGAGATCGTCGGCTTGGTATGCGGTTCCTTTCTCATCGCGGTCGTCACAAAAGAATACCGCTCCGTGGCCGGTTCTTCCCCGCTGATCCGGTTTATCTTAGGCATGGTCATCATGATCGGTTCGCTGGTATTTTTAGGCTGCCCTCTGCGTATGGCAATCCGTATGTCCGCAGGGGATCTGAACGCATGGGTCGCTCTGATCGGCTTCATCTTGGGCGTCGCCACCGGCGCATTTGCCCTGAAGAAAGGCTTCAGCCTGGGACGCTCCCATGAGACGAACGCTGCCAGCGGCGCCGTCCTGCCGGCCATCATGGTCGGGATTTTGATCCTGGCTGTATGCACCACATTGTTAAAAGCCAGTGAAGCAGGCCCCGGCAGCATGCATGCGCCCATTCTGCTCTCTCTTTGCGGCGGGCTGATCTTTGGCGCGCTGGCTCAGAAATCCAGGATGTGCTTTGCGGGCAGCATCCGGGACGTGATCCTGATGAAAAATTTTGACCTGCTGACCGTGATCATCGGCTTATTTGCAGTGATGCTGGCGTACAATGTGGCGATGGGGAAATTCGTGCTGGGCTTCGACACCCCCGGCGTGATCGCCCATTCCGAGTTCTTGTGGAACATCCTCGGCATGTACGCGGTGGGCTTTGCCGCTGTCCTGGCAGGCGGCTGTCCGCTGCGCCAGCTGATCCTTGCGGGGCAGGGATCGTCCGATGCGGCTGTCACCGTTCTGGGCCTGTTCTTCGGCGCCGCCCTCTGCCATAACCTGGGCCTGGCCGCCAGCGGAACAGCCTTAAATCCCGAGACGCAGGAGCTGGTGGCAGGCGCCGTGCCCATGAATGGAAAAGTGGCCTGCGTGATCTGCATCCTCGTATGCTTCGTGATCGCATTTACGAATAAGCGAAAAGTCAGAAGATAACACGATGATATATTTTCAGGAAAGAAGGTAATAAGATATGAAAGAAGTAGATGTAAGAGGACTTTCCTGCCCGGAACCGGTCATGATGACTGCCGAGGCATTGGAAAACGCCGACGGTCCCATCAAGGTATTAGTCAGCGAAGCGCACCAGAGGACCAATGTGGAGAAATACGCCAAAGATCACGGCAAAAAAGTCACCACAACAGAAAACGGCTCTGAATTTGAGATCGTGATCGAATAAGAACAGGGATCATGCGAAAAAAAGAATTAAAACTGATTGTGACATTTTACACGACTGCTGACGCGATGGCCATGGAAAAGGCATGTAAAGAGCAAAAAGCCCCGGGACGGCTGATCCCCGTCCCCAGGTCGATCTCCGCCGGCTGCGGACTGGCCTGGTGCGCAGGGCTCGACGCCCGGGATACGCTGCGGATGCTGATGGATCGTATGGATATAGAAGAACAGGATATCCACGAATGTATGGTATGAACAAAACAGCATTCTAATTTCTGTCTGGATGGAGCGCTATCCCAAAAGGCCGCATGAAATGTAAGGATGAGATCCGGGAAGAGAGAGGAGTCCATGGGAAAAAGCTCCTCCCCTTTTCCCGAATCCAAAAACAAGAAATATTTTCTGCAAAAAACAAAAAATGCTTGCATAAAGCCTCAACTTGTGTTAATATAAATATCGGTTCAGGGAAAGGCATTCCAAATATAGAAGCCGCTGTGGCGGAATTGGCAGACGCACACGACTCAAAATCGTGCGGGAAACCATATGGGTTCGACTCCCATCAGCGGCATTGTAAAATAAAGATTCGAATTCGCTTTTATTCAGAGCGGATTCGTTTTTTTTGTATGAAGGGAAAAGTCTGGAAAACGCATGCCAACGCATCCCAGACTTCTTCGCATTTCCCGGACTATTTCACCGGAAACTCCACGTCGTTTACGATAATTTTTACGATTTTTTCAGTGTCTGCCAGGCGGTTATACAAGGTGGCGTAACAGGTTTCCCGGCCCAGCGCATAGCCGCTGTTCTCTATATGGCTGTCTTTGTCATAGATCACATAGCTGCTGTTGTCCTCGTAAAGGATCTCCAGATGTTCCAGATAATAGGGGTCTTGCGCCTGCTCTTTTGACAGGCCAAGTCTCCTTGCCATATCCACGGTTAAGGAAATGGGAGAGTATTCCAGGTAACCCTGGTCTCCCAGATCCACTGTATTCATTGGAAGAGGAGCTTTGTGGGTAAGCGGGATTTTTTCCGTGGAAATTTCCATGTTTTCCGTGAGATCCTTGTGGGGACAGGGGTAAGAGTCCAGCCTCAAACAGGGAATGTCGCCGTCTTCCAGCGTGCGCTGCCACAGAATGTACGCGGAACAGTACATTTTGTCGGGTGAGCTTTTTACGGTGTCCACATAGGTGTTGTCAAATCCCAGCGTGCCCTGTTCTGTTTCGCAGATGAAATAAAAGTCCGCTTCCTCGGTGAAAAAGGCCCCTTTTCCTAGATTTGTCTCCTGGTCGCCGCGAAGGGCCGTTACGCCGCCTTCTCTTTCCAGCGTGAAATACATCAAGGCGCCGTTTTTGTCATAGACAAAGTTCTGGATGGAGAGAGTATGGCTTCCGATCTGCCGCTCAATAGGCTCGTCCGACAGCCACGCGCCCAGGATTTCTTCGGCTTTTTCTTCATTCACCGGAACGTATTCCCTGGAGGGTATGGTGACGGCGGTTGTGCCGCCTTTTCCGTTGTCGATTTCTTTCTGGATGACTGGGCTGGACTGCTTTGTGTCGTTGCCGAACATTGCCTGGAAGAAATCCGTTTTCACCGAGGCGTAGGCGCCCACGGGCAGGGCGATGCACAAGAGCGCCAAAACCGCCGCCGCAGGCATCTGTCTTCTTGAGCGGTGGGATACGGGTGGGGGCAGCATTTTATATGCGTCCTGTATCCGTTTTTCCGTCTCCTGGGGAATCTGGATGTTTTGCTTAAAGATTTTTCGCAGATCTTTTTCTGAATATTTCATACAATCGCCTCCTAATGACAAATGGATTCTCTTAGTTTCTGTCGTCCCCTCTGCAGCTTGCTTTTTACCGTGTTCTCGTTCATATCCAGCATCCGGGCAATCTCCCGGGTGCGGAATCCCTCGCCGTAATACAAGAGGAAGATGGGCCGCATGTCCGCCGGAAGTTCCTCCAGCAATTCATAGAACGCCCGATCGCTGGCGGGGTCCTGCGCCGTCCGGTCCTCTTGGAGCGTCATGGAGAGCAAGCGTTTCTGGCTCTCCAGCAGATCGCAGCAGCGATTGATCAGAATTCGGGTGATCCACGTCTTGAAATAAACCGCCTGTTTCAATTCCCCGATGTGTTCGTACGCCAGGAGGATGACATCCTGTAGGACATCCGCTACGTCCTCTTCATTTCGCAGATAGCTTTTGGCGATTTTGTAAAGGGAGAGTTTGTGTCTCTCCATTAGTTGAACAAAAGCGTCTGCGTCGCCTTTCTGCGCTCTTTTTACCAGCAGCGGATTCATGAGCTTCACCTCGCTTTTCATTGGTCTTTCACTTATTAGACGGCGTTAATTCATATTTGGGTGCACAAAAATAGAAAAACCGTGCGACTTTTTTTGCGGAAAGCCTGCACGGTTGGAAAATATGATTGATCAAAGAAAAACATTACGGATTTTTTAAATTTATTACAATAATTATACCTCTTTTATGTCAGAAATATCCGGTGCGGCCACCAGGGAATAGTTGGTGTGGTAAATAACAAAGCCAGGTTTTCCGCCGGGCGTTTTCTTCACATGCTTTTTCTGGATGTAGTCGATTTCCACTTTCGGCGCGCCCCGGCCGCTGGAATAGTAGGCGGCAAGCTGGCCCGCTTCCTCAAAGGTCCGGTCTGGCAGTTCCTGGTTGTCGCTTTTTACAATTACGTGGGAGCCGGGCATTTGCTTGGCGTGGAACCACCAGTCGTTTCCCGACGCCACCTTGAAGGTCAGCTCTTCGTTCTGGAAGTTGTTTTTTCCCACATACATATGAAAGCCATCGGAAGAGACGTAGTGGAAGGGCTTGGACTTGCCCTGGATTTTCTGTTTTTTTCCGTATTTCCGGCGGATGTAACCGTAGTCCATCAGCTCTTCCTTAATCTGGGCCAGGTCGCTTTCCTGCAGGGCAATGTCCAGAGAGGTCTGGATGGACTCCAAGTGCCGGATCTCGGCGGAAGTTTCCTGAATCTGCTGGTTTAAGGCTTCCTCGGTGCGCTTCAGTTTGTTATACCGGGCAAAATACCGTTTGGCGTTTTCGGCGGGAGAGTAGTCCGGGTTTAGGGGAATGGAGATCTCTTCGTTGGTGTAGTAATTCAGGGCGCGAAAAGACTTGCAGCCTTCCTCCAGGCCGTAGCCGTAGGCGTTAATCAGCTCCCCGTACACTTTGTACTGGTCTTTTTTCCCGGTGTCCTTTAACTGCTTTTGCTGCAGCTGGTATTTTTTGCGGTTCCGGTCCAGCGCGATCTGGACGATTTTTCGCAGGTCCGCGGACTTCTGGCGGATGCGGGTGATGACGCTCTTGGACGCGTACCAGGTTTCCAGAAGCTCAGACATGGACGAAAATGGCTTTAAGACATAGCCTTCGCCGTACTGCGTCATGGGGAAGGCCGCGTATTCGATGGGCTCGTCTCCCTTGTAAACCATGTGAGGGGAAAATTCCCCGTTTTTGACCTGCTCCATCAGCCGCAGGAAAACGTGGCACAGGTGCAGTTTTTCATTCTCCGTCAGGGACTGGGCGATGGCCGCGCTGTCCAGAGAAGCGCGATGGCAGATTTCGTTTGCCATTACGGGACTGATGCCGGTGCAGGCGCCATAAAGGGCCTTGCCGATCTCCATGGGGCGGGCGCAGACCTGACTTAGGAATGTTTCCTCGGAAATTTCCAGAGGGTCCAGCTTGTCCTGGGTCTTGGGGATAAAATACTGGCGGCCGGGCAGCACTTCCCGCACAGAACTCATATTGGAAGAGACGTGCTTAATGCTGTCCAGGATTTTTCCGTCCTGGTCGCAGAAGATAATGTTGCTGTGCTTGCCCATGATTTCCACGATCAGCCGCTTCTGACACAGGTCGCCCATTTCATTGAGGTGCTCCAGGTCCATGAACAGAACCCGTTCCAGCCCCGGCTGGGAAATGTTTAAAATCCGCGCGCTTCCGATGTGCTTGCGCAGCAGCATGCAAAAGCTGGGGGCGTTCAGCGGGTTTGTTTTATTTTGCTCGGTGAAATAAAGGTAGGGCAGAGAAGCGCTGGCCGACAGGAGAAGCTTCTTCACTCCCTGGTTTCCCCGACAGGTCAAGATCAGTTCGTCGGTTTCCGGCTGCGCGATTTTATGAATGCGCCCGCCCAGCAGGCAGTCTCTTAGTTCCGCCGCCAAGCAGGCAATGGTGATGCCGTCAAAAGCCATAATTTCTTTCCTCATTTCTTAGATTCGTAATTGATTACGAATATTATATACGCCTGAAAATCAGATTACAAGAGGCTTTTCGGTTATAAAACAGCGCCTGAAAAAGGGAATTTCTATGCTCCACGGGGGCTGGCGGCTGGGAAGGCGTCATATCTCATCCGCGTATACAAGAGCGCCTTGCGGATTACGATTGTCAGAACGGTTACATTTCTTAATGCGATTTATGAAAAAAGTATTGACATCGTGAAATTTTATTTTATAATAGAATCATGCAAATGGTATAAAGCAACCCCGTTAAATCTCTGCATATATTGTTAAATTCAACAAAATTTTTCAATGTATTTTAGAGAAATACGCCAGTGATTGCGGAATGCCAAAAAAAAATTTCACCAAATCCAAGGAGGAGAAAAGCTATGAAATTGAGAACAGTAGCAAAAAAGGCGCTCTCGGGGGCCGTAATCGGTGCGATGGTACTGTCTCTGACCGCTTGTGGCGGAGGCTCTTCATCAGACGATGCGGGAAGCGGCGCGCAGAAAGAAGAGACTCAAAAAGCTAGCGACGACGCCGGAAGCGACGAAAGCGGCAAGGAAACCGCCAAAAGCGATGTTACACTGAAATTCCAGCAGTGGTGGGGCGCGGAGCTTCCGGAAGGCTATTTGGATGATATTGTTGCCAAATACAAAGAAGAAACCGGTGTTACCGTAGAGCTTTTGACCGCTCCATGGGCAGATACCAAGACTGCGATTACAGCGGGCGCTACCAACGGCACCATCGCCGACATCATCAGTGTGGACGGCGCATGGCTTGCCGAGTTTGCCGATATGGGCATCCTTGCGGACGTAGACGCCGCCGGCGTAGATTCCGCCCTGGCAAGCGATATTTGGGAAGTGGCAGGCACCAAATACGTAGTTCCGGTTAATAACTTTGCATATCCCATGTATGTCAACATGGATATTCTGGAGAAAGCGAAAGTTGCTGAAATTCCGAAGACTTGGACAGAATTGATCGATGCCTGCAAAAAGATTAAAGACGCCGGATATTCTGCGTTCGCTCTCAATCTTGGCACTACAAACGCAAACGGCATCCAGAACGTATTCGGCGGAACCGGATGGGCTTCTGGAATCAAGCTTAAAGACGACAGCGGAGCTTACAAGGTAGAAGGCAGCGAAGAACTGACTTCTCTGGCCGAATTATTTAAGACGCTTTATGACAACGAATGCCTGTATCCAGGCATGAGCACACTGGAAGAGTCTGAGATGACAAGTAACTTTGCGGCAGGCAACTGTGCGTTTACTCTGGCATCTGCGGCGACCATGAGCCAGTTTAAAGATATTAAATTTGAAGCGACTACCGTTCCTGTAAAAGACGACTACGAAGGCGAAAGCGGCATCTGCTACGCAAGCTGGGCGGTTGGCATTTCAGAAGCAAGCGCGAACAAAGAAGAAGCTGCAAAATTCATCAACTATCTTCTGGGCGGTTTAGACGGAAAAGACGGTTCTGTTTCTGCTGGATTGGCAGTAGAGATGTCCGCATTCCCGAACAGCACCGTTGCGGAACCGGATTACAGCGCGGCGCCAGAACAGTTCCAGGCTTTCTATGAGCTTTACAAGAACTGCTACGTAATCAACGAGTATATCGGACTGGCAAACGCTTCTGACGTCATGACTTCCATGACAAACGATCTGGTGTTATATCTGGAAGGCGATCTGGAATGTGACGCAATGCTGACCAATTGGCAGGGTTATCTCGACGAAGCTGGAAAATAAAGTAGATCGAATCGAAAACTATGGGAAACGGAATCAGGCTTTTGATTCCGTTTCTCTATATAAAAATCCTTTTTCTAAATGGATAAGGGGGGTTGATTTTGAAACTATTTAGAAAGAAAACCACACCATACCGATACCTGCTGCCCACACTGATTTTGATGATTGTATTTTTGGTTGTGCCGATTATTATGGTTATTCGGTATTCCTTTGTGGACCGGGCAGTCGTATCACCCGATCCGGAATTTGTGGGTTTGGCAAATTATACGGAATTGTTCGCGGACGGTTCCTTTTGGAATGCGACGGTTAACACCATCATCTTTGTAGTGGTAAGCGTTGTTGCGCATCTGGTCATCGGAATGATCTTTGCGATGCTCTTAAACTCAAAATACTTTTCCAACGGAACAAAGACCATCGCCCGTGTTATTTACATTCTTCCATGGGTATTTACCGCGTCGGTTGTCGCAATCTTATGGAAATTAATGCTGCAGCCTTCCGGTATTGTCAATTATCTGTTGTCTGTTTTGCCGCAGGTCAGCAGAAATACCGAATGGTTGAGCGATAAAGATCTGGCTTTGGCCGTGATTTGCTTTATCAATATCTGGTGCGGGTATCCGTTCTATATGATTAGTATCCTGGCCGGGCTACAGGGAATTTCCGGAGATCTCTATGAAAGCGCTGCCATTGACGGGGCTACGCTGACGAAGAGCTTTTTACATATTACAATTCCTCAGCTCAAACCGATCCTGATTAGTATCGCCATGTTGGACTTCATCTGGACGCTGCAGTCCTTCAACGTTATCTGGATGCTGACGGGCGGCGGACCGGTGCAGTCTACGGAAACCTTAAGTATTTATATTTACAAGCTGGCGTTCCAGAAGGTGGATTACAGTATGGCCGGCGCTGCCGCGACGGTATTGCTGGTTGTCTGTGTATTTATCGCTATCTTCTATGTAAAGCAGCAGAAGAAAGTGAGGGAATAGCGTATGGTTGGCAGTTATAAAAGATGGATAAAAGTCGTATTGTCTATTCTGTTGATTCTCGGCGGCATTTTTGCGGCATTTCCAATCCTGTGGATGATTTGTTCTTCACTGAAGGATAACTCTGCAATCTTTTCCTGGCCGCCGAAGTTTTTTGACAAAACCGCAAGTCTGGCCTCCTATGTGGCTGTGTTTACAGACTCTGTAAAAGTGCGTTTCTTTATCAACAGTTACATTGTTGCCGGATGTGTGGTTCTTGTGACATTGTTTATCGGAATCCTGGCGGCTTACGCGTTCAGCCGGTTTGATTTTCCGGGAAAAGGCGTGTTCAATTCCCTGATTGTCAGCGTGCAGGCGATTCCGCCGATTGTGCTTTTGATTCCTTACATGGGCATGATTGTGGCGTTAAAATTGTTCAACACGTATTTTGCGTTGATTCTGACCTACCTGATTACGACGCTTCCGTATTGTATCTTGATGATGACCGGTTATTTTAACACGTTGTCCAGAGAACTGGACGAAGCGGTTATGATTGACGGCGGCTCCAGGTGGAAAGCCCTTTGGGGCGTATTGGTGCCAATCTCTTTGCCGGGTATGGTTTCCGTAGGAATGTATACCTTTATGCAGGCATGGAATGAATACCTGTTTGCATTGGCGCTGACGCAGACAACCGAGATGCGCACCGTACCGATTGGCATCAACCTGCTGATGGGACAGCACGCATACGACTGGAGCCAGATGATGGCAATGAGCGTACTGGGCTCGATTCCGGTATTGATCCTGTTTATTTTCTTCCAGAAATATTTTATCGCCGGTATGTCTTCCGGCGGTGTAAAAGGCTGATGACAAAATTTATACTTAGACTGAAGGAGATTCCTGAATGGGTGAAAGAATTGCCATGGGTTTTCACACCTGCGTGGACTATGAGTTGATCTGGGATACGCAGGTTGTGGAAGAGCAGATCCGAGCGCTGGATATTCATGCAGAGGAACTGCAAATGGATCTGGAAATGGATTCGGAGCGCTCCGTCTGGATTGCCTGCCTGGCGCATTTAAAAGCGGGCATTGGCGGAGAGATGGTTCCCGACGAGGCAGAGATTTGCGAACAGTTTGCCAGTCATTTTACCTATGCTGTCACACTGGGCGGGACGCCGACGCGTGCAGCGATTATTTTAGACCGTCTGGGGTACGACACCGTACTCCAGACCAGTTGTTACAACGAACACGTAGAGCGGCTGATGCCTGCGCGCGTCCATGCGCTTCCGGGCACAGAAGCCGGTGGGCGGATTTATCCGCATGTCGTTTTGCAGTGTCGCGGCGGCGTGCGGATCTGCGCAAATGATATTGACTTTGTTACGCCAAGAGAAAACCGGATGATGATTTCCAGAGATATTGACAGCCTGCGTATGCCAATTCTTCCGGATGCATTCGGCAAACTCATCGCGGACGCGGAAGTATTCCTGCTGGGCTGTTTCAGCGAAGTCATTGAGATGGATGTCCTGAAAGATTGCATGGAAAAAACCAAAGCGCTGCTCGCCTATCTGCCGCCGGACGCCTGTATCGTTTTGGAGGATGGTTGCTATGTAAAAAAAGATTTCCGCTATTATGTACATAGCCAACTGGCGCCGGTTGTTCATGTGTTAAGCATGAACGAGGATGAATTGCAGCAATACATAGGAAAACGGATCGATATTTTCGATCCCCAGGCCGTTAAGGACGCAGTGACCGATGTCTACGAGCGTTCCGGCATCCAGACCATCCTGGTGCACTCCGCGGCGTGGGTGTTGGCCTACGGTCGGATGGCGCAGAATATGCACCGTGCGCTCAAGGGCGGGATGCAGACTGCCTCTACGCGTTTTCGTCTTGGCGACGAAATGACGCAAAAAGATTACGAGGATACAAAAAGCATTCCGGACAAAGCGGAAAGCGTTGCGTTTTGCGATAAAATTAAGAATCTGTGGAACAGCCAGATTTGTTGTATTCCCTGTAAGGATTTGAGTTATGTAGAAAATCCGACCGTAGTTGGACTGGGAGATTCCTTTGTGGGGGGCCTTTTGCCTGGGCTTCTAAAAGAAAACCGAATTTAACCTCATCAGGAAAGTCTCCCGCTTCTTAAGCGGGGGTGGACTTACCTGTTTCCGTGAGGTTCTGAACAAGTAGCGAAGCGGATTGCGAATATCCACTTTGACTGTTACAGTTCAGCCGTTGGTGGAAAGACAAGCGAATCATGTTTGTATGAATGAGCGTGTCTTACCGCCGATGCGCAGAACTGAACGATGACAAACTGACAACTAGAGTAAGGAGACATTATGTACGAAAAAGTAGGAAATATTATCAAGACAGCACAGCAGAGCAATACAGCAGTCATCGCATTCATCTGCATGGATTACATTATGGCGAGATCGGTGGTATACGCCGCGGAGGCGACCAATACCCCCGCGATTGTCATGTTATATCCAGAGCACGTCACCGTCCAGCATACCACCGGGTTTGAGGAATATGCGGCTATGGTAAAAGAGCTGGCCGGCCAGGTAAAAGCGCCCATCGGTCTGCACTGCGACCATGATTACAGCTACGAGGCAATTATGACAACCATCCGTTCGGGATTTGGCTCCGTGATGATTGACGGCTCCATGAACGAGCTGGACGCCAACATTGCGCTGACCAAAAAAGTCGTCTTAAAAGCGCACGAATCCGACGTTTTCGTGGAAGGGGAGATTGGCCATGTAGGCGTTGCGGCGGATTCGGACAATGACAAGGCGGATCTGTACACCAAACCGGAAGCCGCAGAAAAATTCTGCAGGGAAACGGGTGTGGACACGCTGGCTGTTTCCATTGGAAATGCCCATGGCGAATACAAGGAAACTCCCCATCTGGACATCAAACGTCTCGAAGAGATTCGGGCGGCCACCAATGTACCGCTGGTGCTCCACGGCGGAAGCGGCATTCCCGACGACCAGCTTTTGATTGCTTTTTCAAAAGGAATCCATAAATTTAACCTGGGCACGGAATTTCTGGGAAAATATTATCAGGCCGTTGCGGCCTTTGCCGCAGAAAACGCCGAGAATCCCGATCCGGTAAAAATCATCCATCTGCCAGAATATGCGCAGTCTAAGCTGCAGCCTTACCTAGAAGAACGCATGAAAACGCTATGCCATTTCTAAATCTTGTTGACATCCACGCTACGCTGGACTAAAATGGGAAATGGAAAAAATTTCAATTTTTGGAGGAAATGACTTATGTTAATGAATATGAAAGAAATTTTAGCTGTGGCAAAAGAAAACAAATTTGCGCTTCCGGCATTTAATATCAGCGATTACTCCATGTTCCTTGGAATTATGGATATTTGCGAAGAAACCGATTCACCTGTGATCATCGAGATTCACCCGGACGAGCTGAGTTTTATCGGCCCGGAAATGGTAACGGCCATCAAAGAAAAGGCTTACAAATCACCGGTTCCTGTGTGCATCCATCTGGATCACTGCAACGACTTCGGAAAAATCATCTGGGCCATCCAGAGCGGATTTACCTCCGTTATGTTTGACGGCGCAGACCTGCCTTTCGCGGAGAATATTGCCGGCGCAAAGAAAGTCGTAGAAGCTGCGCACCCAGTCAATGTATCCGTAGAAGCGGAACTTGGGACCATCGGCTCCCTGGAACCCGAAGATTTGGAGGGCGGTTCCGCCAAGATCATCTACACCAATCCAGACGACGCTGTGAAATTCGTAGCGGAAACCGGCGTGGACACACTGGCCGTTGCCATCGGGACATGCCATGGCCTGTATCCGGCAGGCATGAAGCCAGAGTTAAAGCTGGACATTTTAAAAGAAATCGCCGCTAAAGTTGACATTCCGCTGGTGCTCCACGGCGGTTCCAACAACCCAGACAAGGAGATTGGCGAGTCTGTGACCCTTGGAATCAACAAGATCAACATCTCATCTGACATCAAGGCCGCTTATTTTGAAAAAATGAGGGAAGTCCTTCAGGATGAGAGTTTGAGAGAGCCGAATGTCATCGAGCCGCTCTGCATGGAAGCGATGAAAAAAGTGGCAAAACACAAACTGGAGCTTTTCCAGACCATCGGAAAAGCATCCCTGTATCATTAAAAAATCTTATTGATAGGGGTGTTCGTTCGTGGACAAAAATGG
This sequence comes from uncultured Lachnospiraceae bacterium, assembly GCA_964407765.1. Lineage (GTDB taxonomy): Bacteria > Bacillota > Clostridia > Lachnospirales > Lachnospiraceae > MGBC164599. The sequence continues at coordinate 77,221 of CAYOWU010000003.1, forward strand.
CGCATCCTCAGATATTTTAGAAAAAGAAGTGTTGGAAGTAATCCGGGAGAATTACGATAGATTTTTTTCTGCTGAAAAAAAGGTGGCGGATTTCGTTTTGCGCAATCCGCAGAAAACCGTGGATTCCAATGTGTCGGAATTGGCAAAACACAGCGGAGTCAGTGACGCGACGGTTGTAAGGATGTGCCATCACATCGGGTACAAGGGATATTACCAGTTTCGGATTACGCTTGCCAAAGATCTGGGCAAACAGCAATATGACAGCGTCAGCTCTATTAAGAGCAGCGATTCAGTGGAAAAGGTGTTCCAGGAATATGCAAAAACCATGCTTCACATAGGACGAAACATCAACTCGGAAGTGATGCGGGACTGCGTCAATCTTCTGAAAACCTGCAAACAGGCACATATTATGGCGGTGGGCAATACCAGCCCGCTGGCGCAGTACATGGGATTTCGCCTGGGAAGACTCGGAATCAAATCTACCTATAACATTGCGCCGGAATACTTCCTCAACCATGTCAATCTCGCGGACGAAGGAGATATTTTAATCGCCATCACACAGTCCGGAACCTCCAAGCAGGTTGTCCAGGGGTTGGAATTGGGAAAGGAAAAAAAATTAAAAAGCATCGCCATCACTGCATTCGCACAGTCGCCCGTGTCCGATTTGGCGGATTATGTGCTGCTTTCTTCCGGAAAAGAAGAAGCGTTCGGCTATTATAAGGGCTATGCACACTTAAATGAGACGGCCGTCATTGACGCTCTGCTCCATTTTGTCACGAATGGGGAATTAATCAAAACAAAAAATGCCGACAAACCGGAAATGATTTTATCTGAATATAAGATATAACAATAGCAGGGGGAAGCTCCCTGCTATTTTCAAACAAATGAACCGGGTTTTGCATATCCGCCTCATAAAGCGGCGGATGGGCAAAACCTGGTTCGTTTGTTTTGAAAATTAAAGAATAATTAGATTTTATTTAGAGGATATTTAGAGATTTCCATGATAGGATAAGAAAAAGTTGAAAAAATGATTCAAGAGGAGGTTTCGATGAAAGCGAGAAAAATTATTGGCGTCGCCCTGGCGGCGGTTTTATCTTTGGGAGCCCTAGCGGGATGCGGCCAGTCCGGGGGCGCCCGGGAGAATGAGAAAAACGGCGGCGAAAACACAGGCGGCGCAAAGGGCCGGTATCTGGAGACGGACGTGGCCCTCCCGGAGAAATGTTCTGTTTACAGCATGGTGAAATTGGAAGACGGCACGATACGCATCGCCACCAGCGACCAGGAAGGCCGGTCGGCCGTCTGGGATTTGAAAGGAGACGGCAAAGACTGGAAGAAAGTCTACGACATGCCTGAAGAATGGAAGCATACAGAGAGCTTTTATGTGACGCATGTGACGCTCTCTCCCAAAGGCGACGCTTTTGTCATCACAAGCCAGTCGATGGAGCAAAGTCCAGAAGAACAGGAAACCGACGAAAATGTTTTGACGACCGCGCAGAGCCAGGAGCGTTTCTATTGCCTGGACGGGGAGGGGCATGTGACGGAAGTTCCTCTGAAGGTGGAGGAATACGCCTATTATATGCGGTATTCAAAAGAGGGAGAGTTTCTAGCGCAGTTTCAGAATACGCCCGTAAGCTCCGTTCAAATGGAAACCGGAGAAATGACCGACAAGGCTTCCGGGGCGGAGAAAGTTGCGTTCTTTGGGACGGCGGGAAACACGCTTTATATCATAGATTACGATGGAAACATCACGCCCTTTGATTTACAAACCGGCGATCCGCTGCCAAAGGACGAAGGCTTAAGCGACTCCATCGCCCAGAGCGGGGCGGACTTAAGTTTGCACAGTTTACAGACTATGCCTTTAATTTTTACCGAGGGCAAAGAGGAACAGGAGATGTTCTACTGCACCGACAAAGGGCTCTACCGCCATATGAAAAACAAAAATGTGACGGAGCTTTTGATTGACGGTTCCCTGACTTCCCTGGGAAGCCCGGCCATGGGGCTGATTGACATGGAGGCCACGGACGACGGCGAATTTTACGTGCTGGGCGTCGACGATCAGTCCAATAAGCTTTTGCGCTATACCTATTCCAAAGATGTGGCCACTGTGCCGGAGGTGGAGCTGAAAGCCTGGTCTTTGTATGAAAACAGCGAGCTGATGCAGAACATTTCACAGTACCAGAAGGAGAATCCGGAAGTGTTCGTGAACCTGGAGGTGGGCGTGACCGAAGACAACGGCGTAACCGCGTCGGACGCGCTGAAGAACTTAAGCACGGAGATTATGGCGGGAAACGGACCGGACGTGCTGATGCTGGACGGCCTGCCGGTGGACTCTTATATTGAGAAGGGCTTGCTGGAAAATTTAAGCGACATAGCCGGCGGCGCCCAGGATTTGTTTCCGAACCTGATGTCTGCCATGGAGCAAGACGGGAAACTCTACGGAATTCCCCTTCGGTTTACCATTCCATTGATAGAAGCGGATGGCCAGACTCTGGAGAAAATTCAGGATCTGAAATCCCTGGCGGATGCGGCGGAAGAGCTGAAGAAAGCCAATCCGGATAAAAATGTCATTCTTCCTTATTATGACGGCGCCCTGCTGGCGGCCCAGCTGTATGAAGTGTGTTCCCTTGCCTGGATAAAAGAGGACGGAACCATTGAAGAAGAGCGGCTAGAGGAATTTTACAGACAGCTGGCCCGGATTTTCGACCCGGAAAAATACATTGAGATGGAAATGCATACAGTCGGCGAGGGATACCAGAGATACGTAAGCTCTCTGGGAGGCGGGACTTTGTATATGTATTCGGATAAACTGATGCTGAACTTCGGAAACCTGTGGTCAGATTCGGATTTTGCCCAACTGGCCACTATGCTGGCGGAGAAGGGGGAGATTTCATACAAACCCCTGACCGGGCAGACGGAGCATGTTTTTCTGCCAAAAACAATCGCAGGCGTAAACGCCAAGAGTAAGGCAAAGGAAGAGGCCAAGAATTTCGTTCAATTTCTTCTCACGGAAGACGCCCAGACGGCCAACCAGGGAGGCGGCTTACCGGTGAACCAAAAGGCTCTGGAATCCCAGATTGACCGAATCGATGACGGAATGACCATCGGAAGCGGCATGGCAAATGATCCAGACAGCTACGTGGAGATGACTCTTCAGAAGCCAAGCGCGGAGGCGACAGAGCAGTTCATCGGCTATATCCGGGAGGCTGACACGCCGGCGCTGACCAATGAGCTGCTTCGCAACGCGGTATTGTCTCAGGCGGCAGACTGCGTAAATGGCAAGATTACGCCGGAAGCGGCGGCGCAGGCGGTGACGGAGCAGGTGAATCTTTATCTGGCGGAATAGATGGATGAAAAAAAGACGCCATAGACAGACCGGATTTCTGTTTGTCCTTCCCAGCCTTCTGGGCGTTCTGGTATTCATTGTCATTCCGTTTGCGGACGTGACGCGCCGTTCTTTTACAGAGGCGGTCAGCGGAGCGTGGGTGGGATTTGATAACTACCGGACGGTGTTTTCCAACACGGCCTTTCGGCTGGCGGCGGGAAACACCCTGCGGTTCGAGGGGATCTGCATTCCCTTGCTGCTGGCTCTGTCTTTGCTGACGGCGCTTCTCTTAAACGCCCTGGATCGTCCTGTGCAGTTTTTCAAGAGCTGTTTTCTGATTCCCATGGCCATTCCGGTGGCTTCCGTCGTGCTGCTCTGGAAAGCGCTGTTTCATGAACGGGGACTGTTAAACGGGCTGCTGCATTTTCTGCACTTTCAGGGCAATGACTGGATGCGCACGTCCTGGGCCTTCTGGATTCTGGTGGCCAGCTACATCTGGAAAAATCTGGGGTACAACCTTGTGTTGTGGCTGGCCGGGCTTTCCGGCATTTCCCCCAACCTGTATGAAGCGGCCAGGGTGGACGGCGCGGGCCGCTGGCAGTGTTTTCGGCACATCACCCTGCCCAATCTGCTGCCGTCTTTGTTCACCATTTCGGCGCTGTCCATTTTAAACTCTTTTAAAGTATTCCGGGAGGCATATCTGGTGGCGGGGGACTATCCTCACGAGAGCATGTATCTGCTCCAGCATTTGTTCAACAACTGGTACCGGGAGCTGTCCATGGATAAAATGGCGGCGGGGGCGGTAGTCCATGCAGGGGTGATTTTCCTGCTGGTGTTGTTTATGAAACGAAAATGGGATTTGGAATCATGAAAAAAATGAGAAAATTTACGACGCTTTTGCTGGCCCTCATGGCTTTTTTCGCCGTCTATCCTGTCTGTTTTCTGCTGACGGGATCGCTGATGGGAGGCGCCGAGCTGAAAGAAAATCTGTGGGCGGCCATGGGAGGGCAGAATGGGTATATGCAGTTTTCCTGGCTGCCCCGGTACCCCACTTTGCAGTCTTATGTGGAACTTCTGCTGGATTCCCCGGAGTTCTTCGCGATGTTCTGGAATTCGGTGAAACTGGCAGGGGGAATTTTGCTGGGCCAGCTTTTCGTGGGCGCGCCGGCGGCCTGGGGATTCGCCAAGGGGACGTTTCCATTTCGGAAGACGCTGTTTACCGTCTATATTTTACTGATGATGATGCCTTTTCAAGCGCTGATGCTTTCCGATTATTTGCTTTTAGACGCTGTACATCTGCTAGATTCTCATACGGGGCTGATTCTGCTGTCGGTATTTTCCACATTTCCCATATTTATCATGTACCGGTTTTTCGACAGCGTGCCGGACGCTCTGATAGAGGCGGCCAGGCTGGACGGAGCCTCCCAGTGGCAGATTTTTCTCTATGTGGGGCTGCCGCTGGGCATGCCGGGGATTATCTCCGCTCTAGTGTTGGGTTTTTTGGAATACTGGAACCTGATAGAGCCGCCCATGACATTTCTAAAAAGCAAGAATCTGTGGCCCTTATCCCTATATTTGCCCAATATCGGGCAGGAGGAGAAGGCGGCTTTTGCCGCGTCCGTGATTGCGTTGATTCCGGCCATACTGGTGTTTCTGGCCGGGCAGGATCATTTGGAGAAGGGGATTACAGCGGCGGCGGTAAAGGAGTAGGGCATGAAGGAAAGAAAAATGATAAAAACGCTGGGGATTTTCCTGGCGTTTATGCTGGCCTGCACCATGCTTTCACGGGCTTCCAGCACATTGACGGTGGCTGCAGTGAAGACCGCGTCTCCGGGGAAAATGGTGATTGACCATAAGGTCACCGCCACCGGGAAAGTCCAGCAAAACCGGGAGCTGGCCATATCCACGGAGGCCGGCCAGAAGATTTCCCAAATTCCGGTCCGGGAGGGAGACGCGGTAAATCCCGGCGATGTTCTTGTGCAGTTGGATCTGTCTGTCCTGCAGGAGCAGATTTCCACATGCAGACAGGAACTGGAAATAATAGAGCTGGAGAAGGCTGCGCTGGAATCGGAGAAAAAGGTGCAGGAGCAAAAAAGAGAGCTGGCCATTCGGCGCGCCCAGGAAGACTTAGACTGGGCCACAGCCCAGGGGGACCAGGCTGTCTCGCAGGCCGCCGTGGAATGGGACCAGGCCGTGGCCCAGTTGAACGCCTATTACCAGAATGTGGAGATCGAAGAAGCGCAGGAGAGCGCATATAGAGAAAAGATTGACGCGGCGCAAAAAAGCTATGAGGAGGCGGAAACTTCCAGAGAAAAAGCCATCCGGGAGGCGGGCCGGGCGCTGGAAGACGCCCGCGTTCAGGAGCCGCCGGACAATGCCGTAAAAATTAAGGAAACGGAGGCCGAAAAAACGCGCAAACAAATGAAAAAGTTACAAAGACTTCAAAAAGCGGGGGGAAAAGTCACTGCGCCCCAAAAAGGATCGGTGACCATAATTCAGGCCTGCGCAGGGGAGACTACAACCGAGACGCCGCTTCTGTTCCTGGCGGATTTAAGCGCCGGGAGCGCCTTCACCGCCCAGGTGGAGAAGGAACAGGAGGAATACCTGGGGAAAAACACGCCGGTGACGCTGGTCAATGAACAGAAGAAAAAGACCATCCAGAATCTGCAGATTGACTCCGTAAAAGTCAACGCCGAGAATGCGGCGCTGCTGGACGTAAGCGTGCGTCTTCCGACGGACGCGCTGGAAATCGGAGACAGCGCGAAAATGATTGTGGAGCGAAAATCTGGCGCCTACAACACTTGCATTCCCATCCAGGCGCTCCATCAGGCCAACGGAAGCTATTTTGTCTATGTGATTCAGGAAGAGGAGACGATTCTGGGAAAACAACTGACGGCGAGAACCGTCAGCGTGACTGTGCAGGAGCAAAATGAGACGTACGCGGCCCTGGATGACGGGTGTCTCTTAAGCGATCAGAAAGTGATTCAGGACGCCAGCAAAACCATCGACGAGGGCAGCCCGGTGCGGCTGGACGAGACATGAGGGGGCGCCTGGTGAAAAGGGCTTTCGGACTGCTGCTGCCGTTGGCCGGGATTTTCGCCTATTGCGCCGGAATTTTCTGCTACAGCCAGCTGCGCCAGTACCCCGACACATACCAGGCCGTGGATGTCTCTCTGACTCAGGAGGATTATGAAAATATGAGGGAAACCCAGGAAGAGGAGGAATCTGTCCCGGACTTCGTTCTCTGGGGGAAAACCCAAGGCGTAAATGTGGAAAACCCGCAGCTTAATCGGCAAATTTCCTTGAGCCTGTGGAAAATCCGGGGAAATCTGGACATTCTATTTGAAGGATTTGCAAAACTGCAGGAACAGGACATAGAAGGCTGCTACCTGGATGCCGGGACGGCCCGGGAGCTTTTCGGCAGCGCAGAAGTCATCGGCAACGAAATCGTCTGCCAGGGGAGGCGGCTGATCATCCGGGGAATTTTAAGAGAAAAAGAGGCCATTTTGGCCGTCCGTCCCAGACAGCAGGAAAGCACCGACCACATTGCCTGGCAGGGCGCTACGGCTTCGGAAGCGGAGAGCTTCCTGCTGCGCTATGGCATTACAGGCTCCGCGGTGACCGGAGCTTTTTTAAAGAACATCTTACAGCTTTTGCTCCTTTGCTTTCCCATAAGCCTTGCCGTCTGTCTGTTTCGCAGCTTAAAGGGCTCTCTGGCGGAGGGATTCCGATGGATTTTGCTTTTTCTTTCCTTTTTCCTTATTTTGCAGTGGGTGGAAATTCCGGAAACCATGATTCCGGATAAATGGTCGAATTTTCAGTTCTGGAAAAACTGGTGGGAGGCGTCAAAGGACAATGGGGCGGCTTTCCTGTCGGGGGAGAAGACGGGAAAAGAGCTGGCGCAGACGGTTTGCTTTCTAAAAGGGGCAGTCTGCGCGGCGTCGTCGGTCCTGGCGGGACAGGCATCCCTTCGGATGAAAAATTTATGGAATATGGAGGCGGAAGATGAAAAAAACGGGAGGGCGCAAAAAGACGTTTACCTATAAAATATGGATGATTTTGATTGCGTTATGCGTTTCTTTTATATGTATCCAAAGGAAGGCTCTCACAGCGGCAAACGGCTCCAGACAAAACACGGCCAATGAGAAATACGGCTGGAATCTCATGCTTGTAAACGCCGAGAATTATATTCCCGATGATTATGCGCCGGAGTTAATCGAGCTTTCAAACGGTGAAAAAGTGGATGCCCGCATCTATGCGGATTTACAGGAAATGTTCGATGCGGCCAGGGCGCAGGGGCTGGAGTTATTCGTCGCGGCGGGCTACCGGACCTGGGAAGAGCAGCAGCGGTTATTGGATGAAAAAACGCAGGCGTACGAAGAGGAGGGATATTCCAAAAAACAGGCAAAAAAGCTTGCATGTCAGTGGGTGGCCCTTCCGGGAACCAGTGAACACCAGCTGGGGATTGCGGTGGATATTAATGCCGACACAAAGATAAGCGCAAGCGACGACGTGTATAACTGGCTTTTGGAAAATGGGGTCGCCTATGGGTTCATCAAACGGTATCCTCCGGACAAAACCCATATCACAGGCATCAGCAATGAGCCTTGGCATTACAGATACGTGGGGCGGGAGGCGGCAAAAGAAATTGCGGCGCAGGGCGTTTGTTTGGAGGAATATATTGATTCTATTGAGAAGTGAAAAAGCCACAAATTGAGTGGCTTTTTACTTTTGTGGATTTCTAATCTGCATCCGGCTCCAGTTTACGATTTTCCACAAACTGTACATAAGGCGCTTCGCCGTAGTCGCGCCAGCGTTGGGTGGGGCGTACGGGCAGGAATCCCAATTCTTCCATTTTGTCGGCCACGTCTTTTAGGCCGTATTTCTCGTAAGTCTCGCGATAGGGCCAGCCTGTTTCCAGATCCCAGCCGCGGCTTTCGTAATAGAGATCCACCATTTCATTCCACTGCTGCCAGTCGGCGACTTCGTTCCAAGAGTCCGGAATGGAAACGGTGCGCCAGATGGCTTCCATTTCTTTGCGGCGGGTGCGGCCGTGACGGCTGACCAGTATGGCGCGGAAGAGCAATTTGGAGCGGATGGCGGCTTCCTCCAAATCCTCGGCGGTGAGACTGCAGCCTGTGGCGGCGTTGAACATTTCCGCTTCCATTTCCGGCCACCACAGGTCGGGGCTTTGCCATTCGCAGCTCATGATGGAATCTTTGATTTCCCCGCAGTTCTGGGTGTGGTTGATGGCGTCGATAATGGCGCTGCAGTGATAGGGATCTTTCATGGCGGCGGCGTGATGTTCGTACTTACAGTGAAAATGTTCTACGGTCTGTGCGTCGCGGGTGGAAACCATGTTGATCAGATTCATGGCCAGCCAGGTGGGTTTTTCGATGGCCCCCTCAAAACCACGTCCCTGCCAGTGAACACTCTGGCCCCAGGCCGCTTCCAGGGATACAGGTATGTCTATGCGCTTGCCGCCTAGCGCCTGGGAGAAGCGTCCGTGGTAAATAGAGTCGCCGTATTTGTCATATCCCATTTTGCGCAGGGCGCGGGACATGCCTTCCGCGAACAGATTGCCGTATTCGCCTCTGCGGTAAACCAGATTTTCGACAAATTTCCTTATGAAAGCTTCGTTTTCCACGTCTACTTCCATGCCCACGCCCAAATCATTGCCATCCAGTAAATGCTCGCGTTTGCACATAGCCATCCAGGGCATCATGAAAATCCAGATTTCCCATTTGTCAATGCCATAGTCGTTGCACAGATCGTTGACAATATTGCCGCGATCGTAGTCGGCATCCCATAAATTATAGATATCCGGGGCGATGGGCTGGGCCTGCCCTTCAAAGTCCGGGTCCGTGAAGTCCGGCTCCGGAAACTCACGGCTGAGCAGCTTGCAGGGGGCGCAGTAGTTCTGCTTTGTGGGCCAGAACATGCCGACGGTGGTGGGGATGTCTGTTTGGTATTTGAAACAACTTAAGCTGACGCATTTTTCCACATGATTCACAAGCTCATCGTCAAATGCGTTTTTGCAGTTCAGTAAAACCGCGTTGCAGTGCTGGTTACAGCCGGGGCTGCAGGAGACGTTGGCGCGGTCATAGTTCACCGGAAATTCGCCGCCTGGCACGCCAAGTTCCGTCATATGAAGTATTGGGGACGGACGCATGCCAGGGTTATTCATGTGCAGACGCAGGTATTTTAATTTTTCGATGTCCGCCGGAGCGACAATGCCGCTGCCGCAAACGGTGATGGCCTTCAGCTTTTTGCTGCCCCAGACCGCGCCGAACCCGCCTTTGGCGAAAACACAGTCGTTGGAGGTGGTGATAGAGGCGATGCGCACCAGATTTTCTCCTGCGGGACCGATGACCATGGATTTAAAATCGTGTCCGTACTTGTCTTCCAGAGCGCTTTGGGTTTGGTGAACCCGCAGTCCCCACAGGTCGTCTGCGGGCAGAATTTCAATCTTGTCATCCTGGATTTTGATGTGAACCGGAACGTCGGATTTGCCCTCAATGATGAAGCCGTCATAACCGGCGTATTTCAGTTCCGTGGCAAACCAGCCGCCGATGTTGCCCCAGCAGAATTGTTCCGGATTGTTGCTTGCGCCGATGGCGCAGGCGGCGCTGCGTCCGCTGGCGGGGATGCCTGTGCCTGTGGTGGGGCCGTTCATGTAAATGAATTTATTGCCTTCGTCAAAGGCGCCGACTTTCGCGGGAACCTCGTCCCAGAAGATGCGGTTGATGAGCATTCGGCCACCAATGTACTTGGGGACGTACTGATAGGTGTTGACATACGAAATTTCTTTTGTGGTCAGGTTGATGCGGGCGATTTTGCCGCAGTAGCCGTACAGTTTTTGGGCATTGTCGGGATTTTCTAAAATATCGGAGATCTTATAATTCGGCATATACAGTTCTTCCTCGCATTTATGTGATTTCAGTTGACAGGTTTTATGCATTCAGTTCCGCAGGCTTTGTGCCGTCCGGCGTAAAGATGGAATCATCACTTAAGCCAATGCAGCGCACGGGGCACCACTTTATGCACTGGGGCCCTTCCGGGTTATCGCGGCACAGGTCGCATTTGACGGCTTTCCATTTCTTCCGGGATTTGTCCCGTTTCATGGCGATGCGGGCAGGCTGGAACTTGCAGTTTTTGGCGCACTTTCCGCAGCCGATGCAAAACTCCTCGTCGATGTACACGATTCCCTTTTCGTCAATCTTCATAGCCTCGTCCTTTTTCGGACATGCCTCGTAGCACGGGTGATCGCTGCATTGCTGGCACGCCACAATGCGGTGCATCAGCGAACGCGTCCCCAAATCCACTTTAATGCGGCTGTTGCCGGGGCCGGTAAAGCCCTCGTGGGTCAGTCCGCACATAATCGCGCAGGTTTCGCACCCGGCGCACAGGGAGTATTCCGGCGAATACTGCACTACATGATTGCCGTACTGCGCCAATTCTTCTGGTGAATGCGGCTCTTTTGCGTAAATTTTTTCTTCCAAAGTTTAACTCCTTTTTAATATAACTTAGATCATTGCGAAACACTCATTTCGACAGCCAGAGTTTGGGCAAAACAGACAAATAAGGAGCGAATCAGAAATATTTTGAACAAGCTCAGACGATGCGATAACCGTTTCGCAATTACCTGAAATATAACTGCTGTTTTTGAAAATTATATTGGAAGAGCAGCGCATCGTCTAATTCATCTTTCCTCTTACATAACAAATTTTTCTTCTGAATAGGGAATAATATCGGCAAGAAGACGCAAAGCCTTATGGAAAAAGAATCACATGAAAAGTTTTACTTATTTTTATCAAAATTCTATGGCGTATACAAATTTCAGGCCATGTGATATAATTAGGTATAAATACAAAGGAGGAACTTTCGCAAGGAATGGATATAAACGGATTGAAATATTTTCTGAAAGTGGCACAGTGCCTGAATTTTACCCGTGCGGCAGAAGAGTGCTTCATTACGCAGACAGCCATGAGTCAGCATATTGCAAATATGGAAAAAGAACTGGGTTTTCAGTTGTTTGTGCGGAATAAACGCAAAGTCAAGCTGACCGTAGCCGGGCACAATTTTTATAACCACATATCCCGACTCATAGAAAATTATGAGACTGCGGTTTCTTCCAGTCAAAGTCTCGCATCCGGCGCCACAGGCAGCGTCGTGGTGGCTGTTACAAGCTGTATTGAGAGTTTGATTCTCATGTCCCGCATCTGTTACTTTAAGACACAGTATCCGGATCTGCATATGTCTGTGATTGTCATACGCCCCTGTGAAATGGTGGAATATCTGCAGCGGGGAAAGTGTGATCTGGCCGTTGGCGTTCCCCATGACATGGCGGAAATCCGCAGCATCAAAGTGCATATTTTGAATTCATTTAAACCTTATGTCGCATGTCCGGGAAATCATCCTTTGTCCAAGTACAAGCGGATTACGCCGGAAATGCTTTCCGGTCATCAAATCGCCATATTAAATCTCAAGAACATGCCTGCATCCTGTAAACAAATGTACTATGATATGGAACAGATGGGTCTGCATGATTTTGAGAATATGATAACTTTTGAGCAAATCGACCGGATGGAAGAATTATTATTTATGTCTTTAGTAACTTCCAGGCCGGCGATTGTGCCGGAATATGTGCTCAATTACGCGGAAGGCGATCTGACATTGCTTGAGCTGGATTCGCCCAAATCCATCACATTGCCGCTGGGCGTCGGTTATATGGCTGACGCTTCCAATCCTGCGCTGTCTCTGGCGCTGGATGTGATTCGCGACGACCGTATTCCGCTGAATTATTAAAAAGACAATACATAAAATGACGGTAATAAAAATGCCGGCAAGATCTCAAAAAGGTTTTGCCGGTATTTTTATGTCATGCAAAAAAGTAATTAGTCGCAGAAAATCGTCCAATTTTTCATAAATTGAGAAATATTTCTTATTTGTTTTGCAGAATAAGCGCCTTTATACTGAGAGCGGAGAAAGTTTTTTGCTTTTTTACAAATTTTTACAAAGGAGTGTGTGAAACTTATGAGCAACAAAAATTTCATCCGATACGCATTGGTCGTGCTGATGTTCCTGGCTTTGACGCTGAACGGGTTTACCAATATGGTATTTTCCGCCCGTGCCGTGGATGTTATGGAAAAATACGGCATGACCCAAACGCAGCTGACCTCAATCTCCGGCGTTTCCAATCTGGGGGGATTTTTCTTTTCGATTTTGGTCGGCTATCTGACAGACCGGTTTGGACTGCGCAGATTTCCGTCTTTGGTATTTGCCGGGGCATCAGCCGTTGCGGTTCTTCGACTGTTTGTCAATTCCTATTGGCCGCTTTGGATTTTGACGTTTATTTCTTCCGCGCTTTGGCTGCCGGCCACCATGCTGGGACCCAAACTTTTTTCTTATTACTTTGAACCCGAAGAAATGGCCTCCGTGATGAGCATCTACACCGCCGGCGCCGGCCTGGGAACCACACTGGCTTTCGCTATTGCAGGCATGTTTCCATCCACCCGCGCCGCGCTGGCGTTTATTGCGGCGGGTATGATTCTTATTACGATTGCATGGATGGTTATGGTAAAAGATCCCGAGCACGACCGTGGCGCAGGGCAGATGCAGGGCAGCGCTTCGTCCTTGAACATTTTCAGCGTGCTCAAAAGCCCCACCATGATAAAAGTCATGCTCTGCGGCGGTTTGGCCGTGGGCTGCGCGATTTTGATTAATTCCTATGCCGTTACCTGCATGATCGGCAAAGGAATGAATCCGGCCATGGCCGGCACGACGGCTACGGTCATGAATCTGTGCCTGTTGTTTGGAAGCATGGTCAGCGGCTTTTTGGTAGACAAGATCGGAAAATACAACCTGCCATATCTCTTCATCTGCGCGGTGGGCGGCATTGGCTATTATCTGGTTTATACGTTTGTCCCCGCTGGGATACCCACGATGCTGGGCATGGGCGTTTGTTCATTTATTGTGTCCGGCAGCATTGGCGTAAACATGGGACGCATTGCCCTGATTCCCATGACCGGGGAGTTTGGTCCCGAAATGGGCGGCGCAGCCGGCGGAATGAACCAGACGGCGGCAGGTCTTTTCGGATGGCTGTTTCCTGTAATCGTCGCCGCTATTTTCAAGGATAATTATGTGGGTATGTTCACCTGCGGCGCGGTTTGTTTTGTCGTCCTTGGCCTGTTTGGCTTAACGGTGCCGGAGCTTGGAAAAAAAGGAAAACTGGCCATGGCTGCCAAAAACAATTAAGATATGAGACTATTTCCTGGATCTACCGGGTAATAATATTAAAATTTAGGAGGATACATCTATGAAAAGAATGGAAGGTAAAATCGCAGTTGTCACCGGAACGGGATCTGGCATTGGACGCGCCATCGCTAAAATGTGGGCGGCGGAAGGGGCAAAAATTATTGCCGCCGATTTCAACGCCGCAGAAGGACAGAAAACCGTTGACGATATCAACGCTGCCGGCGGTGAGGCTACGTTTGTGCAGACAAATCTGCGCAAAAAAGAAGATGTTGACAAACTCTACGATGTGGTTATGGAAAAGTACGGCACGCTGACGACTCTGGCAAACTGCGCGGGAGTTTTGGTTCATGCGCCGTTTCTGGAGCACACCGACGAGGACTATGACTTTATCAGCGAGACGAACTACCGCGCCTATTGCTGGACCATGCAAAAGTTTTTGCCGGTGATGACAAAAGAAAATTCTCATGGTAAAAATTCTGTGGTGAACATTGCCTCCATTTCCTGCGTGAAACCGGAAACCAACGCTTACTATTATGGTGGCTTTAAGGCGGCTGTGGATATCATGACCCGTAATCTGACCCGGGAGTTTTCACCCAAGGGCGTGCGCCTGAATGTGATTTGTCCAGGTCCCACTAACACCAGCATGACGCCGGAGGATGTTAAAAACAGTCCTGAAATACAGGCGGCTATGTGCCGCGAAGTCTGCTCCATCGGGCGTTTGGGAGAACCCGAAGATATTGCTTACTGTGCCACTTATTTATGTTCAGATGAAGCTACTTGGGTCACTGGCGCGCATTTCATTGTTGATGGCGGCGCCTGCATGATGGGTTAAATAATTTTATAAAAAACAGCGCTGCGCTTTGTGCGTGGCGCTGTTTTTTATAAAATTAAGATAAAAAGTCCGTGCTGTGAATGTGAATCTTAAAAATATTGACAAAATAAATATTTGTGATAAAATGTTTAGTTGTGAAATTAGATGTATAAATCCTGTATTTAGCGATTTATATTATGCAAATCGCACGACATAGGAACGCTGCTACCCAACTTCTCGACAGCAGTTCTTATAATTCCCAAATAAAAAACGAAAAAAAGAGGTGAGAGAAGATTAATTTTAACGATTTAAGACCAAAAGAAGTCATGCACTTTTTCTCAGAGATTGCGCAGATTCCCCATGGATCCGGGAATACGCAAAAACTGGAGAAATATTGTATGGATTTTGCCAAGGCTCACAACCTGCGCTCTTTCCAGGACGCTTATGGAAACGTAATGTTGTTTAAAGACGGCACGCCCGGCTATGAAAACAGCGCTCCGGTTATTTTGCAGGGCCACCTGGACATGGTATGCGAAAAGAAGCCGGACTGTCCCGCAGACATGGAAAAGGATCCCATTAAAATTCAGACAGACGGGGCGTATATCTGGGCCGACGGCACCACGCTGGGCGGAGACGACGGCATTGCCATTGCCTATATCCTGGCTTTGATGGCTTCCGACTCGGCCAAGCATCCGCCCATCGAAGCGCTGCTTACCCGCGACGAGGAAGTGGGCCTGCGGGGCGCCCGGATGCTGGACGCCTCCCGGTTAAAAGGCAGGCATCTGATTAACATTGACTCAGAAGAAGAGGGTATTCTCACAGTGGGCTGCGCCGGGGCCGTGCGCGCGTTTTGTGAAAATCCCCTTTCCTTTGGAAAAGGAACGGGCCGCGCGGGCATTGTGAAAATCAGCGGCCTTCAAAGCGGACATTCCGGCGTGGACATCGACAAAAACCGTCAAAACGCCATTAAAGCGCTGGCCTGGCTGCTGGATTTTCTGCGCGACGCCGCAGGCATTCAGGTGGCCGACTTCCAGGGCGGCGGGCGCTCCAACGTGATTCCACAGGCAGCCCAGGCCATCATCTGCGCGGACGATTCCAGGTGGAGCCAGGTCTGCGAAACCGTACAGGCTTTTTTGAAGCAGATGCAAAAGGAATGGGCGGCGACAGAGCCGGATATTTCCATAACCCTGGAGGATGCCGCGCTTCCCGCCAACTGCCTGGACGAGGCCGGGACAAGAGATTTGATTTTCACCCTGCTGCAGGAGCCTACAGGCGTATTTTCCATGAATCCCCATATCCCCGGGCAGGTGCAGACTTCGCTGAACCTTGCAAGCGCCCAGCTGGAAGGCGGGATGCTGAAAACGTCCTTTATGATCCGCTCCAACACCGACTCCGGCAAAGGGCTTTTGGTGCGGCAGCTTACCGCTCTGATGGAACATTTAGACGGCCACATCCGGCTGGAGGACGATTATCCGGCCTGGGAATACTGCCAGGAATCCCTGCTGCGGGACAGAATGGTTCAGGCATATGAGGATATTTACGGCCAGGCGCCTGCCGTCAGCGCCATCCATGCCGGACTGGAGTGCGGCATCCTCTCGGAGAAGCTGCCTGGCGTGGACATGGTTTCCTTCGGACCGGATCTGGAAAACGTCCATACGCCCGCAGAACGTATGGGGGTAAAATCGGCGGAGCGCTGCTGGCATTACCTTTTGCACGTTTTAGAGTTATTGAAATAATTTTATAGGTAATTTGCCCAAACTCCGGTTATTGAAAAGGGCGTTTAGCAATTTGCCTAAAATAATTTTAACAAAGGAGAAAGAAGATGATACAAGAAGGTTTCATGTACATTGCGGCATTGGTTTTTATTGCCGCCGTACTTATCAATCTGCCGAAGATCTTTACGGGTAAGACGGCGCAGAAGATTTTTAACTTTGCGCCGCCCATTGTGCTGATTTACCTGGGGCTGATGATTCTGTGCACCGTCCGCCTGTGGGATCTGGAGGCCACCGCTGATACATATACCGCTTTAAAAAACCCGCTTCTCTACGCGATGCTTTTTATCATGCTGCTGCGCTGTGACCTGAAAAAAATCATCAAGCTGGGGCCGAAGATGCTGATCGGTTTCTTCTGCGCCACCATTTCCATCGGTCTGGGATTTGTTCTTTCCTACGCGATTTTCCACGGTGCGCTGGGGGCAAATGCTTGGAAAGCCCTGGGCGCTTTATGCGGAAGCTGGATGGGCGGCGGCGGCAATATGCTGGCCATTCAGGCGGCTTTAAACGTGGATGAGGGCACTATGGCCTACGCGCTGGTTATGGATTCTATCTGTGCGACTTTGTATGTTATGTTCCTTTTGTGGGCCATTGGATTTTCCGCCAAATTCAACAAATGGACCAAGGCTGACACGCGGGTCATCGACGAGGTGGGCCAGGCTTTGGAAGCGGAAGCCCGCGCCAATACCAAACCCTTAACCTGGCAGAACATCGCCATTTTGCTGGGAAGCGGCCTTCTGGTTTCCGCGCTGTCTCAGAAAGCGGGCGATAACATCGCCGCAGTTTTGCCTTTCCTGGATAAAGCAACCTGGACGGTTCTGATCGTAACCGTGCTGGGAGTGGGTCTGGCGCTGACGCCTTTTGGAAAGTTAAAAGGCACGGAGGAAATCTCCAATGTGCTTTTGTATATCGTAGTGGCGCTGATCGCCTCCCGCGCGGATTTGGCAAGCATGGGCAACGCGCCTGTGTGGCTGCTCTCCGGCGCGTTTATTCTGGTATTCCATGTGACCATTATGGTGATTCTGGCAAAAGTTCTGAAGATGGACATTTTCACCTGCTGCGTGGCGTCCCTGGCCAATATCGGCGGCACGGCCACCGCGCTGGTTCTGGCAGGCACCTACAGCAGCGCGCTGGTTCCTGTGGGAATTATCATGGCTCTTTTAGGCTATGTAGTAGGCACCGGCGGCGGCCTTTTGGTGGCTCAGCTGATGAGCTTTTTCGGTTGATTTGCCATCCAAATCTTCATTCAAAAAGCGGCGCTCGAAGTTCAATTCGGCGCCGTTTCAGATTGTTGCGGATCCCATAGCGGCATTGGATGAACGGGATCTTGATCAGCATGACCGGGTCCATGCCCTCGTTTTTTAATTTTTTAGAAGCGGAAGTCCCGTTTGCCGTTTTCGATTTCCGCCAGGTTTTTCTCGGCGATGGCGCGGGTTTTGTCTCTGGGGACTTTTTTCAGCTCTTCCAGAATGACTTTTTCGCCTTTGGCGCGGGTGTCCGGCGCTGCATAGTCCACCAGGTATTCTTTTAAAGTCATCAGCGCGTTTGGCTGGCAGCAGTTGGCGATCTGACCGGATTTCACCAGCTTCATGAAGCGGTCGCCGGTGCGTCCTTCCCGGTAACAGGCGGTGCAGAAGCTGGGGATGTAGCCCAGATCCAAAAGCCAGTTCACCACCTGGTCTAAGGTGCGGCGGTCGCTGACGTCAAACTGGGCGGAGTTTTCCTCTTGTGGCTCTTCCTCCACATAGCCGCCTACGCTGGTGCGGGAGCCGCCGCTGATCTGCGAGATGCCCAGATCCAGCACTTTTTCCCGACAGGCCTGGGATTCCCGGGTGGAGATAATCATGCCTGTGTAGGGCACGGCGATGCGGATGACAGCCACGATTTTCTGGAATGTGTCGTCATCGATGGCGTTTTCGAAGTCATCGGTGGAAATGTCGTCCGCCGGACAGATGCGGGGCACGCTGATGGTGTGCGGCCCAACGCCCATGGTGGCTTCTAAGTGTTCCGCGTGCATCAGAAGGCCCACGAAGTCGTAGCGGTAGGTGTTCAGGCCGAAAAGCACGCCGCAGCCCACGTCGTCAATGCCCGCTTCCATGGCGCGGTCCATGGCCTCTGTGTGGTAGGCGTAGTCGCTTTTGGGGCCGGTGGGGTGGAGGGCTTCGTAGTTTTCTTTATGGTAGGTTTCCTGGAAAAGGATGTAGGTGCCGATGCCGGCTTCCTTTAATTTCCGGTAGTTTTCCACGGTGGTGGCGGCGATGTTGACATTCACCCGGCGGATGGCGCCGTTTTTGTGCTGGATGCTGTAAATGGTCTTGATGCTCTCCAGCACGTATTCGATGGGGTTGTTCTTGGGATCTTCCCCGGTTTCCAGCGCCAGCCGCTTGTGGCCCATGTCCTGCAGCGCGATGACCTCCTGGCGGATTTCCTCCTGGGTCAGCTTTTTGCGGGCAATGTGCTTGTTTTTGGCGTGGTATGGACAGTACACGCAGCCGTTGATGCAGTAGTTGGACAGATACAAAGGCGCGAACATAACGATGCGCTTGCCATAGAATTTTTCTTTGATTTCCTTGGCGGTTTTGAACATTTTTTCAATTAAATCCGGCTGGTCGCATTCCAGCAAAAGCGCAGCTTCCCGGTGGGTTAAGCCCTTGCAGTCTTTGGCGCGTTCGATGAGCTGTTCAATTAATTCCCGGTTGCCTTTGTTTTTCTGGGCATATTCAAGGGTGTCTAAGATTTCCTGATGGTCGATAAATTCCGTTGCTTTTTTTGATTTTACGTCGTACATAGTTTCCTCCATTATATTATTCGGCTGTGGGATAGTCGCCTCGGGCGCAGACTACCCGGTAGCCGATTTCATTCATTTGTTTTTTCAATAATTCGATGGACTGGGCCGCCTCCAGTCCGGTGGCGGTTTTGTGGTCGTAGAGCAGGTATTTTTCCCGGACGTTTGTGGGGGAGAGATTGGGCATGACCACGTTGCAGCCCGCCAAAATCCCCAGTTTTCTTCCGTCCGGGCACAGCGTGCTTAAAGCCGTGGTGGCCGGCAAAAGTGTTTTTGGCAGCATCAGGCGGATCAGTGACAGGAGAAATAAAGTCATTTTAAGGCTTCCGTTTGGCTCGTTGGCAAACGGCGTGTCCTGGTGCCGCAAAAACGGGCCGATTCCCACCATGTGGGGGGAAAGTTCCCGCAGAAATAAAAGATCATCCGCCAGGCATTCTGCCGTCTGTCCCGGCGAGCCCACCATAAAGCCGGCGCCCACCTGGAAGCCGGTTTTTTTCAGGTTCCACAGGCATTCCATTCTGTTTTGCAGGGAAAGCGCTTCCGGGTGGAGCCTCCGGTAATGCGCTTCGTTGGCCGTCTCGTGACGCAAAAGATAGCGGTCGGCCCCGGCGGCGCGCAGTCGCTCATAGCTTTCTGGGCAGCGCTCCCCTAAGGATAAGGTGACGGCACAGTCGGGATAGCTGGCCTTGATGTCTCGGATGATGGCGGTCAGCGTCTGGTCGGTGAAATGGGCGTCTTCGCCGCCTTGCAGCACGAATGTGCGAAATCCCAGGTTATAGCCTTCCCGGCAGCAGTCCAAAATCTGGCTGTGAGTGAGCCGGTAACGGCTGGCCTTTTTGTTGCTTCGGCGGATGCCGCAGTAGTAGCAGTCGTTTTTGCAGTAATTGGTGATTTCGATTAATCCCCGGATGTAAACGTCGCAGCCATAAATCTGCCGACGCGTCTTTACCGCTTGTTCCCGCGCAAAGTCGTAAACGGATTCGTCCCGACAGGAGAGCAGCGCGGTAAATTCTTCCCTGGTCAGGGAATGTTTTTCCTGTAGTTTGCGAATGTAGTCTTTCATGGCTTTCCCTGGATTTTGGAATAGACGGTTTTGCTGGTGACGCCGGAAAGCATGCCGATTTTGCCGGACAGCGCGCTGATTGCGTCCTGGGGCGCGTCTAGGATAGCGCAGATGACGGAAACGTCCTTGGGCCGGTACGGCACGCCCATGCGCCCCACCAGGTAGTCGCCGTATTCGTGGAGCAGCCGGTTTAAGCTGTCCGCGGAATTTCGGTCTTCCACGATGATGGTGATGACGGCAATTCGCGTATCGGTTGATTTTTCCATTTTGTCGATATAAACGCTCCTTTCTTCCAGACAGTGTTCAGTAATTGCAAAACTATTTTCAAACAAATATCACGGAACTCAAAACCATTTTTGGATTTGCTCCTTATTTGTCTATTTTGCCCAAACTCTGATTATTAAAATGGGTGTTTCGCAATTACCTTAAGCTATTTAAGAAGGTAGAAAAGAAAAAGCGCCCAAAAAGGGCGCAAAATGACCAAAAATTTTTCTGCCCTTTCCTCTCAGGAGTTTTGCCCTTCAAAGTCTGGTTGCTGTTTTTTTGAATGCGGTTAGATTATATCACATCCGGCGGCGGTATACAATACATAATTTACTAGAAAAGTCCACTTTTAAAAAATAAAAGATGGGAAAGCCTGGATTTGCCATGTACTGGCCGTTTGAAAAGCTTGACAAATTATGCGTTCTCGTGTATGATTTCACACAGGGACAAAATGTCTTTTATATTTTTCTGGGAGGGAGAACTATTATGAAAATGAAAAAAGCGGTATCCGTTGTTTTGGCGGCGGCCATGGCAATGACTTTGATGGCAGGCTGCGGCGGCTCTGGAGGTTCAAAATCTGATTCCGGATCGGACAAAGCGGCGGATGCAGGCAGCGAAAGCAGCTCCGTATTTAAAATCGGAGCCATCGGACCGGTGACCGGCGGTGCGGCCGTTTATGGCGAAGCGGTGAAAAACGGCGCGGAGCTGGCGGTGAAAGAGATCAACGAGGCCGGCGGAATTGGCGGCGTGCAGGTGGAGCTGAAATACGAGGACGACGAGCACGACGCGGAAAAGGCCGTGAACGCGTACAACACCCTGAAAGACTGGGGTATGCATGCGCTTTTGGGAACCGTAACGTCTGCGCCCTGCGTGGCGGTAGGCGAAGTGGCGCAGGCCGACAACACATTTATGCTGACGCCATCCGGCACAGCCGTGGAATGCGTACAGTATGACAATGCTTTCCGCGTATGTTTCTCTGACCCAATGCAGGGTCTGGAGTCAGCCAAGTATATTGGGGAGAAAGGCCTTGCCAAGAAAGTGGCGGCCATTTATGACAGCTCCGACGTATATTCCACAGGCATCTACGAAGCGTTTGTAAAAGAAGCGGAAAATCAGGACTTTGAAATTGTGGCGGCGGAAGCGTTTACAGCGGAAGCGAAGACAGACTTTTCCGTACAGCTTCAGAAGGCAAAAGACGCCGGCGCAGAACTGGTATTTTTACCTTTCTATTACACAGAGGCTTCCTTGGTATTAAAACAGGCGGCCGGCATGAACTTCAACCCGATTTTCTTCGGATGCGACGGTATGGACGGAATCCTGGCAGTGGAAGGCTTTGATGTGGATCTGGCCAACAATCTGATGTTTATGAGTCCGTTCACGCCAACTTCGGAAGATGAAACCATCCAGAAGTTTGTGAAAGATTATGATGAAGCGTATGGACAGACTCCCAATCAGTTTGCGGCAGACGCTTACGACGGGATTTATGCTATAAAGGCAGCGATGGAAAAAGGAGAAGTGACCCCGGATATGTCTCCATCAGATGTGTGTGACGCCATGAAAACGGCTATGGTGGAGATTTCCATTGACGGCGTAACAGCGAAAGGCCTTACCTGGGAAGCCAGCGGAGAGCCCAGCAAAGAGCCTATGGTAGTAAAAATTGAAAATGGTGATTATGCAGTCGTAGAGTAAGAATGGATGGATAGAGGGTTATCTTTGTTAAGATAGCCTTCTATTTTACTATTTGACATTTGACGGATGATTGAAGGGGGAATCCTATGAGTTTTATATCTTATTTGATCAATGGCGTCAGCCTTGGAAGCGTATATGCGATCATTGCCCTTGGCTACACCATGGTATATGGAATCGCGAAGATGCTGAATTTCGCCCACGGCGACGTAATCATGATTGGCGCGTACGTGGTTATGACCGCCATCGCAAGCGGCGGCATGCCGCCGCTTCTGGCCGTGCTGCTGGCCATTGTTTTTTGCACTGTTTTGGGCGTTGTGATTGAGAGTGTGGCGTATCGGCCCCTTTTGAACGCGGCCTCTTCGCTGGCGGTGCTGATTACGGCCATCGGCGTCAGCTACCTGCTTCAGAACGTGGCGCTGCTCATTTTCGGCGCGAATACGAAATCCTTTTCATCGGTGGTGCCGGCGCCGGCCCTTGTGCTTGCCGGCGGCGCTCTGACCATTTCCGGTGAAACCATCGTTACGATTGCCTCCTGTATCGTGATTATGGCAGGGCTTACGCTTTTTATAAAAAAATCAAAGGCCGGACAGGCCATGCTGGCCGTTTCGGAGGATAAAGGCGCGGCACAGCTGATGGGCATTAACGTAAACGGCACCATCGCCCTGACCTTCGCCATCGGTTCCGCGCTGGCCGCCGTGGCAGGCGTGCTTCTGTGTTCGGCCTACCCGTCTCTGACTCCCTACACAGGCGCCATGCCGGGCATTAAGGCGTTTGTGGCCGCCGTGTTCGGGGGCATCGGCTCCATTCCGGGCGCGCTGATCGGCGGGATTTTGTTGGGCGTGATCGAGATATTCGGAAAAGCCTATATATCTTCCCAGATGGCGGACGCAATTGTATTCGGCGTATTGATCATTGTGCTGATCGTGAAGCCTACCGGCATTCTCGGTAAAAACATTCAGGAGAAAGTGTAGGTGGAAAACATATGAAGAAAATGAGTAAAACAACAAAAGACAATATGATTACATATTTAATGGTAATCGTAATTTTTATCGTTGTGCAGACACTGACGTCCACGGGAAATGTTTCCAGCCTTCTTCAGGGATTGTTGGTGCCCCTTTGCGCATACATTATCCTGGCGGTTTCCCTGAACTTAACCGTGGGTATCTTAGGCGAGCTGAGTTTGGGCCATGCGGGCTTCATGTGCGTGGGCGCGTTTACCAGCGCCTTTTTCTCCAAATGCGCCGTGGAAGCCATTCCGGCCACCGGGCTGCGTTATTTTATCGCGCTTCTGATCGGCGCGGCGGCGGCAGGCGCATGCGGAATACTGATCGGGATTCCGGTGCTTCGTTTAAAAGGCGACTACCTGGCTATTGTGACCCTTGCCTTTGGGGAAATCATTAAAAACATTGTAAATGTTTTATTTATCGGAAAAGACGAAAACGGGTTTCATTTTTCCACAAAAGATTCTCTTTCACTGGGACTGGAAGACGGCGGGAAGGTAATCGTCAACGGCCCCCAGGGAATCACGGGAACGCCCAAAGATTCCACCTTCGTCATTGGCGTGGTTCTGATTCTGATTACGCTGTTTATCGTGCTGAATCTGATGCACTCCAGAAGCGGCCGGGCCATCATGGCCATCCGGGACAACCGCATCGCGGCGGAGTCGGTGGGCATCAACATCACAAAATATAAGCTGATGGCGTTTTCCATCTCCGCGGCTCTGGCAGGCGTGGCAGGAGTTATCTACGCCCATAACCTGGCCACCTTAACGGCGCAGCCCAAGAACTTCGGCTACAACATGTCCATCATGATTCTGGTCTTCGTGGTGCTGGGCGGCATCGGAAATATGCGCGGCTCCATTATAGCAGCCATTATCCTGACCCTGCTGCCGGAGCTTTTGCGGGCTTTGAGCGATTACCGTATGCTGATTTACGCAATCGTGCTGATTGTGATGATGCTGTTTAACTGGAGTCCGAAAGCCATCGAGTGGCGCGAGAAATACTCCGCCAAATTCAGGCGCAGGAAAAACAAAAGTGCAAAGGAGGCGGCGTAAGATATGGCATTGTTGGAAGTGAATAATCTTGGAATCTCCTTTGGCGGCCTGCGGGCGGTGAACGAATTTCATCTGAAAATCGAAAAAGGACGCCTCTACGGGCTGATTGGCCCCAATGGGGCGGGAAAGACCACGGTCTTCAACCTCTTAACCGGTGTGTATAAGCCAAACGAAGGCGTGATACTTCTGGACGGCGAGAATATTGTGGGCAAGAAAACCATAGACATCAATAAGGAGGGAATCGCCCGGACGTTCCAGAACATACGTCTTTTCAAAGACCTATCGGTGCTGGACAACGTAAAAGTAGGCCTTCATAACCATTACAAATACTCCACGCTGGAAGGAATCTTCCGGCTGCCCAAGTACCATAAGATGGAAAAGGCCATGGACGAAAAAGCCCTGGAGCTTCTGGCCGTGTTCGACCTGGATAAAGAGGCGGGCACGCTGGCGGCCAATCTTCCTTACGGAAAGCAGCGGAAGCTGGAAATTACCCGGGCGCTGGCCACGGAGCCCAAACTGCTTTTATTAGACGAACCGGCGGCGGGCATGAACCCCAACGAGACGAAGGAGCTGATGGAGACTATCCGGTTTGTGCGGGATGAATTTCACATGACGATTCTTCTGATTGAACACGATATGAAACTGGTATCCGGAATCTGTGAAGAGCTAACCGTCCTGAACTTCGGGGAAGTTCTCGCAGAGGGAAAGACCGGCGATGTGCTGAACAACCCGGAGGTTATCAAGGCGTACTTAGGCGAATAAGGGGGGATGGCGAAAATGGCAATGCTTGAGATAAAAGACATTGAAGTATACTATGGCATGATCCAGGCGATTAAAGGAATCTCTTTCGAGGTCAACGAAGGGGAGGTCATCGCGCTGATCGGCGCCAACGGCGCGGGGAAAACCACGATTCTGCACACCATTACCGGCCTGCTGTCTCCGAAAAAAGGTTCGGTCATCTTCGAGGGCAGGGAGATCACCAAGGTTCCGGCGCACAAGATTGTGTCCTTAGGGATGGCCCATGTGCCGGAGGGCCGCCGGGTGTTCGCGGAATTAACCGTGTATGAAAACCTGCGGATGGGCGCGTACACAAGGAAAGACAAAGACGAGATCGCAAAAACGCTGGAGATGGTCTACAAGCGTTTTCCGCGTCTGAAGGAGAGGAAAAATCAGCTGGCGGGCACCTTAAGCGGCGGCGAACAGCAGATGCTGGCCATGGGCCGGGCACTGATGTCCAAGCCCAAGATCATCGTGATGGATGAACCTTCCATGGGCCTGTCACCCATTCTTGTAAATGAGATTTTCGATATTATCCAGGAGGTGAGCGCTGGGGGCGCCACCGTGCTTCTGGTGGAGCAGAACGCCAAGAAGGCCCTGTCTATCGCAGACCGGGCGTATGTGCTGGAGACGGGAAAAATCGTTCTGGACGGAGACGCCAAGGAGCTGATGAACGACGATTCCATTAAGAAGGCTTATCTGGGAGAATAGGAGGAACGCATATGGAGCATATAGTTGTCACCATTGCAAGGCAGTATGGAAGCGGCGGAAAAACCGTGGGAAAAATGTTGGCAAAAGAGATGGGAATTCCCTGGTACAGCAGAGACATTTTAAAGATGGCGTCGGAAGAGAGCGGCATCAGCGAACAGCTTTTCATGCAGTTTGACGAAAAGCTAAAAAGCAGCTTTTTTAAGCGCATTTCTCCGGACATTTACACAGGGGAGCTGATTTCGCCAGAAAGCAGCGATTTTGTGTCGGCCAAGAATCTGTTCAACTACCAGGCGGAGGTCATCAAGAAGCTGGCGAAAACCGAGAGCTGCGTGATCGTAGGCCGGGCGGCGGATTTCGTACTGAAAGATTATCCCAATGTGGTCAGCGTATTTGTCCACGGATCCGAGGAGTTCAACCTGGCCAGGGCCATGGAGCAAAACAGCATGACCGAGGAGGAGATGAAGAAATTCATCGCCAAAACAGACAAATACCGGGCCGATTTTTACAGGCATTACACCGGCCGGGAGTGGACCGACGCCAGAAATTACGATCTGTGCCTGAACAGCAGCAAGCTGGGATTTGAGAAATGCGTGGAGGAAATCCGCGCCTATATAAAAGTAAGGTTCTGACAGACCTGTTTTCAAGCCGCACTGTCAGAAGGTCACATTTATGGAGAAAATGCCATGGAAAACAGAGATATCACGCCAAAGACGGGACAGGGGCGCCTGCCCAAGAGCATTCGGTATATCGATCTATTCTGCGGAATAGGGGGATTTCGCTATGCGTCCCGACAGGCCTTTGAGAAATTGGGGATACAGGGCCAGTGCGTATTCAGCAGCGACATCGACAAATTTGCCCAGATCAGCTACGAAGAAAACTTCGGCGAAAAGCCGGTGGGCGACATAACCCAGGTGGATGAAAAGGATCTGCCGGATTTTCAGATGCTGTTTGCGGGATTTCCCTGCCAGGCGTTTTCCATCTGCGGGCTGCAAAAAGGATTTGAGGACAACACCCGGGGGACGCTTTTCTTTGACATAGCCAGAATACTGAAAGAAAAAAAGCCGGACGCGTTCATCCTGGAAAATGTGAAAAACTTGGTCAGCCACGACGGCGGCAAGACTTTTGAGACAATTATCCATGCGCTGCGAAACGAACTGAAATACAATGTGGACTACCATATATTAAACGCGCTGGATTTCGGGCTGCCCCAGAAGCGGGAGCGGATTATCATCGTCGGCGCCAAAAAGCCTTTCCGCATGAGATGGCAGTTTGATGTGGAGGAGAAGAAGACTTTAAGCGACATTCTGGAAACGGAAGTGGATCCCAAGCATTACGCATCCAAAGAAATCGTGGAGAAGCGCAGGAAAATGCACACGGCCAGCACAGTCCCGGCCATCTGGCACGAGAACAAGTCGGGGAACATTTCCTCCTATCCGTACAGCTGCGCCCTGCGGGCGGGAGCCAGCTACAACTATCTGCTGGTCAACGGCGAGCGCCGGCTGACGCCCAGGGAGATGCTGCGTCTGCAGGGCTTCCCCGATGAATTTAAAATCGCGGTGTCCGACGCGCAGATGCGCAAACAGGCGGGAAACGCTGTTCCGGTGGCCATGGTGGCGAAGGTGATTGAGAAATTCGTGCCCCTGGTTTTTGAATAGGGAGGCGAACGATGCCACCGCATCGCCATCGAAATTTTGTCTAGCAACGACATGAATTAGACAGTCCACAACTTCAAATCCTGTCTGGATGGAGCGCTAGCGGAAGCAAGTTTACGATCCGAGCGGGTACATATAGAAGTCAAAAGGCCCGAGCGGCTGGACAAAGAAACGGCGCTGCGCGCCGTTGGCTTTGACCGCAGCTGGTATACAGTTGTGTAGGCGCCTCGGCAGCCGGTGAGGGGGAATGGCGGTGCGCGACAAGAAAATCGTTACCAAAACCATGAAGCGGGTGAAGAGCAAGGATACATCCATAGAGGTTATTCTAAGAAAAGCGCTGTGGGCCAGGGGAATCCATTACCGGAAAAACGACGCGTCCCTGCCGGGCAAGCCAGATATCGTGATTCCCAAATACAAGATTGCCATCTTCTGCGACAGCGAGTTTTTCCACGGCAAGGACTGGGGCAAATTAAAACTCCAGCTGCAGCGGGGAAACAATCCCGACTACTGGATCAAAAAAATTGAGAAAAACCGGCAAAGAGACTTGGAAAACGAAAAAAAGCTGATGTTCCTGGGCTGGAGTGTGCTGCGTTTCTGGGGAAAAGACATTGTAAAAGACACCGAAGGGTGCGTCCGGGCGGTGGAGGAGATGATCTTTGACCTGACGATGGATGACGAGGAGCTTTAAGTCCGGTTCTGGCGAGGGCAGCTGCGGGGAGCCCGGCGCCAATGCAGTGGCTCTGTGTATGATAAATATGCAGGGCTTTTTTTCACGATGCAATTTCTGAATAATTTTGATAAACTTTCGTGGGAAGTATAAAAGCCTGGCCTGTCCGGCGCATGGAATGAGCGCCGGACGGGAACGGCAAAATTTTTTACACTTCGTAACTGTTCAGTACCTTCTAAAGGCACGGTTTTCAAACGTTTTTTAACTTTTCTTCAAAAGCCCCAATCAATGCGTCGTTTTGCTCCGGCAGCATCATGCAGAACCGGACGTACTGAGAATCCAGAAACGGGAAGGTGGAGCAGTCGCGGATCATCAGCCCTTTTTGGATGCAGCATTCAAAGAGCGCCTGGGCGTCCGTGTCTTCCCGCAGGATGCGCATCAGAATAAAGTTTGCTTGAGGCGGATATACTTTTACAAAATCCCAGCCGGCCAATATCCCAAAGACGCGCTCCCGCTCCCGGCGGATCAGCTCCTTGGTGAAGTGGATGTATTCCTGATCCTGAAACATAATCTGTCCGGCGATTTCCGCCAGGCTGTTGATTGTCCAGGGGTCTTTGCGCAGGTTGATTTCCGAGATCAGATCCGGATTTCCCGTGATAGCGTAGCCTAAGCGCAGGCCGGGGGCCGCAAAAAACTTGGAAGTTCCCCGCAGGATAATCAGGTTGGTGTAGTAGTTGGTCAGCTTCACGGAAGTGATCTGCGCTTCGTCGGGGGCGAATTCCACATAAGTTTCGTCCACCATGACGAAGATGCCGAACTGCAGGCAGGCATCCAAAATCCGGCGCATCTGGGCGTTTGTAATGGCGGTGGAGGTGGGATTGTTGGGATTGCAGATAACCAGCAGGTCCAGGCCGTCGTGCAGCTGTCGGCACAGTTCTTCCACATCCGGCGCAAAGTCCTGCTTTTCTTTCAGCGGATAATACATGCAGCTGCCGCCGCCTAAGTTAATGTCCCGCTCGTATTCTGAATAGGTGGGACCCACGATCAGAGCCTTTTTCGGGCGATTGACCTGGATGAAAAGGGAGATCAGTTCGGTGGAGCCGTTGCCAACGATGATATTTTCCGTTTGGGCTCCGGTGTAGGAGGAGATGCACTGGCGAAGCTTTATATATTCCCGGTCGGGATAGCGGGTGATGGCGTCCAGCTGTTCCCCCAGCGCGGTGCGCAGACGGGTGGAAATGCCCAGTGGGTTTACGTTGGCGCTGAAGCTTATGATGGTTTCTTTTTTTATGCCGAAACATTTCTCGATTTCTTCCAGATCGCTGCCGTGGAAGTGGTCTTTGTGTTTAATCATGGTCGGCGCTCCTTTCTTTTTGTAATTGCGAACCTTTTCCATGTGGTGTATAATCCATTATAGTAAGACAGAAGATAAGAAGTCAAGGGCAATAGGAGACGCTTGTGAAAGTACAAATTGAGCAATTATGCAATGATAAATTTGAATACGATGTCCCAAAGCTGCTGTTTTCCCAGGAAGAGATCCATGCGGCCGTTCCCCAGGGCTCCAGCGAAAAGGAAGTTTTTTATGTGGGAACCCAGGAAGATAGGAAGATCCGCGGGTTTGTCGTTTCCACCCACCGGCGGTTTGTGCCGGGCGTGGAGCGGTTTTCCGGCACGGCCATACAGCTCCCCTACGGAATCGACGTGGGGGGACTGTCCCCCGGCGACGGCTTTTCCGGGGAAATGATTTTGTTGACGAATTTTGGGGAATACCGCATTCCTTTCACGATCCGGGTAGAGGAGCGCCAGCCCCAGTCTTCTGTGGGACGCATCCGGGACATGAAGGACTTTGTAAAGCTGGCCAGCAGCAGTTTTCGGGAGGCGTTTCGGCTGTTCACAGACCCGTCCTTTCCGGAAATTGTGGATATCCGGCGGGGGAAGGCGCGTACCCTTTACGACAGCATGACCCAGAATCCGGTGACTTACCAGCACATGGAGGAATTTCTCATCGGAATCGGGGAAAAAGAGCCGGTGCGCATTTCTCTGGGCAAGCGCTCGGCAGAGCATTACCAGCTTGCCGAGACGGTTCAGGAATCTTTTCTGATTAAAAGAAGCGGCTGGGGCCATCTGCGGATGGAGATCGAAACCGTTGGGGATTTCATCGAGGTGGACAAGCGGGCGGCCACGGAGGAGGATTTCATCGGGAGCGCCTTTCATCTGGAATACCGCATCGAGGCCGACAGCCTGGGGAAGGGCAGGAAGTTCGGGAAAATCCGCATACGGGACGCATACGGGACGTTGGAATACCACATCACGGCGTCCCAGAATTCCAAAATCCAGGTGGACATGGATATTTATGAGAAAAAGCAGAAGCTAAAGCTCTACAGCAGCTACCTGAAATTCCGGCTTCACCAGCAGGATTACCAAGTGTGGGCCGGCGACAGCATCGAGATTCTGGAGCATATGGAGGAGTCCGGCTGCGATTATCCGGTGTACCAGGTCTATAAGGCTTACGTCTATTATATGAACGACGATCTGGAGCAGGCGCGGGAAATCCTTTTGAAATACCAGGATAAGAACTTCACCGCGGATGACCTGGAGCTGGCGGGCGTTTATCTCTATGTGTGCCATCTGGTGGGCCTGTTAAAAGACCGAGGCCGTGTCGTAATCAAGCTGCGGGCGCTGTACAGGCAAAAGCCCAACAGCTTCCTGCTATTCTGGGTTCTGGAGCAGCTGGACGACGAGCTGCTTTTGTCCACGGCCAAGACCCTGTACATGATGGAGGAACAGTACGATTACGGAAGCCGCAGCCCGCTTCTTTATCTGGAGGCGTTCAACGTGGTGGAAAAGGATCTAAGCCAGCTGCCCCATCTGAACGATTTCTGGATTCAGACGCTTTTGTTCGCGGCCCGCAGCGGGAGGGTGGAAGAGGAGATGGCGGTGCGGATCGCGTATCTTAGCGGCTACCGCAAGAATTACGACCCATGCCTGTTCAAGCTTCTGGCCTGCCTTTACGAAAAACATCCGCTGAAGGACATCCTGGAGGCTATCTGCAAGCAGATTATGAAGGGCAGTCCCAGGGAGAAGCGGTTTTTTCCCTGGTTTGCCAAGGCCGTGGAGGAAAATCTGCGGATCACCAGTCTGTTTGAATATTATATGAACACAGTGGATGAGGACTATCAGCGGATGCTGCCAAAGAATCTGCGGATTTATTTTTTGTACAACAATACTTTAAGCGACAACAAAAAAGCTCTGGTCTACGCCAACGTCATCCGCCACCGGGAGGAAGATCCCCAGTCTTATGCCAGTTACCGGAAGATCATCGAGGAATTCAGCAAGCGGAAGCTGCGCAGCGGGGCCATGGATGAGAATTACGCGATTTTGTACTACGACTGCATGGACGTGCTGGAGGCGGAGGATTTGCAGAAAATCGTGTTCACCCACCGGCTTTACTGTGACCGGCCGGACATCCGGTATGTGATCATCCGCCACGAGCCTTTGCAGGAAGAGGAAATCTATCCCTGCGCGGGCGGGGTGGCCTACCCGCTGATTTACGGAGAGGATGCGGTGGTTGTGTTCCAGGACGACAAAAAGCGGCGCTACCAGTCCACCATAGACTACAACCTGCGCCGGCTTTTTGACAAAGAAATGCTGGAAGTGTGCTGCCAAGAGGCCAGCCAGCATCCGGGATTTCTGCTCCATCACTGCAGCGGCGGGCTTAACGGGCAGACGCTTGCGGATTTTTGCCGGGTTACCCAGTCGGAGGCGTTTACCCTGGAATACCGAAGAAAAGTTCGAAAGGACCTGCTGGATTACTACCAGGCTTTGGAAAATGCACAGGAAACAGAAGATTTTCTCGCTTCCCTGGATGTGGAGGAGTACGCGGCGGTGGACAAGGTGCAGCTGGCGGAGCTTCTCATCGCCTACGGGTTTTATGAAAAAGCCAGCCGGATCTACTGTGAATACGGGCTGGAAGGCGTATGCCTGGAATCTCTGGTGAAGCTGTGCAGCCGCTGGATTATTGTCCGGGAATTTGAAGAGGATGAGGAGATTGTGGCGCTGGCCGTCCACGTTTTTAAAAGCGGGAAATACGACGAGGCGATTTTACAGTATCTGCTTTTGCACTATCTGGGGCCGGCCTGTGAGCTGTACCATTTGTGGCAGTGCGCCCGGGATTTTCAGATGGACGTTTACGCGCTGGAGGAAAAACTGCTGGCCGTCAGCATTTTTGTGCGGGATTACTTTTGGGAGGGCAGCAAGGTATTGGAATGCTATGTGCGGCACAAGGGGAAGGAATCCCTGATACAGGATTATCTGACCTTTTGGGCATACGGATATTTTGTGCAGAAAAAGCCGATGCCGGAATATGTGACCCAATGCCTGGAAAACGCCTACGAAAACCAGTGGCCGCTGGAAATGGTCTGCCGCTTGGCGCTGCTTTCTTATTTCTGTGAAAAGAGGAAGTTAAGCGAATCCCAGACAGGCCAGGTGAAAAGCCTGCTGGATGAGTGCTACCATAAGGGGCTGACCTTCGCTTTCTTTCGGAAACTGCCGAAAAATCTGCTGTGCGCTTACCAGTTGGATGATAAGGTCTTTGTGGAATACAGCGCCAACCCCCGGGCGGAGGTGACCATTCACTATGCGCTGGACACGGGCATGGGCCAGGACAGAGAGTATCACCAGGAACCGCTGCCCAATCTTTTCCAGGGAATATTCGGGCGGACGTTCACCCTTTTTTACGGGGAATCCATTCATTATTACTTTACGGTGGAGCTGGACGGCCAGGTGACGAAGACGGAAGAGAAAACTCTGACCAAATCCATGGCGCACCAGGACCAGGAGACCAAGTATCAGCTGATCAACGAGATTCTGGCGGCGAAAAAACTGGGCAAGACAGATGCGGTGCAGGAGAAAATGATACAATATCTGAGACAGGAAAAATTCGTGGAGAGTATGTTCCCCATCGAAGAAGGAACGGTTTATGAATGAGATTAGGGATATTCTGATAGGAATTGATTTTGGCAAAACAGAATCACAGCTTTGTTATTATGACCG
>CAYOWU010000004.1:0-106039 GCA_964407765.1 uncultured Lachnospiraceae bacterium
CCTCCGGCCTACCGCTTAGGAGGCGGTCGCTCTATCCAGCTGAGCTATAGCGACATATATAAGTTACAAAATATATTTTAGTTGCTTGGGTCTGTTTTGTCAACTGTATTTTTTTGTTACAAAAAGATTTTCGTAACAGTTCAGCCATGCGCTATCCCGCGAGGCGTCGGCTTGCGCCTGCAAGACGAGCCCGAGACAGCCACGCGCCAAACTGCGTTTTTTGCAGTTTGTGCGCATATTTTTGTGACAGTGAAGCCGGAAGGCTGAACTGTTACAGATTTTCGCAGGGACTGGATTTATTTCGTTAACATAATATGAATAGCCGCCATAAAGTTCAATAATTGTTCATTGTTTCTTTGCCGGGAAAGTGGTAGAATAGAGGGAAATTGTATATTTATTGTGAAGAATAGGAGTATATATAGATGAGCATTTGGACGAAGATCTTTGGCACGCACAGTGAACATGAGGTGAAGCGTATCCAGGGAACGGTGGATAAGATCGAATCGCTGCGGCCGGCGATGCAGGCGCTGGATGACGATGCGCTGCGGGATAAGACGCGGGAATTTAAGAACAGGCTTTCCAAGGGAGAGACACTGGACGATATTTTGCCGGAGGCGTACGCCGCGGTGCGGGAGGCGGCCAGAAGGGTTTTGAATATGGAGCATTACCGGGTGCAGCTGATCGGCGGCGTGATTTTGCACCAGGGGCGTATTGCGGAGATGAAAACCGGTGAAGGTAAGACACTGGTATCCACGTTGCCGGCTTATTTGAATGCGCTGACGGGGCGTGGCGTGCATATTGTGACCGTCAACGACTATCTGGCGGCCCGTGACGCCCAGTGGATGGGGGAAATCCATAAGTTTTTGGGACTGACCGTGGGCGTTGTGTTAAATTCCATGGACAACGACGAGCGGCGGGAGCAGTATGCCTGCGACATCACCTATATTACCAACAACGAGCTGGGATTTGATTACCTGCGGGATAACATGGTGATTTATAAGGAACAGCTGGTGCAAAGAGAGTTGTATTATGCCATCATCGACGAGGTGGACTCGGTGCTCATTGACGAGGCCCGTACGCCGCTGATTATCTCAGGGCAGAGCGGCAAATCCACCAAGCTTTACGAAGTCTGCGATATTTTGGCCCGGCAGCTGCAGCGGGGTGAGGCCAGCGGTGAGATGACCAAGATGACGGCGCTGATGGGCGAGGAAATCGAAGAAACCGGAGATTTTATCGTCAATGAGAAGGATAAAATCGTCACACTGACTGAGGACGGCGTGAAAAAAGTGGAGAAGTTTTTCTCCATCGAGAACCTTTCCGACCCGGACAATCTGGAGATTCAGCACAATATTATCCTGGCACTGCGCGCCCACAATCTGATGCACCGGGATCAGGATTATGTGGTAAAGGACGACGAAGTGCTGATTGTGGACGAGTTTACCGGGCGCATTATGCCCGGACGGCGCTACTCGGACGGTCTGCACCAGGCCATTGAAGCGAAAGAGAAAGTGAAGGTAAAAAGGGAGAGCAAGACGCTGGCCACCATCACTTTCCAGAATTTCTTTAATAAATATGAGAAGAAAGCGGGCATGACCGGTACGGCGCTGACGGAAGAAAAAGAGTTTCGGGATATTTATGGCATGGACGTGGTGGAGATTCCTACCAATGAACCGGTTCGCCGTGTGGACCAGGACGATGCCGTTTACATGACGCAGAAGGAGAAGTTCAAGGCGGTGGTGGAATCCATCAAGGAGGCGCACCAGAGACAGCAGCCGGTTTTGGTGGGCACCATTACCATCGAGACTTCCGAGCTGTTAAGCAATATGCTCCGCAAAGAGGGCATTCCCCACAATGTATTGAACGCTAAGTTCCATGAGAAAGAAGCGGAAATCGTGGCCCAGGCGGGCGTGGCCGGTGCGGTGACCATCGCCACCAACATGGCCGGGCGCGGTACGGACATTAAGCTGGATGATGTGGCGCGGGAGGCCGGCGGTTTGCGCATTATCGGCACGGAGCGGCACGAGTCAAGACGTATCGACAACCAGCTGCGCGGGCGTTCCGGACGGCAGGGGGATGTGGGTGAGTCCAGATTTTACATTTCTCTGGAAGATGACCTGATGCGTCTGTTCGGATCAGAACGGCTCATGGGGATTTTCAAATCTTTGGGCGTGCCGGAGAACGAGCAGATTGAGCATAAGATGCTTTCCAGCGCCATTGAGAAAGCCCAGATGAAGATCGAGGGCAACAACTATGGAATCCGTAAGAATCTGCTGGATTATGACCAGGTAAATAACGAGCAGCGGGAGATTATCTACAAAGAGCGGCGCAAAGTGCTGGATGGAGACAGCATGCGGGAATCCATCTGCCGAATGGTTACGGATGTGGTGGACAGCACTGTGGATATGTGCTTTTCCGACGATGTGGCGTCAGAAGAATGGGACGTAAACGAGTTTAACCAGGCGTTGATTCCCATCATCCCCTTAAAGCCTCTGGAAAAGGATCGGGTAAAGGATATTAAGAAAAATAATCTGAAACACGAGCTGAAGGAAGAGGCCATTAAGAAATATGAAATGAAAGAAGCGGAATTTCCGGAAGCGGAGCAGATCCGTGAGTTGGAGCGTGTCATTTTGCTGAAAGTGATTGACAACAAGTGGATGGACCACATCGACGACATGGAGCAGCTCCGCCAGGGGATTGGTCTGCAGGCCTACGGCCAGAAAGACCCGGTTGTGGAATATAAGATGAGCGCGTACGATATGTTCAACGCCATGATTGCCAGCATTCAGGAAGACACGGTTCGGCTTTTGTATCATG
Source organism: uncultured Lachnospiraceae bacterium (assembly GCA_964407765.1). GTDB lineage: Bacteria > Bacillota > Clostridia > Lachnospirales > Lachnospiraceae > MGBC164599. The sequence goes on from CAYOWU010000004.1 coordinate 2,815, forward strand.
TGCGCATTGAGCAGAAAGTGGAGCGGGAGCAGGTGGCCCAGGCGACCGGCACCAATAAGGAAGAAGAAGGGCCGAGAAAACCGGTGCAGAGGGCAAAGGCCAAGGTTTATCCCAATGACCTGTGCCCCTGCGGCAGCGGCAAGAAATACAAACATTGCTGCGGACGGAAGGCTTAAGGGTTTTTCTCCCAGCCACTGTCAATTCGCTGGATGAGTTCGGGGAAAGATTTCAGTCCGCTAAGCGCGTCGTAGGCTGTGATGCAGCTGGCTCCTGTGGCGGCGGCCAGCTGGAGACAGCGTTTGGGCGGGTATCCGTCTAGGGCGGCTTTCAGGAAAGCTGCAATGCTGGTGTCTCCGGCTCCTGTGCCGGAAAGTATGCGGTCCGGCACAAAACTTTTCTCAAAATACTCCAGATTGCCCCAGGATGTAAATTCCGGGGCAATTTTTTTCATTACTTCCGGTGTGCTGGTGCGCAGGTAAATGCCAGATGCGCCGCATTTAATCAACACGCATTTTGCGCCCCAGTCAAACAGCATTTTTGCCAGGGGCTGCACGTCTTTTTCCACATCCAGAATGGAAGGGATGTCTCTGTCGCCCGCCCGCCGGGTCCAGTCCTGGTAGAGTGCGGGGTCAATCATGTATCCCAGTTCCTCGATGCTGGGCACAAAGAAATCCACCAGCGGGAGCAGGTTTTTCACAATCTGGGTCCAGTCCTGGCGCCCGGCCTCCGAATCGTCTTCCACGGCGGCCATGTCCAGGGAAATAGTCAGCCCCATTTCTTTTACCCGGGTGAAAATCCGGACCAGTTCTTGGGAGCCGTCCAGATACATGGAGCGCATCAGCGACGGATAGCCAAAATGGAAATGCCGGGCCTGCCCGATGGCTTCAAAGTCCAGGTCGTCCATGCAGAAGGTGTCGTTGCAGCCTGGGTGATGCAGGAAAATCCGATCCACGCCGGGAGGCGCGATGACGATGGTATAGGAAGTGCTTTCTTCCTCCGCCACAATCAGGTGGCCGGCGGCCTGATATTTTTCAAAAGTCTGCCGGATCACTGTGCCGAAAGCGTCCTGGCCGATTTTGCCCATGAGGATGACGGGACTTCCCAGCTTTTTCAGGGCGAGTCCGGTGTTGGCCACTGCGCCGCCGGCGCTGAAGCTGGCGTTTTCCACATTAATGATTTTGCCGGGCATCAGCAGCTGGGAAATATTTTCAGTGGTTTTTGTTTGCGAAAAGCCGGGGGTAATGTCGATGCATAAGTGTCCGGCCACGGCGATGGTTTGATTTTTCATAAGCTCCTTTCCTTTGCGGATAGATTATTAGGTGATTGCGAAAGGGATGTTTCTTAATTGAAAATATAGCATATTTGCGCATGTTCGGCAATACTGTTTACAAGTTCATTAACGGCTGCGTCCTTTTGCGCAGATATGATAAAGATTGACAAGATATATAAACAATCATATAATAAATCTACATGCACTCAAATAAAGGCAGGAGGCATTTTCCAGGGGAAGCTCATCTCCAGCGATGCGTATATTTTCCTGGCTCTAGTACAGCGAATATTAAGTAATTTGCAGTTTGACTTGCCTATTTTCCCGATAGCGCCACTCCCCAAGCCTCGCCGTAGCCACCGCTACGCCTGCGTTTGTGGAGCGGCACTCTCAGAAAAATATTCTGCGTCAAACTATCAAAAACTTAATTTTCGCTGTACTAGTACTCCATAGCCTTAAATTCCAGAAACGCAAGTTTTGAAGAAAAATACGATTTCCTGATGGCCTGTGCCCAAATGATGGCAGGGGCCTAAAAAGATGTTTTATTTGCAGAAGGAGGCAATCTTATATGAAGCAGTTAATGACCGGCGATGAAGCCATAGCCAGAGGCGCCTATGAGGCGGGAGTCCGCCATGCGTCCGCGTATCCGGGAACGCCCAGCACGGAAATCCTGGAAAATTTGTCTGCCTATAAAGAGATTGAAACCGAGTGGGCGCCTAATGAGAAGGTAGCCCTTGAGTCCGCCATCGGCGCGGCTGTGGCAGGGATTCGCAGTATGGCGTCCATGAAGCATGTGGGCGTAAACGTGGCGGCGGATCCGCTTTTTACCTGGGCTTATATGGGCGTGAACGCGGGAAATGTATTGGTTACCGCGGACGAGCCGGGGATGTACTCTTCCCAGAACGAGCAGGACAACCGCAACTACGCCAAAGCGGCCAAATGGGCCATGCTGGAGCCGTCGGACTCCCAGGAATGCCTGGACATGGTGAAAGCCGCTTACGAGCTCAGTGAGTCCTACGATACCCCGGTGATGGTGCGGATGACCACCCGCGTCTGCCATTCCAAATCCATCGTGGAGCTGGGAGAGCGAAAAGACACAGCCGTCAAGGAGTGGACGAAAAATCCCGCCAAATACGTCTGCCTTCCCGCCATCGCCAGGAACCTGCGGGTGAAGCTGGAAGAGAGAATGGGAAAACTGGAAGAGTACAGCGAGAAATCGCCGTTTAACCAGGCGGAATACAAAGAGGGAAAAGTGGGCGTCATCGCCTCTGGCGTCTGTTACTATTATGGAAAAGAAGTCTTCGGGGAAGACGCGTCCTACCTGAAGCTGGGCTTCACCAATCCGCTGCCCGCCAGATTAATCAAAGAATTCTGCGACAAGATGGAGACGGTTTACATATTGGAAGAAAACGACCCGTACATCCAGGAATTTGTGGAAAGACTGGGCGTGTCCTGCAAAATCGTGGGAAAAGACACATTCCCGCCTTACGGCGAAATGACCCCGGATGTGATTCGCGGCTGCCTGAAAAAAGAAGGCTACAAGACCATTGAATTTGACCGGGGCAAATTAATCGCCCGCGCACCCGCGTTCTGCGCTGGATGTCCCCACCGGGGCCTGTTTTACCGGCTGGGCAAAAGAAAAGATATTATGATCAGCGGAGACATCGGCTGCTACACGCTGGCGGCCGGCAAGCCTTTCTCAGCCATGGATTCCACGGTCTGCATGGGAGCCAGCTTCTCCATCGGACACGGCGCTCAGAAGGCCTTCAATCAGACTGGATCCGGCAAACGGGTGGTGGCCGTGCTGGGGGATTCCACATTTTTCCATACGGGCATTAATTCCCTGATTAATACCGTGTATAACAAGAGCAATACCGTCAATATTATATTGGATAACCGCATCACCGGCATGACCGGCCACCAGGATAATCCGGGCACTGGCTTTACCGCAAAAGGGGAGCCCACCACGCTGATTAAAATCGAAGATCTGGTGCGCGCCATCGGTATCCGCCACGTGCGCGTGATTAATCCCAACCATCTGCAGGAAGTGGACGACGCACTGGACGAACTGCTGGCGCTGGACGAGCCTTCGGTGATCATCACCCGCTGGCCCTGCGCTCTGAAGAAATTTTCACAGGCGGATCAGGAAGAATTTACCGATCTGTTTGTCACCAGGAACAAAGTGCTGGAGGATAAATGCGTGGGCTGCAAGCTTTGCATGAAAGCCGGCTGTCCGGCCATGTCCTTTGACGTGAAAGAAAAGAAAGCCGTGATTCATGAAGCTCAGTGCGTGGGCTGCGACGTGTGCATGCAGATTTGCAAACATGACGCCATCGTAAAGGAGTAAAAATTAGGAGGAGTAATTCATGACAAAGAGCATTTTATTGGTGGGAGTGGGCGGTCAGGGGACCATCCTGGCCAGCAAAATATTGACGACCGGGCTGATGGAGGCCGGTCATGATGTGAAAATGAGCGAGATTCACGGCATGTCCCAGAGAGGCGGCAGCGTATCCTCCCAGGTGCGCTACGGTGACAAAGTGCATTCCCCGGTGATTGACAAAGGCGCTGCGGACATCGTCGTGGCGTTTGAGAAAATGGAGGCGCTGCGAAATCTGGATTATCTGAAGGAGGGCGGCACGCTGGTGGTCAATGACCTGGAGATTCCTTCTCAGTCGGTGGTGATTGGAGAAGAAGAGTATCCCTCAGACGTGTTGGAAGAGATTCGCAAACACGCAGAAAATGTGAAAGTGGTGGATGCCACCGGCATGGCCCAGGAGCTGGGAAACGAGAAAGCGGCCAACATGGTGCTTTTGGGAACCATTATCCATGCCATGGGGCTGGAAGGCATTCACTGGGACGCTATTTTGGAGGGCAACATTAAGCCCAAATTCCTGGAATTGAATAAAAAGGCCATACAGATGGGCATGGGCGCAGTCGCCGGCGCTTAATCGCAAATAAAAGAGGGGGAATGATTGATGATTATGCCTTACATCGCTTTTCAGGGGCAATGCAGAGAGGCATTGGAGTTTTACGGAAAAGTTTTTGATGCGCAGGTGAAAATGGCGCAGCCCTACGGTGACTATGTGCCGGAGGGGCTGACGGATGTTCCGGCGGATCTGTCCCAGTGGATTGTGCACGCGGAGATGGAAATCTGCGGGACTGTCGTCTGGTTCGCCGACGAGACGGAGCCGGTCAGCGGCGGAAATAAGATTAAGCTGACGGCCACTGTGCCCACAAGAGAAGACGCACAGAAAATATTTGAACAGTTTCAGGAGAGTTCGCGCATCGTTTTGCCGCCCACGGAAACTTTTTACAGTACGTTCCACGCGGAGATTTTCGACAAATACGGAATCGGCTGGGAGATTGTGGCGGAAGAGGCGCCGAGCGCATAGGAGGATAAAAGAATATGATATCGGAAAAAATGAAACCTCTGGTTCAGAATAATTCAGCCATTCGCGCCATGTTTGAAGAGGGAAACAAACTCCGGGCGAAATACGGCGCGGACAAAGTGTTTGATTTCAGTCTGGGGAATCCCAACGTTCCCGCGCCGGAAGCGGTAAAGGAGGCCATCATTGACCTGGTAAATCAGGAGGACCCGGTGGTTCTCCATGGTTATATGAGCAACGCCGGCTTCGAGGATGTCCGCCAGAGCATCGCGGAGTCCTTAAACCGTCGTTTTGGGACGAACTTCCAGGCCAAGAACCTGATCATGACCGTGGGAGCGGCCAGCGGCCTGAACGTGATCTTGAAAACTGTGGTGAATCCAGGCGAAGAGGTCATTGTGTTCGCACCGTATTTCCTGGAGTATGGCTCTTACGTGCGCAATTACGACGGGAAGCTGGTGGAAATCACGCCGGATACGGCCACGTTTCAGCCCAACCTGCAGGAATTTGAGCAAAAAATCACGGCCAAAACCCGGGCGGTCATCGTGAATACGCCCCACAATCCCACAGGCGTGGTTTATTCGGAAGAGACGATTCAGAAGCTGGCGGCCATACTGGAGGCCAAGCAGAAAGAATTTAACAGCGTAATTTACCTGATTTCCGACGAGCCGTACCGGGAGCTGGCCTACGACGGCGTAAAGGTTCCCTATCTGACCAAATATTACGCCAACACGGTGGTGGGCTATTCCTACAGCAAATCCCTGTCCCTGCCCGGCGAGCGCATCGGCTATCTGGTGATTCCCGATGAGGCGGACGGCAGCGAGGAGATGCTTACGGCGGCCTCCATTGCCAATCGCATAGGCGGCTCCGTCAACGCGCCGTCCCTGATTCAGAAAGTCATCGGACGCTGCGTGGACGCCCAGGTGGATTTAGCCTACTACGACCGGAACCGCACTGCGCTTTACGAGGGGTTGAAAGAATGCGGACTGGAATGCATCAAGCCCCAGGGCGCCTTCTACCTGTTTGTGAAATCTCCGGTGGCGGATGAGAAAGAATTTTGTCAGGCCGGGAAAAAATACAACATCCTGATGGTGCCGGGCAGTTCGTTCGCCTGCCCCGGCTATGTGCGCCTGGCCTACTGCGTATCCTATGAAACCATCGTCAATTCCCTGCCCGCGTTTAAGGAGCTGATGAAGGAATATCAGTAGAGGCCATCTAAAGGGGGGATGAAGTGGAGAAAAAAGAGGACAAGATTTCCAGGCTGGTTATGGAAATGATACAGTATTATGAAGGCGATCCCCGCCGCATCCAGCATTTTCTGAAAGTGCACGCGCTGTCGCGGCTCATAGCCATGGAAGAAAATCTGGACGCCGGCACACAGTTTACATTGGAGGCGGCGGCCCTGGTTCATGACATCGGCATTAAGCGGGCGGAGGAAAAATACGGCCAGTGCGGCGGGAAGCTGCAGGAGAAAGAAGGCCCGCCGGAAGCGGAAAAAATGCTGTCCCAGCTGGGGTTTGACAAAGAGGTTACAGACCGGGTATGCTATCTGGTGGGACATCATCACACATACAAAGGGATTTCCGGGGAAGACTACCGGATTTTGGTGGAGGCGGACTTCCTGGTAAATCTGTATGAAGACGGAATCGACGACCCAGCGGCGCTTCGTTCCGTCTGCGAGAAAATATTTGTCACGGAAACCGGAAAGAAACTTTTTCAGACAATGTATGGGGGTAAGATGCAATGAAGGTATTGGTAGTGGTGGACATGCAAAATGATTTCATTAATGGGGCGCTGGGGACCCCAGAGGCGCAGGAGATGCTGCCCCGGGCCGTGGAAAAGGTAAAAGGATTCGACGGAAAAATCGTGTTTACCAGGGACACCCATGAAGAAAATTATCTGGAGACGCAGGAGGGCCGAAAGCTCCCGGTAAAGCACTGCATCCGGGACACTGAAGGCTGGCAGATCCATGAAGCGCTGCACCCGTACTGCACGGAGCCGCCGGTGGATAAAGGGACCTTCGGCAGCGCAGAGCTGGGGAGGCGGATGGCCCAATGGAATCAGGAAGAGAAAATTGATTCCATCGAGCTGATTGGCCTGTGCACAGACATCTGCGTCATCTCCAACGCCATGATTTTGAAGGCGTTTCTGCCGGAAGCGGAAATCAGCGTGGACGGCGCGTGCTGCGCGGGCGTGACGCCCCAGAGCCATGAGCGGGCGCTGAAAGCCATGGAAGCCTGCCAGATTACGATTAAATAAAGATTTAGTACCCTTTACAAACATCCACCCACTGTGCGCAGCCGGAATATTTTTCCAGCTCGGGAATGGTAAGCTCAATGGCGCTGTTGGAGCTGCCGCAGGCCGGGAAAACCGTTTCAAACCTTTTCAGGGACACATCCAGGTAAATTTCCACGCCTTCTTTTACGGCAAACGGGCACACGCCGCCCACCGCATGACCCACCAGCGTTTCGGCGTCGTCGGGCGAGAGCATCTTCGCCTTGGCGCCGAACTGGGCCTTATATTTGGGATTGTCGATGCGGGCGTCCCCGGCAGCCACTACCAGAATCGCTTTTCCATTTACCAGAAAGGAAAGGGTTTTGGCGATCCGCTGGGGCTCACAGTGAAGCGCGGCGGCGGCCAGCTCCACCGTTGCGCTGGACACATCGAATTCTTGGATGCGGTCTTCCATATTCTGTTCTTTAAAGTATGCGCGAACTCTTTCTATAGACATGATTTTCCTCCTTGAAGCGTTTTTTCCAAAATATTTCCAGGTTATTATAACATGGCTGAAAACGCCTCACAAGAAAAAAGAAACTTTTGCCCAAGGCAAATGATGGGACTTATGCGCAAAAGGGGTCTTGCAAAAACAGAAAAAAACATTTATAATAAAATAGTCGAGTGGCGATAAGCGTAAATCCAGATGATGGGTTTGCGCTTTTTTCGTATCCGATAAAATATGGTTATGGCAGCTTTCCGAAAAAGTCTCCTGAGAGTTTCCAGGCAGTTTTCTGGACCCTCAAAAGAAATGGAGGAAAATTGGACAAAGAAGCAACAAACAAAATGGGAACCGAGGCGGTTTCAAAAGTTATGTTAACTATGGGCATTCCCATGATTCTGTCGATGGCGCTGCAGGCCTGCTACAATATTGTGGACAGCATGTTTGTGGCCAGGATTCCGGATTCAGGCAGCGTGGCGCGCATGGGCGAATATGCGGTGAATGCGCTGACGCTGGCATTTCCTGTGCAGATGCTGATTGTGGCTTTTGGCATCGGAACCGGGGTGGGCGTCAATGCCTTGCTGGCCAAAAGCCTGGGGCAGCAGGATCGGGAGAAGGCTGCGAAGGCAGCCGGAAACGGCGTGTCTTTGGGATTTATCATTTATGCGGCCTTTTTATTGTTTGGCCTGTTTGGCGTGAAGGCGTACATTGGAAGTCAGACAAAAGATCCGTTGATTTTTGATATGGGCTGTTCGTATCTGTCCATCTGCGCCATTGCCTCCTTTGGCATTGTGATGTTTTCCGTCTATGAGAAATTGCTGCAGTCTACAGGGAAGACCGTTTACTCCACCATTGCCCAGGTTGCAGGCGCGGTTATCAATATCCTTTTGGACCCGGTTATGATTTTCGGATATTTCGGATTCCCGGAGATGGGAATACAGGGCGCGGCATATGCAACGGTAATTGGTCAGATTGCATCTATGTTGATTGCTTTATATTTCCATTACAGGAAAAACGCCGAGGTGAAATCCGCCGCGAAATATTTGAGACTGGAAAAGAATATTGTGCGGGAAATCTATGCCATTGGTCTGCCGGCAATTATCATGCAGGCGCTTATGTCCTTTATGACGTACGGAGTCAACCTGATTTTCGGCACGGTATCGCAGGCGGCGGTGACGGCTTACGGCATTTTCTACAAAATCCAGCAGTTCATCTTCTTCGCCGGTTTCGGACTCCGCGACGCCATCACGCCCATTGTGTCGTACAATTATGGAATGGGGGATGAAAAACGCGTAAAACAGGGGGTTTTCTATGGCGTATTGTACGTGGAAATCATTATGCTGGCGGGCATGATTGCATTGGAGGCGTTCGCGGATTCCCTGATTGGATTGTTTGCCATGTCGGGGGAGACGCAGCGGCTGTGCGTTCTGGCCGCGAAAATCATTGCCGTAGGCTTTCTGTTTGCAGGCGGGAACATTGCCCTGCAGGGCGTATTTCAGGCATTGGGCTGCGGCATGAATTCTCTGCTGGTCTCTCTGCTCAGGCTTTGCGTGGTTGTATTGCCCCTGGCCTGGATTTTTGCGAATATCAAAAATGCGGACTTTATGATCTGGTGGGCCTTCCCCATTGCGGAGCTGGCGGCTTTTGTGGCGGCAGCGGCGCTGATGATGCAGACCGACGGCAAAATTATAAAACCCATGCGAAAAACATTTGACTTATGAAAATGAAATATGATAAAATTCTCCTGAAAAATAAATAAAGAAAACATACATGATGACACAGGTAGCGCTTTGCGCGTAAATCTGATTACGGAACATGGCTTAAGTTTCGGATAGGGTTGCGCAATAGGCATGCCTGTGTTTTTGTATGTCACAAGGAGGAAAAAAGTTATGCCCAGAAATCAGTTTCAAAGGATGGCGTTTGCCTTCCTGACCGTTCTTGTGACGGTTCATGCCTATGTGTTTTACAGTTTGTATGTGGTCAATGGCGCCACATTGATGCAGATTACAGGTGCGGATTCCGTGCTCCATGCGTTGAACGCCCAGGGAGGCGTTTACATGTTTGGGAAAATGACGCCCATATGGGCGGTGATTTTGATTGAATTCATAGCCGCCTATTGTTTGGAATGCGTGATGGGAAGCCCCTGTTCTTTTCGGCTTGCCTGTAAGAATTTTGAACCGGGGAAAACCCATCCGGTTCTTTTTGAAAGCGCCATTATCTGCGCCACAGTGGGGCTTATGTGTCCGGCCATGAGCTTTCTGGCGGCGTGGTTTTATTATCCCTACTATGCGGGATTTAACATTTTTACACTGCTGGCAAATTGGATGAAGCTGGTATGCTTTAATTTTCCGTTTGCTTTTTTTACCCAATTATTTTTTATACAGCCGCTGATACGGACGGTTTTCAAATTTTTATTTCGCCGGGATATCGCGAAACGGGCTTGTGAGCAGTAAGTGAAAAAATCTGTTTGTTTTGTCCTCATAATATGATAAACTTATATCGTATTATTTCAATCAGCATTGCAGTGAAAGTTCCGCCGCCGGTCAGGCGGCATGCAGGTTTACATATGGGAAGCGCGTTACTAGGAGGGGGAAAATGCCGGAGAGACAAAACAGCGGATACAAGACCGTGTACCGGGGCGGCCAGGGGGAGATTGTGGAGAAGAAATCCAGATTCATCGCCCATGTGCAGCACGCGGCCAGTGAGGAAGAGGCTATAGAGTTTATAGGGCGGATTAAGAAGCAGTACTGGGACGCCCGCCACAACTGTCATGCGTATGTCATTGGTCCTCATAGGGAGATTTCCAGATGCAGCGACGACGGAGAGCCTTCGGGCACGGCGGGCAGGCCCATGCTGGATGTGCTGCTGGGAAATGATCTCTACGACACGGTTGCAGTGGTCACCCGATATTTCGGCGGGACGCTTTTGGGAACCGGCGGGCTGGTGCGGGCCTATTCCGCGGCTGTCCGGGAGGGGCTGAAGCAGGCGGCGGTCATCGAGAAGCGGGCCGGAGCCATTTACCGGATTCAGGTGGACTATCAGGGTCTGGGAAAAGTGCAATACCTGGCGGGAGAGCGGGGCCTGTTCATTTTGCAGTCGGACTATGCCCAGGATGTGAAGCTGGAGATTCTGCTGCCCGACGGGGAGGCGGATGGGTTTCTTCAGAAAGTGACGGAGGCCACAGGCGGAAAGGCGAAGCTGGAAAAATGCAGGGAAACGTGTTTCGCCGAGGTGGACGGAAGCATAGAATTATTTGAATAAATGATCTGAAATAAAGAAATTACAGATGTGATTTGGAGTTTGGAAGAGCATCTGTAATTTTTTTGTTTTTAAGCCGTTGGCAGGAAGTGATAAATAATTCACTTTTTGTGTTGACAGCCGGCTGTTGAAGTGATATATTTATAACCAGTAAGTTAAAAATATATCACATAGGAGGAATGGCATATGAAATCAAAAGTGACTTTGAGGGAAATGGTAGGGAGCAAAATTATTTATGCGGCGCTTATTGTCTGCTATTACTGGATGTGGGCGAGGCGGGACTGGCATAATTACTATACGACGATCCAGAATATGGTGTTCATATTCACCATCGTATTTTTTGCAATGCAGGCGGGGCGTATCCATAAATACAGCAAAGAGGAAAAGGACGAGCTGGCCGTCCAGAATCTGCGCAGGACAGATGCAATCAGCCTGAAAATTATGATGGCCGCTACGATCGTAATCGCTTACGCATGCGGCGTTGCATTTATAAATGGGACAATCGCAGGTTATGTGCTTGTGGGAATGATATTTGCATTAACGGTTATACGGTTTGTCATATTTTGCGTGATGGACAGCAAAGGGATCTGATATGGCTCTTAAGACAAAGCTAAAGGAATACAGGGAAAAAACGGGGTTAAAGCAGAGCGAGCTTGCAGAGTTGGTGAAAGTAAGACGTGAAACCATCGTGCATCTGGAAAACGGACGCTATAATCCGTCTTTGAAGCTGGCGATGGATATTGCAAAAACATTTCATACAACAGTAGAGGAATTATTTGAATTTACGGAAGATTAAAAAAACTCAAATACAGGAAAGGCAGGAGAAAATATATGCTCCTGCCTTTTCTGTATTTGAAAGCTTATCAGAGTTTTTCGGGTTCGGGATATTCTTCCCCCTGGGTGTCTACGGTCATAGACTGGATCACCTGCGGCTCCACGGGCTTGTCCCCGAAAGTCGTGGGGGTCTGGGCGATTTTGTCGATGATCTCCAGGCCTTCGGTGACTTTCCCGAAAGCGGCGTAGGCGCCGTCCAGGTGCGGAGAGGTTTCGTGCATCAGGAAGAACTGAGAACCGCCGCTGTTGGGATGCATGGCGCGGGCCATGGAGATTACGCCCGGTTCGTGTTTTAAGCTGTTGGGGAAGCCGTTCTGGAGAAATTCACCCCGGATGGCGTAGCCCGGGCCGCCCATGCCGTCGCCGTTGGGGCAGCCGCCCTGAATCATAAAGCCGGGAATAATCCGGTGGAAAGTCAGGCCGTCGTAGAAGCCTTTTTTCACAAGGCTGATAAAGTTATTTACAGTGTTCGGGGCGATGTCCGGGTATAATTCAACCTTCATTGTATCGCCGTTTTCCATGGTAATCGTTACGATTGGATTGGCCATAAGTACAGATTCCTTTCTGTGATTAAATGCGATATTCACGAGTTTGGTCAAAATGGGTGTTTCACAAACGCCTATATTATAATATGAAAGAGGTGAAACTGCAAGCCGTTTATTTCTGCACAATCAACAGGTATTCCTCGCAGGAAATACGGTTTATGATTTCTTCTTTCAGCTCCGGAGACATCTCTGTGGGAATGAGATTTTCCAGAATCCGATATTGATTTTCATCCAGCGCAAAGGAGGCCAGCCCCAGGATGCTCTTCACCGTTCCCAGCTGCGCCATGGACTGCTGGGCGGTTTCGTGGGAGGCCAGGTAGAAGATCTGGTAAAAAAATTCCCATCCGTAAGTGTTTTGCTGCTCAACCAGATGGCTGTTTTCTCTGAATGGAAGCGAATTTTTAAATTTAGTGATTACGAAGCCGTCTTTTTTGCAAAATGTAAAAAGGGCTTCTAAGGTTTTCTGCGGCTGGCGGCAGCAGTTGAACGGAAAATCGGCGATTACATAGTCAAAGGCGTCCGCCGGGAATGCGTCCGCCAGAAATTCTTCACGGTCGCATACAACGTCCCCTTCGCAGATGGTTTTTAAATCCAGCCAGTATTTGGGGTCCTGGGTGAAGGCGGAAAGCTCCGTGTGAAAAATATTTGCCTTTCGCAGATGATTTTTCACATCCAAAAGGGGCGTGCCGCATTTTACGTCGATGCCCAGGACCCGCACGCGCCGGTCTGTCTCAGGGACGGGAATCAGCTTTAAGTAGGGCGTATAAGTGTTGTTCACGTCGTCCCATGCGTCCACGCCGTAATACTTGTCGTAGAAATTCACCCGGCCGTTTTGCAGGGAGCGGTTGTATTCTTCCAGGTCTTTTTCCTCGCCGCTGCGGAAATCGTGGTCATGGCAGATCCATGTGTCGCCGGCCAGTACCAGCCGGTAGCCTAGGCGGCGGATGGCAAAGCTTACGTCGTCATCGAAAAAGTCATGGAAAAATCCCATATCCCCGATGGGCCAGCCCGCCGCCAGGAAAACTTCCTTCCGGTATAGAGTCCCCAGCGTGACCAGCCGCTGCCGGTCCTGCCACTTGCGGGGGTCCAGCTTGTTGAACTGCCTGGCCTTCTCCTGCATTTCTTCGTAGGATTCGTATGGAAATTCCACGCACTGCCAGTTGGAGACGTTGGAAGTCACCGGGTTCACCATGCCGATGCGCATGTCGGATTTCATGCATTTTAAAAGATTGTCCATCCAGCGGGGCGTGACGATCAGGTCGTTTTGCACAATGCAGATGAAGCGTCCCAGGTCGTTTAGACTCAGCGTGGAATAGGCGAACGCCGCGCCCAGGTTTTTTGTGATGTGGATGACTTTTTTCTTGGGATGCTGCACGGAATTATAATATTCCAGCGTCCCGTCCTGGGAGCCGCTGTCCACCAGAATCAGCTCGTAATCAATGCCGCCGGTGTATTCCAGGATGCTCTGTACGCACCGCCGGGTCTTTTCCAGCCGGTTAAAGCCCACGACGATGATGGATATTTCCGCGTTTGTATGCTGCATCTCGGCGAACAGCGCCCGGTTGGTGAACAGATTGCTCGCGGTCTTTGGCTGGATCATGCGGTCGGTGTTTATCTCTATCATTTGTCCCATGGTCGGTTTTAATTCCTCTCTTAGATTCTTTAGGAAAATTATAGTATAGCCCTTTGTTTATTACAAGCAAAAAGTTGACATGGCCGTCTGTCCGGTATAAAATGCTTCTATAGGTAAATGACATAGGACGCAGGAATGCCAATTATAAAGGAGCGGGACAGTCATGAAGTTTGAGAGCGAAAGCGCGCGGGAGACATATATGCTAGGGGAGGCGCTGGGAAGATCGGCGCGGCCCGGGCAGGTTTACGCGCTTCTGGGCGATCTGGGCGTGGGGAAGACGGTTTTTTCCCAGGGGATGGCCGCCGGGCTGGGCGTTGACGGGCCGGTGTCCAGCCCCACGTTTACCATTCTCCAGGTTTACGAAGACGGCCGTCTGCCCTTTTATCATTTTGACGCGTACCGGATTTCCGACGTGGAGGAGATGGAGGAGATCGGCTACGAGGATTGTTTTTACGGGGAGGGCGTGTGCCTGGTGGAGTGGGCGGATCTGATTGCGGAAATCCTGCCCCCCGATACGATTGTTGTGAAAATAGAAAAGGATTTGGCTATGGAAAATTTTGACTTTCGGTTGATTACCGTTGATGAAGGGATGGGGGACGTATGAAGGTGCTGGCTTTAGACAGCTCGGGGCTGGTGGCCTCGGTGGCCGTGGCCGAGGACGGGGACATGCTGGCGGAGTATTCCGTCAATTATAAGAAAACCCACTCCCAGACGCTGCTGCCCATGCTGGATGCGGCAGTGCAGATGATTCAGCTGGATCTGCGGACCATTGACGCCATCGCGGTAGCGTCCGGCCCCGGCTCTTTTACCGGGCTGCGGATCGGTTCGGCCACGGCCAAGGGGCTGGGGCTAGCATTGGACAAGCCGCTGGTGGCGGTGCCCACCACACAGGCACTGGCCTATAATCTCTACGGATTTTCGGAATTGATATGCCCGATTATGGACGCCCGGAGAAATCAGGTATACACCGGGATCTATACATTCGCGGGCGGGCGCATGCAGACGGTCGAGGAGCAGATGGCGGCGGATATCCACGAACTGGCCGGGAAGCTGAACGGGCTGGGGCGGCCGGTCATGTTTTGCGGGGACGGCGTCTGCATTTACGGGGAAGCGCTTGAAAAGGATCTGCGGGTTCCGACGTATTTTGCCCCGGCGCATGTGAATCGGCAGCGGGCGGGCGCAGTGGCGGCGTTGGCCATGGAATATCTGAAAGAAGGCCGCACCCAGACGGCCGGCGAGCACAAGCCGGAATATCTGCGGGTTTCTCAGGCGGAGCGGGAGCGGCAGCGGCAGGCCAGACTGTCCAAGGAGGCAGGCAGGCCATGAGAATCCGGGAGATGGAGATCGACGATCTGGAACAGGTGATGCCCATCGAGGAAGCGCTGTTTTCCGTGCCCTGGACGGCCAATGGTTTTTTCAGCTTTCTGCTGCGTAACGACAGTTTGTTTCTGGTGGCGGAGGAGGATGGGAAGATTCTGGGATACTGCGGCGCGATCCTGGTTTTTGACCAGGGGGACATTGTAAACGTAGGCGTGAGAGCCGACCGGCAGCGGCAGGGAATCGCCCGTAAGCTTCTGGACGCATTGTTTAAAATCGCCGACGAGAGAGGGGTCACGGCCTTGTACCTGGAGGTGCGGGTCAGCAACCAGGCGGCCATCGGCTTGTACGAAGGGCTCGGTTTTCAGAGGCTGGGCGTCCGAAAGGACTATTACGAGGAGCCGAAAGAGGACGCGGTCGTCATGTGCAGAAGTTCACGGAACAGTGAAGCTGCGGGCTGAGCTGTTATGAGTTGACATAAGTTCTAACTGTTTCCACTAGGCTTTTGGTCTTCCATATCATATAATATGGGAGAAATCAAAAACCTTTCAACGCACAGTGGCATACAGGGAGGATACCAATGAGAATTTACGATCGGGAAAACACGGCAGAGCTGACGGCGATTGTCTGTAATAAATGCGGCAGGCGCATACCTGTCATCAAAGGGGTTCCCCAGGAGGATGCGCTGCATGTGGAAAAAAGCTGGGGGTATTTTTCCCGGAAGGACGGGCAGCGGCACAGTTTTGACATTTGTGAAGAGTGTTATGATAAATGGATGGCTGGTTTTGCTGAACCGGCATTGACGGAAGAAAACGTGGAATTGATTTGAGATAGATGAGAGGGTTGTGATATGCTGGATGTTTGTTTACTGGGTTCAGGCGGCATGATGCCGCTGCCGAGGCGGTGGCTGACGGCGCTGATGACGCGCTATAATGGGAGCAGTTTATTGATTGACTGCGGAGAGGGCACCCAGGTGGCCATTAAGGAAAAGGGCTGGAGTTTCAAGCCCATTGACGTGATTTGCTTCACCCACTACCACGGCGACCACATCAGCGGCCTGCCGGGGCTTTTGCTGACCATGGGGAATGCGGAGCGCACCCAGCCGCTGGTTTTAATTGGCCCGAAAGGGCTGGAGCGGGTGGTGTCGGCGCTGCGGGTGATTGCGCCGGAGCTGCCGTTTCCCATTGAATACCGGGAAATCACAGGCCCGCAGCAGGAATTTGAGATCAACGGGTATCATATCACCGCTTTCAAGGTGAACCACAACGTCCTCTGTTACGGCTATACGCTGGAGATCCGGCGCCAGGGGAAGTTTTCCGTGGAGCGCGCCCAGGAGCAAAAGATTCCCGTGCAGTACTGGAACCGTTTGCAAAAAGGGGAGACGATCGAGACGGAAGACGGCGTTCTCGTCCCGGAAATGGTGCTGGGTCCGGCGCGGAAGGGCATTAAAGTGACTTATGCCACGGACACCCGCCCCACTAAGTCCATCGAGGAGAACGCGGCCCGGTCGGATTTATTTATCTGCGAAGGCATGTACGGCGAGCCGGACAAGGAAGCGAAGGCCCGGGAGTACAAGCATATGACGTTTCAGGAAGCGGCCACGCTGGCCAAAAAGGCCCAGGTAAGGGAAATGTGGCTGACCCACTACAGCCCATCGCTGGTGCGGCCTGAAGAATACATTCCGGCGGCCCAGAAGATTTTCCCGAAAACGGTTCCGGGAAAAGATGGCAAAAGCGTGGAGCTGGCATTTCAAGACGAGAAAGGTTTAGACGCTCATGAGTGAAAAAATCAGGATATTGGCGATCGAGACTTCGTGTGACGAGACGGCGGCGGCGGTGGTGGAAAACGGACGGCAGGTATTGTCCAACGTGATTTCCTCCCAGATTGAGATACACAGGCTTTACGGGGGCGTGGTTCCGGAGATTGCGTCCAGGAATCACATGGAAAAAATCAATCAGGTCATCGAGCAGGCTTTGGAGGAGGCGCATGTCACCCTGGACGACATAGACGCGGTGGGCGTGACTTACGGGCCGGGCCTGGTGGGCGCGCTGCTGGTGGGCGTGGCGGAGGCGAAGGCGATCAGCTACGCCCGGGGACTGCCGCTGGTGGGCGTACACCATATCGAAGGCCATGTGTCGGCCAATTACATCGAGCATCCAGAGCTGGAACCGCCTTTTTTGTGCCTGATTGTCTCCGGCGGCCACACCAATCTGGTGATTGTGGAAGACTACGGGGAATTTCGGATTCTCGGCAGCGCTAGGGACGATGCGGCGGGGGAGGCTTTCGACAAGGTGGCCAGGGCCATCGGCCTTCGATACCCCGGCGGGCCGGAGATTGACAAGCTGGCCGGCCAAGGGAATCCCCAGGCGATTTCATTTCCCCGGGCCAAAGTCGAGGGGGCGCCCTATGATTTCAGCTTTAGCGGAGTAAAGTCTTCGGTGTTAAATTACATCAATCAACGGAAGATGCAGGGGCTGGAAATTCCGAGAGCGGATTTGGCGGCTTCTTTTCAGCATTCGGTGGTTTCCGTGCTGACGGAACACGCCATGCAGGCGGCGGAGGAATTCCACATCGGCCGCGTGGCGCTGGCCGGCGGCGTGGCGGCCAATCAGGGGCTGCGCAGGGCCATGAGCCAGGCGTGCGAGGAGCGGGGCTTAGCGCTTTACTATCCATCGCCCGTCTACTGTACGGACAACGCGGCGATGATCGGCGCGGCAGCTTACTATGAATATAAGAAGGGCGTGCGCCATGGATGGGATTTAAACGCCGTTCCGAACCTGAAGTTAAAGAGCGTTTAGGGGAAATTTTTATGAAAAAGGAAAAATGCACAGGGATTATCGTGGCGGCCGGACAGGGCAGGCGCATGGGGACGCAGGTGCAGAAGCAGTTTCTGGAAATAGGCGGAAAGCCGGTTCTTTACTATTCCCTGGTCTGTTTTCAAAAAAGCGAGGTCATTGATGAAATTATTCTGGTGACCTCTGCGGAGAGAATTCGGTTTTGCCGGGAGGAAATCGTGGATTTTTACGGCATGGATAAGGTGGCCAAAATCGTTCCGGGGGGCAAAGAGCGGCGGGATTCCGTAGGCGAAGGGTTGCGGCATTGCGAGGGCGCGGATTATGTGTTTATCCACGACGGAGCCAGGCCTTTCATTACCCGGGAAATTCTGGAGAGGGCCTGGGAGGCCGTTGCAGAGCATAAAGCCTGCGCAGTGGGCGCGCCTGTGAAAGATACGATAAAGCTTTTGGACGGGGATGGGTTTGTGGCCGGCACGCCGCGCAGGGACCGGACGTGGCTGGTGCAGACGCCCCAGTGTTTTTCCTATGCGCTGATTTGCCAGGCGTACCGAAAGCTGGATGAAAAGCGGGCAAAAGCGGTCACGGATGATGCCATGGCGGTGGAGCTAAGCGGCCTGGCGAAGGTGAAGATGATCCAGGGAGATTACAGGAACATTAAGATTACCACACCGGAAGATCTGGCCGTGGCGGAGAGCTTTTTGGCCGCGGAGAAAGATTTGTGACAGTTCAGCCATGCGCTATCCCGCGAGGCGTCGGCTTGCGCCTGCAAGACGATCCCGAGACAGCCACGCGCCAAACTGCGTTTTTTGCAGTTTGTGCGCATACTTTTGTGACAGTGAAGCCGGAAGGCTGAGCTGTTACGAACGATTGAAACAGTCGGCAAAATAATGCTGTGCTTTTGGCGAAATTGTGTTATAATAGAAAACCAGAAACAGTGGAAGATTCGTTTTACGGGGTGTGGATTATGGCGAATATCCGTGCAAAAAAGACAATTCCCAGGTTCCAGGGCAGGGAGACGTATTACGATTACAGCCTGGTTGCCGTGATTATATTGCTGATTGTTTTTGGCCTGGTTATGCTCTACAGCGCCAGCTCCTATGTGGCGCAGCTAAACCAGGGGGACGATATGTTCTATTTTGGGAAACAGGCGGCCATCAGCGGGGTCAGCATCGTCATTGCGCTGGGGATATCCAAGCTGGATTATCACTGGCTGGGGAAAATGCCCACGCTGATTTACTCGGTGGCCATGGTTTTGATGGTGATGGTGAAGGTTACGCCGTTCGGCGTGGAGGTCAACGGCGCCAAGCGGTGGCTGAAGATCGGCGTGCAGTTTCAGCCCTCCGAGATTGCAAAGATTGCGGCGATTGTGACCATTTCCGTCATGGTGATCCAGATGGGGAAAAAGGCAGCCGGCGCCCGGGGGATGGGAATCTTGGCCGGAACCGGCGGGGCGTTGGGGCTGGTGACGCTGGTGTTTACCGACAACTTAAGCACCGCCATTATCATCTGGGGGATTACCGGTGCGCTGATTTTCATCGCCCATCCCAAGACCAAGCCCTTTGTGATCGGTTTTGTCATCTTTGCGGCGCTGGTGGCGGCAGGAGTGCTGATTCTGGCGTCCAGCATGGACAACAGCAGCAATTTCCGTGTGCGCCGGGTGCTGACCTGGCTGCGTCCGGAGGAGTATGCCGCGTCCGGCGGGTACCAAGTACTGCAGGGGCTTTACGCGGTGGGCTCTGGCGGCTTTTTTGGCAAGGGTCTGGGCAACAGCATGCAGAAGCTGCGGTGGATACCGGAGGCGCAAAACGACATGATTTTCTCGGTCATCTGCGAAGAGCTGGGGATTTTCGGCGCTTCCCTGATTCTGCTTTTATTCGCCTACCTTCTGTACCGGCTGATTTTCATCGCCCAAAATGCGCCGGATTTATTCGGGTCGCTTTTGGTGAGCGGAGTTTTCGTGCATATCGCGCTGCAGGTGGTTTTGAACATATGCGTGGTCACGAATCTGATTCCCACCACGGGGATTACGCTGCCCTTTTTCAGCTACGGCGGCACATCTATTTTGTTTTTGATGAGCGAGATGGGGATTGCTTTAAGCGTGGCCCGGAATATCCAGTTTCAGGACTGACGCCCGAATGCAATTTCAAATTATTCTTGACAAACATATAAGCAGCGGATATACTTTGGTTATCAAAATATTTTGGTCATAAATGAGGGAATATTTTACGTCAAAAGGAGAATAAACCATGTTAGAAAAAATGAGAGAAATTATTGCGGATCAATTAAACTGTGATGCGGACAGCATTACGCCGGAGACTTCCTTTAAGGACGACCTGGGGGCGGATTCCCTGGATTTGTTCGAGCTTGTCATGGCGTTGGAGGACGAGTACAGCGTGGAGATTCCGGCGGAAGAGCTGACGGATTTGACCACCGTCGGATCGGTGATTGATTATTTGAAGAACAAGGGCGTTGTAACGGAGTAAATTTGTTACAGGCGGGTATTTCGTCACAGGAAAAAGGGCGGCGGCAGTTGCAAAGTCCGCCCATTTCAAGTATAATGTAGATAGACGGGGGATACTGGGAGACCGGTGTCCCCTATTGTTTCACAAGAGCGTAAGAGAACTCTGTTAGGAAAAGGAGGGCAGCTTATGACGGCAAATAAAATCGAAGTGGCGCGTCGTGCCATCATGGAAAGTTCGTATCTGGTATGTCTGCAGGGGCATAACGCCAGCACGGACTGTGGATGCATTGATTACAGGGATTCAAATGTGGCGTACGACATGGAAGAGAAGTATGGATATTCTCCGGAGGAGATGTTCCATGCCAGTTTCTATAACGCCCGGCCGGAACAATTCTTCAAGTATTATAAGAATGAAATGCTGGAACATACCGGAACGCCGGGAGCGGGCTCTCTGGCCCTTGCAAAGCTGGAGCGCGAGGGGATTTTAAAATGCGTGATTACCCGGGAGATTTTCAGCCTGGCGCGCCGGGCGGGATGCAAAAACGTGGTGGAGCTTCACGGCAGCGTATTCCAGAATATGTGCTCCCATTGCCGCCGGGAATACCCTCTGGAATACGTGAAAAAGGCCAAAGGGGCGCCCCTTTGTGAGAAATGCCACAGGCCGATTCGTCCGCAGGTCTGCCTGGTGGGCGAGCAGGTGGACAACGCCCGGGTCACCCGCGCGGCGGAGGAAGTGGAGAAAGCGGATGTGCTTTTGCTGCTGTGCTGTTCCATGAACCAGCGGCTGGCCACCACCCATTTGAAGTATTTTGACGGCAATAAAGTAATCTTAATCAATCCGAGGGAGCATTATTCCGACATTCGGGCGGATATTGTGATTCACGCAAAAGCGTCGGAGATTCTTCCGATGATTGTAGATGATAGAAGAGAGGATGACAAGGAACAATGAATCGAGTGAGGACCAGATTTGCTCCCAGCCCTACGGGCCGGATGCATGTGGGAAACTTAAGGACGGCTTTGTACGCGTATCTGATTGCGAAGCATCAGGGCGGGGATTTTATCCTGCGCATTGAGGACACGGATCAGGAGCGTTTCATGGAAGGCGCGCTGGAGATTATTTACCGCACCCTGGAAAAGACAGGGCTTGTCCACGATGAAGGGCCGGACAAGGACAAAGGCTGCGGCCCATACGTGCAGAGCCAGCGCTGCGAAATGGGAATTTATCAGAAATACGCCCAGCAGCTCATCGACCAGGGGGACGCTTATTACTGCTTCTGCACGCCCGAGCGGCTGGAAAGCCTGAGAAACAGCGTGTCAGACAAGGAAATCTGCATTTACGACAAGCACTGCCTGGGGCTTAGCAAGGAGGAAGTCCAGGCCAAATTAGACGCCGGGGAGCCCCATGTAATCCGCTTTAATATGCCGACGGAGGGGACGACTGCGTTCCACGACGACATTTACGGCGTGATTACAGTCCCCAATGAAGAGCTGGAGGATCTGATTCTGATTAAGACAGACGGCTACCCCACCTATAATTTTGCCAATGTGGTGGACGATCACCTGATGGGCATTACCCACGTGGTGCGGGGAAATGAATATCTGTCCTCCGCGCCCAAGTACAACCGGATTTACGAGGCTTTTGGCTGGGAGGTTCCCACCTATGTGCACTGTCCGCTGATCACCAACGAGGAGCATCAAAAGCTCAGCAAGCGCTCCGGTCATTCCTCCTACGAAGATTTGCTGGAGCAGGGATTTTTAACGGAAGCCATCGTAAATTTCGTGGCCCTTTTAGGCTGGAGCCCTTCGGAGAACCGGGAAATCTATTCGCTTAAAGAACTGACAGAAGTCTTTGATTATCACCATATGAGCAAATCTCCGGCGGTGTTCGACATCGTAAAGCTGAAATGGATGAACGGAGAGTACATCAAGGCCATGGACGAGGAAGCTTTCTATGAGATGGCGCTTCCCTGGCTTCAGAAATCCATTTCCAGGGACGTGGATTTTAGAAAGATTGCCAAAATGGTGCAGACCCGCATCGAAGTTTTGCCGGATATTCCCGAAATGGTGGATTTCTTCCAGGAAGTCCTGCCTTACGAGATATCCATGTACGCCCATAAGAAAATGAAATCCACGCCGGAGACTTCCCTGACGGTGCTTAAAGAGGCGCTGCCGCTTCTGGAGAGCCAGGAAGATTACGGCAACGACGCGCTGTTCGAGACTTTAAGCGCGTACGTGAAAGAGAAAGGCTATAAGACCGGGTACGTGATGTGGCCCATCCGCACGGCGCTGTCCGGCAAGCAGATGACCCCGGCGGGCGCCACGGAGATTATGGAAGTCATTGGCAAGGAAGAATCCCTGCGCCGGATTCGCCAGGCCATCGAGAAATTGAAAAAGGATTTACAGGAAATTGGATAAAACGTTAAACGCATCTCAGCAAAGGGCGGTCGCCCACCTGTCAGGGCCTATGCAGGTTCTGGCAGGCCCCGGTTCGGGGAAAACCACCGTTATCATAAACAGAATCTGGCATCTTGTCACCGTGCATGGCATCCCTGCCTCGTCCATTTTGGTGGTGACTTTTTCCAAGGCGGCGGCCCGCGAAATGAAAGAGCGTTTCCGGACGAAAGGGGACGCTTACGCCCGGCAGGTGACGTTTGGCACCTTCCACAGCGTCTTTTTCGGCATTTTAAAGCACGCATATGGGCTGCGGGGGAATCAGATTTTAAGGGAGGAGGCGCGGCGGGAATTTTTAAGGCAGCTGATTGCGAAATACGCGCCGGATCTGTCCGATGACAAAGATTTCCAGGAGGATATTTCCAGAGAAATCAGTCTGGTGAAGGGAAACGGCATTTCCCCGGAAAATTATCATTCCGCAGGCTGCCCCGACCAAGCCTTTCAGAATATTTTCCACGGATATGTAAAGCGGTGCAGGCAGGAAAGGCTGCTGGATTTTGACGATATGCTGGTGTACTGCCACGATCTGCTTAAAGAAAGGAAAGACATCCGCCGGGGGTGGCAGCAGCGGTTCCCTTATGTGCTGGTGGACGAATTTCAGGACATCAACGCCATCCAGTACCAGACCATTCGGATGCTGGCCGGATACGAAGACAATCTGTTCATTGTGGGGGACGACGACCAGTCCATCTATCATTTTCGGGGAGCCCGGCCGGAGCTGAT
This sequence comes from uncultured Lachnospiraceae bacterium, assembly GCA_964407765.1. Classification (GTDB taxonomy): domain Bacteria; phylum Bacillota; class Clostridia; order Lachnospirales; family Lachnospiraceae; genus MGBC164599. The sequence continues at coordinate 26,198 of CAYOWU010000004.1, forward strand.
GCTGAATTTCAAGAAAGACTATCCGAAGGCGGGGCAGGTTCTGCTGGATGTGAATTACCGGTGCAGCTCTCAGATACTGGAAGCATCCCAGAAAATGATTCAGCACAACCGATACCGCTTTCCTAAGAAAATCACCACACCCAACCCGGCGGGGGAACCGGTGCGGATACTGGAATTTGACAATCCCCGTCCGCAGGCGCTTTACGTGTTAAAGCAGCTCCAGAAAATGCGGGAAGAGGGCGACGATCCCCGGCAGGCGGCCGTCTTGTTTCGCACCCGGCAGGAGGCGGGCGCGCTGGCGGAGCTTCTGGTGGAATATCAGATTCCCTTTTATATGCGGGACCGGCTGCCCAATCTGTATGAGCACTGGATTGCCAGAAATTTTATGTCTTACATACGGCTGTCCCTGGGACCCATGCGGCGGCAGGATTTTCTGAAAGTGATGAACCGGCCCAACCGCTACATTTCCCGGGAGGCTGTCTACGAGAGGGAAGTGCGCATGGAAACCCTGCGCACATTCTACGATGACCGGGAATGGATGTGGGATCGAATCGACGAGCTGGAGGGGCATTTAAAGCGGATGAAGTCCATGCCGCCTTACGCAGCGGTGAACTATATCCGTCACGGCATTGGGTACGAGGGCTATTTGATGGAATATGCCCAGATCCGGGGGCTGGATTACCAAGATCTGAAAGAGACGGCGGATCGGATACAGGAAAGCGCTAAAGAGTTTGAGACGTTTGATCGGTGGCGGTCCCATATGGAAGACTACACGGCGCGGTTAAAGGAGCAGGCGGCCCGCATGGAGCAAAAACCCCAGGGAGTCACCCTTTCTACCCTGCACAGCGTGAAGGGTCTGGAATACGATAAGGTCTGGATTCTTAACGTAAACGAGGGGACAATTCCCTATAAGAAGGCCAGGCTGGAGGCGGAAATCGAGGAGGAACGCCGCCTGTTTTACGTGGGCATGACCCGCGCCAAAAAGGAGCTGACCTTGTGCCATGTGCGCCGGCAGTTTGAAAAGGAGATGGAGCGGTCCCAGTTTTTGGATGAGGTTACAGGCCAGCCAGCAGGCAAGAAAACGTTCAAAGGAATATTTCAAAAAAACAGGTAATTGAGAAATGCCTTTCAAATATCACGAATTTAGCCAAAATAAACAACATTTGTCTATTTTGGCTAAATTTTTCACGGGAAATCCCCATTTTTTCTATATGCCTATTTCAATCTGGAAAATGCAGATATCACGGCAATGCTGTAATGAAACCAGGATTGTCCTCATATATATTAAGTAAACCTGCATGCATGCCGTCTAACCGGCGGCGGAGCTTTCAAAGTAATGCCGGATGTTTGATCCGGACGGCAAAAAGAAAGAGAGGTGGGGACAATGGATGAGGACCGAAAACAGGCGACGCTGCGCAATCAGATTGTACGGCTCTTTTCCGGAAATATCCGGCAGCGGCTGGAGAGAAATTCCCTTGATTACGGACAAGTCTACGAGATTCGGCTGCGGGTACATAACCCTTGCATGATTTTATACCGGGGAGAGGAGTTTTTTCTGGGGCAAGGCGGAGGCCTGACCAGGGACAGGCGGCAGGCCTACTGCGTCACCGGGGAGGATATCCGGGAAACCATGGAGCACATTGCGGGCTACTCCCTGTATGCGTACGAGGAGGAAATCCGTCAGGGCTACTTAACGGTGCAGGGCGGCCATCGGGTGGGCATTGCGGGAAAGGCGGTGCTGGAGGGGGAGCGCATCCGAAGCGTCAAATACATTTCCTATATTAATGTGCGGGTGTCCCATCAGATCAAAGGCTGCGCCACGTCTTTAATGTCTTATGTCCGCGCGGATGCAGGCATTTACCACACGCTGATTATCTCGCCGCCCCGGTGCGGGAAAACCACTATGCTGCGGGACATGATCCGGCAGATTTCCAACGGGGACGCGCAGCATCCGGGGCTGACGGTGGGGGTGGTGGACGAGCGTTCGGAGATCGGCGGCTGCTACCAGGGGGTGGCGCAGAACGATCTGGGCATCCGCACGGATGTGCTGGACTGCTGCCCCAAAGCGGAAGGGATGATGATGCTGATCCGCTCCATGTCCCCGGCGGTGGTGGCGGTGGACGAGATTGGGGACTACAGGGACATCCACGCCATCGAGGCGGTGATTCACTGCGGCTGCAAGCTGATGGCCACGGTGCACGGGGATTCCATCGAAAATTTGCAGCAGAAGCCGCTGTTTGAGCGGTTGATGAATGAGCGGGTCTTTGAGCGGTACATTTTTTTGCAGTGCAGAAAAAGGGCTGGGGAGGTGCGGGCTGTTTTTGACCAGAGGGGGACGTGCCTTTACCAGGAAGGGAGAGGCGTATGATGCGGATTTTTGGGGCCATTCTGGTGGTGGCCGCCAGCGCGGGGCTTGGGTTTTCCTATAGCTTCCGTCTGGGATGCCGGCTGGAACAGCTGCGGCAGCTGCAGCGGATGACCGTGCTGCTGAAAGGGGAGATTTCCTACGGCTGCGCTTCACTTCCAGAAGCGCTGGATTTGGCAGGGCGAAAGCTTTCGGAGCCTTTTAACGGCTTTTTGGGGCAGCTGGCCGGACGGCTGCGGGAATGCCCGGATAAAAGCTTTCAGCAGGTTTTTCAGGAGGAAGCAGAGGCGCACTTAAGCTCGTCGGCCCTGACCGCCAAAGACAAAGAGGAGTTGATGCAAATGGGCGCTTTTCTGGGCTGTCTGGATAAGGATATGCAGCTTCGGACGATGGATCTGTATCTGCAGGAATTGGACAAGGAGATTCAGGACGCGAAAGAGGGCGTGCCCGGGAAGCAGAAGCTCTGCCGGAGCCTGGGGATTATGGGCGGGCTTTTTCTGGCGCTCCTTTTCATATAAAAGTTTTTAGGCGTTTGCGAAACGGCAAAAGAAAGCTGTTTCGCAGCCGCCTGTAAAAGTCGCAAACAGAAATGGAGGAAATCCGTGGAAGTAAGCATTATATTTAAGATTGCCGCGGTGGGCATTCTGGTGTCCATGTTAAGCCAGGTGCTCAAGCATAGTGGAAGGGATGAGCAGGCGTTTTTAATCAGCCTGGCCGGACTTTTGATTGTGTTGTTCTGGCTGCTGCCCTATATTTACGAGCTGTTTGAAACCATCAAAAATTTGTTTCTATTATAATGGGGGAGGATATGGATATTGTCAGAATCTCTCTTTTGGGAATCGGGGGCGTGGTTCTGGGTTTTTTGTTAAAAGAGAACAAGCCAGAGTACAGTTTCTATGTATCCTTCGGCGTAGGCATTGCGATCCTGTTTCTGGCGGTAGGCAAAATACGCTATCTGTTTGATTCCATCTTAAGCCTGAAAACCTATTTGCCCATGGACAGCGGCTACGTGGAAACGCTGCTGAAGATGGTAGGAATTACCTATATCGGTGAATTTTCCTCTGGCATCTGCAAAGACGCGGGCTATGGGGCCATCGGAAGCCAGATTGAGATGTTCAGCAAGCTGGCCATCATGGCGGTGAGCATGCCCATTTTGCTGGCTTTGCTGGAAACCATCCATGGATTTCTCACATGAGCGGGCGCAGACGGAGTTTCCGGCATTGTTTTTGGGTGGGCCTTGTGCTCTGGCAGATTTTCGCGGCGGCGCTTCCTGTCTATGGGGCGGAGCAGCGGCAGGGCGAAGAGCAAAAGGCGCAGGAGCTGCTGGACGACATGCAGCTGGAGGAAATCCAGCAGATGGTGGATGAGATGCTGGGGGAGGACGCGTTTTCCCTGAGCCAGGCGGTGAAAAATCTCATGTCCGGCGGGGACGCCCTCAGCAGGGAACAGGCGCTGGAGATGATCGGCCGGATTTTCTTTTCTCAGTTTGAGAAGCAGAAAAAGCTGGTATCCCAGGCGCTGATTCTAGCGCTTCTGGCGGCTCTTTTTACGAATTTTGCCCAGATTTTCGACCGGGGCCAAGTGGGGGAGATCGGGTTTTACATCGTCTATCTTTTGATGTTCACGCTGCTTTTAAACGGGTATTACAGCTTAAGCCAACAGCTGGAGGAGCGGATTGCCGGGCTTTTAGAGCTGATGAAAGGGCTGGCGCCGGCCTATTATCTGGCGGTGGCGACTGCTTCCGGCGTGACCAGCGCAGCCATGTTTTACCAGATGGTTTTGATGCTTGTGGCAGCGGCCCAGTGGGTGATTCTGGCCTTCGTGCTGCCCTGCACGGGCCTTTACGTGCTCCTCTTGATGGTCAACGGCCTGTCCAAAGAGGCGGTTTTAAGCAGGCTGGCGGATTTTTTCCGCACGCTGGCAGAGTGGGCCATGAAGACCATGATGGGCGTGGTGGTGGGCATGCAGGCAATCCGAAGCTTTGTGGCGCCGGTGATCGACAGCCTGCGCCGGACAACCCTAGGGAAGACGGCCAGCGCCATTCCAGGGGTGGGAAACGCATTAAACGCCGTCACGGAAATTGTGCTGGCCAGCGCGGTGCTGGTGCGCAACTGCCTGGGCGTGGCGTTTGTGCTGCTTTTGCTGGTCTGGGGGCTGACGCCGCTGATTCAGTACAGCGTCTGCGCCCTTTTGTACAAGCTGGCGGCGGCATTAGCGCAGCCGGTGTCGGACAAACGCCTGGTCAGCTGCCTGGGGGCCATGGGCGAGGGCTGCGGCATGCTTTTGAAAATCCTGTGCGCCGCAGAACTTTTGTGCCTGATTGCCATAGCGGCGCTGGCCGTGTCTTTTGGAGGTGGATAAGATGACACAGGCGGTTTATCAGTGGGTGCGGAATCTGGCGGTCTATTATATCGTGCTGACCGCGCTGATGCATATCATGCCCAATTCCCAGTATGGCAGGTACATCCGGTATTTCATGGGCGTTTTGCTGCTGTTGATTTTAGCGTCCCCGCTGTTTCACCTGCTGCATTTGGAAGAACGGATGAGTGAGCTGTTTCATAAGAAAACGCTGGAGGAAGAGCTCTGGCAGCCCCAGGAAAATGAGACGCAGGCGCAGGAATACTATTTGCAGGCGTACGAGCAGGAGGTGGCGGAGCGAATCCGGGAATCCTTGGAGGAAATCCTGGGAGAGGGATGTGAAATCCTGGAAGTGCGGGTGCGCATGGAGCTGGATGAAAGCAGGCGGCTTTTTGTGGCGGCGGTGCAGATCTGGCTGTCCGGCGCGGAAAATCAGCGGATGAGGGAGAGGGTGGAAAATGAGCTGGGAGAATCCTACGAAATCACAGGAGAAAGGCTGGAGCTTTTCTTTGAAGAAATGGGGTAAAGAAAAATGGCTGGCCGTGCTTCTTTTAGGACTTTTGCTGCTGGTGACGGCCATTCCCGCAAAAAAGCCGGCCAGCCAGGCCGCTTCGGACAAAACCGCGGGCGCTGTGCGGACCGGATACAAAAGCTCCTATGGAAATGCAGACGCGGCCTCGCAGACACTGACCGAGAAGGCGGCGCTGGAGCAGCAGCTGGAGGAGCTTCTTTTGCAGGTGGAAGGCATCGGGCAGGTGCGGGTGATGCTGATGCTGAAAGATTCGTCCGACAGCGTTACCTCTTTTTCGTCCCAAAACCCGTCCGTTTCCATACAGGGCGTGCTGATTGTGGCGCAGGGTGGGGACAATTCTGTGACCGTGCGAAATATTCAGGAGGCAGTTATGGCATTATTTCAGGTGGAAGCCCATAAAATTAAAGTAATGAAAATGAAATAAAAAAAGGAGAGGAAAGTGAAAAAAGTTTTCAAGAAAAATCAAGTGATCATTACGGCGCTGGCAATCATGATTGCCGTGGCAGGCTATCTGAGTTTTTCCGACGTGGATTTCGGAATGAAAGAGGCCAGCACAGAGACTGCGGACAGCAATATCCTGGAGGATGACGTGTTAAAGGATATTGAAAGTCTGGATTACGATGTAAGCGATGAGACTGCGCTTCTGGAAGAAAACGGCCTTGGCGCCACGGCGCAGGCATCCCCCACAGAGTCGCCCCAGGCGGGAGACGCCACGGGAACGGAAACAGGCACGGAAGGGACGGCTGCGCCGGAGAGCGGCGAAGCGGACGGCGCCCAGGAGGACGTAAGCACAGACACCCCTGGGGAAGCGGTGCTTACAGGCTCCACAGGATTTGCGGCCCAGGCCAAAATAAGCCGGGAACAGGTGCGCTCCCAGAATAAGGAAAACCTGATGCAGATCATCGACAACCCGGACGTGTCCGAAGAGCAGAAAGCGGAAGCAGTGGCCAGTATGGTTACGTTGTCGGAGACGGCGGAGCGGGAATCGGCGGCGGAAGTGCTGCTGGAATCCAAAGGCTTTGCGGACGTGGTGGTAAACTTAACTGGAAACAGCGCGGATGTGGTGGTGCCGGATAACCAGCTGGACGATACATCCCGGGCCCAGATCGAGGACATCGTAAAGCGCAAGACGGAAATCGCGCCGGAAAATATCGTGATTACGCCCCTTAGCCAGGCGTCGGAATGAAGCGTCCTGTAAATAACGCCCCTTGACAGCCCGTTTCCGGTGTAATAGAATGGAAACGTTGTAAAAGAACGGAAAAAAGCAATTATTATATACAGGAGGTTTACGGTGCCAAAATACACGAAAGAGATTGAGAAAAGGCGCACGTTTGCGATTATATCCCACCCGGACGCCGGGAAAACCACGCTGACGGAGAAGTTTCTCTTATACGGCGGGGCCATCAACCTGGCCGGCTCGGTCAAAGGGAAGGCGACAGCCAGACATGCGGTATCGGACTGGATGGAAATCGAGAAGGAGAGAGGAATCTCCGTCACATCCTCCGTCCTGCAGTTTCATTACGATAATTACTGCATAAACATATTGGACACCCCGGGACATCAGGATTTTTCCGAGGACACATACCGGACTTTGATGGCCGCGGATTCAGCGGTGATGGTCATAGACGGCTCAAAGGGAGTGGAGGCGCAGACCCGCAAACTGTTCAAAGTTTGCGTCATGCGCCATATCCCTATTTTCACATTTATCAATAAAATGGACAGAGACGCCAACGATACCTTTGATTTACTGGATGAGATTGAAAAGGAACTGGGAATCGCCACCTGCCCCATCAACTGGCCCATCGGGTCGGGAAAAGCGTTTCGCGGCGTTTACGACCGCCGGACCAGGCAGGTTCTCACATTCTCAGATACCAAGAAAGGAACCCAGGAGGGAACCGGGGAGGAGATTGCCCTTTCCGATCCCCATTTGCTGGACATCCTGGATGGGGCGCAAAAAGATACGCTTGAGGAGGAAATCGAACTCTTGGACGGCGCCAGCGCGGAATTTGACCAGGCGCTGGTGGATCAGGGGAAATTGTCCCCGGTGTTCTTTGGCTCTGCGCTGACCAACTTCGGCGTAGAAACGTTTTTAAAACATTTTCTGGCTATGACGGCCTCCCCGCTGGCCCGGATTTCGGACAAAGGGGAGATTGACCCCATGGGGGATGATTTCTCCGCCTTCGTGTTCAAGATTCAGGCGAATATGAACAAGGCCCACCGGGACAGGCTGGCTTTTCTGCGCATCTGCTCCGGACGGTTTGATTCCAGCCAGGAAGTGTACCATGTGCAGGGGAACAAAAAAATGCGCCTGTCCCAGCCCCAGCAGATGATGGCCCAGTCCCGGCATGTGGTGGAGGAGGCCTACGCGGGGGATATCATCGGCGTGTTCGACCCGGGGATATTCTCCATCGGCGACACCGTGTGCAAGCCCGGGGAGAAATTCGCCTACGAGGGTATCCCCACCTTCGCGCCGGAGCATTTCGCCCGGGTGCGCCAGGTGGACACCATGAAGCGGAAACAATTTACCAAAGGGGTGAATCAGATTGCCCAGGAAGGCGCTATCCAGATTTTCCAGGAGCTGAACTCCGGCATGGAGGAGATCATCGTGGGCGTGGTGGGCGTGCTGCAGTTCGACGTGCTCAAGTACCGCCTGCAAAACGAATACAACGTGGAGATCATTCTGGAAAATCTGCCCTACGAGCATCTGCGCTGGATCGCCAATCCCGATGAAGTGGATGTGAAGAAAATTATAGGCACTTCCGATATGAAGAAAGTTACGGATTTGAAGGGAAATCCCCTGCTTTTGTTTGTGAATGCGTGGAGCGTGGGGATGACGCTGGACAGAAACGACGGGCTGGTCCTGTCCGAATTTGGCATTTAAGATTGAAAACCGATCGTATCCATTTTGGGGCGGTCGGTTTTTGACATTTATTCAGGGTTTGTGGTAAAATGTCCATAAAAACAGAAGAGGGAGTGAAGAAATGAGAAGGTTCAAAATGTTTTTGATTGGGAGCGCGCTCCTCATACTGGGGCTGCCCGTATGCGCCTGGGGTGCGCCGGCGGGCGCGAAAGCCACGGGGGCGAAGCTGCCAAAGTATCAGAAAGTGGCAGTGCGCAAGGTGGACGTTTCCACAGAGGACAGTTTCTCCACCAGCATGAAAAAATATCTGGAGGAAGCGGCCAAAAAGGCGGATCGAAATACCCAATACAAAATCGTTATCCCCCCGGGGACGTACAAAGCCCGTTACTGGCAGACGGTTCCCAGCAATACCTGGATTTACGCCAAAGGCGCCACCATCCGCGCCATAAAAGGAAAGAAGCGGATGGTTCTTTTAAGCAACCAGGGGGACGGCGCCGGGGAGAATATCAAGATCGAAGGCGGCGTCTGGGACACCACGACGCAGAACAAAAGCGATTCCCCGGTGACGGCTCCGTTTCGTTTCGCCCACGTCAAAAACCTGGTCTTTGAAAACGTAACCATAAAGGCCAACCGGTACGCGCATCTGATCGAGGTGTCGGACATTCAGGGGCTGACCATCCGAAACTGCAGTTTGTCCGGAAACGATTACGATTACCAGCTGCAGCCAAAAGAGGCGATTCAGCTGGACGTGGCCACCAAAGCGGCCATGCCGAACATGACTCCTTACAACGGAAAAGGCTGCCACAATGCGGTGATTGAAAACAATCGTTTCAACCGGGTGGCCCGGGGCGTCGGCTCCCACAATTCGGAAGTGGGCGCGGAGAAAGACCCGTACACCAACGTGATCGTGCGAAACAATGTCTTCAAGAACCTGAAAGGGGAGGCCATATTCATCAAATGGTGGAAATACTGCACCGTGGAAAAAAACACTGTGGAAAACGGAAAACACGCGGGAATTTTCATACAGTCTGGCTGGAAATTAAAAGTCACCAGCAACACGGTAAAGAAGATTTCCTCCTTCAGCGGCACCCGGCGCAGGGAATACGGCGCCGACCGGGCGGGGGTTTTCCTGCAAAAAGGCACGGACAACCAGTTCTGGTACAACAAAATCTCCGGCTTTAAGGGGAAGGCCGTCAGCGTAAAGAGCAGCAAAACCTGTAAGAGAAATTCCATCAAGAAATAAGTAAAAATATGGACTTGAGGTATTGTGATTGAAAAATGCTGTTTCGGATTAAAAAAGACCGGGAAGGGACGGCAGATTTCATTTGTCTCTGCCGTCCCTTTCCGATGGATCCTTATTTTACAATTTTCATAGTTGCTTTCTTACCTGTCTTTTTGCTGAATTTCTTTTTATAGGCTTTCAGTTTCCTGGCCGGGACTTTGATTTTGGCTTTTTTGTGGATGCCTGTGATTGCCTGGCTGCCTACTTTATGCAGTTTTTTAGATTTCACCGTAATTTTGGCAAGCTTGCCGCATTTGCAGAATGCCCGGCTGCCAATGGTTCGCACTCCTGTTCCAAGAGTGACGGATTTTAGTTTCTTACAGCCGTAAAATGCCTGGGAGCCAATGGTCTGCACGTTGTTGCCGATTTTGGCCGTGGCGAGCTTTTTGTGGTTTTTAAAAGCTTTCGCGCCAATGGAGGTCACCAGGAATGCCTCGCCTGTGGCGGGGGCGGTGACTTTGGCGGGGATTGTGACTTTCGTCTTTTTCCCGTTCAATCCCTTTACCTGCGCCTGTCCCGGCGTTTTCCCTTTGGCGGCTTTGGTCACGGTGAACTTCAGGCCGCTGCCCGAAAGGGTGAATGTATTTCCTTTTTTCAGCTTCTTTTGCGGCGCCGAAGGCGCTTTCTGAATGCGGTAAGAAAATACGGTTACAGCGCTGTCTGCCATGCCCTTTTTCACCGCGCAGGCTTTGATTTTGACGGCCTTTGCAATGGTCAGCGGTTTGGCGTATTTTTTCCTGGCTCTGTTGTTTGCCTTACGGGGGTCGGAGCCGTCCAGGGTGTAGTAAATGTCCGCGCCTGATGTGTTTGTGGAAAGTATAACTTTTGTGCCCTTTTTGACGGAAGAGCCGCTTTTGATGTTGGCGGACACGGCGGCGCATACGTTTGTGGCCGGAGGCGCAGAGCGTTTGGCCACGGAAACGGTGATTTCTTTGGCAATGTCCGTGCCGGTGATGGCCAGGGTGACTGTGGCGGTTCCGGTTTTGAGTCCTTTTAATTTTATTGCGGCGGAGCCGTTTTCATCCACGGGCAGCGCGTCTGTCGGCGCGGAAACGATGTCTGGCGCCGAGGACGTTGCGGTGACGGTCAGTCCCGTGGCTGCTTCTTTCGGAAGGATCTGACAGGAAACAGTGATTTCCGTCTGCGGCTCTAGATCTGCATGATCCTGCGCCTGGATGCGCTCTGGCTCTTTTAATATTTTGTAGGTAAATTCGGCGGCGTCGCTGTGGCGCATGCCTTTTTTTGCGGCACATGCCCGTATGGTTGTGTCCTTTGTTAGCGTCAGCGGATCTGTGTATTTCATTCTTGTCTGGCTGCTTTCGCTGCAGGGGTCAGAGCCGTCCAGGGTGTAGTAAATGTCCGCGCCTGGTGTGTTTGTGGATAGTATGACTTTCGTGCCCTTTCGGACGGAGGAGCCGCTTTTGATGTTGGCGGACACGGCGGCGCATATATTCGTTTCGGTCTGTCCGGCGTCTGTGACGGCAGCCGTAATTTTTTTCGTAACGGCTGTGCCGGCGATGGTCAGGGTGATTACGGCAGTTCCTTTTTTCAGTCCTTTCAGCCGCAGGGCCGCACTGCCGTCACTGGCCGCGGTTACGCTTTGCGTCAGCACGGAAACGATGTCCGGCGCCAAGGATTCTGCGGTAACTGTGCGTCCGCTTCCTGCCTGGGCCGGAAGTATCCGGCAGGTAAGCTGCGCCTCGGCGTTTAGAGCGATGTCCACCTGGTCATTGGCCTGGATGCTTAAAGGCTCTTCCACTGTGGCGTCGCCCGCGATGGTATAGGAAAAGCGGGCGGCAGGACTGTCTGCCATGCCTTCTTTCACCGCGTAGGCGATGATCTGCGTGTCCTGCGTGATGGCCAGCGGTTCGCTGTATTTCTTCCGGGAAGGGCTGTCTGTTTCGCATGGACAGCTTCCGTCCAGGGTGTAGTAGATCTGTGCGCCTTCAGTGGCTGTGGACAGGGTGACTTTCGTCCCTTTTTGCACAGCGGTTCCGGAGGCGGGGCTGGCGGTTACTTTTTCGCAGGCTTCCTGCAGTTGACTGGTTACGTTTATTTCTACGGATTTCGTAATGTCCGTGCCTTCCAGGGACAAAAGAATTTCCCCGGCGCCTGGAAGCTGGCCGTTTAAGGCGATGACGGCTTTGCCGTCTGCGTCCGCCTGCACCCGTTCTTCCTGTACGGTCACAATGGCCGGCGTAAAGGACTGGGCGGTTATGATCAGTCCGGCGGCTGCCGCTTCTGCCGGGGCGATCTGAACTTCCAGATTTCCGGCGGTATGGGTCAGCAGCTGGATGGAGTCCGCTTCCAGGGATTTTGGCTCTGCCTGGATGGTTTTGTTAGTTTCATAGGCCGTCCCTATGGTTTTTCCCGCATAGTTGGCGGCAGTTCCTGCGACGCGGACGCGGATTTCTCCGGACAGGGTTTTGTCCGGCGTAAACACGAAGGTCTTGGCGCAGCGGCCGTTTTCTTTGGTCAGGGACGGCTCCGCGTCGTAAGGGGCGACGGTTCCAGTGATTTTTTGGCCATTTGCCGTTACGGCAACGCTGTCTGCCTTTACGCTTTCGATGTCCATGTACTGGCTGAAAGTGATTTTTACATTGTCGTTGTAGGCGTTCACCCGCTCGATCTGGGGCGCCGCATTGGCCGTCATGGCTATGTTTACTTCGGTCTGGGGCGGCGGCACGGGCATCCAGTCGGAGTAGGCCGTCTGGTAGCCTTCTTTTTCGTATTTGACCCGCCATTGCCCTTCGGGCACATCCCAGGCGTAGGAGCCGTCGGCGAAAGTGGTCAGCGGGTTTTTCTGGTCGTATTCGGCTGCGTCCCATTTGGCGCCGTCGCCGCCCTGGTCGTTTTTGCGATAGTAGATGGTGGCGGTGACATCGGCCAGCCGGTTGGAGGACACGGCCTCACACACATAGCCGGAAGGGTCCAGGATGGGGACTTTGTCTATATCCGGGCTTTTGACAGACCAGGACGACTGTCCCTGGCCAGAGCTTCCGGTATTTCCAGAGCTTCCGGACGCGCCGATGGATGTCTGGCTGTGATTGGCGTAGTTGTAAAGAATCTCGCCCGGGCAGCGTTCGTTTTGGCGTATATAGTCTTCCAGTTCTTTGTATTGTCTGTCCAGCTCGGCGTAGGCGTTTTTGATGTCCATCCAGCAGGCGGAGCCAGCGGCGGCGAATTGCTGGAAGGGACGCAGGCCTGCGCTTTTGGAGGCGTGGAACAGCGCCGCGCACATTTTTTCCAGATTCTTCTGGGCGGCGCCTGAGAGCGTTATGCCTGAGAGCGCGTTTCCGGTTTTGGAAAACGCCTGGCCCAGACCCAGGCTGATCATGCTTATGGCGGTGGAGAAGGCCAGCTTCTGTTTGTATGCGCTCAGTTTCTCCTCAAGCCGCATGTATTCGTCCGTCTGCTGGTTGGATATGCTGGCCAGCATGGATTGCGCCTGTTTCATGGCTTCCGGGGCCAGAATTGCCTGGCCGTCTTTGCATTTCATGGAAAGCAGGCCGCTGATTTGTTCCCGCCGGCATACAACGTCGAACTGGCTCTGGCACAGCATGCGGCTCATGTTTTGGTAATCAGTCCGCGCGGCCACGGACGGCGACGCGTTTAAGAGCGCGTCGGCTGTCTGGAGAATCCAGGAGCCGCTTTGGCCGGCGGCGCTTTTCGGGGCGGCTTTTCGGGCCGTCTTTTTCGTCTGTTCGTCGGACGGCAGCTTCAGATCTAAGGGGACCCTAAAGGCGCAGGCATATTCTTGTTCTGTGTCTACCAGGGTGTAAACAATCCCCTGCGCGTTGGCCTCCGCTTTCAGATACTGGGTCTCACAGAGGACGAAGCCGTCTTTTTCCAGTGTGCCTGTGTCGTAATCGGCGTAATTTAGTTTCTCAATCTCCATGTCCCAGGCGGCGTTGTCGTCATCGGTCAGGGAGAAGGCCAGCTCTGCGGCATCTGCTGTGTCCTTGTTGACGGACACTTCCATCCGGTCGTTTAGCTGCCGTTTTAGGTTTTCCAGGAATTTCTCTGTTTCCTCTGGCGCATCGGGATGGGAGGCGGCGCTGCATTCTTCGGATTTGGAGAATCCGTCGCAGAAATAGCTTACGCCCACGTTCACCGGCGCGTCATTGAAAACAGAAAATTCGCCGCACGCCACCCAGGCTTTTTTCACCGAATCATAAGCGGCGTTTAAGCGGCGGGCGTTTCCGGATTTCATGTATACACAGAGCGTTACATCCTCCGCCAGCGATGCGTTCCCGGTAAAGTCTATGACGAAAGTAAAGCTGGTATAACGGCCCGGCCACATCCGGTAGGAGCCCGGTTTTCCCGGATGCAGGAAATCAAACACCGTTTCGTTCTGTCCCCGGTCGCCCCGGTTGTACATGGTGACTTTGGAAACTTCGATAACGGACGTATCGTACAGCAGGGTGGCTGTGTCGGTGGTCAGCGTCTTTCCATTGGAGCCCGGATATTTCACCTCCGCGTAAATGTCGTGGTAGCTGTAGGAATAGGGATGGAGCAGGTCAAAATTCAGCGACCAGCTCCCCACGGCGTTTGCCTGGGCGGTTCCTTTCACCGGCTGGCCATTGTCAAAGACGCGGATTGTGCTTTTGGGCACGGCTTTTCCGGTGACGGTGATGTTTTTTTCGTCCGCTTTGCGCTCCGGCACATGGATGGTCGCGCTCTCAGCGGTAAAATGCGCCGTGCCGACGGGCTGTTCCATGGGGCTTCCGTTTGCAAAAAAGCGAAGATTGGCGGAAATGTCTTTTGCGCCGCCTTTTAAAGGTGTTATATAGCATTTGACGTTTCCGTTTCCACTGCCTGTGGGCACGGTTAGGGTGTTGTTCTGCTCATCGTAGCTGTAGGAGGCGGCTGGTTTTCCGCCTACGGTTACGCTGCCGGACCGGAGCTCCGTGTCCTGGGGCAGTTTCAGCTTCACCTGGCAGTCGGATGCCGCGTAGCCGGGCTTTACCTGGTATTTGGCGGTGAGCATGACCCATTGGCCGGCGACGGCGGTGGACTGGCTGGCGGTCAGGAAGGTCTGGGTTTTGTCCAGACAGTACCGCTGCTCCTCGTCCAGCGCCGGAAGGCGGATGTTCCCCAGGTCTGTGATTTTTCCGTTTGAAATGGAAATGTTTTTGGTCACATAGTCGCTTTCCTTCAGGCCGGATTGCTGTAAATCGGAGATTTGGGAAATCCCCGGCAAAAGGGCCGTATTTTCCATAAACGCCGCCTGGTAGTTTCCCTGGGGCAGCGGAGCGGAAGTGAACGCCTGCGTTGCTGTGATTTCTTTTTCCAGCAGAACGCCTGCCTGGTCAAAGACAAGGACGGCGGTTTCGTTTGCGTCGCCCAGCAGACCTGCCGTAAAAAAGCCGTTTTGCAAAAAATCAATGGTCACGCTGCCAAAGCCCTGGCCGTCCAGTTTCGCTTCTGCGGGATCGGCCGTCATAAAGTCATTTTTGTCCGTGGCAGTGACGGCGATGACATCCGCGGGGCTGGCGGCGCCTTCTTCCAGCACGAGATAAGGATACTGCACAGAAAATCCGGTAATTTCCTTATCCTGGGTTTTGTTGCGCAAAGCGAAAGTCAGCCCGTTGGCGTTGGTCAGCGCTGTCGTGGTTGAAGCCTCGCCCGAAGCGGCGGCGCTTGTCAGCCGAAGGTTTAGGCGGATTTTCTGTTTCGGGAGCTTTAAGAGTGTCTCCGTTCCCAGGTCAATGTCGCCCGCGGCCCTGTCGGCAATAACCGTTATGCGCCGTTTGTAGTAGCCGTCCGCCTGGATCTCCCCTGTGGTGGGAAGGTTTTGGATGGACGCGCTGTACCGGCCATTCGCATCGGCGGTCAGGTCGATGGTTTTCTTTTTGCCGCCCACGGTCTGAGTCAATGTAATAGCTGCGCCCGGCAGGCCCTGGCCGTCTTCGCCAGCGACTTTGCCGGCAATCGCAACCTGGCCGATTTCCTCCAGGGCGCAGGTGAGTTCCAGACGCTCTTCGGCCACATTGTACAGCGGAACGGTTTGTTCCTTTGGCGGCAGATAGGCGTTTGCCTGTGCCTCGTCCAGCTCAATGCGGTAAGTAACTTCGGTTAAATCTCCCGGCACAGTGATGGGGGAGCCTTCCCCCAAAGCTTCCCCTGCAAAATCCTGCCATATAATTTTGAAGCTTCCGGGCAGGGACGCGCCTTTCTGGTCGGTGATGGCCAGCGTCAGGGTTGTGGCGGTGATGCAGGGGATGTTGTTTTCCCGGGCATAAGTTTCTCCGTAAGAGCCAGTGGCCGCTTTCAGCTTGAATGATTCGGAGTGGTTAGAAAAAGCTTCTCTGCCGATGGCGTTGACTGTTCGCGGAATAATCAGTGTCTTCAGGCCGGAGCATCCGTTAAAAGCGTTATCCCCAATGCTGGATATGTTCGGAGGAATGGCAAGTTTTGTAAGGCTGCTGCAATTTTGGAAAACGCCGTTTCCCAGGCTTGTCATTTCCATCATTTGTTCGGTAAGATGGATCTCGGACAGGCTGTTTAATCCGTTGAATGCATTGTCAGGCAAAGAATCTGTCCATCCAAATTCAAAATCGTATCCGCCGCCGATGGGGCCGGCTGTCTTCAGGTCATTGTTATCAGCGAAAACATTAATGCCGATTTTTGTTAAAGTTGATGGAATGCGCACTTTTTTCAGTTTTCCCGTGCTGTCTGTATTCTCCGCATTGCCGCTTTCTGTATCTGATAAGCTAAAAGGAGGACCGAAAGGAGGATCCGATCCGCAAAAAGCGTAATCGCCTATTTCTTTTATGCTGTCAGGAAGTATGGCCTCTGTCAGGAAAGCGCCTCGGAAAGCGCATTCACCGATATGGGTAAGACCTTCCGAAAATGTCACATCCGTCAGGCCGGAATCTCTAAAAGCCCAGTTGTCAATATGAGTGACATTATCTGGTATAATTATTTTTTTCAGCCCTTCACATCTAAAAAAAGCGCAGAAGTTTATGGATGTGACATTTACCGGGATTTTTATTTCTGTCAGCCCTTTGCAGTAACAAAAAGTAGCGTTGCCTATCAATGTGACATTATCTGGGATATTTATTTTTGTCAATCTTTCGCAGTAAGCAAAAGCGCCGTCGCCTATAGATGAAACATTATCCGGGATAGTTACTTCAGTCAGCCCTGTACAGCCACAAAAAGCGCTCATGCCTATGGATGAAACATTATCTGGTATACTTATTTTTGTCAGCGCTGTACAGTAAGCAAAAGCGCCGTCGCTTATGGATGTGATATTATCCGGGATAGTTACTTCAGTCAGTCCTTCACAGTTACCAAAAGCATAGTTGCCTATGGATGTGACGCTTTTTGGGATATTTATTTTTGTCAGTCCTTTACAGCCATTAAAAGCGCTGTCGCCTATGGATGTGACGCTTTCTGGAATAGTTATTTCTGTCAGTCCTTCACAATCCTGAAAAGCATAGTTGCCTATGGATGTGACGCCTTTTGGGATAGTAACTTTTGTCAAACTTGTACAGCCAGAAAAAGCGCTGTCGTCTATGGATGTGATATTTACCGGGAGTGTTATTTCTGTCAGAGCTCCACAGTAATTAAAAATTTCACCAGGGAAAGAATCTGTCCATCCAAATTCAAAATCGTACCCGCCACCGATGGGGCCGGCTGTTTTCAGACCGGCGTTGCTGAAAGCGTAGTAACCGATCGTTGTCAAAGATGCCGGGACGCGCAGTTTTTTCAGATTTCCGATGGGATCCACATCTCCCCCGTCGGTGTCATAACGAGACGGAACATCATAAAAAGCATAATCGCCTACTTCTGTTATGCTGTCAGGAAGTATGGCCTCTTCCAAGGGAGTGCATCGGAAAGCGGACTCACCGATATGGGTAAGGTTTTTCGGAAATGATATCTCCTTCAGGCCGGAGAGATAGAAAGCCTGGCTGCCAATACGCGTGACGCCATCCGGGAGTGTGACCTTTGTCAGCGCCGTGCAGTCACTGAATGTATTGTCTGGAATAGCGTCTGTCCATCCGAATTCAAAGTCATATCCGCCGCCAATGGGGCCGGCTGTCTTGAGTGTGTCGATCCCCGAGAATGCACTTCTGTCTATTGATGTAACATTTGCCGGGATTGTTATTCTTGTCAATCCGCAGCAACCAAAGGCAAAGTCTCCAATGTGGGTGAGGCTTTCCGGAAAGTTTATTTTTTTCAATGCATCTGTGTACGAAAAAGCACAAAATTCAATTCTGGAAATGCTTTCTGGGAGCGTCACTTCTTCCAGGTAAGAAGCGCCATAGAAAGCATATTTAGGTATGGAGTCCGTCCATCCAAATTCAATATTATACCCGCCGCCGATGGGGCCGGCTGTTTTTAATTCTTTGGATGACAGTGAATTAGAGTTAAGTCCTTCTACGCTATCCGGAATATTTATTTTCTGCAGACTGTCACATTTGTAAAAGGCGTCACTGCCTATTTTTGTCACAGTATCCGGGAGAATCGCCTGGGTCATATTTTTAAATTCTTTAAAGGCGATATAGCCTATTTCCGTTATTCCAGGCTTGATCTCAAGGGTTTTTACGTATCCATTATAATACTTTTGTAAATCTGGATAATCTAAAGCGTCAATTTTCCCCGTGCCGCTGATCTTCAGATCGCCGGTGTCCAGGTTCAGTTCCCATGTGGCGTTTGGGCCGCACTGGCCGGTTTCGATCCCGGTCTGCGCCTTCGCCTGTGGCTCATCCGGAAGGATCTCCTCGTTTTGAGCCCCATTTTGAGGGGTCTGGGCCGGGGCTTGCCGCTTCTTTTTAGTTTCCGCTGGCGTCGGGGATGCGTCTGCCGTATCTTCTGAAATGACCGCTTCCGGCTGGCTGTCTTCGGCCGTTTCTGGAGGGAGAGCGTCGTTTTCGCCGTCTGCAGGAAGAATTTCCTGATTTTGGCCGCCGGCCTCTGGGGTGACGGTGACTGGCTGGTTGATTTCGGGTTCTTCTGTCCCATAGCTGGCCAGAGTGATTTCCGGCAGCAGAGAGACGGCCAGGGTAATGGCCAGAAGCATAGAGAAGAACCTTTTAAAGTTTCTTTTTCTTTGCATTTGAATGCTCCTTTCCTTTTAGATGCATTTTCGGCAATTGAAAAACGCCCCTTACGTCAGCCGGAATCCGGGTGAAAATAGACAAATAAGGAGCGGATTAAAATTTAGCTTTGCAATTGCCTATAAATGGTTTTGATGTCTTCATTTTACTATGGCGAACTTTTTTTGCAAAGCAGCTATAAATTCATGTTTTTAAATTGTTTGAAACACAATTTCCGAATTTAAATGGGGAAACGGTCAGATGTCCGTTTCCCCCGATCTGTGCTTATTTTACAATTTTCATGGTCGCTGCTTTACCTGTTTTTTTGGTGAATATCTTTTTATAGACTTTCAGCTTTCTGGCCGGGACTTTAATCTGGGCTTTTTTGTGGATGCCCGTGATTGCCTGGCTGCCTACTTTGTTCAGCTTTGTGGATTTCACGGTGATTCTGGTGAGCTTGCCGCATTTGTAGAACGCCCGGCTGCCGATGGTTTTTACCTCGGTTCCCAGCGTGACGGACTTCAGTTTCTTGCAGCCGTAAAACGCCTGGGCGCCGATGGCGGTCACCTGGAATGTTTCGCCTGTGGCGGGGGCGGTGACTTTGGCGGGGATTGTGACGCTCGTCTTATTTTTGTTCAATCCCGTTACCTGCGCCTGTCCCGGCGTTTTCCCCTTGGCGGCTTTGGTCACGGTGAGCTTCAGGCCGCTGCCGGAAAGGGTGAATGCGTTTCCTTTTTCCAGGTTCTTTTGCGGCACCGAAGCTGCGCCTTGAATGCTGTAAGAAAATGCGGCCACAGCGCTGTTATTCAGGTTCGTTTTCACCGCGCAGGCTTTTATTGTGACTTTTTTTGTAATGGTCAGCGGTCCGGCGTATTTTTTCCTGGACTTGTTGTTCGTCTTACTGGGGTCAGAGCCGTCCAGGGTGTAGTAAATGTCCGCGCCCTTGGTGGTTGTGGAAAGAGTGACTTTCGTTCCCTTTTTGACGGTGGAGCCGCTTTTGACGCTGGCGGACACGGCGGCGCATGTGGGAGGCTGTGGTTTTTTCAGTTCATGCCAGGTAAGCCGCCCTCCGTAATTTTTTCCGGCCATGCTGGGCCAACGCTTGTTTGCGTAACTGTCGCCTGTATAATAGTATACATCGGCAGTCACTCCCTCAAATGTGTCCGGCGCCATGGAGTTGTGAGGCGTGTCGCCAAAGCGGATTTTTTTGAGGCTCGTGCAGCCCGAAAAGGCTTTTGGAGCGTTGCTTTCAAAATAAATGAACTTTGGTAAATCTATGTTTTTCAGGCTGCTGCAGTTTTGGAAAACGCCGCCGGCAATTTGTTCTGCGTCCGGCAGATTAATCTCTTCCAGGCTGCTGCACCCTTTAAACGCGTCGGTCCGGAGATATTTTACACCAGATAAATCCGCCGCCTTCAGGCCGGTGCAGTTCTCAAAAGCTCTGAACGATACATCCACATTTGCATTTTTTTTCTCTGAAAATAAAACCGTTTCCAGGCCGGTGCAGTTCTCAAATGCATTTTGCTCTATTTCCTCAAGATTTTTGGAGAAAGATACATGTGTCAGACCTGCACATCCCGAAAAAGCCCGGGAGCCAATCTTTTGCAGTGAGGCTGGCATATGGATTCCTGCGTTTGTGCAGTCCACAAATGCATATTCTCCAATCTCTGTGACGGAATCCGGGAGCCTAACGCTCTTTAATGATTTGCATCCATACAGAATATAGGGCAGTATTTTTTTTGTCCCCTCTGCAAATGTAACTTCTTCCAGCGACTGCGAAAGCAAGTATCCATGGCTGTAATTGTCCTCCCTGATTACCTTTGTAAGAGCGCTTGGAACAGTGAGCTTTTTGACCGCTGTATCGCCGAAAACGTAATGGCCAAGACCTGTCAGGCTGTCCGGCAGGGTTACCTCGGCCAGAGTTTCGCACCTTTCAAACGCACCTGCTTCAATCTCGGCGACTCCGGACAGATCCACCTGAGTCAGGGAGGCGCATTTAAAAAATGCCTCTTTTCCTATTCTTACCGGCGTCCGGCTGCTGCCCTGAAATGTGATTGCTTTTAAGACCCCACAATTTTGGAATGCGCGTTCTCCCACTGTTTCCAGGCTTTCCGGGAAGGTCAGGCTTTTGATCGACCATCCGCTGAATGCGTATTTTCCAATTTCCTTCAGCGTGCTTGGCAGAACGATCGAATATTCTCCGCTTTCATCCAGTCCGCTGCCAGCAATGCTCATCAGGTAGTCCGGTATTCTGGTCATGCCTTCTTCAAATGTAACACTTCGGATCGGTCCATCAAATGGACCCTTCCCATAACTCTCGCCCGCAGTTTTCAGGGATTTGGGAATTGTTATGCTGGTGATCCTTGTAATTTGAAAAGCTTGCTTTCCCAGAATCTCCAGATTTTTCGGCAGGGTAACCGCCGTCAATGCCAGGCAGCGGTAGAATGCAAGGTCCCCGATTTCTATTACAGAGTCCGGGAATGTTACGCTGGAGAGGGAGCTGTAGCCCCCAAACGCGCCTTCTCCGATTCTGGTTACTTTGTATCCGTCAATATATTCCGGTATATTTACGGAGGTAACGTTGTTATTTGAGCAGCCGGTGATGGTCGCTTCGGAACCGTTTGTCGTATATTGAAGTCCGTCGGCCGCCTGCGCTTGTGGCGCGTCGGATGCATCCAATGCCGCGTTGGACTCCGGCAGCGCCTGCGCGTCTGCCCTCCCGCACAGTCCGATGCTCAGAACTGCCAGCAGTATCAAAAACAGGACTTTTTGAGTTGCTTTTTCTTTCATAAAGTTCTCCTTTCAAATTATATTTCCTTAATTTTATTATGGCGAACTTTTTTTGCAAAGCAGCTATAAATTCATGTTTTCAGATTGTTTATGGTATGTCAGCCTTTGAAGCTTCTTCCAATACCAATATCCCGCCGCTGCGCCCAAAGCCGTCCATTTCACGGCAATGGAGGCGCACAGCGCGTCGTACCCGAAGCGGGGCAGCGCAAGCAGGGCGAAGGCGATGGTGACGCCCATTTCCAGAAGCCCCAGATACATCAGTTTGTCGTAGCTGCCCATGGCCTGGAGGGAGTTTCGGCAGATCATGGCGGCGCCCAGGCCGAAGAAGGCCGGTATGCAGATAAGAAGCCACCGGGCGCCCGCCTGGATGACGGCAGTGTTCGCGCCGGGGCCGGCGAGAAGGCGCAGGGCGGCCGGCCCGGTCAGAAGGCTTATGGCCAGGATGATTCCGGAGGCGGCCGTGTGGCCGAGCAGGATTTTTCGGTTGTAGCGGCGGATGTTTTCGTATTTTTTCCGGCCCATGTTCTGACCGGCGGCTACGCTGGCGGTCTGGGCCAAGGCGGATAGGGGAACCAGGTAGAAGTTGCTGAGGGTATCCGCCAGGGAGTATCCCGCCAGCATGGACGGGGCCAGGGCGTTTTTCGCCCTCTGCATGACGAATCCTCCCACGCCCACCAGTATCATCATGCCGGATTTGGAAAATCCGTTGGCCAGCATTTCTTTCCAGATTTTCGGCGTAATGTGCGTCAGCGGGCAGAGGGCTATTTTTCCGGGATGCTTTTTGCGGGCGTAGGCCAGCAGCGCTGCGCCTAAAAGGAGGTTGCAAAAAAGCGTCGATAAAGGCGGGCCGGCGATTCCCAGACGGAAGGCTTTTACAAAAAGGAGTAGCAGTATGGTCTGGATGATTACGCCGGCGGCGGAGGCGATCCCCGGGATTTTCGAGTTTCCTGTTCCCTGCAGAATGCTGACGGTCAGATTTTTGAATCCCAGAAATCCGGTTCCCCAAAGGAGCGCCTGCAGATAGACGCGGCAGTCCGCCCACAATTGGGGGGAAATATGGGTCAGGCTCATCAGGGGCTCTGCGGCCATGGCCAGGAGCGCGGACAGAAGGGTCAGCGCGCCGTTTAGGGAAAAGGCGGCGGTGAAGCTTTCCCGGTACAGCTCTTCGTCTCCCTCGCCGAAGCGGCGGCTTAGATAAATGCCAAATCCGGTCGTCATTCCGTTGGCGATATAGCTCTGCATAGCGATAAACGCGCCGCAGGCGCCCAGCACGGCGATGGCCGACAGGCTTAAAGCGCGGCTTAAGATGGCGGCGTGGAGCAGGCCGTATGCCTGCTGGAACAGGCCGGACGCGGCGGCCGGAAAGGCGAATCTTAGAATCGTGCGGTTTTGGTTCGTTTCATCGAAGATTAGGACATCTTTTGTTTTTTCCATTCTTTTTCAATCTCCGTGCGTTCCAGGCTCCCTTCCACCAGGAACTGTTCCGCCAGCTTTTTTGCCTTTTCGATGTAGGCGCGGGCTTTTTTAGCGTCGTTTAAATGTTTCCACAGGATGGCGGCGTCGTGGTAAATGAATGCCCGGGTGGTTCCGCCTCCGCTCAGAAGCTGGGATAGTTTCTGCGCTTTTTCGCACCAGAGAAGGGCTTTTGTATATTTTTCCTGCCGCATGCACAGGCGGGTGTGTTCAATGTAGGCGTTGGTCAAAAAGCCGCCCAGGCTTTTTAATTTTGCCTTGGAAGTGATGCCTGAAAGATATAGTTTTTCCGCCCGCAGCAGGCATTCTTCCGCCTGGGCGAAGTCCCCCTTTACGGCGAAATACCGGTTGCGCTTCATCTGGTACAGCGCTTCCAAAGCCAGTTCCTTGCGGGGCCAGTCCCGGTAAGCCAGCCAGGCTTTCTCAAACCAGGGGGAGGCCTTTTGGCTTTCGCGCTGGTTGTGGTAGACCGACGCGGCCAGGTGGGCGGCCCGGGCGGTGTGGGGATGGGGGCAGCCAAAAGCGTCTTTGCAGAAATAATAAAGCTTTTGGGTGTAGTTCAGGGCATAATCCCACTGGCCCAGCTGCCATAGAAGATCCGCCAGCGTAAATACCGTGTCCATGTTCCGGACGTCGGTCAGGGGCAGCGTGTCCAGAATCTGCAGGATATAGGAGCTGAAGCCGGTTTTCTGTTTTATAGGCATATTCCAGAATCCAGAAAGTTCCTCTGCAAAACGGGATGTGAATGCATGGACGCCGGCCCAGCCGGGGTTTAATGTTTCCAGGACTTCCCGGCGGATCAGCGGGTGCAGGGCGATCTGTTCCTGGTTCGCATGGTATTCCATCAGCCCGCGTTTTCGCAGCATCTCTATGTGGGAGGCGGCAATGTTTCCGGAAAGCCGCAGAAACCAGTCCAGCTTCATCCCTGCCGTCGGCAGCAGCGCCGCGTTTTTCAGCGCCTGTCGTTCCTTTTGCGGAAGCTTTGGCAGGTCGAAAACAGATTGGGAGAAGACGGCGGCTTCTTTTGGCCTTATCCTTTCCAGGGCGCAGCGTCTTGCCGCAAGCTGGATGTGCAGCGTATGGCCGTGAAACCGATCTATGAGTTTTTTTACATCCTCCTCATCTTCTTTTGGTATGGGGCCATAGTGCAGGGCAAAAAGGCGCAGCAGGTCGGCCTGTTTTTCCAGCGCCGAGATTTGGATTCCCGTGTGTCCGAAAATGGCGGGGTCCGTCCGGGTGGTGAACAGAAGGTGGCAGGGCAGCGCCAGCACAAGTTCGATAAAATCATCCTCTACCACATCCAGGTTGTCGATGATGAGAAGGGTGCGCGCGTCGGTGATCTGCTCCAGTATTTTCAGTTTGCGCCGGGCGTACCAGCCCAGCTCGCCCCGTTTCCCGGAAGGGATGTAGGCCATGTTTTCCACGGGAATGCGCTCGTCGTCTGAAAAAAGCCTCCGCAGGTTATTTTCACAGGGGGCGTAGACAACGGTTTCGTATTGAGCGGCGTATGTAAGGGCATAGGCCTGGGCTGCGGCGCTTTTTCCGATGCCGCCTATCCCGTACAGGAATGCATAGCCCTGGGACAGCAGCATGGCGCGGATCTGGGAGAGTTCCCGCTTTCGCCCGATGAAATCCAGACCAGTGGTGGGGACGGCCCGGCTTAGAAGGCGGTAGCTCTCTTTCAGAGGATTTTTTTCCTTTTGAAAATGTCCGGCCAGGGACAAAAGCCGCCGCCAGAGCGCTTCGTCTTCCTGCCGGTATCGGGGCGTGCGGGCGAAAACCAGAAAGAGAAGCTCGTTCCACTGATCGGCGGCGCTTTCGGAAACGTCCATGTTTTTTTCCTCTCCGGGCAAAATCAGCCAGTGGACGCAGGCGGGGCCGCCCAGGGATTCAAAGGCTTCCCGGATGCTTTTGCCCGAATCCCGAAGGGCAAGCCACTTTTCGATTCGTTCCTGATAAATTTTTCTGCCCATATTTTTTACTCGGTGATATCGTTGCCGATGGAGCGGAACTTCATAAACCTCAGCTTTTTCAGCAACTGCTCGCCGGCCGCGTTGCCTGCGTCCTGTTCGGCCCGCAGACGCTTTTTCACCGTGTGGTCGTACTGGCGCAGAATTCCCTGCATACATTCTTTATCTGCAATCATTCCCCTGTGGGGCGCCTGCTGGAAAAGGTCCAGCGCTTCGCTGATGGCGTAGTCCACGCAGGAAAAGGAATCCTGTCCCAGCAGCAGGGGGGCGTATCCGAATCGAACCATCCATTGATTTAAAGTGTCCCTGTCCAAATCCGGCAAAAGCACAAGAATCAGCAGCCGCAATAAGTTTTCCCTGGAAATCACGGTATCGGGCATCAGGTATTTCTTAAATTCGCTGGCGAAGTTCCGGCTGTACAGATGTTCCTTGTAGCAGTGTTCCCGGATGGACTCTTCTATGTCCAGGCAGTCCAGCGCGTCAGAAAAAAAGATATGCCGCAGGTGCCGGCGCTGCGTGCCGGGGCGGATATGGAGTTTTTCCAGCCGGTCGCGGGGAATCCGGCAAAGGTATTGTTGGAACAGGTATTCCATGGCATCCTTCTTGTCATTGACCGGAGACAGGCGCTGGCTGTGCAGATCTTCTGTCAGAAAACGATCCATCTCATGATCAGATAATTCCAGGGCCTGGCCTAGGCGGATGCTTTCCTCCCGGTTCCGTGGCGTGTGCTGCTTTAGCCGCCAGAAGCGGACTTTTTGCAGCTCATGGGGGCGGGGTTTTTTGGCGTACATACGAAAAAAGATTTCCTGATCCAGTTCCTGCAGGGAATCTATGTGGTGACGTTTTTGATAATTTTCAAACCAGACGGAACTCTGCCGCGCCTTTTGCTTGGCCATTTTCAGGCATTTTTCAATGCACGCGTGGATTTGCGCCTTATATGTATTCATGCATAGTTTCCTCAAAATTTTCTCTCTTTGAATTTTCGTAACTATTCAGTAGGTGTTGTCCTACGAGGCGTTTTGCCACAAAATGTGGCAAAATCCCGAGATATACGGCAAAAATCCCATTGCCGAAGGCGATTTCCAATGGATTTTTGCTCGTAACTGTGAAGGCGCTGAACAGTTACGAATTTTCTTAAATTGTAACACAGGGAACTATTTCTGGAAAAGCATCTTAAAATTCACTTTTTCGTCATATTTATACAAAGAGAGGGCATATAGCGTCTTACAGAGGGCATAATTCCCTGCGCCCGCCGCTTTGTGTCACAAAATGTGTCTCTGAAAAATATGATAAAAAAGGCAAAAGGCGAAGATTTAGGACGCATGATCAAAAAAATTTTTATCTTATGAAAATATATTGTCTATAAAGCTTGCCACATGTTGTAATTTCTGCTTTCGACAAGAAAAAAGACGGGACTGCCTGAATCCTGGATTTGGACAGTCTCGTCTTTATTCTTTTTATTCTTCCAGCATTTTTGTTAAAATCCCTTCCGCCTCCTCTTTGGTATAAAACATATTGTCCGCCAGGGAATCCAGATAATCGTGGAAGGCGTGCAAAAGACCGGGTTCGTTTAAATCCAGGCAGACTGGTTTTCCGTCGGCGGCGATGAACATCAGATAGCCCCGGCGGGGAGTCACATAAACATTCAGCGCACTGGCGGCGATGGGCGACTGGGGCTTTAAGATTCGGTATCCCTGGGTGTGGCAGGCGTGGATTAGGTTCTGAACCATAAGCGTCCGGTCGCTGTAATCCAGGGGGCGGTAGATGGAAGGCGGGAGCTCGGATATGCGCCCGTTTTCGAGAAAATACCGCACGCCGCTTTCGGTGAAAATAAACTGGATCGTCCGGGATTGGCTGGCGGCCGCGTGTTTGCTGATATACTGCTTCACCCTGGCCAGGAAATGCTCCTGCCTTGCGGTGGTTTCGATCAGGTATTTTTCGGGGAAGGACAAGGGCATCAGCGGAATCAGGCAGGGTTCCCGCTGAAAGGAATAGCCCAGCAGCTTGTCTGTATCCATATCGCCGAAAATCTCCATGTTGCTGAAAAATTCAAACTGCGCAAAAAAGGATTCCTGTTTGCGCACCACTAGAGAAGCGCGTGATTTCAGCTCTTCAAAGATATCCTGCAGCTTCAAAAGAATATCCGGCTGGCTGAATAAAAAACCATTCTGCAGCTGCGGGGAGAAGACAAACGCGTACTTGGATGTGAGAACCATGGAAGAAAACAGGTTAAAAATATTGTCGTGGGACAGCACATTGTCATAATAGCAATAAGGCGTGTAGCTGCATACACAGTTGTAGTACATGGGAATAATTTTCTGCAGGCAGGTTAAGTTATAATCATATTTATCCGGAAGAATTTTGTCGCTGTTGGTCATGCAGAATATATGTTCAATCTGCAGGGATTCCCGCGTTTTCCCGATATAGGCCAGCAGATCCATAAAGTTTTCTGTGTCCGGTTGGAAAAAGAGCCGGATATGGCCGTTATCATTTCTGGTTTCTGCGGCGAGAATATGATAGATCACGTGTTTTTGCTTGGATTTTCCGGATATGAGGAGTCCATTGGTCTGGCCGGGATAGTTAACGTTAACATTCATATCATAGGGCGGCAGATCCTCCAGATGCTCCGGCCTGTGGGAGAAATACGCGATGAACTCCTGCACGTGCTTTCTTCGATAGTAGACATCGTATCCGGTGATCGTGACCTGGTAAGCCTCCAGCAGGTCGTATCGTTCCAGGGGTGTGAGCCTTAAGAAATCGGCGATGCTCTGGACCATTTGGACGGAAGACGGGTTGCGTTTTCCGTTGAGGATTTTGTACATATTGGATCGATCCATGCCGCAGTACTGCGCAAGGGAAAAGGTTTTAATATTTTTTGCCTTCACGTGTGCGGAAAGCAAATCTGAAAATGGGGTCATTTTTGGGGTACGCTCCTTCGCTTTTCTTGCCTTGTTGCATTTTCATTATAATAGAAAATGAATTTTTATGCAAGGGCGGCACATGCTTTCCGGGTTCTGCATATGATAAATAAACTTTCCTTTTAGGAGTTTTGAAAATGAAATCCCCAGATTATAGTTATGATTATGCAGTTATCGGCGGTGACTTGCGCCAGACGTATCTGACGGAAATGTTTGCCCGTGGCGGCGGCCGCGTCTGCCATTTTGCCCTCTGTGAAAAACCGAAAGAGGGGCGGGCGGCGGATTCCCTTTCGGAGTTATGCGGCGCGGCCCCCTGCGTGGTCGGTCCGATTCCTTTCAGTAAGAACGGGGATGTTTTGAATCAGTCTGCGCAGGCGCAGGCTTTGCCCATAGATCAGATTTTGTTTCACATGCATGATGGCCAGACGCTGGCCGCCGGATGCATATCGGAAGATTTTCGGCGTAAAGCCGTTCAAAAAGGGGTGCGGGTCTTTGACTTGATGAAAGATCCGCAGCTTTCTGTTTTCAACACTATGGCCACGGCGGAAGGCGCCATTTGCGAGGCCATCAAGAGGAGTCCGTTCAATCTGCGCCACAGTTTCTGCGCGGTCCTGGGTTACGGCAAGTGCGGAAGCACAATTACTTCCTATTTAAAAGGGATGAATTGCCATGTTTACGCCGCTGCAAATCCGCTGGAAGAACGCGCAAGGGCGGCGCTTGTGGCCGATGAGGCCGGGAGCCTGAAGCAGTTCGCCTCTTTCGCCGGCAAATTTGACTTTGTGTTCAATACCGTTCCGGCCCCGGTGATGGGCCAGGAGATTCTTGAGAAAATAAAACCGTCCGCGGTCATTGTGGATATCGCCTCCGCGCCCGGCGGCGTGGATTATGAAGCGGCCGAAAAACGGGGGCTTTGTGCGGTTCTGTGCCCGGGCCTTCCCGGAAAGTATGCGCCCGCTTCGTCGGCGGAGGCCATGAAAAAAGTTATTGAGAGATTTTTGAAGGAGTGATGGAAAATGACGTTAAAGGGAAAACATATAGGCATAGCGTTTACAGGTTCTTTTTGCACCTATGAGAAAGCGTTTAAGGAGCTGGAAAAGCTGGTGGCAGAAGGGGCCGTCGTGCAGACGATTTTTTCGGACGCTTCCCAGACGCTGGACAGCCGTTTT
Organism: uncultured Lachnospiraceae bacterium; assembly: GCA_964407765.1. Lineage (GTDB taxonomy): Bacteria > Bacillota > Clostridia > Lachnospirales > Lachnospiraceae > MGBC164599. Next base: position 54,956 of record CAYOWU010000004.1, read on the forward strand.
GGAAAAGCAAAAGACTTTGTTGAAAAAGCGCAGGAGATGACCGGCCAAAAGCCCATGCTGACTATACCCGAGGCGGAGCCCATCGGTCCGGGAAGTCTTCTGGATATTCTGGTGCTGTTCCCCTGCACGGGCAATACCATCGCCAAGCTGGCCAACGGCATCACCGACACGCCGGCGCTGATGGCGGCCAAGGCGCATCTTCGCAATAATAAGCCGCTGTTGATTTCCATTTCCACCAACGACGCTCTGGGCATGAACATGAAAAACATCGGCCTGCTTTTAAATGCCAAGAACATTTATTTCATTCCCTTTGGCCAGGATAATCCCGAGAAAAAGCCCAACTCCATGATCGCCCACACGGAACTTCTGATTCCGGCCCTGGAGGCGGCGCTGGAGGGCAGGCAGTACCAGCCCATTATCGGATAGAACTTAAGACATTGCATGAAAAGGAGAAGAAAAAATGTGCGGAATTTCCGGTTTTTATAACTCGCAGACAGATTATGGAGCGCAGGCGCCCAAATGGCGGCGCGTTTTGGACGGCATGAACCAGGCGCAGAAGAGAAGGGGGCCGGACGACGAAGGGACTTTCCTGGAGGGCTCCTGCGGCCTGGGGCACGTGCGCTTGGAAATCATTGATTTAGTGACCGGCCAGCAGCCCATGGCGCGAAAAGCCCAGGGCCGGACGTGCGCCGTCAGCTTCAATGGCGAGATTTATAATATGAAGGAACTAAGGAGACAGCTTCAAAAAGAAGGGGCAGCGTTCAAGACATCCAGCGACACGGAAGTTATCCTGCTGGGATATATGCGCCACGGCAGGGACTTTGTCAAAAAGCTCAACGGGATTTTCGCCATTGCCCTGTGGGATTCCGCCGCAGGGGAGCTCTATCTGTTTCGGGATCGGCTGGGCGTAAAGCCGCTGTTTTATACGGTGATCGATGGGACGCTGGTTTTCGCCTCGGAAATCAAGGGCCTGCTGGCCTATCCGGGCGTGCGGCCGATGCTGGATCAGGACGGCCTGTGTGAAATCTTCGCTCTGGGCCCGGCCAAATCTTACGGGAAGGGCGTTTTCAAAGACATCCAGGAAGCGCTTCCCGGCCACTGCCTCATCTGCGGGAAAAACGGCTGCCGCCAGGAAGCTTACTGGCGGCTTGAGAGCCGGCCCCACGAGGATTCCATGGAGGAAACCGTGGAGAAAACCGCCTGGCTGGTGGAGGATGCGGTGAAAATGCAGATGCTCTCCGACATTCCCATCAGCGCCTTTCTCTCCGGCGGCGTGGACAGCAGCCTGGTGACGGCCATCTGCGCGAAGGAGCTGAAAAAGCAGGGGAAAGCCTTAAACACTTTTTCCTTTGATTTCGTGGATAACGACAAATATTTCCGGGCCAATTCCTTCCAGCCCAGCCAGGATCGGCCCTATGTGGAAAAAATGATCGCTTACGCGAAAACCAGCCACCGTTTCCTGGAATGCAGCAATGAGAACCAGCTGGGCTGTCTGTACCGGGCGGTGGACGCCCGGGATCTGCCCTGTATGGCGGACGTAGAGTCCTCGATGCTTTACTTTTGCTCCAAGGTAAAAGCTTACAACAAGGTGACGCTGACCGGCGAGTGCGCTGATGAGATTTTCGGAGGCTATCCCTGGTTCCACGATCCCAAAGCCTTTGCGACCCATGCATTCCCCTGGTCCATGAGCCAGAAACCCCGGCAGGCTCTTTTGACGGCGGATTTGATCCAGAGCCTTCCCATGGAGGAATACGCCCGCGCCGCTTACGAAAAGACCATAAGCGAAACGCCCCTTCTTGTGGAAGATACGCCTCAGGAGAAAAGACGCAGGGAGATCGCCTATCTGAACCTGCGCTGGTTTATGGCGACCCTTCTGGACCGGATGGACCGTACCAGCATGTACAACGGCCTGGAAGCTAGGGTGCCCCTGGCCGACCACCGTATCGTGGAGTACGTCTTCAACGTGCCCTGGGAAATGAAATGCCCTGACGGCGTGGTCAAAGGCCTTCTGCGCCGGGCGGGCGAGCGGCTTCTGCCCAGCGATGTGCTCTGGAGAAAGAAAAGCCCCTACCCGAAGACCTACGACCCCTCCTACGAAAAAATGCTGGGCGACCAGCTAAAAGAAACCCTGTCCCAGCCGTCGGCGCCCATCCGCGTCTTACTGGACGCCAAAAAAGTGCGCACATTTCTTGATAGCCCCTCCGATTATGGAAAGCCCTGGTACGGCCAGCTGATGGCCGGACCCCAGATGCTGGCTTATATGCTGCAGGTGAATTACTGGCTGGAGAAGTACCGGGTGCAGATTCTTTAGAAATAATATTTCCGATGTTCTTTTGCGGGAGTTTGTGGTATAGTAGGAATCAGAACTTAAGTCCTTATGCATTTTATAGGCGATTGCGTAACTCTTTTCAATTATCACGAGTCTGGTCAAAATAAACAAAACGGAGCTCAAAACCGTTTTGAATTCGCTCCTTATTTGTCTATTTTGCCCAAACTCTGGTTATTGAAATTGGGCGTTTCGCAATTACCTATCATGCATTTTACAGGGAAAGGAGGCGCGCCATGGCCCTGGCACAGGAAAAGGAAGCGTCTAAACAGTATACCATAGAGGACATCTACACCCTTGGCGACGGAAAAAGGGCGGAGCTTTTGGACGGGCGGATTTACTTTATGGCGCCGCCGTCGGTGCGGCATCAAGAGATTTCCGCCTATCTGCACAACGAGATCTATAATTATGTAAAGTCCAAAAAAGGAAAATGCCGGGCCTATGCCGCGCCCTTTGCGGTCTTTCTGGAAAAGGACGGCAGGACTTACGTGGAGCCGGATCTCTCGGTCATCTGCGATCTGAATAAACTGGACGACAGAGGCTGCCATGGCGCGCCGGATTGGGTGATCGAGATCGTTTCGCTGGCCAGCCGAACCATGGATTATTATCGCAAGCTGATCCGCTACAGCGCCGCCGGGGTGCGGGAATATTGGATCGTGGACCCGGAAAAGGAGCGCACGATGGTCTATAATTTTGAAAAAGAAATGACCGGGGAGTATCCGTTTTCAGAGCCGGCGCCGGCGGGCATTTACGAAGATTTAGCCATTCGATTGGATGAAATATAAGAATTTCTTTTATTTTTCCATCTTTTTTGGTATAATAACAAAGAATTAAATGGACCTTTAGTTTAGGAGGAACAGATTATGGCAGAAAAAAGGAATACCTACAAAATACACGAAAACAGTGACAATGGAGATGTGCAGATTGCGGACAGCGTAGTCGCCATTATTGCGGGCCTGGCGGCTACGGAGGTCAAAGGCGTCGCGTCCATGGCAGGGAATATTACCAACGAGCTGGTTGCCAGGCTGGGGATGAAGAATTTATCCAAAGGCGTGAAAGTAGATGTGCTGGAGGGCGTGGTCACGGTGGCGCTGAACTTGAACATCGAATACGGGTACAATATATACGAAACCAGCAGGACGGTGCAGGAAAAGGTGAAATCTGCCATTGAGAACATGACCGGCCTAAGCGTGGCGGATGTGAACATCCGGATTGCGGGCGTGGTGATGGAGCCAAAAGAGGGATAAGGAATCGGACAGGAGGAATGCATGGGGAGAAGAGGGTTAAGAGAGCAGATATTCAAGCTCCTTTTTATGAGCGAGTTTCATCCCAGGGAAGAGCTGGGGGAGCAGGTGAGCCTCTATTTGGAAGAGACAGAACCGCTGCAGGAGGCCGACGCGGAATATGTGCGGAAAAAATATGCGTCTGTGCGGGAGAAGACCGAGGAGATTGACGCGCTGTTAAACGGCATCGCCAAGGGATGGAAAACCAGCCGCATGGGCAAGGCGGACTTGAACATTTTGCGCCTGGCCGTTTACGAGATTCGCTATGACCCGGACGTGCCGGAAAAGGTGGCGGCCAACGAGGCGGTGGAAATCGCCAAGAGATACGGCGGGGAGGAATCGGCTTCTTTCGTCAACGGACTTTTGGGAAGAGTCATCCGGTCCGGCAAAGAAGAAAAGGCATGAGCGCCATCTATTCGGTAAAGCAGATTAACGCGTATATCAAAAATATGTTTACCCAGGACTATTTGCTTCGGAACATATCGGTGAGCGGAGAGGCGTCCAATTGCAAATACCACACATCCGGGCATATTTATTTTTCCCTGAAAGATGAAAGCGGGGCCATTGCGTGCGTCATGTTTGCCGGGCAGCGCAAAGGTCTGGCTTTTTCTATGAAAGACGGGGACAAAGTTGTGGTGGACGGGAGTGTGGACGTGTACCAGCGGGACGGACGCTACCAGCTGTACGCCAGAAAAATCACCCTGGCCGGGGCCGGGCTTTTATACCAGCGGTTTCTGGCCCTGAAGGCGCAGCTGGAGGAAATGGGCATGTTTGCCCCGGAATACAAGCAGCCCATTCCCCGTTTCATCCGAACCCTGGGCGTGGTCACGGCTCCCACCGGCGCGGCCATACAGGATATCCGAAACATCGCGTCCCGGAGAAATCCGTACGTGCAGATCATCCTCTATCCGGCGCTGGTGCAGGGAGAGGGCGCAAAAGAGAGCATTGTGCGGGGGATTCAGGCGCTGGAAAGTCTGGGCGTGGACGCAATGATCGTGGGCCGGGGCGGCGGCTCCATCGAAGATCTTTGGGCCTTTAACGAAGAAGAGGTGGCACGGGCCGTTTTTAACTGCACGGTTCCGATCATTTCCGCGGTGGGCCATGAGACGGACACGACGATTATAGACTATGTGGCTGATCTGCGGGCCCCCACGCCGTCGGCGGCGGCCGAGCTGGCGGTGTACGATTACCGGGCCTTTCAGGAAACGCTGCTGGGATACCGCCAGATGTTTCAGGAGAAGATGGGAAACCGCCTGCGCCTGATGGAAGAGCGGCTGCGCCAGTACCGGATGCGGCTGGGCTACTTAAGCCCCCAGAGCCAGATTCGCGAGAAACGGCAGTATCTGGCCGACATGGAGCTGCGGCTGCGGGCCTTTATGGAGCGTCAGCTTGGACAGGCGAAAAACGACCTGGGCATCTATGTGGAACGGCTAAAGGGCCTGTCGCCTCTGGACAAGTTAAAGCAGGGGCTTTCCTACGGCGTGGATGCCCAGGGCAAACCGTTGGTGAGCATATCTCAGGTGCGGCCAGAAGACACAGTGACCTTGCAGGTCAGCGATGGGACGATTCAGGCGCAGGTGACGGAAGTGAAGTCTGTGGACTGGAAGCGAGAAAGCGAATAAGGGAGTTTTAAGTATGCAAGAGCAGGAAAAAAAGGAATCCATGGCGGAAGCCATGACTTTGGAGGAGGCGTTCAGGCTTTTGGATGGGGTGGCAGAGCGGCTGGAGAGCCGGGAAATTACCCTGGAGGAGTCTTTTAAGGTTTACCAGACAGGCATGAATCTTTTAAAAACGTGCAACGAGAAAATCGACCGGGTGGAAAAGAAGATGCTGATGATGGACGAGGATGGAGGCTTTTGTGAATTTTGAGGAAATACTGGAAGAAAAAATAGAGGAAGCCAATTGGCGCATCCGCAAATATCTGCCCCGGGAGGATGGATTCGCCGGGAAGCTGGCCCAGGCCATGAATTACGCCATGGGCTCCGGCGGAAAACGCCTGCGCCCGCTGATTTTGCAGGAGTCGTACGCCATGTTCGGGGGCCGCGAAACAGAGGCAGAGCCTTTCATGGCGGCGCTGGAGATGATCCACACCCATTCACTGATCCACGACGACCTTCCGGCGCTGGATGACGATGATTACCGCCGGGGAAAAAAAGCCACCCATGTGGCATACGGAGAAGCTTTCGGAATCTTAGCCGGGGACGCGCTTTTGAACTATGCCTACGAAGTGGCGCTGCACAGCTTTGATCTGCCTGGCGATCCGGCGCGAAAGGCGCTGGCCCTGCAGATTTTGGCGGCTAAAAGCGGGCTGTACGGAATGCTGGGCGGCCAGAGCGTGGACGTGGACTGGGAGGGCCGTCGGATGGACAAGGAGACGCTGCAGGGCGTTTACCTTCAGAAAACCGCCGCGCTTTTAGAGGCCGCTTTCATGATCGGCGCCATCCTGGCCGGGGCCGGCGCAGACCAGATAAAGGCCATGGAGCAGGCCGGACGAAATGTGGGGCTGGCCTTCCAGATTCAGGACGACATCCTGGACGTGACAGGCTCTTTGGAAGAACTGGGAAAACCAGCCCACAGCGACGAGAAAAATAATAAGTCTACATACGTGACGCTGTACGGCATGGAAGAGGCCGCGCGGCAGGTGAAGGCCCTATCCGGCCAGGCGGTGGACGCGCTTTTTGCTCTGGCGCCCGAAAAGGATTTCCTGCCCCGGCTGATTCAATGGCTGATGACCCGAAAAAAATAATTTAAACCTGCATACCGCCTGTTTGGCGGCGGACTTTTATAGTAAGGAAGCGATACCGTGATATTAGAAAAAATCCAAAAGCCCAACGATATACAGAAAATACCTCTCGAGGAGTTTCCCAGGCTGGCCGGGGAGATCCGCATGTTTTTGATCGAGCATATCAGCAAGACCGGAGGGCACTTGGCCTCCAATCTGGGGGCTGTGGAGCTGACCATGGCCCTGCACAACGTGTTTCATCTGCCGGAGGACAAGATCATTTGGGACGTGGGCCATCAGGCGTACACCCACAAAATCCTTACCGGGCGCAAAGAGGAATTTTCCAGACTGCGGCAGATGGGGGGAATCAGCGGCTTTCCCAAGCGCAGCGAAAGCCCCTGCGATTCTTTTGACACTGGCCACAGTTCCACGTCCATTTCCGCCGGCCTCGGTTATGTGCGGGCCAGGGATCTGCAAAAGCAGTCCTATTACGTGGCGTCTGTCATCGGCGATGGGGCGCTGACCGGAGGGATGGCCTATGAGGCCATGAACAACGCAGCGGAGTTAAAGAAAAACTTCATTATCGTGCTCAACGACAACAAGATGTCCATCTCCCCCAACGTGGGGGGCATCTCCACTTATCTGGGCAACCTGCGCACGGCGGAATCCTACTGCGGCCTGAAGTTAAGTGTGCGCAAAAATTTAAAAAAGATACCCCGCGTCGGGGAAGCCATGGTGGAGGCGGTGCATAAGACCAAGACCGGAATCAAGCAGCTTTTGATTCCCGGCATGCTTTTTGAAAACATGGGGCTGACTTACTTAGGACCGGTGAACGGGCACAATGCCCGGCAAATGATGAAGCTGTTAAATGAAGCCAAGCGGGTGGAAGGCCCGGTGATTGTCCATGTGCTGACGGAAAAGGGCTGGGGATATGAGCCGGCCATGCGCTACCCGTCCAAATTCCACGGCACGGCTCCTTTTGAAATTGCCACAGGCGCGTTAAAAAGCAAGCCAGAGAAGGTGGCCTACACGGATGTTTTTTCTTCTGCCTTATGTAAATTGGGCAGTAAGGATTCCCGGATTGTGGCCGTGACCGCCGCCATGCCCGCCGGAACCGGGCTGAACCGTTTTGCCAGCTTGTTTCCGCGGCGTTTCTTCGACGTGGGAATTGCCGAAGCCCATGCGGTAACCTTTGCCGCCGGATTGGCCCTGGGCGGGCTGCTTCCCGTGGTGGCTATTTACTCGTCCTTTTTGCAGCGGGCTTTTGACCAGCTTTTGCACGACGTGTGCATGCAGAGTCTTCACGTGGTCTTCGCCATCGACCGGGCCGGCCTGGTGGGAAGCGACGGGGAGACGCACCACGGATGTTTTGATTTCAGTTATCTGTCCCTGATGCCCAACATGACGGTGATGGCGCCGAAAAATAAATGGGAGCTGTCGGACATGTTAAAGTTCGCCCTGGATCAGCCGGGTCCGGTGGCGGTGCGCTATCCCAGAGGGGAAGCCTGTGACGGCCTGGAGGAATATCGGGAGCCCTTGAAGCTGGGAAAAAGCGAATGGCTGGTCCACGGAACAAAACTGGCGATTCTGGCTGTCGGCAGCATGGTAATGGCCGGGGAGCAGGTCCGGGCGGCCCTGCAGGCGGAGGGCATGAATCCCAGCCTGGTGAACATGCGCTTTGTAAAGCCGCTGGACACGGACCGGCTGGACGAGCTGGCGCAAGATCATGAGACATTCGTCACTTTGGAAGAGAACGTGCTGTCCGGCGGGATGGGGGAGAAGATTTGTTCCTATGTAAACGCCCATCATCCTAAGGTGCGGGTGATTTCCATCGGCATTCCCGACCAGTTTGTGGGACACGGAAGCGTAAGCCAGTTGAAAAAGCAGATGCATTTGGACGCGGAGGGGATTGTCTCTGCGATTCGGGAGAGGTTGGTTTGATGAAAGAGCGGTTGGATGTATTGCTGGTGCAGCGGAATCTGGCTGCGTCCAGGGAGAAGGCGAAAGCGGTAATCATGTCCGGCAATGTGTACGTGCAGGGGCAAAAGGAAGATAAGGCGGGAGCCATGTTCCCCAGCACAGTGGACATCGAAGTTCGGGGAAAGCCGCTTCCTTACGTGAGCCGCGGCGGACTGAAGCTTGAAAAAGCCATGAAGAGCTTTCCCATTTCGCTTGCGGGAAAGGTCTGCATGGACGTGGGCGCGTCCACCGGCGGGTTCACCGACTGTATGCTGCAAAACGGGGCAGCGAAGGTTTTCGCCGTGGACGTAGGCCATGGACAGCTGGACTGGAAGCTGCGCCAGGATCAGCGGGTGGTGTGCATGGAAAAAACCAACATCCGCTATGTCACAAACGAAGATATCGGGGAGCGGATCGCTTTTGCCTCCATCGACGTGTCGTTTATTTCCCTGGAAAAAGTATTGGGTCCGGTGCGGGCATTGATGGACGAAGGCGGGCAGGCGGTCTGTCTGATCAAGCCCCAGTTCGAGGCGGGGCGCGGCCAGGTGGGGAAAAAAGGCGTGGTTCGGGACCCGTCCGTACACTGGGAAGTCATCCGAAATGTCTTATCCTATGCCGCCGCGTCCGGGTTTGTTCCGAAAGGGCTTGATTTTTCCCCGGTGAAAGGCCCGGAAGGAAACATCGAATATCTGCTGTATCTGCACGTGACGGACGTTTTGGCGGAGGCGGATTTTTTGGAAAAAAAGGCGCAGGCGGTTGTGGAGGCGGCCCATCGGGCGCTGGATTAGGATAACAGAAAAATGGACAGGTTTTATATTATAACCAACGGAGAAAAGGACAAGGACATGCAGGTGACGCGGCAGATCGCCGCCTACTTGGAAGAGCGCGGATGCCATTGCGGCGTGCAGATGTTTTCCCCGAAGCGCATGGAAGGCCCTTACCGCTATACCGACCCCGGGCGGATACCCCCGGACGCCCAGTGCATCATTGTGCTGGGCGGTGACGGCACGCTTTTGCAGGCGGCAAGGGACGTGGTGAACACCGGGATTCCGCTTTTTGGGGTAAACATGGGAACGCTGGGATATCTGGCGGAAGTGGACAGGCATGGAATTTTCCCGGCGCTGGATAAGCTTTTGCAGGACGATTATGAGATTGAGCGGCGGATGATGCTGAAAGGAACCGTCTATCACGAAGGCGAGGCGGCCGGACGGGGGATCGCCTTAAACGACATCGTAATCGGCCGGGAAGGGCCGCTTCGGGTCATCTGTCTGCGCAATTACGTAAACGGCGAATATCTGAATGAATATAAGGCGGACGGGGTGATTGTGGCCACGCCCACAGGCTCTACCGGGTACAGCCTGTCCGCCGGCGGACCCATCGTGGCGCCGGAAGCGTGCATGACGGTGATCACGCCGCTGGCGCCCCACACCTTAAATTCCAGGAGCATTATATTGCCGGCGGAGGATGTGATTACGGTGGAAATCGGCCAGGGGCGCCGCCAGGTCCGTGAGTCGGCGCTGGCCACCTTCGACGGGGACGCTTCGGTTTCCATGACCACCGGGGACCGGATTGTGATTGAGAAGGCCAGGGCCAGCATCCAGATCGTGAAAATGAGCGATCTAAGCTTTGTGGAGGTTTTGCGGCGGAAGATGAGCGGCCAGTGACGGCCCCATTGGCTCCATGGCGGCGTGGGCAAAAGGAGAAAGAAGGCAGACATGAAGCTGGACAGGCACAAAAAGATTTTGGATTTAATCCGTGAATTTGAGATTGAGACGCAGGGGGAACTGGCTGACCGGCTTCAAAAGGCCGGTTATGCGGTTACCCAGTCCACCATATCCAGGGACATTCGGGAGCTGAATCTGAAAAAGGCGGTGAACGGCCAGGGGAAATTTATCTATATAGCGCACAAAACCCAGGAAGGCGAACCCATGGAGCGGTACGCCAGGGTTTTAAAGGATGCCTTCGTATCCATGGACGCAGCTCAGAATATCCTGGTTATACGCACCGTGCCGGGCATGGCCATGGCTGCGGCCGCGGCTTTGGACGAGCTGAACTGGGAGGAGCTTTTGGGCTGCATTGCCGGAGACGACACAATTATGTGCGTGATGAGAAGCGAAGGGCATGGCCGGACCGTGATGAGTCGGCTGCGGGACGTTTTGGAGAAAATGGAGGCGTAAAACAAAAAAGATGCTGATAAATTTACATGTGAAGAATCTGGCTCTGATTCGGGAAGAGGAAGTGGAGTTTCAGCCGGGCTTAAATATCCTCACCGGGGAGACCGGCGCGGGAAAATCAATTTTGCTGGGTTCCATTCAGCTGGCCCTGGGTGGGAAAATGTCCCGGGAAATGATAAGGGAAGACGCGGATTACGCTCTGGTGGAGCTGACATTCCAGGTGGAGGATCCCAGAATCCGGCGGGAACTGGAATCCATGGGCATTTACCCGGAGGACGGCCAGGTGTGGATGTCCCGGCGGATGGCCGGAAAGCGGAGCGTAAATCGCATCAACGGGGAGACCTGCACCGCCGCCCAGATGCGCGCGGCAGGAGCCCTGCTTCTGGACATTCACGGGCAGCATGAGCACCAGTCCCTTTTAAACAGAAAGCGGCAGTTGGACATTTTGGACGAATACGGCAAGGAGAAAATCGCTCCTATAAAAGAGCAGACAGCCGCCGCGTTTCACGCTTACCAGAAACTGTATAAGCAGCTTTATGGGGACCAGCTGGACGAAGAGCAGCGAAAGCGGGAGATTTCCTTTCTGGAATTTGAAATCCGGGAGCTTAAGGAGGCCGCCCTGCAGCCGGGGGAGGATGAAGAGCTGGAAAAACAGTACCGGAAGCTGAGCAACGGGAAGCAGATTCTGGAGACGCTGAACCAGGCGCACCGTCTCACCGGATACGACGACGCCGGCGGCGCGGGCGACCAGATCGGCGCAGCGCTGCAGCTCCTTGGCGGCATTTCGGATCTGGACGAGGAGCTGGCTCCTCTGGAGGAAACGCTGACCGACTTAGACGGTGTGCTCAACGACTTCAACCGGGAATTGTCCGATTATTTATCCGAATGGGAGTTCGACGAAGAGGAATACCGCCAGATGGAGCAGCGTCTGGACTTAATCAACCATTTAAAGTCAAAATATGGAAAAACCGTGGAAGCTATCCAGAACTACCAGAAAAAGCAGGAACAGCGTCTGCAAAAACTTTTATCCTACGAAGAATATAAACAGGAATTAGAACAGAAACTAGAAAAACAAAAACAAAAATTAGAGCGGCAGTGCCGGATTCTGACCAAATGCCGGATGGAATACGCTGGGCGGCTAAAAAAGCAGGTGGAAAAGCAGCTTACGGATCTGAATTTTCTGCACGTGGATTTTGACATCGAATTTACCCGGCAAAACTATACGGCCGGCGGCGCGGATCAGGTGGAATTTATGATTTCCACCAATCCCGGCGAGCCGAAAAAGCCTTTCGGCAAAGTGGTGTCCGGCGGCGAGCTTTCCAGGATTATGCTGGCCATTAAGACGCTTCTGGCCGACAAGGATCAGATTGAGACGCTGATTTTTGACGAAATCGACACGGGAATCAGCGGCCGGACGGCGCAGAAGGTTTCGGAGAAAATGGCCTTAATCGGCGCAAAACGCCAGGTCATCTGCATCACCCACCTGCCCCAGATTGCGTCCATGGCGGACGCCCATTTTTCCATAGAAAAAAAACAGCAGGACGCGGACACATTCACGTCCATCCGCCTGCTTGAAAGGGAAGATTCGGTGAAAGAGCTGGCCCGGATTTTGGGCGGCGCACAGATTACCCAGAGAGTTTTGGAGAGCGCCCGGGAAATGAAAGATTTGGCAGACCAGCAAAAAACTTCAAGACTGAAATCATAATATTATCGCATACTAAGAGAGTGTACATCAGGTTGTGCACTCTTTTTTTCGACTTTTGTTTTGAAGAAGGGATGTGTGTGATAAGTTGAGCCGGAAAAGCAAATATAGAAAACTGTTGTGGACGCTGGTAATCATAAGCGCGGCGCTTTTTACCTGTATGGGGTATTGCGAAGTCCGGGACTGGCTGCCGGACCAGGTGAGCATCGTGGAAGGGGACGAAGAGGATTTTTTTGAGCAGATGGAAAAGCCTTGGATTACGCTGGATGACGCCATACCGGCGTCCGGGCAGGAAAGCTTCACTCTGCACTGCAGCCTGTTCGGCGCCATACCCTTAAAGCAGATCAAAGTCCAAGTGGTGGAACCCACGGATATCTACGTGAGCGGCGCCACCGTGGGCGTGTATATGGAGACACAGGGCGTGCTGATCATTGATAGCGGGGAAATCACCGGGGAGGACGGCCTTCGGTACGAACCTGCCAGGAATCTGGTGCAGCCCGGCGATTATATTGTGGCCATGAACCAGGAGCGGGTGGGCAACAAGCGGGAGCTGATTCACAAGATCCGAACCTGCCAGGGAAATTCCGTGGAGCTGTCGCTTCTGCGCCGGGGGGAGGAAATCCAGATGGCGCTGGACCCGATCGTGGACGAGGAGGGCGATTACAAGCTGGGCATCTGGGTGAGGGACAACACCCAGGGCATCGGAACCCTCACCTATATGGACCAGGACGGAAACTTCGGCGCGCTGGGACACGGCATCAGCGACGTGGATACCGGGGAGCTGATGCAGATCCGAAACGGCGACCTGTACCGGGCGCAGGTGATGGGCATCCATAAAGGAACCAAGGGCAGCCCCGGCGAGCTGTCCGGACTCATACGCTACGACCGCTCCAACATCATCGGCTCCATCGCCAAAAACGGGGAAAACGGCATTTACGGAAAGCTGGATCCCCAATGCGCCCAGAACCTGACGCTTACGCCCATGGAGGTGGGATATAAGCAGGAAATGAAGCTGGGGCCGGCCAGCATCCTGTGCAGCGTGGACGGAAAAGTGGAGGAATATCAGGTAGAGATTGCCAGCATTGATTTAAATCATCCGGACACAAACAAAAGTTTTGTGTTAAAAGTGACGGATCAGAGGCTGCTGGAGAAGACCGGGGGGATCGTCCAGGGCATGAGCGGCAGTCCGGTTCTCCAGACCGGGAAAGTTGTGGGCGCGGTAACCCATGTATTTGTGCAGGACTCGACGGGCGGATACGGGATTTTTATTGAGAATATGCTGAAAAACAATAGAGATCCGGCAATGTAAGGCGAATATATTGTCGAAAAATGTAAAACGAAAATAAGGCATTTCGGGGACTTTGCTGTTGATTGTCGGGATTAATTCAGTCATAATGAATTTATGTGCAGAAGCCATCGAGAAAAAGGCGGGGCTGGATCGCTTCTGGACGACGGAAACAAGAGAAGCAGGAGGAGGAGTGTCTTATGGAAAAATTGAATATTGCGATTGCCGATGATAACGAGAAGATGGTGGAAATACTGGAAAAAATGATCGACGAGGACAAGGATCTTCAGCTGGTCGGAAAAGCGTACAATGGAGAAGATATCTGTAATATCATCCGGGAGAAACAGCCGGATGTGGTGGTGCTGGATATTATTATGCCGAAGGTGGATGGGCTGTCCGTGATGGATCGGATCATCCATGATAAAGAAATGAAAAAACAGCCGTCTTTTATTATTTTGTCTGCAGTGGGACAAGAGCGGATTACGGAAGACGCGTTCAACCTGGGCGCAGATTACTACATGCTCAAGCCTTTTGACAACGGGCTTTTGCTGGACCGCATCAAACATGTGAGACAGGCGGCGCAGCGGCGAGGCAAAGAAGTACAGAAGATCAATGCGTACGAGAGTTCCAGCCACTATATGGAGCGGAATCTGGAAAGCGACGTGACGCATATCATCCATGAGATTGGCGTTCCAGCGCATATCAAAGGATACCAGTATCTGCGCGACGCCATTATTTTATCGGTAAATGACCAAGAGATGCTCAATTCCATAACGAAAATTTTGTACCCCACCATTGCCAAAAGGCATCAGACCACGCCCAGCAGAGTGGAGCGAGCCATCCGTCATGCCATCGAGGTGGCCTGGAGCCGGGGGAAAATGGATACGATAGATGAATTATTCGGATATACCGTCAACAATGGAAAAGGAAAACCCACAAATTCTGAATTCATAGCCTTGATTGCGGATAAAATAAGACTGGAATATAAAAATCAGACTTTCCATAGTGTGGAAAGTAGGATATAATAGGAACGAGAAATAATTTCGTTTTGCTAAGGAGGATATGGGATGAAGAATATATTGTTTGCCACGTCAGAAGCCGTACCGTTTATTAAGACAGGAGGACTGGCGGACGTAGCGGGAGCGTTGCCCAGATGTTTTGACAAGCGTTATTTTGACATAAGGGTGATTCTGCCGAAATACATGTGCATTCCAGAAGAATGGAAATCGAAGATGGAGTATATCACCAATTTCTATATGGATTTGGGTTTCCGCAGCTGTTATGTGGGGATCTTCCGTATGGAATACAATGGAATAACATTTTATTTTATTGACAATGAATATTATTTCAGCGGACCGAAGCCATATGACCAGGCCCCGTGGGATTTGGAGAAGTTCGCGTTTTTTTCAAAAGCGGTGTTATCCGTCTTGCCGGTAATTGATTTTCGTCCCCATATCATTCACTGCCATGACTGGCAGACGGGCCTTGTGCCTGTCTATCTGCATGACACTTTCCAGCAGGGAGAATTTTTCCGCGGCATCAAGACAATCATGACCATACATAATCTGAAATTTCAGGGAGTGTGGGATGTGTCTACCGTAAAAAGCATTACGGGACTGCCAAAGTACTATTTCACGGCGGATAAATTAGAAGCGTACAAAGACGCCAACTATTTGAAAGGGGGAATTGTATACGCCGATGCCATTACAACCGTGAGCAACACCTATGCGGAGGAGATCAAGATGCCCTTCTACGGGGAAGGGCTGGATGGGCTTTTGCGCGCCAGGACCAACAGTCTGCGGGGAATCGTCAACGGCATTGACTACGACGAATACAACCCGGAGACGGATTGCCACATTGTGAAAAACTACAACGCCAAGACTTTCCGCAAGGAGAAAATAAAGAACAAGATCGCGCTGCAGCGTGAGCTGGGACTGGAAGAAGATCCCAGGAAGATGATGATTGGCATCGTCTCCCGCCTCACCGACCAGAAAGGGTTCGATCTAATTGCCTATATTATGGATGAACTGTGCCAGGACGCCATTCAGCTGGTGGTTCTGGGCACCGGAGAGGAACGCTACGAAAATATGTTTCGCCATTTTGACTGGAAATACAGAGGGAAGGTTTCCGCCAATATTTACTATTCGGAGCCTATGTCCCATAAAACTTACGCGGCCTGCGACGCATTTCTGATGCCGTCCCTCTTTGAGCCCTGCGGGCTTAGCCAGCTGATGAGCCTGCGGTACGGAACGGTGCCCATTGTGCGGGAGACGGGCGGCTTAAAGGACACGGTGGAGCCCTACAACGAGTACGAGAGCAAAGGCACAGGCTTTAGCTTCACCAACTACAACGCCCATGAAATGCTGGGCGTGATCCGGAACGCGGAGAGGATTTACTATGATAAGAAGCGGGAGTGGAACAAGATTGTGGATCGGGGGATGGCCATGGACTTCTCCTGGAACAGTTCGGCCCGTCAATATGAGGAAATGTATAATTGGCTGATTGGTGAATAAAATCCATAAAGCGTGGCACACTAACAGGGCAAATAAAAAGTCAGGAGGTGTACCATGACAAACATCACAGAACTGGATTTACAGAATCTGCGCCACTTAATCGGCGGATTTGAGGTCACACATTGTAAAATGCAGGGCTACGCGGAACAGGCGCAGGACCCGCAGATTAAGCAGTATTTTCAGAAATCCGCGCAGTCAGCCATGCAGAGCAAACAGCAGCTTATGCAGTTCTTACAGTAGGAGGGATCGGACATGTTAGATGAAAAGACCATGGTAGCAGACACTTTGACGGCGGTTAACGGTGAGCTGCTTCGCTATTCGGAAATGATCACGCAGACGGGAAATCCCCAGCTGAAACAGACCTTAAAGCAGATCCGCAATCAGTGCGAAATGTCCCAGGAAGAGATTTACAACATCGCTAGGGAGAGACAGTATTATGTGCCGGCGGCGGAAGCCAAGGCCGACGAGATCAGTCATGTGCGCTCCATCCTGACGCAGCAGCCAATGTCATAAGATTAAGAAGTGAGCCTGCCCTGCATTTTGTGGGGCAGGCCAAAATAAATGAAGAAAGGAAAAAAATATTATGATTAATCAGATCGCGGTGGTGGTAAAAAATAAACCGGGGAGCCTGCGGCAGATCACCAGCCTTCTGGCCAAAAACCAGATCAACTGCCTGTGCATTTCCACTTACGACGCGCCCGATTTCGGTATCCTGCGCATGATCGTGGACGACTTCGACAAATGCTACAGGATCCTGGAGGAGAACGGACAGCTTGTGATGAAAGACCGGGTGATTGCCATTCCCATGAAGGACGAAGCCGGCGTGATGGATCGCATTTTAGGGGATCTTGAGGAGGCCAATATCAGCATCGACTGTATGTATTCCTATATCAGCAGCCAGCTCAAATCGGCGGCGTTGATTTTTCGGGCCGAGGATATCGAAGAGACGGAGAGCGTTCTGGCCAAGAAAGGACACACGGTGATCCAAAGTGTGGCAGAGCTGTAAATGAAAGAGCGAAAAAGGAGCGTGTGCATGAACATTCACTCTATACGGTTTACCTTTGCCTGTTTTTTGTATATGTACATAGGCGTGGCTCTCTTTTTGCTGGGCTGGGTTCGGATCTGGCAGTGCGTTCCCGCGCTGGCCCTTCTGGCGTTTGCTTTGTGGGAATACTGGAAGAAGCTGCAAAACGAGGGCGCGAAAAAGACCCTTTACGTCCATCCGGCCATGCTGGCGGCGGCGGGGATTTTCTGCCTGCTCTTGTGTCTGCTGGCGGGGCAGGGAGCCTTCTTTTTCCAGTCGGGGGACTGGGACAAGCACAACCGGGTCTTAAGCGACTTGGTCAACAATTCCTGGCCGGTCTGCTACTGGAACGACGAAGGCGAGGCTATGCTTACATATTATATCGCCCAGTATCTGCCGCCGGCTTTGATTGGGAAAATATCGCACAGCTTCCGGGCGGCGGAGATTTCTCTGCTGTTTTTTAACGCGCTGGGGCTTTTGGGGGTTGTGCTGCTTTTGTTTCGGGGCGTAAAGGCGGATACGGCAAAAAAGCAGGCGTTTGCCCTTCTGGCGTTCGCCTTTTTCGGCACATGCCTGTTCCTGGCAAAAGCGCTGTATGGCGCCACGGGTCTCGGGGAAGGGGATGTGTCCGAAATGCGGGACTGGATCAGCAATTCCATTCAGCTGCAGTACCGGACCTTATTTGTGTGTCTTCGCTGGGCCTTTCCCCAGGCCATCGTCCCTTGGATGGCAACGCTTCTTTTTGAGGAAAATTACCGGAATACGGGGCTGTACTGCCTGATTGGCGCGCCGCTTCTTCTGCACGCCACGTTTCCTTTTCTGGGGCTGGCGTTCTTGATGGCGGGAGTGGTTGCGCACCAGGTTTTTTTCAGAGGGGATTTCAAAAAGCTGCTGAAAGAGGCGTGCAGCCGCTCCAATATAGCCGTGGCCCTGGTTTTTTTGATTCCGCTTTCGTATATTTTGGGGAATGCCCTGCAGGAAAAAGTGGAAGAGGTGGGATTTTCCTATGTGAACTACGGAAGAAACACAGCGGTGTATTTTTGCTTTGCGGCCGCGTTTTTGGTGTATTCGGCGGCCATTTACCGGAAATGCAAAAACAGCGTTTTGTTTTATTTGGTTAATATTTCCCTGCTGCTGCTTCCTTTTTTCCGCATGGGATTTTACAATGACTTCACCATGAGCGTCAGCATACCTGCGGTGCTTCTGCTGCTGTCGATGACGCTTCGGACTTTGTTTTCATACTGGAGCGCAGGAAGCGGCAGGCGAAAATATGTCCTTGCCTTGGTCTGCCTGCTGGCCATTGGGGCTATTTACCCTGCGGAGGAAATGATGGAGGTATGCAAAGAGCCAGTGGCCTGGGAGGGCGCCGGGGAGGCCAGCCTGGAGGAATGGGCCAGAAGAGACGGCACGGTGGGCGCGGCGGAGGCCTATAATTATTTCACCTATGACTATGAGAATTCTGTGTTCTGGCGTTTCTTTTCCAAACATCCGAATTAAAAGGGCTTCCGACAAACGCATGAATGAACAATATATGAATTTATTACAACGCACAGCTGCCTGGCAGCGTTCCTTCAGTAACAGTTCAGCCTTCCGGCTTCACTGTCACAAAAATATGCACACAAACTGCAAAAAACGCAGTTTGGCGCGTGGCTGTCTCGGGATCGTCTTGCAGGTGCAAGCCGACGCCTCGCGGGATAGCGCATGGCTGAACTGTTACTTCCTTCATGCGTTTGTCGTCAAAAGGGCTTGACTTTGCATACGGCTAAAAATATAATATGCTTATGAACTAAGATTGTAACATGCGCAAAGTGGCCGAATGGGCGGTATGGAAAGGGGTGCAAAATGAAGAAAAACCGGGTTATACATTTTTTAACAGTCAGCATCGTTCTTATATTTGTACTGTGTGTTTTTATATTCTCCTTTCTGGCCATTTTCGTGAACCGAAAGGGCGAAAACACCATCAACAATATTGGCACAGCGTATATGTCCAGCATGAGTGAGCAGATTTCCATGCATTTTAAGACGACCATACAGCTGCGGCTGTCCCAGATGCAGGCCCTTGTAGCCACGATTTCCGCCCAGAAAAATACGGACGAGGAAGCGCTGCGCCAGGCGCTTGTCTATAACGCCCAGGCCCGGGGATTTGAATATCTGGCCCTGTGTTCCGCCGAAGGGGAGTTCGAGATGATTGACGGCGAGGAGATTCAGGCCACCGATCCGGATCCCTTTTTGCACTCCCTGAGAAATAACGAAGAGAAAGTGGCGGTGGGAACCGACAGGCATGGGGACAACCTGGTCCTGCTGGGCGTTGCGGCGGACTATGCCATGGAAAGCGGAGAAAAAAGCATTGCCCTGGTGGGCGGGCTTCCGGTGGACTATATATCGGAGACGCTTTCGCTGGATTCGGAAGGGGATCTGGTGCATTCCCATATTATCCGCAAGGACGGCAGCTTCGTAATCCGCAGCTTTGACGCCAGCGAAGAAACGTATTTTGAACAGATTCGCGCCATGTGGGAGACAGCGGACGTTCCCGAAGCGGAAGAATGCATTCAGAATCTGATGTCTTCCATGGAAAAGGCGGAGGGATTTTCCGCCATTTTGGAGACAGACGCCCGGGGGCGGCTGCACCTGTTTTGCTCCAGTCTGCCCTATACCGAGTGGTATCTGGTTTCTGTGATGCCTTACGGAACGCTGGATGAGCAGGTCAATGACTTAAGCCGCCAGTGGGTTTTGCTTACGCTGGGAGGCTGCGGCGTGATCATGCTGGCGCTGTTTTGGCTATTTGGCAGATACTATGATTTGACGCGTAAGCAGATTCGGGATCTGGATGATGCCCGTTATGAGGCCATTAAGGCCAATAAGGCCAAGAGTGAATTTTTCTCCAATATGAGCCATGACATCCGCACGCCCATGAACGCCATTGTGGGGATGACGGCCATCGCCATCGCGAATATTGACAATATACAGCAGGTGAAGCACTGTCTGCGCAAGATTTCCCTGTCCAGCAAGCACCTGCTGGGCCTGATTAACGATGTGCTGGACATGTCCAAAATCGAGAGCGGGAAGATGGCGCTCAATAAGGATCTGGCGTCCCTAAGCGAGATTATGGACAGCATGGTCAGTATCGTGCAGCCGCAGATTAAGGCGAAAAAGCAAAATTTCAACGTGTCTATTTATGATATCATCACCGAAAATGTGTGCTGCGACAGCGTGCGTCTGAATCAGGCGCTGCTGAACCTTTTATCCAACGCCATTAAGTTCACGCCGGAAGGGGGAACCATTGAGTTTTCCATGCGTGAGGAGCCTTCACCCAAAGGGGATGCGTTTGTCCGCGCCCATATTCAGGTGAAAGACAACGGGATCGGCATTGCGCCGGAGTTTATGGACAAGATTTTCGAGTCTTTCAGCCGGGAGGACGATAAGCGCGTGCAGCGGACAGAAGGCACGGGCCTTGGCATGGCCATCACCAAGTACATAGTGGACTCTATGGGCGGCTCCATCCACGTACAGAGCGAGCTGGGAAAGGGAACGGAGTTCCATGTTGTGCTTGATTTAGAGGCGGCCACGGTGGCGGAAGAGGACATGATCTTGCCGCAGTGGAGGATGCTGGTGGTGGACGACGACGAGATGATGTGCCAGGCCACCGTCGCTTCTCTGAAGGAAATCGGCATTGACGCGGACTGGACGCTGGACGGGGAGTCGGCCATCGAGAAGGTGAAAAAGCGTCACAGCATGCACGACGATTACCAGATCATTTTGCTGGACTGGAAGCTGCCGGGGATTGACGGCGTGGAGACGGCCAGAAAGATTCGGGAGCATATGTCGGATGTGTCTATACTGCTGATTTCGGCCTATGACTGGAGTGAAATCGAACAGGAGGCCAGGGACGCAGGCGTCAGCGGATTTATTCCCAAGCCTCTGTTTAAGTCTACGCTGTTCTACGGACTGAAGCCGTTTATGGAGACATCAGAGTCAGAAGAGCCGGCGGCAAAAGAAGAGGAGCTGGAGCTGAAAGGCCGGCGCGTGCTGGTGGCGGAAGACAACGAACTGAACTGGGAAGTGGCCGAGGAGCTGTTAAGCGATCTGGGCCTGGAGCTGGAATGGGCGGAGAACGGCCAGATCTGCGTGGAGAAATTTACGCAGTCAGAAGAAGGCTTTTACGACGCAATTCTGATGGATCTTCGGATGCCGGTGATGACGGGGCTGGAAGCCACAAAGGCCATTCGGAAGCTGGACAGAGGGGACGCGGACATTCCCATTGTGGCCATGACGGCCGATGCCTTTGCGGAGGACATTAAGAAATGCTTGGATGCGGGGATGAACGCCCATGTGGCCAAGCCCATCGACATACAGGAGATAGGCCGCCATTTGAAGCATTTTATATAAGATAAAAAAATGCGGACGAAGAAATTTTTGGTTTCTTTGTCCGCATTTTGTCTTTTCGTATGCAGTTAATTGGCCTTTTGCGGATCCGCCGGACGTTCCCGCCATTGCTCTTTGTTTTCGTAGGACCAGACGACCATATTCCGACCGTATCTTTTGGCGTCGTAGAGCATAGCGTCCGCCAGCTGTGCGTAGGAATCGTATGTATTTTCCATCTTGGGCGTTAAGGTGATGCCGCCGATGCTGATCGTAACCCATTTGGCCACCAGAGGGTTTTGGGGAATGTGGAGATTCTCCACGGACTGGCGGATTTTTTTCATAAAATTATAGGAAGACTGCGCGTCATTCTCCATCAGCAGCGCCACAAACTCTTCACCGCCGTAACGCGCCAGAAAATCTGTGGCGCGGTGCAGCTGGGACGCAATCGTCTGCGCCACGGATGCCAACACCTTGTCGCCTGCCGCATGGCCATAGGTGTCGTTATACAGTTTGAAATTGTCCACATCAATCATGCAGATAGTGAACGGCAGCTGCAGCCGGATGGCCTCCCGCCATTTGATGCGGCTGGTCTTGTTATAGTTCCTCCGGTTGGGAATGCCCGTCAGATCATCCACCAGCGCCTGCTGTCGGAATTTCATCTGGTACTGGTACAGCTTCACATGGGTGCGAACCCTCGCCTTTACGATCATCGGATTGAAAGGTTTCGTAATATAGTCCACCGCTCCCATGGAAAGGCCTTTCTCCTCGTGCTGGGCGTCCGAAAGGCTGGTGATCATAATGACCGGTATAAATTTGGTCAGAACTGTGGCCTGCAGTTCCTTCAGAACGTTAAATCCGTCCAAATCCGGCATAATGATGTCCAGAAGAATCAGAGAAAAATTACCGGTCTTTGCATTGCGAAGCCCGTTTTGAGCTGTTTGGCAAATTGTTATATCGTATTCATCTTCCAGAATGGCTTTGAGCGCTTCTGTTTGTAAATGACTGTCGTCAATGATTAAAATACTTGTTTTATTATTCTTTTTCATAGGCATACTCCGCTGTGTATTTGATAAACGGCATGTCAGACATGCGCCGGCGCTGTTTTGCGTAAACATTGTAGATCGCTGACCTTCCAATCAGGGCACAGCATAAGATTTCTAATATATCAAGTATAAATGTAATTCCATATAAAATCAATCTTTTTTTAAATAGATTCCCAAACCGAAAAAAATTTAAAAAAAGGTGTTGACATATAGAGGAAGCTGTAGTATAGTAATATTGTCGAAAGCGAGTCGACAACAATATATGCGTGAATGGCTCAGTTGGTAGAGTACGACCTTGCCAAGGTCGGGGTCGCGGGTTCGAGTCCCGTTTCACGCTGGATAGGAGACCGGAAGCCTCTAGGAAAGAAGCTTCCGGTTTTTTTGTTCCGGAATATCTCCGGAAACTGTTTACCATACCGGGAAACTGGAGTATCATTATAGGAAAAATATTTGGAGGAAGATCATGGATAAAAAAATGCAATATAACGAGAACCATACGCCGGCCTACGTGTTTGATCTGGACCGCCTGAAAGACCGGGTGGCCGCCGTCCGGGCGGGAATTACCAGGCCGGACGTTAAGATTTGCTTCTCGGTGAGGGCGAATCCCTTTCTGACGGAA
Organism: uncultured Lachnospiraceae bacterium; assembly: GCA_964407765.1. Lineage (GTDB taxonomy): Bacteria > Bacillota > Clostridia > Lachnospirales > Lachnospiraceae > MGBC164599. The sequence goes on from CAYOWU010000004.1 coordinate 77,968, forward strand.
GCGCTGAAAGACCAGGCGGATTTTTTTGAAATCTGCTCGCCGGGGGAATTTCATGTCTGTGAGCAGGGGAAAATCCCCATGGAAAACGTGGTCGTGTCCGGCGTTTCCAAAACGATGTTGGACGTGGCGCGTTTTATCGGGGAGCACGAGGGTAAGAGCGTGTTTACGGCGGAGTCGCTCGGACAGCTGCAGACGCTGAATTTCTGCGCACGTATGCAAAAAAAGACCATACGCGCCCTGCTGCGCCTCACCAGCGGGAATCAGTTCGGCATGGAAGCCCAGGAGCTGAAGCAGTGCATTTCTCAGCAAGAGCAGTATGAAAATCTGGACATTCTGGGAATCCAGTTTTATTCCGATTCCCAGAAAAAAGGGCTGTCGCAAATCGAAGAGGAGTTAAAGGCGCTGGATGATTTCTGTGAAAATCTCAAAAAAGAGTGCGGCTTTGCGGCAAAAACGCTGGAGTACGGGCCGGGGCTGGGTGTGCCCTATTTTGAGGAGGACGAGGAGGAAGACTTTGAGAAAACCATGAAGGAGCTGGACGGGCTTTTAAACGCCCTACGGTTTTCCGGGACGGTGGTTCTGGAGATGGGGCGTTTTCTGACGGCTTACTGCGGGTCTTACTATACGTCTGTGGTGGATCTAAAAAGCAGCGGCGGGAAAAATTACTGCATTGTGGACGGTGGCTCCCATCATTTGCATTATTACGGACAGGAGACGAAAACGCGCACGCCGCATTTCACCCATCTGCCCCAGAGCCTGGGCGGGGAGCAAAAGGAAAAGCTGTGGGATGTCTGCGGAGTTTTGTCCACGCCTTCGGACGTTCTGGCGCGCCAGACGCCGCTTTTGAATCCCAGCCCGGGGGATCTGATGATTTTTGAGCGGGTCGGCGCCTATTCTGTGACGGAAGGGGTCAGCCTGTTCTGCAGCCAGGATTTGCCGGAGGTGCATTTCTTTTCACAGGAAATGGGGATGGAACAGGTGCGGGAGCGCCAGGGAACCTGCCTGTTAAATATGAGAGCAGAGGAAGAAGAAGCCGATGCCGGAGATTGACGCTCTGCCCGGCGAAGGACAAAGGAAATTAAAGGGGATTGTCTGCATCATTGTCTCCGCGTTTTGCTTTGCGCTTATGAATCTGTTCGTGCGCCTTTCCGGGGAACTGCCTTCGCTGCAGAAAAGCTTTTTTCGGAACCTGGTGGCCTTTTTCTTCGCTTTGGCGGTGATGAAAAGGGAGCGGATTCAATTTTCCCAGGCTCGGTCAAATATGATGCCGCTGATATTGCGGTCCGTGTTCGGGACGGCGGGGATTTTGGGGAACTTTTACGCGGTGGATCATCTGGCGCTGGCGGACGCCTCCATGTTAAATAAGATGTCCCCGTTTTTTGCCATCGTGTTCAGTTACTTTATATTGAAAGAGAAGGTGCGGCCCTTTCAGGGCTTTGCCGTGGCCGTGGCCTTTTTGGGGAGCCTGCTGATTATTAAGCCCACGGTGGCGGGCATGGATGTGTTTCCGGCGGTTTTGGGATTCCTGGGCGGCATGTGCGCCGGGGCCGCCTATACCATGGTGCGCTACCTGTCGGAGCGGGGCGCGAAAGGGCCGTTAATCGTCTGTTTTTTCTCCGGGTTTTCCTGCCTGGCCACGCTGCCGTTCCTTATTTTCGGCTTCCATCCCATGACCGGGCGGCAGCTTTTGATTCTTTTGCTGGCGGGCTTAAGTGCGGCGGGAGGACAGTTTTCCATTACGGCCGCCTACAGCTACGCGCCGGCCAGGGAGATTTCCGTTTACGATTATTCCCAGATTATCTTTTCTGCGGGGCTGGGGTATTTCGTGTTTGGGCAGATTCCCGACTGGATGAGCTGGCTGGGGTATTTGATTATCTGCTCCATGGCCGTGGCCGTATTTTTCTACAACAATCGGAGAGAAAGGTGATAAAAGTGCAAAAAAAGACAACGCAGCTTCAGTCGGCAGTGGATGGGCTGCCGCTATCCGTCCTGGAAATTTATCCGGACGAAAAACCCTGGTGTCTGGTGCAGATTATTCACGGCATGTGCGAACACAAAGAGCGGTACGAGCCTTTGATGGAATTTTTCGCCCGGCGGGGCATAGCCTGCGCGATCCACGACCATCGGGGGCATGGCAAAAGCGTCTGTCGGGAAAAAGAGGATCTGGGCTATATGTACGGCGGCGGCGCGGACGCGCTGGTTGCGGACGCCCGTCTGGTGACGGCCTATCTGCGCCGGAAATGGGGAAAAGAGCCGCCTTTGGCGCTGGTGGGGCACAGCATGGGCAGTCTGGTCACACGCTGTTACCTCAAAAAATACGACTGCCTGGCGGATGCGGTGATTCTGTGCGGCTCCCCCAGCCGGAATCCTTTTTTAAAACTGGGCCAAATGATCGTGGGGCTGGAAGCCAGACTTCTGGGGCCGCGCCATAAGAGCCTTCTGATGCAGGCGCTGACCTTCGGCCCCTGGGCCGCCAGGTTTTCGGAGGAAAAAAGCGCGTACGCCTGGATCTGCACGGATCCGGCAGTGGTAAATGAATACGAAGCCTCCGGCCTCTGTGGATTTCCCTTCACCGTGGACGGCTACCGCGCCCTGCTGCAGCTGATGGGCGAGACTTACTCCGACCGGGGCTGGCGCTGCAAAAACCCGGATCTTCCGATTCTGTTCATCAGCGGCGGAGACGACCCGTGCATGGGAAACGTGCGTAAATTCAAACAGGCGCTGGACGCTATGCGGCTGGCCGGATACCGGAATGTGCGCGGGAAAATTTACCCGAATCTTCGGCATGAGCTGTTCAATGAACCCCAAAAAGAGAAAATTTATAGAAACTGCTATTGTTTTATCCGTGAAAAGTTAGTATAATACATATATTACAGTGGCAAGTTCATACAGAAAGAAGGGAATAGCATATGTTTAATAAGCGGGTGGGCACCCTGTTAGCGTTGGTTCTTGTAAGTTCCATGGCATTGTCGGGGCCGGCGGCGGTTATGGCTGCTTCCGGAAACAGCGGGGGAACCAGCCAGACGGAGACTAGACAAGGTAAGGATGAAAAAGAGGATGTGAAAGAGAAGGATGACGGCGTAAGCGCGGACGCCGGAAAAGATAAGAAGGCGAAAGCTAAGAAAAATAAGAAAAGTATAAGCAAAAACAGTGTATCTGCAGAACCGACGGATTCAGAATTTGCGGATGGGGCAATAGAAGAGAATCTGCCGCGCGCTGCAAAGGCAAAAGAGGAGAAGGAATCCGGAGTCTCCACTGTGTCGGAATCGGATTCGGGTTCGGAAAAAGAGCCGGACAAAGGGTATGTTTTTGAGCAGGGCAGCCTAATCATCAGCGGCAATATAGCCCTGGAGCTTCCCAACAAAGACATTTCCGGAAATGTTCAGAATGTTCGCGTGGTAAGCGAAAAGGGGGCAAGTCTGTCGCTGAATGGCGCGGCGCTGCAGTCCTTGGAGGTAGCAAGCGGCGCAGGCCCGGTTCAGATTCATTTGAAAGGCCAGAATGATTTAACCGATATTTTAATCAACAACACTGAGCAGGTGACCATCGACGGCCCGGGAATCCTCATCGCAAACAAGGTGACAGCCGGCAATTTTTCCGCTTTGGCGGTTATCAGCGGGGGAAATATTCAGACTGTATTCGCTTTGCAGCCTGTAAACGGCCAAAAAGCTCCGGTGTATCCGATATCCGTGAATAATTTGACAGGGAATACTCTTTATGAAATTAAGAGTCTGAAAGTGGGAACGGAGAATTATTCGTACGGCAGCGGGATACAGGCAGACGGGAACGGAAAAGCAGTTCTGTATCTGCCGGCGGGCGAGGCGCAGGTTTCCTTAAATGACATCGGTTATAAAGGAACCGTGAGTAGCGATGGAAGCGGAGAGCTGGTGAGGGATGAGCCCACACCTTCGAATCCTACAAATTCACCGTCTCCGCCAGCCACAAATACGCCAACCCAAGAGCCTTCAAATCCAACGAGGCCGCCGGTTACGGTTAGCCCGACGCCTACGAAAGAACCTGAAGAACCGTCAGACATAGCGAAGACGTCAAACAATAAAATATTCTGGATTAATCCCGGAGCCACTTACCGTTCTGGGGCGAACCTGCAGTTCTATGCCACGGGCGCCGGCTATAATCCGGAAGAGCCCCAGCAGTTAAATCCAGTGAAAGGTTCCACCAGGTATGTGCCGGTCAGCTGGAGCGTTGCAGGCGATAATAACCAAAGCGCCGCCAGCGGCAAATGGAAAGCGAAAGACAGAGAATTTGCGGGAGGCGGAACTTCTTCCAGCAATGGCCAGTATGTACCGGCGGAATACAGGTTTAAAGGTTCTTTCGTGATCAGCACAAACCAGGCTTCGTCGGTGCCCTATACATTGAGGGTGGATTTCCAGCAGCAAAAGTACAATGGCAGAAAATGGCAGAAGACAAATGGCGCAGTGAATACCCAAAGCGTAAGTTTCTATATCCGAAACGTAAATCTAGGAACAGTATCGCCGACGCCCCGGAGCACATATTACTCCAACCGTTTGACATCCACTGCCACGAGAAGAGACGTCAGCTCCAACGCGCGGAATGCGCGAACCAGCGACGACACGCCAATCGGAACCATGATATTCCTGATGTTTGCCGCAGCGGGAAGCGGAGCGGTTATATTCAGAAGAAAGAACCGGTCCTAATGGAGTGTAAAAATACATAAGAATAGAAAAAAGCGGATACCTGGTTGTGGGTATCCGTTTTAAAATGCATTTCTACAGAGAGGGGATAAGAGGATGAAGACAGTTTTGTGCTATGGAGATTCCAATACATATGGCTATAACCCGTTAAATGGCCTGCGCTACCCGGAGAATATCCGCTGGACGGGCCGGATGCAGACCTTGCTGGGCGTGGATTTCCGGGTGATTGAGGAGGGCTGCAACGGACGGACAACCATATTTGATGACCCGCTGGAAGGCTGGAAGAACGGGCTTGACTATCTGCGCCCATGTCTCAACTCCCATAAGCCGGTGGACATTGCAATCCTGATGCTGGGAACCAATGACTTAAAAGAGGCGTTTCACGCAAGCGCAGAAAAGATTGCAGGCGGCGCGGCGCTTTTGGTGGATACAATCCAGGATTTTACTGTGGAAAAGCAGGGATTTGCGCCGCGGATTATTCTGGTTTCTCCGCCGGAGATCGGCGAGGGGATTTGCTCGTCCTCCTTTGCCGGGATTTTTGGGGCGAGCGCCATCAGCCGGTCGAAAGAATTTCCAAAGCTTTATGAGAGGGTGGCTAAAGAATACGGCTGTGAGTTTTTAAACGCGGCAGCGCATATCCGGCCTTCTGCAAAGGATTCCCTTCATTTGTCGCCCAGGGCCCATGAGCGGCTGGCGGAGGAATTGTGTAAGAAGGTGAAGACGTTGTTATAGAGAGAACATGGCAAATGCATGAATCGTTTTTGGCTTATTGCCAAAGGCGCAAGGGTATGATAATATACAACATATATTTTGCGCTTAATAGATTTTACAAAAGGCGGAGGAAAATCCATGGAACATTTGAAAATACTTGTGGTGGATGACGAAGGCAGAATGCGGAAGCTGGTGAAAGACTTTCTGGTGAAGAAAGGCTTTCTCGTTTTAGAGGCGGGAGACGGCGCGGAGGCGGTGGATCTTTTTTTCGCGGAAAAGGACATTGCCTTGATTATTTTGGACGTGATGATGCCGAAGATGGACGGATGGGAAGTCTGCCGGGAGATTCGCCAGTACTCCAAAGTTCCCATCATTATGCTCACGGCCCGGGGGGATGAGCAGGATGAGCTGCTGGGCTTTGAGCTGGGCGTGGACGAATATATATCGAAGCCGTTCAGCCCCAAGATTCTGGTGGCGCGGGTGGAGGCCATCTTAAGAAGAAGCAGCCGCGCCAGCCAGGAGAAGGCGCTGGAGGCCGGCGGCGTGTGCGTAAATAAGGCGGCCCACCAGGTAACGCTGGACGGGAAGGCGCTGGAGCTTAGCTACAAGGAATTTGAGCTGCTGGCGTATTTTGTGGAAAACGAGGGCATCGCCCTTTCCAGGGAGAAGATTTTAAATTCCGTGTGGAATTACGACTATTTCGGGGATGCCAGGACCATCGACACCCATGTGAAGAAGCTGCGCAGCAAGATGGGAAAAAAAGGAGAGTACATTAAGACAGTATGGGGAATGGGATACAAATTCGAGGTGGAAAAATAAAGCGCTCGCTCAGGAACCAGATTGCCCTTATTTTCATCGGGATGACGCTTCTGTCCGTGGCCGCCATCGTGGCGATTAACGGATTTTTTCTGGCGGAATATTATGTGGCCAGAAAATCCGATGTGCTCAAAGAAGCTTATGACAATCTTGGCTCTTTTGACATGGAGCTGGAAGCCAATGGGACGGACAGCTCCGACGAAGTGGCCGTTCCTGCGGAATTGAAGAAATCCTCCATGGAGAACAATCTGACCTGGATCATCACCAACCGGCAGGGGCAGGCGCTTCTCTATAATGTACAGGAGCGGGACGTGGAACGGATGGAGGCCAGGCTGTTCGGCTATCAGACGGGGCTGGACGCGGAACAAAAAGAGATCCTGGAGAAGGCTGACGCCTACGCCATTCAGAAAAGCCGGGACCATATTGCCGGCATGGAATATCTGGAGCTGTGGGGCGAATTTGAAAATGGCAATTCCTGTATGATCCGCTCCCCGCTGGAGAGCATCCGGGAGAGCGCGTCCATCTCCAATATGTTTTATCTCTATGTGGGGATTGTCATCATTATTGTCAGCGCCTTTATCATCTGGCTGATCACCGCCCATATGACCAAACCCATCTCGGAGCTGACGGACATTTCCCAGCGTATGGCGGAGCTGGATTTTCACACGAAATACCGAAGCCGCCACAGCAACGAGGTGGACGTGCTGGGGGAAAATTTTAATAAAATGTCGGAGCAGCTGGAGGGCGCCATCTTGAAGCTGCGCTCGGCCAATGAGCAGCTGGAAAAGGACATCGCCGAGAAGGTGAAGATTGACGAAATGCGAAAAGAATTCCTGGACAATGTGTCCCATGAGCTGAAGACGCCGATCGCCCTGATCCAGGGGTACGCCGAAGGGCTCAAGGACAATATCATGGACGATCCGGAGAGCCGGGAGTTTTACTGCGAGGTCATCATGGACGAGGCTTCCAAGATGAATATTATGGTGAAGAAGCTCCTCACCTTAAATCAGCTGGAATCCGGGCACGACCGGCTGGTTATGGAGCGGTTTGACATGGTGGATCTGATCAGAGGCGTGCTGCAGAACTCTGAGATTCTGATTCAGCAAAAGGAGGCCGCCATCCTTTTTGACAGCCGGCAGGAGCCCGTCTATGTGCGGGCGGACGAATTTAAGATTGAAGAAGTGGTGACGAACTTTTTTACAAACGCGCTGAATCACATGGATGACAAGAAAATCGTGGAAATAAAAGTCATGCGCCAGGAAAAAACGGCCCGCGTCACTGTCTTTAACTCGGGCAAACCCATACCCGACGAGGCGCTGGAACATGTGTGGGATAAGTTTTACAAGGTGGATAAGGCGCACACCCGGGAGTACGGGGGCAGCGGCATCGGGCTTTCCATCGTGAAAGCCATCATGGAGTCCCACCATCAGAAATGCGGCGTGGAAAATTATCACAACGGCGTTATGTTCTGGTTTGAGCTGCCCATAGAAGAACATCGCAGCAGCGAAGGCGTCTGAGCTGTTACAAAATATCCGTAACAGTTCAGCTATGCGTTATCCCGCGAGGCGTCGGTTTGCATCTGCAAGACAATCCCGAGACAGCCACGCGCCAAACTGCGTTTTTTGCAGTTTGTGTGCATATTTTTGTGACAGTGAAGCCCAGGAGGCTGAACTGTTACGAATATCCGTGTCTAACCGGCGGCTTCCCATTGACAAAAAAAATAGAACTTGGTAAAATTAATAGGATATTAAAACATATGGACGAAAGGATGAATAACCAGTGAAACAGAGAATACTATCTATTTTGGCGGACAATACAGCAGGCGTATTAAGCCGGGTCGCGGGCCTTTTCAGCAGGCGGGGGTATAACATCGACAGCATCACCGCCGGCGTGACGGCGGACGCGAAGTTTTCCAGAATGACCGTGGTGGCAAGCGGCGACGAATTGATTCTGGAGCAGATTACCCATCAGCTGTCGAAGCTGGTGGACGTGCGGGACATCAAAGTCCTAGAGCCAGAGCAGAGCGTGAACCGGGAACTGATCCTTGTGAAGGTTGCGGCCACTGTGGAGGAGCGGCAGAACGTGATCTCCATCGCCAATGTATTCCGGGCCAATATCGTGGATATCGGCCAGAAGTCGCTGGTGATTGAGCTGACGGGAGCGAAGTCCAAGCTGGAAGCTTTCTTAAGCCTGCTGGAAGGCTATGAGATACTGGAGCTGGCCAGAACCGGCATCACCGGACTTTCCAGAGGGGCGGATGACGTCCGTTTCCTGTCTTAACCGAAAGATTCTCTAAGACATCCGGATGTTTAATGAATATGCCTGTTTTTTGCAGGCAAAAAAACATAATTCAAAAGCAGGAGGTAATGAACAAATGGCAGCAAAAATTTATTATCAGGAAGATTGTAACCTTTCGCTTATGGAAGGAAAGACGATTGCGGTAATCGGCTATGGAAGCCAGGGCCACGCGCAGGCGCTGAACGCAAAGGAATCCGGCTGCAACGTGATCATCGGCCTTTACGAAGGCAGCAAATCCTGGAAGCGCGCCGAAGAGCAAGGTTTTGAAGTATACACAGCGGCAGAGGCGGCCAAAAAGGCGGACGTGATCATGATCTTGATCAACGACGAGAAGCAGGCGGCTCTGTACAAAGAATCCATCGAACCCAATCTGGAAGAGGGCAATATGCTGATGTTCTCCCATGGATTCGCCATTCATTTCGGACAGATTAAGCCTCCGGCCAACGTGGACGTGACCATGATCGCGCCCAAAGGACCGGGACACACCGTTAGAAGCCAGTACCAGGAAGGCAAAGGCGTTCCCTGCCTGATCGCGGTACAGCAGGATTACACCGGAAAAGCCCATGATCTGGCCCTGGCCTATGCGCTGGCCATCGGCGGCGCGAGAGCAGGCGTTTTACAGACAACATTCCGGGAAGAGACGGAGACAGACCTTTTTGGCGAGCAGGCGGTTCTCTGTGGCGGCGTGACCGCTCTTATGAAAGCCGGATTTGAAGTTCTGGTGGAAGCGGGCTACGAGCCGGAAAGCGCATACTTTGAGTGCATCCATGAGATGAAACTGATCGTGGATCTGATTTTCCAGAGCGGCTTCGCCGGCATGCGCTATTCCATCTCCAACACGGCGGAGTTCGGCGATTACCTGACCGGGCCGAAGATCATCACAGAAGAGACTAAGAACACCATGCGCCAGGTGTTAAAAGACATTCAGGAAGGCAAGTTCGCCCGCGAATGGCTGACAGAAAATCAGGTGGGCTGCCCAAGCTTTATGGCCAAGAGACGGATCGAGGCGGGCCATCAGCTGGAACAGGTAGGACAGGAACTGAGAAAGCTTTACAGCTGGAACGAAGAAAATAAATTATTGGATAATTAAGAGGATATTTGATGAACCCTATGGTAAGAAATGTGGCCATATATGTGATACTCACCCTGGTCACCTGCGGTTTGTTCGGCATCTACTGGATGATCGTGCTCAACGACGATTCGCTGGCTGCGTCCGGCGAATCCGGAACCTCAGGCGTCACGGTAGTGCTGCTGACACTGGTCACCTGTGGCATATATGGGATTTACTGGGCCTATCAGCTGGGTCTGCGCATCGATCGGATCAACGCCAGCTATGGCCGTTACACCGATAATTCAGCGCTTTTGTATCTGCTGCTGTCTATCTTTGGGCTTACCATTGTTGTCTATGCAGTGGCGCAGAACGAGTTGAATCAATACTATGCTGGTTTTCACGGACCGGGGTATTGATTTCGGGGAAGCTTTTGTAACTTTTGGGACGAGGAGAAGAGTATGAAAAACTTGAAAATAGGCAAAAAACTATTGATTACGTTTGGTACAATTATTGTGTTGTACCTGATAACGGTTGTGGTTTCTCAGCTGAGCATGAACACGCTGGGGAATAATTTTGAAGAATTTTACAAAGTAAACTATACAGTCAATGTGGATACCATGGATATGCGCAGGGCTATGCAGCGCAGCTTAAAAGGCGTATCCCAGGGGCTTCTGACAGATGACAAGAACCAGGAAAAAGAATATTTTGAAGATTCCCGCGGCCAGATCGAAGAAATGAACAATATGCTGGACGGACTGATCAAACTTTATCCGGAGGCGGAAGATTCTTTTTCAAAAATGCAGTCCATGCTGGAGCAGTCGAATACGTATTGGGATCAGATCTCAGAGCTGGACAGCCAGGGCAAGAACGCGGAAGCAAGGCAGGTGTTCTTTGATTCCTATGCGCCGCTTCTGGATGAGGTCAACCAAATGCTGATGACCATGCAGACCAATACGGACAAGACCGTGGCGGATGCGTTTGCGTCTTCAGAGAGAACTCAGTTCATGGTGCAGATCGTGGTTTTAGTCATTGCAGTGATCGCCGTTTTGATCACGCTGTACCTGTCCGCATACATCACCAAAGGATTGAGAAAGCCGATTTCAGAAATCGAGACGGCAGCAATCGAGATGTCCAAAGGCAACCTGGATGTTTCCGTGGAATATGAATCCAAAGACGAGCTGGGCGTCTTGTCAAATAATATCCGGAATCTTGCAGAAGCTTTGAAAGACATTATTTCTGACGAGTCCTATCTGCTGGGCCAGATGGCATCCGGGAACTTCGACGTAAAGACCCAGGCGGAACACCGCTATATTGGAGATTTTGCGGCGATTTTGGGATCTCTTCGTGAGATTAACCGCAATTTAAGCGACACGCTGTCCCATGTAAACGACTCCGCAGACCAGGTTGCTTCCGGCTCCGTGCAGGTGTCCGACGGCTCCCAGGCTCTGTCCCAAGGCGCGACCGAGCAGGCTTCTTCCGTAGAGGAGCTGGCCGCTACGATTACGGAGATCTCTTCGCAGGTTAAAGAAAACGCCCGCAATGCGGAAGAGGCCAGCCAGGCGGCCAGCCAGGTGGGCGAAGAGATGGAAGACAGCAACCAGAAGATGCAGGAAATGATTCATGCCATGGAAGACATCAGCAAGAGCTCCAACGAGATTGGCAAGATTATCAAAACCATCGAAGACATTGCGTTCCAGACAAATATCCTTGCTCTGAATGCGGCTGTAGAGGCGGCAAGGGCAGGCGCGGCCGGAAAAGGATTCGCCGTGGTGGCCGACGAAGTGCGCAGCTTGGCGTCCAAGAGTGCGGAAGCCAGCGCGAATACATCTATTCTGATCGAGAACTCCCTGCAGGCTGTGGAACGGGGAACTTCCATTGCGGGAGATACGGCGCAGGCATTGATCAAGGCCGTGGAAGGCGCTCAGAACATTACAACCATCGTGAGCAAGATTTCCAACGCTTCCAACGAGCAGGCTCAGGCCATCGCGCAGGTTACGGAAGGCGTGGATCAGATTTCCAGCGTCGTGCAGACCAACTCCGCCACCGCGCAGCAGAGCGCCGCAGCCAGCGAAGAGCTGTCCGATCAGGCGCAAATCCTGAAGAACTTTGTGGGACGTTTCAGATTGAAAGATGCAGGAAGCTATCAGGCGGCGGATATAGACTAAGCCCTTGAACGGTTTTCCAGAAAAGAGGAGGAAAATGTAATGGGAATGACGATGACCCAGAAGATATTGGCTGCCCATGCAGGTTTGGAATCTGTGGAAGCCGGGCAGTTAATCGAGGCGAATCTGGATTTGGTACTGGGAAATGACATCACTTCGCCGGTGGCGATCCGCGAAATGGATCAGATGACGGTGGACACCGTGTTTGACAAGGACAAGATAGCGCTGGTAATGGATCATTTTGTGCCGAATAAGGATATTAAGTCGGCGCAGCATTGCAAATGCGTGCGTGAGTTTGCGCACAAGCACGAGATTGCCAACTTTTTCGACGTAGGGGAAATGGGCATTGAGCATGCGCTTCTTCCGGAGAAAGGGCTGACCGTAGCCGGGGACGTAATCATCGGCGCGGACTCCCACACCTGCACCTATGGCGCCCTGGGGGCTTTTTCCACAGGCGTGGGCAGCACGGACATGGCGGCCGGAATGGCCACGGGCAAGGCGTGGTTTAAGGTGCCGGCCGCATTGAAGTTCGAGCTTAAGGGGACGCTTCCCCAGTGGGTCAGCGGCAAGGATGTGATCCTGTATATCATCGGCAAAATCGGCGTGGACGGCGCACTTTATAAATCCATGGAATTTGTGGGAGAGGGCGTGGCTTCTTTGAGCATGGACGACCGTTTCGCCATCTCCAACATGGCCATCGAGGCTGGCGGAAAGAACGGAATATTCCCAGTGGATGAGAAAACCATTGCCTACATGAAAGAGCATTCCGATAAAGAATACACCATTTATGAGGCGGACGCGGACGCGGTTTACGAACAGGAATATGTGATTGATCTGGATCAGCTGGAGCCCATGGTGGCGTTCCCCCATCTTCCGGAGAATACGAAAGGAATTTCCCAGATCGGAGAAGAGGTGCAGATTGACCAGTCGGTAATCGGCTCCTGCACCAACGGAAGGATGGAAGACCTGCGCTGCGCGGCAGACATTCTGAAGGGCCGCAAGGTGAAAAAAGGCGTGCGCTGCATCGTTATCCCGGCCACCCAGGACATTTACCTGCAGGCGGTGGAAGAGGGGCTGGTGAAAATTTTCATTGAGGCCGGCGCCGTGGTGAGCACCCCTACCTGCGGGCCGTGCCTGGGCGGTTACATGGGCATTCTGGCGGAAGGGGAACGCTGCGTGGCCACCACCAACCGGAACTTTGTGGGACGCATGGGTCATGTGGATTCGGAGGTGTATCTGGCCGGCCCGGCCGTGGCCGCAGCCAGCGCAGTGACCGGAAAAATATCTTCACCTACGGAAATTGGATGAGCAGGAGGATGAGCATAAGTTGAAAGCAAACGGAACAGTTTTTAAATACGGCAGCAATGTGGATACGGATGTGATCATTCCGGCCCGGTACCTGAAGTCCTCGGATCCGGCAGAGCTGGCTTCCCATTGCATGACAGACATTGACCCGGATTTTGTAAATAAAGTCCAAAAGGGCGACATCATTGTGGCGGACAAGAATTTTGGATGCGGTTCCTCCAGGGAGCACGCGCCGATTTCCATCAAAGCGTCCGGCGTAAGCTGTGTGATTGCGGAGACTTTCGCGCGGATTTTCTACCGGAATGCCATCAATATCGGTCTGCCCATCATTGAGTGCCCGGAGGCGGCCAAAAACATTGAAAACGGAAACCAGGTGGAAGTGGATTTTGACAGCGGGAAAATCTATAACCGCACAAAGGGCACGGAATTTCAGGGACAGGCGTTTCCGCCTTTTATGCAGAAGATCATTGCGGCAGGCGGTTTAGTGAACTATATTAACGAAAAGTAAACGGAGTGAAAAAGTATGAGATTAGTGACCCGTTCGGATTTTGACGGTTTGGTGTGCGGCGCTCTTCTGAAAGAGGCCGGGATTATTGACACATGGCAGTTTGCCCATCCCAAGGATCTGCAGGATGGACTGGTTGAAATAACGGAAAACGACTGTCTTGCCAATGTTCCTTTCGTGGAAGGCTGCGGACTTTGGTTTGACCATCATTCCAGCGAATTTGAGAGAAATCAGCTGGAGGGTAGATACAAGGGGGAAAGCCGGCTGACTCCTTCCTGCGCCAGGATTATCTATGAGTATTACGGCGGAGAAGAGAAGTTCCCCCAGTTTGGGGAAATCATGGAAGCAGTGGATAAGGTGGATTCCGGTCAGCTGACAGCAGACGAAATCCAAAACCCCAAGGGATGGATTCTGGTGGGATTTCTGATGGATCCTAGAACCGGCCTGGGCAGATGGAGAAATTTTACCATTTCCAATTACCGTCTGATGGAAGAGCTGATGGATGCCTGCAGGACCATGGGCACCGAAGAAATCCTGAATCTTCCTAATGTAAAAGAGCGCATTGATGTGTACTTCGAGCAGACAGAGAAGTTCAAGGAAATGGTGAAGGCGCACACCCGTGTGGAAGGGGATGTGATCATCTCAGACTTGAGGGGCGTGGACCCCATTTACACAGGCAACCGTTTCATGATCTACAGCATGTATCCGGAACAGAACATTTCTGCGTGGATCGTAAACGGTAAAGGCGGTAAGGGCTGCTCCGTGGCCGTGGGCTACAGCGTGCTGAACCGTACCTCCAATGTGGATGTGGGAAGCCTGATGCTGAAATACGGCGGCGGCGGCCATAAAGCCGTGGGAACCTGCCAGTTCAGCGACGAGGATATGGGGGAAAAGGTTCCCCAGTTGCTGAAAGAATTGGTGGAAGGTTAAGCGACAGAAAGATTGACGGCACGGGCTGTGCGTAGATCTTGCTTCCGCAATCACAAATATAGATATAAAATCTTTATGCGCCCGCAGAACAAGGTTCCGTTATGGATGAAAGTTGTGCGGGCGCATTTGGAGTTTACGCAAAGGGCATCCGTTCTGCCTCCATGAGCTTGTGCAGGATGTCTTTGAAGCTGTCTTTGAGCAGGGTATAGACAGCGGAATCTCCCCGCAGTCATTGATGACAAGACGGCCATAATCTCGTTCAGTGAGAGGGCGGAGGGCAGTTTGTTTTGTATGCTTTGGATGGCCAAAAGAACATGACACAGAAAAAAGATCTGCATGTGCACCGAACTGATGAAACAGACGGTCAACAGCGTGATCTGCGCACTGCAGATCATGGGGAGCGACCGGGTGCGGCAGACGCTCGACAATATCACGTTGTTTAACACACTGCTTGAAAAAGAAATGAAGAAAGACATTTGATCGGAGGCGGATGTATATGTGGTTTTTATTTGCGATACTCTCTGCGCTGTTTGCGGCGCTGACTTCTATTTTGGCCAAAATCGGTATAGCAGGCGTTAATTCAAACCTTGCTACGGCCATACGGACAGTGGTTGTTGTTGTCATGGCATGGGGAATGGTGTTTTTGACAAATGCCCAGGGCGGGATAACGCAGATCGGCAAAAAAAGCTGGATCTTTTTGATTCTCTCCGGGCTGGCGACCGGCGCGTCTTGGCTCTGCTATTACCGGGCGCTGCAGATGGGGGAAGCTTCCAAGGTGGTTCCGATCGATAAACTGAGCGTTGTGATTACCCTTTTATTGGCGTTTATCTTCCTACATGAAGACTTTACGCTAAAATCGCTGGTCGGCTGTGCGCTGATCGGCACCGGGACATTGTTTATGGTTATATGATTTTTAAAGCATCTGCAATACACCGCGAGCCATGCGTTCCGGTGTATTTTTTTGCCTGGGCGACGGTGATTGGACGGAGCGCCTGGATAATCAATAAAAAATGGCCATATGCTGTTTTTTGGGCAGCATACAGCCGTTTTCGGTTATTTTTTTTCAGAAATATAAATGCGGAAGCTCTCGTATTCCGTGGTGGCGTAGGGAACCAGATACCCGCCGTTCATAAGCACGGAGCCGGGATATTCCTCGCCGTCTATCCGATATATTTTATCCGGGCACAGCCCTTTGAGGCGCATACAGCATCTGGCTGCGTTGGGTTGTATCTGCAAGGCTACGATGCACAGCAAAGATTCACGCTTATCCGGGCTTACGAATTGCCAGCCATGGCAGACGGGAAATTCCTCCGGATTTGTTAGACGGTAGTAGCGCCCATTTTGGATCAGGTTGTAATATTTCTTAAATTCCTCGATCTGTCGCTGGATGACCGGGATTTCCTCCTCTTTGATTCCGTTGGTGTCCAGTTCATAGCCAAAGGTTCCCGCCATGGCCACGGTGGCCCGGGTCTCCAGAGGCGTGATTCGACCGGTCTGATCGTTGGGACAGTGGGAGACATGGGAACCCACGGCGCTGATGGGATAGCCAAAGGAGGTGCCGTACTGGATGGACAGGCGGTCGATGGCGTCTGTGTTGTCGCTGCACCAGATCTGCGGCGTGTAGTAGAGCATCCCGGCATCGAACCGGCCGCCGCCGCCGCTGCAGCCTTCCAGGAGCAAATCCGGGTAACGGGCCGACAGCTTTTCCAGCATATCGTACAGGCCCAGAATATAGCGGTGGGCCACTTCTCCCTGTCTTTTTGGCGGAAGCAGCGCACTGTAAATGTCGTTGATGCTCCGGTTGAAATCCCATTTCAGATATTCGATTTTGGCGGAGTCCAGCACCTGGCAGATCTGCGCTAAAATATGCTCCCGCACGTCTTCCCGTGAAAAATCCAGCACCAGCTGGTAACGGCCTCGCACAGGCGCTTTGCCGGGAACCTTCAAGGCCCAGTCGGGATGCTGCCGGTACAGGTCGCTGTCCTCATTGATGCATTCCGGCTCGAACCAGATGCCAAACTGCATGCCCAGCGCGTGAATCTCGTCGGAGAGTTCTTTTAGGCCGCAGCCCAGTTTTCGCTCATTTACCTGCCAGTCGCCCAGCCCGGATACGTCCAGATCCCTTTTTCCAAACCATCCGTCATCCATGACGAACAGCTCAATGCCCAGCCTGGCCGCGTCCCTAGCCATCTCGATTAATTTCTTTCCGTCGAAATCCATGTAGACGCTCTCCCAACTGTTTAAGAGAACTGGTCGCCGGGCGGTTTTGTATTTGCCCCGGCAGAGGTTCGTCCGGTAAGCTTTGTGGTAAATTTGTGACAATGCGCCCATTCCCTGATCGGTGTAGGCCATGGCGGTTTCCGGGGCGAAGAAAGAGTCCCCGGCTTCCAGGCGGTAACGGAAATTGTCGGGATGGACGCCCATGAGTATTCGCGTCTGATTAAACTGGTCCTTGCTGCCAAGGGCCAGAAAATCCCCGCTGTAAAGGAAAGAAAATCCATAGCAGTCCCCGGCGTCCTCGGTGGCCTGGGGGCTGGTGAGCATGAAAAACGGATTTTGCTGGTGGCTGGACGTGCCCCGGCTGCTGCCCACAGCCTGAATGCCATGGCATACGGGAACCCGCTGGTGGGTGCGTTCTTTCAGATGCCTGCCGTAGAATGTGTGCAGGTGGAAATCCCCGTGCTGGAAATCCACGCAGCAGCTTAAGGCCTGCTCCAGATACAGAACTTCCGCGTCGTGGTTTTCGATGCAAACGCTGCGGGTAATTAAATCCAGGTTTTCTAAAACGCCGTAGTAAAGGTGCACGTAGAAGAGCCTGCGGGTGTCTTCCAGCGTGATGACCAGAGTGTCCGCCGGCGCGTCTTCGGTAGCGTAAACGGTAGGAAGGCCGGGCAGCGCGTATTTTCCTTCCTGCAGCTCATGGCGCGCGTAACGCAGCTCGCAGGCACAGGAGCCGTCGGGATAGCGAACCTTCAGCGCAGTGGCGCGGTAGTCGCCGCTTCCATAAACGGGATATTCCTGGGGCAGCGCGTCCAGTGAGTAGGTGCGCTCGTTCCCGGCCTCGTAGGGATTGCCGGAAAACCCGTGGTCTGCATAAGTGATTAAATAAGAGTAGTCAAAAGGGATCCCTTTCGCCCCATAGTAGGTATGGAGCAGGACGCCATACTTGTCAACTTTCATTTGATACATGCTGTGGTTTGTCTGCAATGAAAAGATGGATTTTGTCTCGTTCAATAAAATTGCCATAAATTTGCCTCATATCGATTTTGGTTTATCGTGTCAGAATGCCAAAAGCTCTGGGAACTTTTGGCATTCTTCATCATATCATTTTACGGCGCCGTTTACAACACCATTAATAATCTGTTTCTGGCATACCAGATAGAAAATGAGGATGGGAACCAGGGCCAGCAGGTAAGATGCGAAGGCCAGGTTGTAGTTGGTTCCGAACTGTGTCTGGAAGGTCAGCTGCGCCAGCGGAAGCGTGTTGGCTCCGGTGCCGGACATAATAACCAGCGGCGTCATAACGTCGTTCCAGGTTCCCAAAGCGGTCAGCACGGCAACAGTTGCGTGCATCGGTTTCATAATCGGGAAAATGATTTTCCAGTAAGTGGTCCATGTGCTGGCGCCGTCCACGGTGGCGGCCTCTTCCAGCGCGATGGGGATGTTCTTTAGGTAACCGGTGTAAAGCATGACGTTCATGGGCATATAGAACACCAGGTAACATAAGATAACGCCCACCCAGTTGTCAATGTGAAGCTGCGCGGTCTGTTTTACCAGAGGCATCATCAGGATGGCGAAAGGCACGAACATACCGCTGACAATGTACAGATAGGAGAAATTATAAAATTTGCTTCCCATCTTGGAGCGGCCGATGGCGTAGCCGGCCAGGGAGTGGATCAGGATGGCCAGAACCACGGTCACAATGGTAATCAAAAGGCTGTATCCCAGGGAATGCCAGAAATCCGTTACGCGCATGGCTTCCGCAAAGTTTTCCAGGCTCCAGCTTTTGGGAAGGCTTAAGGCCCCCGCGATGTCGTTGGTCATTTCCGAAGGTTTCTTAAACGCGATGACGATCGCCATGTAAAGGGGGAAGATGACGGTTATACAGCCAAGGATCAATAAAATGGTAAGCGGCCAATTTGTTTCAGCGGCGACTCTATTTTTCTTTTTCATTATAACTGTTCCTCCTTCTTTCCTGTAAAGTTAAGCTGGAATACAGAGATAGCTACGATTACGACAAAGAACAGCACGGCGTTGGCGCTTTGGAATCCAAATTGTCCGCCGCCCATACCATTGTTGTAAATCAGGTAGGAGATGGACTCTGTACTCTGGGCAGGACCGCCCTTGGTCAAAGCCATGATCTGGTCAAATACCATCAGGAAGTCCTTGGTGCTTAATACCATGTTGATGCTGAAGAACGGGATGATCATGGGGAAGGTCAGTTCCTTGAACTTCTTCCATCCGGTGGCGCCGTCGATGGCCCCTGCCTCGTATACATCTTCCGGCACTGTCTGTAAGCCGGATATGTAGATCAGGGTCGTCTGGGCGATGGACTGCCAGGCGGCGACGATTACGATGGCGATCCAGGCGGTCTTTGTGTTGGACAGCATACTGGAAGCGTTGCCGCCCAGAGCCTGGCTGATGGCCGGCAGGATGTAGGTGAAGAAATATCCGAAGATGTAACCTACAACCAGGCCGCCCAGGATTCTGGGAACGAAATACACGCCGCGCAGCGCGCTTTTCGCCCGGATGCGGCTGTTTAGGCCCATGGCCAGCAACAGGGAAATCACGTTGGTGACGATGGTGGCCAGGATGGCGAATTTAAAGGTGAACAGGTAAGATTTTCCCACGCGGCTGTCGGTGAACAGGTCGGCATAATTGCGCAGGCCCACCCACTCGTAGTTACCGAATCCGCGGAAATTGGTGAAGCTGTAAATCAGGCCCTTTATAAGGGGCAGTGTGTTGAAGCAAAAGAACAGAGCCAGCACCGGGATTGTGATAAGCATAAAAGTCTGGTTTCTGGTCAGTTTTTTCATGATTATTTCCCTCCCTTTTCTTCATATTCCTGTACTTTGCGGATGATGTCGCGGTTGTACCGAACCCAGTCGGTGTCGAATTTCTTCAGGAACGCATCCACATCCTGGTTCAGCAGGAAAGTCTGCAGCTGCGCGTCCACGCTCATCTCAGCGGGATAGTAGTGATCTTGATAGTCTGTCATCTTGCCTTCCTTGATGTATTCGGTCATGCCGTCCAGGCTGGAAGGAAGCGTGAATTCCGCGTCCTTGCAGGGAACCGCGTTCTGATCGTCCAGATAAGTCTGAACGGTGGAATCCTCCAGCAGGAAGCTTAACACCTCGTAGGCCGCTTCTTTGTTTTTACAATTAGAGGTAACGCAGAATTGAAGGTCGATGCCGGAGTTTAATACATTTTCATCTGCATTGCTGCTGCCTGGCATAACGAAAGAGTCAATGTCCATATCCGGGTTAACGGACTGGATCTGGGGCACGGCATAGCTGCCGATGCAGAACATGGCAGATTCCCCGTTGGCAAAAGCGGTGCATGCGTCGTTGTAGTTATAAGCGAATGGGTCGTCTTGGGCATAGGGCAGAAGGGCAAGCATCTTTTCCGCCACTTCGCCGTATTCATCTGCAAATTTGGTTTCGCCTCTGTTTACCTGCTGGCACACATCTGCAGGCGCCAGGTCTACGGCCAGGGCGTTCCAGGGAGCCAGGCAGGTCCACACATCCTTAAAACCAAAATACAGCGGCTGTTGTCCGGATGCCTGTATGGTATCACATAATTCAATAAATTCGTCCCAGGTCGTGGGGATTTCCCACTTGTTTTTCTCAAACATTTCCCGGTTGTATAAAACGCCGGCTGCGTTGGCCACGTAGGGAACGCCGTAAACGCCGTCCATGGGCACGAATTCCAGGTTTTTCGCAATGTCCAGATAAGACTGCTTAATCTCGGAAATGCCTTCAAAGTCCGAAATGTCTGTGAGGATCTCTGCGTCCAGGAAATTGGAATAATTCACATCTCCGCCGATCCCGATGATGTCGGGAGCGTCTTCTTTGATTAAGCGTGTTTTCAATACAGTCATAGCGTCGTTGGGGGATTCAATCTCCAGATAAATGTCATCATGGGTGGAATTGAATTCCTCCTGCATTTTCTCGAAAGCTTTTACCGCTTCCTGCTTGTATTGAAGGATGCTGATACGGGTCTTTCCGTCTGCCGTTTCGGAATCCGAGCCGCATCCGGCAAGCCCTGCGGTGATGCCCGCCAGCATGGCCGCCACAAGCGCTGTAGCAATTACTTTTTTCTTCATCATACTACACTTCTCCTTTTCCTTTGGTTATTTTGCATGATTTTACTACCCATTTCAAGGGGGATAGTAGCATTTTTCCTATAAAAAGTAAATGCGCCCATGCGTGTATAATATACCAAGATGGGTGATTATAAGAAAATAGTTGAAGTCAGGACGCATTATGGTATATAATAGGAGAAATTATAAAAATTTCGTAAAAAACTTACAAAATTTTTATGAACTATTATACAGATTGTAAAATACGCGAAGGAAGAGGTATGCAAAATGTCAAATGTTTTGTTTTCAGTATTTCCAAACGAGAGGTTTATTGATTTAACGCTATTCCAGAGCGGGTATGAGAAATGCAGGCCTATGCATGGATATGGGCCGAATGTACGGAACAATTTTCTGTTTCACTATATTGTTTCGGGAAAAGGCGTTTTAAGGGCAAATGATAAGAAAATGAACTTTACAGACTATTCGTTGTCAGGCGGCTGCGGCTTTCTTATTGAGCCGGGATTTGTGAATCACTATTGGGCGGATCAGGAGGAACCCTGGGAGTATATCTGGGTGGAATTTGGGGGGCTTCGCGCCAGAGCCTATGTGGAGGCGGCGGGCCTGTCCCACGCCTATCCCATCTATCGGCCCCAAAAACCGGAGGACGGAATAAAGCTGCAGGAGAACATGTTTGCCATTGTAAAGGAAAAGGAAGCGTCCACCCTGTATCAGATTGGCCACCTCTATCTGTTTGTGGACACGCTAATCCGTACGTCCCAGTCCAGGAAACAGGCGCTGGGCGGAAAGCTTCGGGAGTTCTACGCCCGGGAGGCCATCAATTACATTGAGCATCATTATGCGGAAAACGTCACTGTGGAGGATCTGGCCAGAACCTGCCAGCTGGACAGAAGCTATTTTGGAAAAGTGTTCAAATCCGTGGTGGGCCAGCCGCCTCAGGAATTTCTGCTGCGCTACCGGATGGAGAAGGCGGCGGAAGCGCTGGCGCTCACCTCGGAGGCCATCGCGGACATCAGCGTTTCGGTGGGCTACGTCAACTCCCTGCATTTTTCCCGCGCCTTCAAGAGCGTCTACGGCATATCGCCCAGGGAATACCGGCAGAAAAATAAGCTGATGGACAAAAAAGATAAATGACAAAGCGGATTATAGCAGCGTGAAGCTCACATGGAAGAAAACCGTCGGTGCGGGCGGGAAGAAAGAATGGCTTGTTGCGTGAAGGCTGATTGTATATTTTCAAAGGTTTTCTTTTATAGTATAATTATTTCAGATGTTGTTAAAAAACAAAGGAGAAACGCCATGAATGATAAAACGAAATATCAGATCATGAAAAACCGGGAATTTCTAAAAGGGTACCACGCAGGCGACGCAGGCGCGGAGCAGACGGACCAGGAACAAAAACTGCCGGGCATTTCCAGTCTGAAAAACAAAAAGCGCAGAAACGTCATCCCGTTGCCGGCGGAGTTTAACAAGCTGGGAATCTCCGGCGATGTCTGGGATCTGATCATGGGTCGGGAGAGCTGCCGGAAATTTGCGTCCCAGACGCTTTCTCTGGCGGAGCTGTCTTTCCTTCTCTGGGCCACCCAGGGCATCCGCAAGTTCGCCGGCCGTAAAAATCCGGTCACGTTCCGCAGCGTTCCCTCGGCCGGCTCCCGCCATCCGCTGGAAACCTATCTCTTTGCCAACCATGTGGAAGGGCTAAAAAAAGGCGTCTATCACTATCTGCCCGGCGAACACGCGCTGGAGCGCTGGGATGTGGAGGATGATTACGACGCCTTGCTGACCCGGGCCGTGTGCGGCCAGCATTTCGCAGCCTCGGCGCCGGTTTTATTTGTGTGGAGCGCCCTTCCCTACCGGACGGAGTGGCGGTACGGGCTGAAAGCGGCCAAATACATCCTTCTGGACGCGGGCCATATGTGCCAGAACCTTTACTTGGCCGGCGAATCCATCGGCTGCGGCGTTTGCGCCATCGGCGCCTATGACCAGGACTATATGGACGAGCTTCTGGGATTTGCCCCCGGCCCGTCGGACAATCCCCTGTACGAATGCACGGTCTACGCGGCCTGTGTGGGAAAGAAGCAAAAGGACGCTTCCAATGCATAAAATCCTGATGATTGACGACGACGAAAAGCTCTGCGCTCTGGTCTGTAAAAGCGTTGCCATGGAAAACATAGAGGCGGATTACTGCCATTCGGGGAAAAGCGGCCTGCAGAAATTAAAGGAGACGGACTACCAGCTGATTATCCTGGATGTGATGATGTCCGGCATGGACGGGTTCGAGACGCTGGCGCGCATTCGCCAGGAAACCAACGTGCCCATCCTCATGTTCACCGCCAAGGACGACAGCCTGTCCAAAGTGCAGGGGCTGCGCTCAGGCGCGGACGACTATCTGACCAAGCCCTTTGACATGGATGAACTGCTGGCCCGCATTCTTTCTTTGATCCGCCGCTATACGCGCTTTAACCGGGAGGAAGAGGAACTTCAAGCACTTAAGTTCGACGGGTTGACCATCGATCTGAATGAGCGTTCCATTGCCACGGCAAACGGAAATTTTGCGCTGCCGCCCAAGGAATTTGACGTACTTCTTTTTCTGGCGGAAAATCAGGGGAAAATTCTGACGAAGCAGCGGATTTACGAGGAAGTGTGGGCGGAGCCTTACGTCTACGACGACAGCAACATCATGGCCATTATTAGCCGCCTGCGCAAAAAGATGGAGGAAAACCCCAGAAACCCCAGGTACATCCAGACTGTCAAAGGCATTGGCTACCGCTTCAATAAGGAGGCGTAAACCATGTACTTGAAACTGTTTTTGGGCTGCGGGATTCTGCTTGCCGTCTGCGCCGTCGCCTTTTCTTATTTCATCATCCGGCGGGCGAAAAGGCAGATCCAACAGATGGCAGAGGCGCTGGAGGACATCCGCGCGGGAAACGGGAATCGGCGGATCTTATCGGAGGCCCACGAGCTGACGGCGCCGCTGGCCTATGGGATCAACGAAATTGTGCGGGCTTATGAAGAAAAACTGGCCGCTTTTTCCCAGGCGGAGGAAACGAATAAACAGCTGATGACAAGCCTTTCCCACGATGTGCGCACGCCGCTGACCACATTGATTGGATACTTGGACGCGGTGCACAGAAATTCCGTCACGGGACAGGAGCGGGAAGCCTATGTGGAAATCGCCCGTCAGAAAGCCCATGATCTGAAAGATTATATCGCCGTGCTTTTTGACTGGTTTAAATTAAATTCCGACGAGTTCACCCTGCGCATGGAGCGAACGGAAGCCGCGGAGCTGACCCGGGATATCCTGATTGCCTGGATTCCGATTCTGGAGGAAAAGCAGGTGGTCTACGCCGTCTCCATTCCCCAGGAACCGCTGTGGGTGCGGCTGGATCGGGACGGCTACGGGCGGATTCTCAACAACCTGATGCAAAACGCTCTGGCCCACAGCCAGGCCGCAAAGATTGCCGTCACATTGTTCGTTCAGGGCGAATGCTTAAAAATCACGCTGGCGGACAACGGCGTGGGTATGGAGCGGGAGGATTTGGAGCATATCTTTGAACGGCTGTACAAATGCGACAAAGGCCGCGCAAAAAAGGGCAACGGCCTGGGGCTTTCCATCGCCCGGCAGCTTACCGAAAAAATGGGCGGCCAGATTCGGGCCGACAGCGGAAAAGGAAAGGGAACGACGTTTACCTTAAGTTTTCCATTACAAGAATAACGCAAGGCTGACGCAAGGTTTATGCAAGGGCGGCGTGGTAGAATAAGCGGTAAGAAAAAGAGTAAGGAGGCATGGACATGCGAGGATATGTCATCGAAACGAAAAATCTTACCAAAATCTACGGCATGCAAAAAAGCGTCGCCAACTTAAATCTCCATGTGCGAAAGGGGCGCATCTATGGCCTGCTGGGCAGAAACGGCGCGGGGAAGACCACGGCCATGAAGATGCTGCTGGGGCTGACCCGGCCCACTTCCGGCGAGGTGGAGATCTGGGGAAAGCCCCTGGCCGGGAACGAGAAAAATCTGCTGCCCCGCATAGGAGGATTGATTGAGGCCCCCGGTTTTTACCCCAACCTCACCGCCACGGAAAATCTGCGGATTTTCGCCACACTGCGGGGCGTGCCCGGTCGCCGCTCCCTAAAGGACGCGCTGGATTTGGTGGGGTTGCCCTACAAAGACAAGAAACTGTATTCCCAATATTCCCTGGGCATGAAGCAGCGGCTGGCCATTGCCCTTTCCGTTATGCATGACCCGGAGCTTTTGATTCTGGACGAACCCATCAATGGGCTGGACCCCATCGGGATTGCCGAGGTGCGCTCTTTTATCCGGGAGTTGTGCGTAAAAAGGGGGAAAACCATTCTGATTTCCAGTCACATCCTGTCGGAAATCGCGCTTCTGGCCGATGATATCGGAATCATCGACCACGGTGCGCTGCTGGAGGAGGAGAGCTTACAGCAGCTGGAGAAAAAAAGCAGCAAATATGTGCATTTCGTCCTGTCCGACACGGCGCAGGCGGCCCGGATTCTGGAGCGGACGTTTGGCGAAAAACAGTTCACGGTGCACGACGACCAGAATCTTTATCTGCAAAACCTGGAGCTTCCCACAGGCCGGCTGGTAACGGCTTTTGTGGAAAATGGGCTGGAGGTTTCCCAGGTTTTCACCTGCGAGGAAAGCCTGGAGGATTATTTCAAACGGGTGACGGGAGGTGAGGGCATTGCTTAGGCTGATTTTTTGCGAATTTTGGAAATTAAAGCGCAGGAAACTGCTCTTTTTCGCCTTTCTCACGTCGCTGGCGCTGCCGGTTTTATTTGCCCTGGTTTTACCCGATAAAAGCTTGGAGAATTTTATGGGCGTCTCCCGGGAGGAAAATGGGTTCCTCCTGCTGATTCCGCTGACGGTGGTGATTGCCGCCAATTTATTTTTCCAGGAACAGGATCTGGACACGCTGAAAAACCTGCTGTGCATCCCGGTGACCAAAGGACAGCTTTCCATCGCCAAGGCTTTTGTGCTGCTGGCCTTTGACGTGGCTTATGAGCTGACCGGATACGTCGTCAGCCTTTTTATGGCGGCTGTGTGCGGCGCATCTCTGGAAGGGTGGGGTCAGCAGCTTTTTTTAAGCTTCTGCGCGGGAATCCTTCTCTGGGCGGCGGCGCTGCCCGGCGTGCTTTTGGTGGTCTGGTTCAATAAATCCTATATTATTTCTGTGATTTTTGCCTTTGGCTATGCCATTTGCAGCTATATTATGCGAATCAGCGACGGCTGTATGCGCGTGCCGTTGGGGTTTAACGCGCAGACGTTCCTTCCGGTTCCGATGATGGTTCGGTGGCTGTATCAGTACAATGTCTTCGAGGCGGGAAGCGCGGGGGCGAAGTTTTACGAGGGCTTCCGGCCTTATTTCGTGTCCACGCCCACGATTTTCGCCATACTGATGGGGGAAGCCCTTGTCTGCGTGGCGGCCATAATCAAAGTGTATCAGAGACAGAGCGCATAGGAGGGAACGAAAAATGACAGCGATTATCAGAACGGAATTTCAGAAAATTAAACGGTATCATATATTGCTCATCGGCGTGCTGGGCATGGCCTGTTCGCCCCTTTTACAGCTTTTCAGCCAGGCGGTGGTCTCCGAGGAATTTAAGAACCCTAACTACGACTTCGCGGCGCTGATAAAAAGCTCCGTCTGGGGCAGCGCCACCATCTTTATGCCGGCGGTTTTTGCCCTGATCGGCGGCTACTTAATCAACCGGGAATACGTGGACGACACCCTGAAGAATGTCTTAATCGTTCCCATTTCCTTCCGAAAATTCCTGGCGGGAAAACTTATGGCCATGGGCATTCTGGCGGTGATTCTGGGCGTTTACTGCTTCGCCGTCACGGTGGCGGTGGGGCTTTTCGCAGGGCTTCCCCATTTAAGCGCCGCTGTGCTGGCCGGCGGGTTTTTGCAGATGGCCGGGCTTGCCTTCTGGGTCTATGTCGCCGTTTTGCCGATCATCGCCGCGGGCAGCGTCCGGCCGGGCAGTTTCATGGGCGGGGCCGTCGCGGCCTTTATCCTGGGATACTGCTGCATGTTTTTTAAAGAAGGGATTCTGCGGGACGTCTATCCCTTCTCCGCCGCCATGACGCTGGTTGGCTTTGACACGGCGGACTTCGCGGGAACCTCCCAGATGGGCAGCGTGCCGCTGGGGGCGGTTTCCTTAGGGCTAATGCTGGCGGTTACGGCAGTTCTGCTGTTTTTTGCCAAAGCCCCGGAAAACGCCGGAAAAGCCAAAAAGAAAAAAGGCGGCAAAAAGACGCTGCGGGCCGCTCAGCGCAGACGGCAAATGTAAAAAGACCCTTAAAGTTTTATAAATTGAGCCATTTGGGACCGGATATGTGGTAGAATAATTTCAGAAAAAATCAAGGGAAGGAGAAAATGGGCATGGCGGAGGAAACAAGAATAATTCTGGACGAAATGGCGGAAATAAAAGCGCAGATTACGGATATCCAGTGTACGCTGGAAAACGAGACGAACCGCAATATTCAGCTGATTGCCGAAGGGCATTTGGATCTCCATCGGAAACTGGATGAGGCGCTGAAAACAGAGAGCGAAAAAGAAATGTTATTGATTCGCGTAAACCGGCTGGAGAACGAATTGAGACGAATAAAAGAGCGTATTGATAATATCGCATGATTTTTTTGCCCGGAGGCCAAATTTTTTGACTTTCGGGCCTCTTTTGTGTTAAACTATACCAAAAGTGGTTTTTTATAACGTAAAAAGAATAAAAAGGAAATATGCGTGTATGATAACAATAATTGATTACGATGCCGGAAACATGAAAAGCGTGGAAAAGGCGCTGATTCATCTGGGCGAGGATGTGCGCGTCTCCCGGCGCGCGCAGGATATCCTGCAGGCGGACAAAGTGATTCTGCCCGGGGTGGGGAATTTCGGCAGCGCTATGGAGAAGCTAAAGGAGTATGGGCTGATTGAGATTATCCGCCAGGTCTATGAGGAGGGAACGCCTTTTCTGGGCATCTGTCTGGGGCTGCAGCTTTTGTTTGAGGAGAGCGAGGAGAGTCCCGGCGTAAAAGGACTGGGAATCCTGCCCGGGAAAATCCTGCGCATTCCCAAAGCCCCGGAGCTTAAGATTCCTCACATGGGCTGGAACAGTTTGGATTTCCCCCATAAGGGGCGGCTGTTTGAAGGAATTTCTCAGGGGGGATATGTGTACTTTGTGCATTCCTATTATCTGAAAGCGGCGGATGAGAACATTGTGACGGCCACGGCGGATTATGGCGTGCGGGTTGACGCGTCGGTGGAAAAGGGCAATGTATTTG
>CAYOWU010000005.1:0-88291 GCA_964407765.1 uncultured Lachnospiraceae bacterium
TCTTCTGGAAATTCAATTCTAAATATTTTGTTTTTATATAAATCATTTATATCATGTGTTTTCTGGCGAACCTATTAACCTTGTCAAGAGTGTAATAATAACTCCAAACTTTACATTACCTACTTTTATCCATAATTTTGCAATATAAAACTGCTACAATCGTACTCACCGCCGTCGCCGCAATTCCCGGCCCCACGATCGCCGCTGGATTCACACTCCCGTACTGGCTCCGGTAGGCGATCACGTTCACCGGAATCAACTGCAGCGACGAAATATTAATAATCAAAAACGTGCACATCTCATTGCTGGCAATCCCCCGTTTCCTCACCGGCCCGGGAAGCGTTCCCCTCCTTCTGTCTTCCTCCAGTTTCCCTAGCTCTTCCATGGCTTTAAGCCCCGCCGGCGTGGCCGCCCACCCCAGCCCCAGCACATTGGCGATTATATTCACCGCTATGGGATCTTTGGCCGGGTGATTCTTGGGTATATTGGGAAAGAGGAAATGAAGGAGCGGCTCTATGGATTGTTTGATTTTCTCAATCAATCCAGCATCCTTCGCAATCTCCATCAGCCCCACCCACAGCGCCATAATTCCGCACATGGTCAGTGAGAGCTGCACCGCCTCCTGCGCAGAGGAAAGAGCCGCATCCGCCGTACTTTGCAGATTTCCCGTAAGGGAACCGTAGACAATCCCAATCAAAATCATAAATGCCCAGAGATAATTCATATAAACACTTCCTGGCGTTTCACGCAGCCATGCCTTCTTTAATAAAGTATATGGCTTTCCCCTTCCGCCTATGAAAACAGCTTTCGCACGCTCTAAAATCTTTTCAAAGTAAAATGATTTTTATCAAATTCCAGCGCCCCCTCGTCCCGCATTTTGCCCAGTTCATGGGACATGGCGCTGCGGTCCACCGAAAGAAAATCCGCAAGCTGCTGGCGGTTAAACGGGATATCGAAGATAGGGCTTCCCGCCTTCGCGGACTGCTCCGACAAATACGACAGCAGTTTTTCACGGGTTGTCCGCTGGGACATATGGCCCAGTTTCTGGGTGAGCGCCCGGTTCTTGGCCGAGACTGCGGCAAAAAGGTTTTGGATCAGCAGCGTGTGGAAGCGGCAAGCGGAGGTGCACACAGTGAATACCCGACGAACATCCAAAAACAATAAAACACAGGGCGTGACGGCCAGCGCACTGTTGGGCATGGCGCCGCTTCCCGGCATGGCGTACGACTCCCCGAAAATCTCTCCTGGGCGGATTTCGTTCAATATGCTTAAATTTCCCCAGTAATCCTCCCTCTGTATGTGCGCGCGGCCTTCCAGAAGCAGCGCCATGAACGTAATGCGCTCGCCTGCGCGGAAAATATATTCCCCCTTGGGAAAATGACAGGCGCGCGCCGACAGACACCCCAGTATGCTATCAATCTCATCTTCCTTGATACCGCTGAAAAGCTTGGTTTTTTTTAAGATTTGCAGATATTTTTTCATAATTCCCCCGACTTCGTTGTAAATACAACATATTTGTTCTTTTGATTGTACTATAATAGCCACATCAAGACAAGGAGGGTTAGATAGATTGATTCGGAAAATTATTGAAATCAACGAAGAGAAATGCGACGGCTGCGGCGCCTGCGCAGACGCGTGCCACGAGGGCGCCATCGGCATGGTAAACGGCAAAGCAAAACTCCTCCGCGAAGATTACTGTGACGGACTGGGCGACTGCCTTCCGGCATGTCCCGCAGGCGCGATCTCCTTCGTGGAACGGGAAACCCTGGCCCCGGCCATTCCCGCCGCTGACAGCCAGCTGGCCCAGTGGCCTGTGCAGATTAAGCTGGCGCCTGCGTGCGCCCCCTATTTTCACAACGCCGATCTGCTGATCGCGGCAGACTGCACGGCCTACGCTTACGGGAATTTTCACAACAAATTCATGAAAGACCGGGTTACGCTCATCGGATGCCCGAAATTGGATAACATAGATTATACAGAGAAATTAACAGACATCCTTCGGGAAAACGACATACGAAGCGTCACTGCCGTCCGGATGGAAGTCCCCTGCTGCCGAGGGCTGGAACGCGCCGCAAAAGCCGCGCTGCAGGCCAGCGGCAAATCCATCCCCTGGCGGATTTACGTTTTATCAACCAACGGAAATATTGTAGAAGAATAAGGAGAGATTGAAAATGACCCAGGAAATGTTTTGCTTTCAATGTGAACAGACGGCCGCCTGCAAAGGATGCAGCGGCAAAGCCGGCGTATGCGGAAAAAATTCGGACATCGCCAAATTGCAGGATCAGCTGACCGGCGCGCTGATCGGACTTGCCTGCGGCGCGGACCAGGCAAAGGTGACGAAAGACACCCACCGCCGAATCATGGAAGGATTATTTACCACCCTCACCAACGTAAACTTCGACGAAGATGACATCCGCACCCAAATCGACGCCGTAGCCCGGGAAAAGGCCGCTGTGTCCTGCAGCTGCGAAGACTATGATATGGACCGGATCTGGAATGCGCCGGAAGACATCCGTTCCCTGAAGTCCCTCATCTTATTTGGCCTGCGGGGCATGGCCGCCTACGCCTACCACGCCCTGGCGCTTGGCTATGAAGATGACACGGTGAACCTGTTTTTCTATGAAGGTCTGGCCGCCCTGGAAAAAGACTGGGGCACGGAGCAGCTCCTTCCCATCGTCCTGAAGGTGGGAGAAATCAACTTCAAATGCATGGAGCTGCTGGATAAGGCCAACACCGAGACATACGGCACGCCCGCGCCCGTTTCCGTCTCCACAAAAGTTGAAAAAGGGCCGTTTATCGTAATCACCGGCCATGATCTGCGGGATCTGCATCTGCTGCTGGAGCAGACTAAAGACAAAGGGATTAACATTTATACAAACGGTGAAATGCTGCCCGCCCACGCTTATCCGAAGCTGAATGCCTATCCGCATCTGAAGGGCAATTTCGGAACGGCATGGCACAATCAGCAGAAGGAGTTCGCGGATATTCCCGCGCCCATCCTTTTCACCACCAACTGCCTGATGCCGCCCAAGGACAGCTATGCCGACCGCGTGTTCACCGCCGGGACGGTTTCCTATCCGGGAATCACGCACATTGGGGAAGACAAAGACTTTTCACCTGTCATTGAAAAAGCCCTGGAGCTGGGCGGATACAAGGAAGACCAGCAATTTTCCGGCATAAACGGCGGCACAACCCTCACCACAGGCTTTGCCCGGGACGCCGTGCTTTCCGTAGCCGACAAAGTAATCGACGCTGTAAAAGCCGGCGCGCTGAAACACATCTTTCTGGTGGGCGGATGCGACGGCACACGCAAAGGCCGCAGCTACTACACGGATTTTGTAAAACAAACGCCTTCCAACACGGCTATTCTGACCCTGGCCTGTGGAAAATACCGTTTCAACGACCTTGACCTGGGAACCATCGGCGGCCTTCCCCGCATCATGGACATGGGCCAGTGCAACGACGCCTACAGCGCCATCCAGGTAGCCTTGGCCCTGTCAAAAGCTTTCGACTGCGGCGTAAATGACCTGCCCTTGACGCTGGTTCTCTCCTGGTATGAGCAAAAAGCCGTCTGTATCCTGCTGACCCTTTTGCACCTGGGAATCAAAAATATTTACTTAGGCCCCACCCTTCCGGCCTTCCTGTCCCCCAACGTGGCGGATTATCTGGTGAAAAATTACAACATCCATCCCATCAGTACGCCGGAGGAAGACTTAAAGGAGATCCTTTCCTAATTTTTTCCAAAACAGAGGGCCTGCCCCACATCAAATCCCTCTTCACTCAGAAACGGCGCAGCTTTACACATAGCTGCGCCGTTTTTGCTTTTTACCCGTCATTTATGATTTACAAAATCATGCTCAGGCCAATCCGCTTCTTCTCTATATCCAGATTGATAACCTTCACTTCCACCACGTCGCCCACGCTGACCACGTCCAGCGGATGCTTCACAAATTTCTTATTGGTCAGCTGGGAAATGTGCACCAGCCCGTCCTGGTGTACGCCGATATCCACAAACGCGCCGAAATCTGTCACGTTTCTCACTGTGCCCTTCAGAATCATGCCTTCCTTTAAATCTTTCATATCCAGAACGTCGCTTCGCAGTATGGGCGCCGGCATCTCGTCTCTGGGATCCCGGGCCGGTTTTTCCAGCTCCTTCACAATGTCCCACAGGGTAATTTCGCCAATTCCCAGTTCTTCCGCCAGGGCGGGCGCGTCCTTGATTTCCCTGGAAATTCCCGACAGCCTGCGCAGCCTCACGTCTTCCGGCGTATAGCCCAGTTTTTTCAGGAGCTTGGAGGCGGCAGGATAGCTTTCCGGGTGCACGCTGGTAGCATCCAGCGGATTGTCCCCGTTCATGATTCGGGTAAATCCGGCGCACTGCTGGTACGCTTTCGGCCCCAGCTTGGGCACCTTCAGCAGCTGCTTTCGGTCTGTGAAGCTGCCATTTTCCTCCCGGTAGGCTACGATATTTTTCGCCGTGGTCTTGGTGACGCCGGAAATGTATTCCAGCAGGGAGGCGGAGGCCGTATTCAAATCCACTCCGACTTTGTTCACGCAGTCCTCCACTGCCGCCGAGAGTGCGCCTTCCAGCTTCTTTTGGTTAACGTCGTGCTGGTACTGGCCCACGCCGATGGACTGAGGGTCTATTTTCACCAGCTCCGCCAGCGGATCCTGCACCCTTCTGGCGATGGAAGCCGCGCTTCGCTGGCCCACGTCAAACTCGGGGAATTCCTCGGTGGCCAGCTTACTGGCCGAGTAGACGGACGCACCGGCTTCGTTTGTGATGACGTACTGCACTTTCTGCGGGATCTCTTTTAAAAGCTCTACGATGATCAGCTCGGATTCTCTGGACGCAGTGCCGTTTCCCAGGGAAATCAGCGTGACATTGTATTTTTCAATAAACTTTTTCAAGGTGTCCTTGGCGGCCTTGATTTTAGCTTCCGTGGTCGGCGCGGTTGGGTAAATCACAGCCGTGTCCAGGACTTTTCCTGTGGGGTCCACCACCGCCAGTTTACAGCCGGTGCGAAAGGCCGGATCCCAGCCCAGCACGGTCTGGCCAGCGATGGGCGGCTGCATGAGAAGCTGGACAAGGTTTTTGCCGAATACTTGGATGGCTCCGTCCTCCGCTTTCTCCGTCAGCTCGCCGCGCACCTCCCGCTCAATGGCCGGGGAGATCAGACGCTTATAGCTGTCCGCCGCCACCTCCCGCAGAATGGGGGATGTGTATGGATTTTCCCGGATAATGGTCTGCTTTTCCAGATAGCGGATCATCTCTTCTTCCGGCGCGGCCAGCTTGACCGTAAGCATCTTTTCTTTTTCGCCCCGGTTCAGGGCCATCACCCGGTGGCCGGGCAGCTTTGACGCCGGCTCCTGGAAATCATAATACATTTCATAGACGCTCTTGGCCTTTTTGTCCCTGGCCGCCGATTGCAGGACGCCTTTCTTTTTGGAAGCGTTTCGGATGTAAATGCGGTATTCGGCCTCCTCGGAAATCTGCTCCGCCAGAATGTCTTTGGCGCCGGCCAGCGCCTCTTCCACGGTATGGACTTCCTTTTCCTGGGACAGGTACGCCTTCGCCTCCTCCTCGATGGGACGTTTCGCATTCTGCATACGGATCCTCGCCGCCAGCGGCTCCAGTCCTTTTTCTTTGGCGATGGTCGCCCGCGTTCTCCGCTTAGGGCGGTACGGACGGTATAAATCCTCCACCACTGCCAGGGTCTGCGCCGCCAGAATCCGCTCCTTTAATTCCGGCGTTAGTTTTCCCTGGCTTTCAATGCCGTTTATGGCCTGCTCCTTTTTTTCCTCCAGATTTCTCAGGTAAATAAGACGTTCGTGCAGAAGCCGGAGCTGCTCGTCGTTGAGCGATCCGGTGGCTTCTTTCCGGTATCTGGCGATAAAAGGTATGGTATTGCCCTGGTCAATCAGGTTCACGGCCGCTTCTGCCTGCTGCCGCCTCACCTGCAGCTCCTGAGCGATTATTTGTATAAGATCCATGGATTTCCTTCCTGTTTTATAAACCGCCATGCTCGAAATAATGCCGGTAGTTCTCGTAATTCCCGTAGCCGTTTTGGTTCATCTCATTGCGGAACTGCTCGCTTCCCACAAACGCAAAGGAGATGATCAGAACCAGGATGCCCAGAACGATGCCGCCGATGGACAGCCCTAAGCCGACTTTGGCACTGGTCTCCATGGGCTCGCTTCCCCGGGACAAAATGGCCAACACGATTCCCACCGCGCCCAGAATGACCCCGAATCCTCCGCAGCAGCACAGCACAAGGGACAGAATCCCCAAAAGCAGCGATGCCAGCGCCATGTTGTTGCTTTTCTTCGGGCCTCCGTACGGGTTCCTGCCTGGGTTGGGCCTTTTGTAGCCATAGCCGGGCGGCGGCGTTCCCTGCCAGTTATTTTTTCCATAACCGGGCGGCGGCATTCCCGGACCGTAGCCCTGGGGCCCGCTGCCCGGACCATAGCCGGCCGCGCCATGTTGCCAGTTATTTCCACCGTAGCCCGGCGGCGTTTCCTGCGTGCCGGTATACCGATCATAACCGGATGGCTCTCCCGGATCGCCTTGTTCTCCATAACCGGATGGCTCTCCTGGGCTGGTCGATGTTCCCGGAGCGCCGCTGTACGGCTCAGAACCGATGGACGCTTCCGAATCCGCACCATGCTCTCCAGAACCGAATGCCATTTCCACATCGGAGCTTCCGCCGGACTCAAATAGCGTCCCTAAATCGGCGCCGCTTTCTCCCTGACCGGACGGTGTTTCCCCGTCTTCACCGCTTTCCCCAAAACCAGAAGAATCTCCAAAACCGCTGTCCTCGCCAAAGTCCGACGGCGACAACGCGATGCCTATTTCATAATCCGACGGCGCGTTTACGTCTGAATCCGCGCTGAACTGGGGCGGTGCACCCTCCGGTTGGGAAGCGTCCTGCCCGGCTGTCTCATCGTAGGCATATTCCTTCAATGCATCGTCTTTTTCATTTCTTTCATCCATCTTATGCCCTCCTTTTCTCATGCTTCCGCATTATAGTCGTCTGTCTGTGGGGCCTTGAACAACTCCACCGCCTCTTTGGGCGATTCCTCCTGCTGCGCCTGCTTAAGCTCCCCGTTTAATTCCATGTAGAGCTGCACCATGGTCGCCTGCATATACGCTTCCACCCATATATAGGCCACAAACCCGGACAATACCACCAACAGGCCCATACCCGCAAAGCTGACATACAGCCTGCACAAACGCAGTTTATTTCCCCGCAGCAGGGAAACGCTGCCCTTTAACGCCTCCCCCGCGCTCATCTGGGGATTGTCCACCAGCAGAATATAGGAAAACGCAAACGGCAGCGTGACGAACAGACTCAAAACCATGCTTAAGCACATGGCTCCCATCAAAACCGGGAAGACCTGCAGAATCTCTTCTGTGGTTTTCACCCGCATCACTAAGCCCTGCACCATATACACCGGCGTTGAACATACCATATTAATCAGGGTCAGCACGAAGCACACCACAATCACCCGGTCCGGGTTCTGGTGAAACATGCAGAAAACGTCATTCATGCTGTAGTCTTTTTTTCTGCCTATATTCAGATAAATATAGCACACGCCCGCCGTGAAAACAGACAGAATCAGAGAAAAAATCAGGCTGATCAGCTGGCTTAGAACCATAGAAAGCGTGGTATCCCCTCCGAAAAGCGCAGAACCGATACAGGTGAATGTAAAGGCAAGCATGGCAATGCTCACGGTGGCCAGAACCGGAACCAGGTAATTGCCTTTCATGCTCTCCCTGGCCCGGATCTTCAGTTCTTTTCCTGTGTATTTCATTCGTTCCTCCTTTATCTGTACATGCCAGTCTATGGATAATTATAACAAGATTTTAAGATTAATGCAAATGGCGCATAAATATGTTATACTGAAATTCGTAACAGTTCAGCCTTCCGGCTTCACTGTCACAAAAATGTGCGCACAAACTGCAAAAAACGCAGTTTGGCGCGTGGCTGTCTCGGGATCGTCTTGCAGATACAAGCCGACGCCTCGCGGGATAGCGCATGGCTGAACTGTTACTGAAATTCATCTGAAAAAATGACTGTCCGTCGAGATGGCAAATGGAATCTAAGAAAGAATTTATGAATATAATGGAAAATACAGAACAAAAGAAAATTTTTTTGACCAGCCTGGCGCTGGCCGCGGCTTTTGAAGGACTGGCATTTGTGGTCCGAGCCGCACACATCCCGGTTCCGCCCTGCGTCTTTTTCGGGCTGACCGGACTGTACTGCCCGGGCTGCGGGGGAACCCGCTCGCTGATCGCCCTGCTGCATGGACAGTTTCTGCGCTCCCTGATTTATCATCCGGTTGTGCCCTACGGCGCGGCGGTCTACTTCGTCTACGTCTACCGCAACTTGCTGGCCCTTCTTTCCATTGCCGCCAAACGCCCCGGCGATTCCCGCCGCGCGAGGCTTTTAAACGCCGCGGCGGGAAAATGGCCTTTGAAATGCGCCCGGGGCATGGCTTTTCACAATGGGTATCTCTATGGAGCCGTCGCGGTCATCCTGGCCAACTGGGCAGTGAAAAACGCGCTGCTTTGCGTCTTTCATCTGTCCATGTAAAAAAATTAATCCGCCAGGCCAAACGCATCGTGCACCGCCTTGATGGCGCGCTCTCCCTGGGACTCCTCGATGAGAACTGTGATGCGGATTTCCGATGTGGAAATCATATTGATGTTCACGTTGGCGTTATAAAGCGTCTCAAACATTCTGGCCGCCACGCCTGGGTTGCTCATCATGCCTGCGCCCACGATGGACAGCTTGGCGATTTTTGTCTCGCTCTCGATGCGGTCGAATGCCAGACGCGATTTGTTTTCTTTCAGCGTCGCCACCGTCTCCTCGATGTCCTCGTCGTCCACGGTAAAGGAAATGTCCTTGGTGCCTTCCCGGCCGATGGACTGCAAAATCACGTCCACATTGATATTTTTCCTGGCCAGACAATCAAACACTTTAAAGGCAATCCCCGGCTCATCCTTCAGCCCGATAATGGCCACCCGGTCCGCCTTTCTGTCCAGCGCAACTCCGCTTACCAGCATTCTCTCCACGTTTACATCCTCCTTTACCACGGTTCCTTCTTCATTATTCATACTCGAACGCACAACCAGCGTTACGCCGTATTTCTTGGCCATCTCAACAGAACGGTTATGCAGCACGCCGGCTCCCAGCGTGGCCAGGTCCAGCATTTCATCGTAAGTGATTTCCTTTAGTTTCCTGGCCGTGGGCACCAGCCTGGGGTCCGCTGTGTAAATGCCGTCCACATCCGTGTAAATCTCACATGCGTCCGCCCGAAGAGCCGCCGCCAGCGCCACCGCCGTGGTGTCGGACCCGCCGCGCCCCAGCGTCGTGTAGTCGTCGTATTTGTTAATTCCCTGGAAACCGGTCACTACCACGATTTTCCGGCTCTCCAGCTCTGTGCGCAGCCGCTCTGTGTCAATCCGCTTCAGACGGGCGTTTCCATACGCGCTGGTGGTATGCATAGTCACCTGAAAAGCGTTTAAGGACACGGCCGGCACGCCTAACTGATTCAGCGCCATAGCCATCAGCGCCACAGACATCTGCTCCCCGATGGTGAACAGCATATCCATTTCCCTTTTGGGGGGCTTGGGGTTGATATCCTGCGCCATGTCAACCAGCTCATCTGTGTATTTGCCCATGGCTGACAAAACGACCACCACATCGTTTCCCTTTTTATAATCTTCTATGCAGCGCCTGGCCACATTGAAAATCCGCTCTTTATTCGCAACGGACGTCCCTCCAAATTTCTTTACAATTAACATGCCTCTCTCCTCTATATCAGCAGATCCTGACCTGCTTTAATTTTCCTGAAACAAATATCTCATCATATCCCATCCATGGGCAATCTGATTGCCGCTCTCCTGGGCCTGATCCTCCTGGTACTTCCATGTGTTGTCTTGGGGAGCCGTGCTGTCATAGAGCAGGTACGGAACCGGGGAGCTTGTGTGTGTGCGCAGACGCACCGGCGTGGGATGATCCGGCATAATCAGCATCCGGAAGTCCTCTCCCGCTTTCTCAAGCCCTTCTTTCACCAGGCGGATGACCCGTTGATCCAGGTATTCAATGGCCTTTACTTTCCGCTCGGCGCTGCCCTGATGGCCCATCTCGTCGGGGGCTTCCACATGCACGTACACAAAGTCGCAGCCGTCCTCGGTCAGCGCTTTTACCGCCGCCTGGGCTTTTCCCTCGTAGTTGGTGTCCAGCCCCGCGTTGGCGCCTTCCACAATGATATTCTCCATGCCGGCGCCCACGGCGATTCCCTTTAACAGATCCACGGCGGAAATCATGGCCCCCTTCTTGTGGTGAGCGTCCGAAAAAGAAGACAGCGCCGGTTTGGTGCCCGCGCCCCAGAACCAGAAGCTGTTGGCCGGATTTAAGCCTTTGGCCTTGCGCTCCTTGTTCAGCGGATGGTTTTTCAAAATCTCATAGCTTTTCTTCTGCATTTCCAAAAGCTTCTCTTCTTTCGGCAGATACTGGCCGATCTTCTGCTCCAGCACGTCGTGGGGCGCCGTCAGTTCCGCCACAGTTCCATTGTTCCAGATGAGGCAATGGCGATAGCCGGTGCCCACATAGAACTGATAGTTCTCGTCGGCCA
This sequence comes from uncultured Lachnospiraceae bacterium, assembly GCA_964407765.1. Taxonomy (GTDB): domain Bacteria; phylum Bacillota; class Clostridia; order Lachnospirales; family Lachnospiraceae; genus MGBC164599. The sequence goes on from CAYOWU010000005.1 coordinate 10,645, forward strand.
GCTCCCGGGTCACCGCCTCCATGAGAACCCGCGCGTCCTCGGTGCTGATCTCGCTGGAGCTGTGGTCTAAAATGGTCTGCTCTTCGTAAGGCGCGTCATCCTCTGTCAGCGTAACCATGTTGCAGCGAAGGGCCACGTCGCCCTCTTTCATGTCCACGCCGATGCTTAAAGCTTCAAGCGGAGAGCGTCCGGTGTAATACTGCCGGGGGTTGTAACCCAGCACCGACAGGTTCGCGGTGTCGCTGCCCGGGTGCATCCCCTCCGGTATGGTGTGTACCAGGCCAATCTCGCCTTTTGCGGCCAGCTCATCCATCGCCGGTGTTTCTGCGTAAGCCAGCGGCGTCTTGCCGCCCAAAGCTTCCACCGGTTCGTCCGCCATGCCGTCCCCTAAAATCACTGCATATTTCATCTCTTTAATCCCCTTTCGTCTTTAAATTATATTGGGTAATTGCAACCCTTTCGAGTAACCAGCGTTTGGGCAGAATAGACAAATAAGGCGTTTTGATTACTCTGCTCAAACGCTGCGTATGCGATAGCTTTTTTGCAATTACCTAGTTCTTATTCTCTTCCCAATATTTTTAAGTAGTGTATTCCCTGCTGCCGTTCGATATTTTCCACCATAGCCTCCGCATCCCCGGCGCCCGGAAGGATATCCACACTCAGCGTAAGCATAGCCACTCCGTTTATGGGAATGCTCTGGTGTATGGTCAGAATATTTCCATGGAAACGCGCAATGGCCGCCAGCACATCGGACAGCAGACCCGGCTTATCGTCCATCTGTATGATGAAAGTGATGGTCTTCCCTTTCGTCTCCGCATGGAAGGGAAATATGTCGTCTTTATATTTATAAAAAGAACTTCTGCTGATTCCCACCATATCCGTGGCTTCCTGCACCGTCTCCGCTTTGCCGGATTCCAGCAGCTTCTTGGCCTCCACCACCAGCGCCAGCACCTCCGGGACTGCTTTCTCCCGGACTACATAATATTTCTGGCGTTTCTGTACATTTTCCATATACTGCGCCTTCCTTTGTTTGTATGTCAAACACATCTGTTTTCCAACGAAAGATATATTAGCACACTCCGCCCCACTTCGCAACCCCTTTTTTCTACAAAATTCTCTGCCTTTTGCGTCCGCCGTTTGGCGATACATGCCAAATGCAATATGGGCGCAGGAGGCCACTTCCCCCACGCCCATATCTTTTCGGTTTCTATAAAAGTCCCGCCGCCGGACAGGCGGCATGTATTCTGGGATGCCCAATGCGCACGCACAGCCTTCCTATATGGCGACGCGCCCAACCTCGGGCGCATGCAGGCTTACTTTTTATGTCACTGTCCTGTAGCCATAAATTTCAAATATGCGTTGATAAACGGATCCAGATTGCCGTCCAGCACGCCTTCCGCGTTACCGATTTCCTGCCCCGTCCTGTGATCTTTTACCATGGTATAGGGCTGCATCACGTAAGACCGGATCTGGTTCCCCCAGCCGATTTCCGTGACTTCCCCCCGGATGCCCGAGAGCTTTTCCTGGTTTTCCTGCTGTTTTAACAGGTACAGCTTGGCTTTCAGCATCTGCATTGCTTTATCTTTATTCATATGCTGGGAGCGCTCGTTTTGACACTGCACCACAATTCCCGTGGGAAAATGGGTGATGCGGATGGCCGACGAAGTTTTGTTGATGTGCTGGCCGCCGGCGCCGCTGGATCTGTAAGTGTCGATGCGGATGTCGTCGTCTTTAATCTCGATGTCCAAGTCTTCCTCAATGTCCGGCATCACGTCACAGGACACGAAGGAAGTCTGGCGCTTGCCCGCCGCATTAAAGGGCGAGATGCGCACCAGGCGGTGCACGCCTTTCTCCGACTTCAGGTATCCGTAGGCGTTTTCCCCCTTCACTTCAAAGGTCACCGACTTAATCCCGGCCTCGTCCCCTTCCAGATAATCCAGTACTTCCATGGAAAAGCCCTTTTTATCTGCCCAGCGGGTATACATCCGGTAGAGCATGCTGGCCCAGTCACAGGATTCCGTGCCGCCCGCCCCGGCATGCAGCGTGACGATGGCGGAGCTTGCGTCGTACTCACCGGACAGCAGCGTTTTCATACGGATGGCCTCGAAAGACTCCTGGAATTCATCCAGCATTTCCCGAATCTCCGGGATTACGTCCGGATCCTGATCCTCGTAGCCCATCTCGATCAGCGTCTCCATGTCCTCCATCTGGCCTTTCAGCTTCTGATACGTTTCCCGATCGTCTTTCAGACGCTTCAGCTCCTTGGTCATTTCCTGGGAGCGCTGCGGATCGTCCCAGAAGCCTGGCGCCTCCATTTCCCGTTCCAATTCCTCGATTCGCTTCTCTTTGACAGCCAGGTTAAAGTGAATCCCTCACTTCCACCAATGGCTCTGTGTAAGAATTTAAAATCGTCTTAAACTCGTCTAACTCAACCACAGCTTCACCTTCTTTCTTTATTCGGCGCAGGTTTCCTGCCGCCACGCCCTCTACCATACCACATCTTGGAAACAAAGGCAACTTTTTATAAAGAGGCGAATACTCTCATGGCTTCCCGCACGTCCGCCTTCATGGCTTCTTTGCCCCAGATGGCCACGTCGTGGAAATACACGATATCCTCCTCCGCCGCGCACTTCTCCTTCACTGCCTGGCCGCCGGCTTTGGCCGCATAGGTGTAGTAGTTGATTTTGCGCACGCCCCTTTCGATGCACTGCCTGAAATCCTCAGGGCTTACGCCGGAGCCGCCGTGCATCACCACCGGAATATGCGCTTTCTCCCGGATGGCGCTGATAATGTCGAAATCCAGCTTCGGCTCGGTCAGGTACAGGCCGTGCACCGTTCCGAAGGAGCAGGCCAGCGCGTCAATGCCTGTGCGCTCCACGAACTCCTGGGCCTCGTCCGGGTTGGTGTACAGGGACGCCACCGCTTCCCCTTTGGCGCCCACGCTTCCGAATTCTTCCCGGCCCATGGAACCGATTTCCGCTTCCACCGACGCGCCGTAATCCTCAGCAATCTCCACCGCCATGCGGGTGTTGGCCACATTTTTCTCGAAATCCAGAACCGACCCGTCGTACATCACAGACGTAAAGCCCATGTCCAAGGCGCTCTTGATGTAACCCAGGTCTTCGCCGTGGTCCAGATGCACGCACACCGGCACAGAAGACCGCTCGGCCATCATCACCATAATGGGGCCCAGCGTGTGAATGGGAATCAGGGATTCATGCACCTGGGCAAACTGCAAAATCACCGGCTGCTTCAACTCCTCCGCCGCCTCCAGCGTGGCCATAATCCCCTCCAATGTGGTTACGTTAAACGCGCCGATGGCGCACTGATTGGCTTCCGCGTATTCCAAAACGCTTTCCATGGTTACTAACATATGTCATTTCCTCCTCTTCAAATAAATGGCTATCAGCCAATTGCGAAACACCCTTTTCAGTGACCAGAGGAATCAGAAACGGTTTTGAGCTCCGTTTTGTTTATTTTGAACACCCTCAGAACATGAAGCGGCAGTTTCGCAATGTAACTATTCAGTAGGTGTTGTCCCGCGAGGCGTTTTGCCACAAAATGTGGCAAAATCCCGAGACATACGGCAAAAATCCCATCGCCGAAGGCGATTTTTTGCTCGTAACTGTGAAGGCGCTGAACAGTTACTTCGCAATTACCTATAAGCAGTTGTCTGTAAATTTATCACCTTGCAGCGATGCCTTTTCTTCGTTCGGTCGCAGCTGATTCCCACACCCAGAATTGGGGCATGAACAAAGTTTCGCTCTTCCACAAAGTCCTGGCGCAATATAAAATCCCACTCGTTCTGCGCAAAAATACCCTATAGCTCGGTCACTCCCTCCCGGCCGCCGCATAGGCATTGGCCCTTTTGCAGTCTTCGTAAAGCGTCTGATAAATCTGGAATTTCTCCCGGTAAAAGCGGCTTTCCTCCTCTCTGGGCTCCGCCGCCGTTTCCACCTGCGCCATGACCTGGGCCGCTACTTTCAGCGACGGGTAAATTTTCGCGGCCACCGCGCAAAGAATAGCGCAGCCCAAAGCTCCCGCCTGGCCGCAGACCAGACGATGCACGGGACGCTCCAGCACGTCCGCTTTGATCTGAAGCCACGCCTGGGATTTGCTGGCCCCTCCGGTCGCCAAAAGCCCCGCGTCCTCCAGCTTGTCCCCGCCCAGCTTCTCAATATTCAGCCGCTGGTCCATGCACAGCCCTTCCAGAATCCCACGGTAAATGTCCCCCCGGCGGGCCGTTTCGTCGATGCCCAGCAGGGACAGCCTGGCCTCCGAATCCAGATAAGGCGTGCCGCTGCCATGGAGATAGGGAAGCGCCAAGATTCGGGTGGGCTTTGGGGGCATTTCTTTTTCCAAAACGGCATAGGGCCGGCTTTCGCCGGACGCAAGCGTCTGGGCAGCCCACTGGGCCAGCAGCCCGGAAGTCACGTTGTAGGCCAGCGTATTGTATGCGCCCGCCTCCATAAACGGCTCATTGGGATGGCCCCAGGCAAGGATGTGGCTCTTTTGCAAAGGCTCTTTCAAAATCGGGGTCACGCACTCGGACGTGCCCATGGAACACATGGTATATGCGGTCTTCCCCCGGCTGACCACAGCGGCCACCGTCTGGTCATGACCGCCCATCACCAGCATGGTTTTCCCGGGCAGATGAAGCCTTCTGGCCACTTCCGGCAAAACCTGCCCCACCGCCGCGCCGCCCTGCACCGGGCGGGAAAAAAGCCCCGCTTCCACCTGCGCCTTTTCCATAAGCCACGGGTCCCACCGCTTCCTGTGCACGTCAAAAAGCATGGTCCTGGAAGCCATGGAGTAATCCGTGACAAATTCCCCGCCCAATTTGTAGTACAGATAGTCGCCCATCAGCAGGATATGCCTGGTTCGCTCATAGATTTCAGGGCAATGGGATTTCAGATACAGGATTTTCGACAGAGAATAGGAATTGTGGGGCTTTAGCCCTGTTACCGCCGCAATTTCCCCGGGATCCAGCCGACGAATCAGGCGGCTGAACTCTTCCTGCCCCCGGTCGTCCGTCAACAGCATCACCGGACTGAGCTCCCGCCCGTCCCCGTCCAGGCACACGAATCCTTCGCCAAAAGACGACACACACAGCGCGCCTTCTTCCTGGGGCGGACATTTGGCAAAAGCCGCCGCCAAAACCCGCTGACAGCTCTCCCACAGGGCCAACGCCTGCAACTGCCGCTGTCCTTTTACCGACTCCTGGCGGTACGCCTCGTATTCCATGGCGGCTATACGCCCCTCCTCCGTGAACGCCACAGCCTTCACGCCTGTGGTACCCAGATCGATTCCAATCAGATACATGCCGCGCCTCCTTTATCCCTGGTGAATCCTTATGTCCCTATCTTAACACGGATACGCCGTTCAGGCAAGTTCTCCCGGTGGCAGTTGCCAAACGGCGGAATTCTGCGTTTCGCTCTTGAATCTATCCGCCGGATGCGTCATAATAGAGACAGAAAAAGGGAAAGCCATCGAAACGGCTCTCCCCCTTAGATGAATAAGCTAAAACCTCTTTCTTATGAGACCAGCCGTCACTATTGGGAGTAGTGGCGGCTATTTTTTCCCTTTAAAAGTCTCATAGAGCAGATTGATAAGAGAAACAATGAACGTACAGAACAAAAAGAAATCCTGAACAATACACGATCTTAATGGACAAAGCAAAAAAATCGCAATCTGGGATGCCTGCAGGGCGGACGGGACCATTGACGCTTTGTGCGGATACATCCGCCCGGCGAAAAAACGGCGCTGCATACTCACACGCAGCGCCGTTTTTATAGGCTACCAAACGTCATTCGTCCATTTTTCCAAAGAAAACCTTTATGGCCGAGAAAATCATCAGCGCGAAAATCGAGATCGTAAGCGCGCCGCCGATGGTGGCCAGCGACTTCACGCCGTCTAACCCCTGTGCGCCGCCGCCAAAAGCGGCCATCGCCACTGCCATTATGCCAATGACAACGCCCCATATGATTTTCACCCTTGGCGGAGGCTCGCTCCCGACGGGAACGTTTTTCACGCACAGAGAGCTTAAATTGGTAAGGGTGGCGTCAGCGGCCGTTACGAAACTCATCACAATCACGATTATGTTGATAAAAACCAGCGCGTTTCCCAACGGCAGTGCCCGCAAGAAAGACCACAGTGCCGCCAGGGAGCCTTTTTCCCCGCAGATTTGCGCCAGGTCAAGCCGTCCGGTCATCTGCATGTGAATGGCCGTATTTCCCCAGACGCCAAACCAGATTACGCCAAAGACTGAGGGCAGAATCCAGTTCACAATCATAAACTCCCGGATGGTGCGGCCCCGGGCCAGGATAGCCAGAAGAACGCCCATAATGGGTGCGTAGGAAATCCACATGCACATGTTGAAAATAGTCCAGCTTTTGGTCAGGGCTTCGCCTCCGATGTCGATGGGATCAAGCCCCCAGAGCCAGAAATTCTGCAGCCATGTGGCCAGGCCGCCCAGACTGTTGCGCAGGATAAACAAAGTAGGTCCTGTAAGAAACAAAAAAACCAGCAGGCCATAATAGAGATATGCATTGACATTTCCCACAATCTTCAGCCCTTTGTCCATCCCCACATACGAAGAGCATGTAAACAGCGCGGTTACAAGGACGCCGCCGATGATATAATAAAGCGCGTCTGTGTGGATTCCATAAAGGGCCAGGCCGTCCGCCACGGTGGACAAAAGCGCCGCCAGACCGGAAGCAATCCCAAACCCGATGGCAAGCATGGAAAGCGTATCCACCATGGTGACCGCCCAGGAGCGGTTCATCATTTTATCTCCCAGCAGAGGCCGCAGGGAATCGGATACGGTGAGTTTATGGCCTTTGTTATAATACAGGTAAGCGATGAGCGCACCGCAGAGGGCGTAAAAACCATAGGGCATAAATGTCCATTCGTAAAAGGAACGGCCCATGGCAAACCGGGCGGCGTCCGGGGTGAACGGCTCCACGCCGAAACCGTCCAGTTCACCCCACACATTGCCATAGAGCAAAATGGGGAAGTTCACGCCCCACGTCACGATGCCTACGGCAACGCCGCCGGTGAGCGACATGGCAAACCATGAACCAAAGGAGAATTTTGGTTTTGCATCCGGCCCTCCCAGTCGGATGGCGCCCGCCTTGGAAAAACAAATGACAAAGACCACGATGAGACTCAGCATACATACCAGCTGAAACAGCCACCCAAAATTATCCAGAATCAGACTGAACAACAGGCCCGTCACTTGTATCAAAGCCCGGTTGTCCGCAATCCCAAGGATGGCTGTGAGTCCGAAGACGGCCAATCCGCTGATGAAAACGCCTTTTCTAATCTCGAAATTCTTTCCCGCCTCTTTGGGCGGAGGGTTTTCTTCTCTTTGTTTATGCATACGATTATTGTTTCCTGGTCTGCCTTAACAGCAGAACCGCCATAATGAATCCTACCACGCCGAAGGCCAGCATCACATAGAAGATCGCCGTATAGCCAGCCGCCCCCGGATAGCGGTCCAGCAGGCTTCCGCAAAGCGTGCTCATAAACACATCGGGCAAAAATCCGATAACGGAAATCAGTCCCACCGCCGTTCCCATCACATGCATGGGGATGTTCACTTCGTCAACCGTCGCGAAATAGATGCCCCGCATGGCGAATATGGCGACGCACAGCACGATCATGGCCAGCATTAAGAGCGGCAGCGCCGACGCCGGGCAGGCAATAATTGCCGCCAGTCCGGCGATAATCAGCACATAGCATCCGATAATCACCTTGGTGATGGAATGCATCTTGTCCGCCAGGATGCCGCCCGAAGGCGCCGCCAGAAACTGGATGATATACGTTCGGGCGATGGAGATAAACGCCGCCATGGAAGCGGAGACTTTTACCACATTGGTGAAATACGGAGTCAGGTACGTGCTTCCCAGATAAACGCTGTAACAGCAGATAATCACCATGGCAATCAGCCATACGGCGGGCGTTTTCAAAATAACCAGAATATCCGCCATTCCGGTTTTCTTCTTCTCTGTCTGCGCTTCCTCTTTGGGCTTATCGTCCTCCAGGACAATCCAGACCAGGACGCCGGAAATCACGCAGAGAGCGGACATCACAAGGATAATGCCCCGCAGTCCTCCCAGACCTTCCCCCAATTTAGTAAAGAAATAAAGGGTCGCAAATGAAACCACTGTGGAGCAAATGCCCCTCCCGCCTTCCACAAATCCGAAGATTCGCCCCTGCTCTTCACTGCTTCCCAGCTTCCGGGTGGCCTTCATCATGGAGGACCAGAAGGTGAGGGTGGCGAAAACGCCCCAGAGTATGTACATAATCACCTGCCCCGCAAATCCGGGAAATGTGGCGTACCAGAAGCCCACCAGGCCGGCGCCCAGCATGGAAAGGGTCATGAGCTTCCTGGAGGAAAAGCGGTCCGCCAGCCAGCCGCCCGGCGCGTAACAAATCATGGTGGTAACCCCGAAAATACTCAAGGTCAGCCCAAACTGGGTGTTGTTAAGCCCGGACGCCTCCATCACCGCATCGTAGTACGTCCACCGCAGATAAGGCAGCAGATAAATGGACATGGACGCCAGGCAGATTACAAAAATATTCAGATAGGTTTTTTTACTAAATCCCTTTTTCATACCGTCACCTATGCGTTCTTCACGCTTTCTTCCGCCTCGCGAACCACCTGATCCATCTTCGCCAGCACATCATCCGGCAGCGGTTTTGCTTTGTATTCTTCCAGAATGGATATCACTTTCTGGGCCGCACGCTGCTCCATGGTCAGTCGGCCGTCCTTTTCCCAGTCTTCATAGGAACGTCTTTCCATGATGTCCGGATAATAAAATTCCGTCCGGAAATATTCCATGGTCTGCTCGCTGGCCATAAAGTTTCCGCCTGGGCCCACTTCGTCAATGTATTCCAGGCCGATTCGGTCTTCGTTTACCGCCACGCCGTCGCAGTAGCGCTTCGCCATGCCGATAATCTCGTTGCACACATAGAGCATGGTCAGGGAACCGGTCAGACCAATGTCGGTAAACCCGCAGTCGTGCACCAGATTTCCCCCGGTGAGCATGCTTATCATGGTCTGCATGGAACATTCGATGCCGGCCTGGGCGTCCACTGCTTTTGAATCGGTGGCGCCGGCCATGTCGAAGCACGGAATGCCCAAATAATGGAAAATCTCGTTGGAGGCGCCCAGCAGCAGATTGGACGCAGGCGCGCCGTACGGGGTGTGCATGGTGTCCATATCCATAGGCGTGCCGGAGGTTCCGCCGATAAAGGGCGCGCCTGGGCGCAAAATCTGGTTAATCACCAATCCCACAAAGGTGTCCGCCAGACCTACGGCCAGGGAGCCTGCGATGGTCACTGGCGACGTGCCGCCCATAATCATGCCCGGCGTATACAATGTGGGCACGCCGTATTTGGTGGTCACGAAAACTTTTTCCATGGCTTCTTTCGTGTGTTTCAGCGGCGTGGTCGGCTCACTGTAAACAATGACAAAGGGTTTCCTGGCCAGCGCCTCTTCGCTTCCGGCCACGACGGCGCACAGTTTCAGCAAATACTCCAGATTGGAAGCGTTAAACGCCCAGGTGCAGATAGGCTTTTTGGTGTTCCGGAGCATGGCGTCCACCTCATGCACATCCGCCAGGTTTTCTGTCTGGTCCGCAATCATGCAAAGGGACATGGCGTAGTCGATGTAAGGGAGCGCGTCCTGCACCTTCGCCGCATTGGCCGCGTCCTCTTTCTTGGGTTTCCGGCGTTCCCCTGTGTAGGGATCGATGAAGAAGCAGCAGGTGGGGCCTGCGCCAAAATAAGTGTTCCTTCCAGTCAGCAGCATGGACTTATCTCCCTGGCGGTCATACATCTGGATGGCTTTCGGAACCGTGCGAATGCAGTCCTGTACCAGTTCCTTGGGGATTTTCACGTGCACGCCGTCTGCAGTGCAGCCGTTTTCTACCAGCAAGTCTACCGCTTTGTCGTAATACACATTCACGCCTGTCTTTTCCAGAATGGTAAACGCCGCTTCCAAAATCTCGTCTTTTTCCTGATCCGTTAAAATCTCAACTCTCAACTTTGTTTTCATGGTAAAACCCTCCTTTAAATTATATAAAATATTGTGTTTACATACAGTTGTCCGCCAATTCCATATAGGTTTTCTCTATGCCAAACTCTTCCATAACCGCCTTTACGGCCTCTTTTTCCTGGGAGGACATCTCCGGTTTCTGATAATCGCTCAGACGTTCTTTCATCTGATTTTCCAGATTCCGGTCGAAAAGCGCCGGGCCGTCGTCCTGGGGTCCCCGCACGCTCAAAGTGGGAATGCACAGCTCTTCCCGGCAATGCTCCAGGGTGTGTTCTTCCATCAGGTACTGCCCGGCCGGGCCCACCTCGTCCACCACGTCCACGGCCAGCGTCTCGTCGTTGATTTCAAATTCCCGCATATAGCGGTTGACGAAGCGAATCACCTCAAAGTCCATCATCATTTTCTCAAAGGACGCCGCCAGATAGCCGTCCATAATCCCCGCGCTCTGGAATACCACGTCCACGCCGGCCATGCGGCAGGACAGATAGCTGAGCATGGATTCGTAGCCCGCCTGGGCGTTTACAATTTTGGCGTCGGACAGCGCGCCTCCGGCCCGGCAGGGGATTCCGTAAAATTCCGCCATCTTTTTGGCATATTTATAACACAGCGCGCCTTCCGGGGAACCCACGGCGATGCTGCAGGATTTCAAATCCGCGCTGGTGGACTGGGAACCGTACACCACGGGAGCGCCCGGCGCGAACATCTGGGACAGGGCGATTACGGAAATCACCTCCGCGTTGATTACAGCCAGCGCTCCCGCCAGCGTAACGGGTGCGGTGGTTCCGCCCATGGCCGCAGCGGTAACTGCCAGAGGCTGTCCGTATTTCAGATAGGTAAATAAAGTCTCCGTCATGTTCACGTCGAACTGCAGAGGCGTGTTGGTATTTACCATGGTGAACAGCCGGGGCCGCTCCTTCAATTCCTCTGCCGTTACCTGATACCTGGCCATGGTCATTTTCACAATGGCCTCCATCTGCTTGTAGTTGCCGCAGGCCGTCCACAGGGTTTTCTCCGTCAATCCCATGGCTATGTAATGGAGCAGCACGGACGCGATGTCGGAGGGGATTTCCTTGGGCTGACAGGGCGTTCCGCCGTTGAAATGATAGTCTTCGTTCGTCTCGAACAACTGGATCATTTTCACAAAATCCTGCAGGTCCGCCTGACGAATCTTCCCGTCCTTTTCCATGATTTCCGTTGCGCCGGCGCAGGGCGCGTTATAGGTGACGCCGCTTCCCAGCATGACATTGTATTTGGGATTCTTGGCGTAAACAGTGACGGACGAGGGGGCCATTTTCACATATTTCAGAATCTGCTCCTCCGTAAAATGCGCCACGTCCCCTTCCATGGAAACGCCGTGTTCCTTTAATACTTTTACCGCGTCCGGGTGATGAAATTTAATGCCAGTGGTTTTCAAAATCTCCATGCTGGCTTGGTGAATCTTTTGAACGTCTACGCTCATCTTTTTCCTCCTAACTGTGATTTTGCTTTGTTTCACTTTTTAAGTTTACTTGTTAACATTAATGCCGAAAAAAGGGTGATGTCTGCATAAGCAGACATCACGGATTATTTCAAATATCTTTGGATATTCCGTTTAATCAAATCGGTGCATTCCTGCGCCGCTTTTTGCGCTACGCCCGGCCGGGCATAATCCTCCCTGTGCTCCATCAGCATCCCGTGGACAATCAGGCAGTTAGTCCTGCTTAAGAATTTGGCATCCTCGTAATCCAGCAAACCTTCATTGGCGCCGCGCCGCATCCAGATGTAATCCCGCTCTTCGATATTACCACTGAGAAGCGAGCAGATTAAGAATGCGTCTTGCTGCCGATCCAACGCCTCCGGGAAAAGTTTGTAGTAATCATACAGAGCAAATTCCAACTGATCGTTGTACTTCCCCCAAAATAAATTTTCATAAATCGGCGGATTTTCAAATGCGTGCCTGTTAAAATTCTCCCACCCCAGGATGTTCCTCTTGATGGGGTTCTCCTCCGTCTCGTGGATAATCTTCAAATTCTCCAGATAGTCTGAGATATATGTAAGAGACGCAAGAACCGTCAAATGACATAGATTATCAAAGTGCCTGTAAATCACGGTGGGCGTCACACCCACTCTCTTAGCCACTTCTCTGGCGGTTACGCCCTCCATTCCTTTCTCCCGAATCACCTGGCAGGTGGCCTCTACCAGTCTTTTCTTCGTATCGCCTTTCGCTTCCATCCTCCCAATACAGCCGTGGGCTGTTCCTTTCTGATAAAAAATGAGCCGGTGATTGCGAAACTCTAATATACGATAACGGTTTCGCAATTACCTAAAGAAAATATTGTTCGGATGACGTTAACAAGTTTTACTGTTTTGTTTACTTGTTAACATCATTATACCATGAAATAATTATTTGTCAAGGCCGAACGAAAAAAGATTATCACGGATGTTCATTTTTGTCAATTTGACGAAAAAATTCCCTTTAACTTTGTTCCATATCTGATAAAATAAATGGAAACATTCACACTCATAAGGAGCCAACGATGAGAAAGGTTGTGTTATTTATCGCCATGAGTCTGGACGGATACATCGCGGACAGAAACGGCGGCGTGAACTGGCTAGACGGCCAGGACGCCAGCGCCGAGACGGAAGACGCCTATGCAAAATTCGCGAAAACCATTGACACGGTTATCATGGGCTGGAAAACTTATGCGCAGGTGACCACGGAGCTTTCCCCTTCCCAGTGGGTCTACGACGATTTCACCAGTTATGTGATTACCCACCGGGAAACGCCTTCCACAGAAAAAATTAAATTTGTCTCGGAATCCCCGGCGGATCTGGTAAAAAGACTTCGGAAACAGGCGGGAAAAGATATCTGGATATGCGGTGGCGCATCCATTGTGCAGCAGCTAATGGACGCGGATTTGATTGACCGGTTTCACATCTCCATCATTCCCACGGTGTTGGGGGACGGCGTGCGATTGTTTGAAAACCGCCGCCGGGAACTGAAACTGCGATTGCTGAGTGCGAAAAGTTACAACGGGATTACGGAAGTAATCTACGAAAAGCGGAGCTTACAGGGAGGCATTGTCTTATGAAAAAATTTGACGCAGACTACAGACTTCTGGCGGATATGTACGACGACGGACTGTTCCCGGATTTTCTGGCAGACAAAATAAAAGCCCTTCTCCAAGGGGCGATTGCCCTTCTGGAATCCGGGAAAAGGATTTGGAAATTATAAGAATAAATTTGGCGAAACAGCCGGCTACATTCTGGACTGGTTTGGCATCGACATAGACGCAGAGGAAGCCATCCGGGAGCAGAACTGGCAGCCCGCTCTTTTTTCCGGTCACATTACAGCGCCATCACCAGCGTCCCCGCCCCAATCAGCTTTCTATAAATGCACTCCCGGAACCATTTTGCGCCTGATTTTGTGTGAAATTATTGGAAAATTAACTTGTAAGCATAATTTTTTACAGCTCCTGCGCCACAAAATATCAACAGACTTATCCGGCGCACGAGGGGGCTGGAAAACCCTTCGTGCGCCGGATATTGAGAAAACACTGTTTAAATTTGTGCGCGGCCGCCTTTACTTTTTGTAATAGTATCCGCCACTGTAACGGTAATTGGAATCAATCCAGTTGACGACCGTTTTGTCGGAATTGTATCTTGCATTGTTGGAACGTACGTTCGTCTCATAAATCAGGCTTGTGTCGGCCTTGAAAAAAGTCTTCCAGGGATCCCCGCCGGACCACTCGAAATGGAGATGCGTCCCAGATGAATTGCCGGTCGAACCCATCTTTCCAATTACCTGCCCCTGAAGCACCTTCTGATTTTTACTAACTGAACGTTTGCTTAAATGACCATACAGCGTAGCCGTGCCGTCGTGATGCCGAATCACAATGTAGTTCCCAAAGCCTCCGGCCTGGTAACTAGACGTTTCCACAGTTCCCGCCGCCGCCGCGTAGATGTTGCCTCCGCCAGCGATATCCAATGCATTTTTATATCCATAGCGAGTACTGTGTTTTGCCCCGGTTTTATAGTAATACATGCAGGTGACATATTTTGCGTCAGCTGGCCATCCAAGAGCGGTCGGAATAGGCCCTATGGCAGAAAAGGAAATATACTCGGCACTGGCATATCCTGTGGTTGAGCCGTATTTCACATGATAAAATCCTTTGGTAACCGCCTTGTTGTCAAGGACTGTCAGGGCGCTGCCTTTCGGCATGGTCGTGAGGGCCTTTGAAGCGGTGGAAGCGGACTTCCTCAGCGTCAGCGGCTTGGACGCGGTGTTCACATAGCCGGTATATGTCTTCGTATACGGCGTGCAGGTCGCGCAGTTTAACAGCTTTTTCGTCTCACCGGTATAATACCAGGCGCCGCAGGCACACTTTTTGTACACTTTGTGGGGATGTGCGGCTTCGTATTCCGTCCGATAGGAATGGGTGTGCGCAAAGGCCGATTTGCTGACCCAGCAAATCCGGTATACGCCGCCGGTCCAGGGACAGAGCACTTGATAGTAGCTTCCGGATGCACCCACCAGATAACAGTCGTCACCCACATATACGTGTCCCAGCTTTTTGCTGCGGTTGGAACGATTGTAGGCAGCCGATTTTACCGTAGCCCTGCTTATCTGGGGCGTGTATGACGTGTTCAGGAAATTAGAAAGCTTGGTATACACGACCCTGCCATAGCGGTATCCGCTCCAGGGCACATTTACCTTTACCCATCCGTTTGTGTAGACACTCTGTATGGTGCAGTCATCGTTGGCATAAATGTAACCTACGGACCGGCCGTTGATGGACGAATAGGCAACCGCTGATTTATTTGAGGTTGACAGGATATACCCTGTAATATTCGCTCTGGGATACTTTGTGCTGATCGACGCGGCTTGGGCTGTATTCGGATTGCTAAAGGCAGCTCCAAGGATCATCAAAACCGCAAGAAATAACGCTAAACTTCTTCTCTTTTTCATACTTTTCTCCTTTCTTATAACAAAAACTGTTCTCCCTTTGTTCTCGCTCATTTCATTCTTTTTCATTTTCCTTCCTCCATTTTATCTCTATCTCTTTGTTGACTCTACTATAACAAAAAAAGATCCCGTTTTGCGGGATCTGTAATTTTTCGCATGGTTTTTGTCATTTTTAACACAAATGATTCGGGCAGGAGGAGTTTTTGGGGCCGCGCCCCTCACCCCACGGCATTTCCCAGCTACCCTATCACTGCGTCAAAAAGTGATTGATGGCCCGCTGAATGATTTTCAGCGAGCTGTCCACATTTTTTTCTTCCTCGTATATTTTCAAAATCTCGCTTTCGGCCAAGGCCAGGGCTTCCCCATACCGGGCGAACCGGGGCATGTCCATGCCGTTTTCAATGACCTCGCTTAGAAGCGTTCTATCGATGACCCGGTCGCTGGCCTCCATATCCCGCCGCAGGATTTCCTCCATCCGCTTGGAACCGGTCACCGCCCGCAGAGCGGAAGCCCCCTGGGAATGGCGGAAGATTTCCATCTGAATCTCCTCGTCGTAGGTGAGCGTCTTTAGAAATTCCCAGGCCAGCCGTTTCTTGTGGCTGTGGCTGCTGATTCCGATGAGCAGGCTGTCCACCTGGGAAATGTTGTCCCCCTGGGGGCCTGCCGGAAATGTGATGCAGTCCCACTGAAAAGCGCTGTATTTCTTGATTTTGTAAGGGTAGGTCTTATAAGTGCGGTACTCCGCAAAAGACAGCGGCATAAAGGCCACGCGGCCGCCGTCGAAGTCCTCCTGGGTCACTTTCTGCCCCTGGTTTAAATCGCTTAGCTCGTTGGCAAAACGGACCGCCTGGGACACCTGCTCCGAATGGATATAGCACTGGGTTCCGTTTTCATCAAACAGCCGTCCCCCGTTGGAATAAGCCGCCTCCGCCCACCCATAATTATACGCCCCAAACTGATCCACTCTGCCATCTCCGTCTTTGTCTTTGGTGATTCTCTTGCAGATGCGCAAAAGCTGCTCCCAGTCCCAGTCATTTTCCGGCACGCCGAATCCTTCCTGGTTCAAAAGCGTCTTATTGACAAACATCAGCGTAGGCACCGTCTCATAGGGCAGAGCGTACTGCCGGCCGTTTCGCCTGCCGGAAGCCAGAGCCGTCTGGAAAAAAGCCTCCTCGTCAAAATCCGCGTCCTGGCTTATCCAGGAATCCAGATTGGCCAGCGTCCCCAGGGAGGCCATTTTGGCAAAATCGTTGGACAGCACCATGAACACGTCCGGCGTCTGGCCGTTTAAAATTTTCCTGGCCAGCCATTCGGAATAATCTTCCTTGGGAATGCCGCTGTAATAATGAATGCGCACGCCGGGATGGGTTTTTTCAAATTTCTCTATGGCTTTGTCAATAATCACGCAGCTGTCCGCATTGGCCACATCCCAGTTGCTTCCGGCGAACATGCCGAACTCCAGAACCGTGCCGCCGCCCCTGCTGCCCAGGAGCGCCGCCAGCAAAAGGCCCGCCGCCAGAAACACAACCGCAGCCGCCTGCCATTTCTTCCCGTTCACAACGCCCCTCCTTTAGATCGGATCCAGCCGGTTCTCCACATGACTCTGCACCGCCCAGATGGCCAGCTGCGTCCGGTCCCGCAGATCCAGCTTATTTAAGATGGCGCTTAAGTAATTGCGCACTGTCCCCTCGGAAAGATTCAGCGCATCTGCAATCTCCCGGTTGGAAGCCCCCCGCTCCACCTGGCCGATAATCTTCCACTCCGTCTTGGTCAGCGTTTCCACCTGCTTATCGCTGATGGGAATGGAATAATCCGCTTTGGCCATCTGGGAAAAGAACTTCAGCGCTTTGGCGGCTATGTCCGGATTTAACATGGCCCGGCCGCTGTGAACCGTCTCTATAGCCTCCACCAGCCCGTCCATGGACACGCCCTTTAACAGATAGCCGCTGGCGCCGTATTTCAACGCATTGTACACATATTCGTCATCGTCGAAAGTGGTCAGAATAATAATCTTAATGTCGGGGCACTGGTCTTTGATAATCTTCGTGCACTGCACCCCGTCCATTTTCGGCATGCGGATGTCCATCAGGATTACGTCCGGCTTTTCCCGGCGCACGCTGCCCACCGCCTCCTGGCCGTTGGCCACCGCGTCCGTAACCTGCAGGTTTTCTCTGCTGTCCAAAACTATTTGCAGACTCTGACGGATCAATTCCTGATCGTCCGCAATCAATACTTTAATCATACTCTTCTCCCCATCTGATTGGAATGGTGGCGTCCACCAGAAAACCATGGCTGCCGTCAAACGCCACTGTGCCGTTTAAAAGGGCAATCCGCTCCCGGATGTGCTCCGTGCCGAATCCCGGCTGGATTTTCGCGCAGCCAATCCCGTTGTCCTGAATGGTCAGCCGCACATCCCCATTTTCCCGCCACATCCGAATGTCCACGCGGGTGGCCTTTCCGTGGCGCATGGCGTTGGTCAGACTCTCCTGAATCACCCGGTAAATGGCGTTTTCCTCGTCCTCACAGAACCGCAGCGGCTGCGCCTGGCAGTCGAAAAAAACTTTCGTGTCCGTGAGCGCGTTGTTGTCCTCCACCAGCTTCCGGATAGCCGATTCCAGGCTGAGCCTTTCCAGCGCGTCCGGGCGCAGACGGCTCACCGAGCGGCGGATTTCCTGGATTCCCTCCCGGGTCACCCCGGAAATCACCTCCAGCTGGCTCTTGGTCTTATCCGGCGCAATGTCAATGGTGGCAATGCACGCGTCAATGCCGGCGGAAATCCCCGTCAGCGTATGCCCCAGCGTATCGTGAATTTCCCGCGCCAGCCGGTTTCTCTCCTTAGTCTGTCCCATTTTCTCCTTCATAGCCGCATACTTCTGCAGCTTTTCATTGGCCCGCTGCAATTCCTCATACAGTTCATTGACCTGCTGTATGGTCCCCTGCTGCTCCTGGATCACAAACACGCAGAAAATAACGAAAAGCGCCATGTTCAGGGACGTGAGCACGTTGTAAATCCCCAATATATAGGACTGCTGGCCCACGTTGTAATACGCAATATAATCCTGTATGTCATACAGCGAATAATTCACGGACGCCAGCCCGTAGTCCGTCCCCACGAAGCTAAACACGCCCAGGAGCATGAACAAAAACTGCCCGGAACTTTTTTTCGTATAGAAAATCACATTGGCGAATACCCACAGCAAAATGCCGTTGTAGTTAAAATTCAGCAGATACACAATGCCGATGCTCACTGCGAAATCAAAAAACAGCGATCCCGCCTCCAGCCTGCCGTCCCTAACATGGACAATATCCCGTATGGCAAATGATAGGCTCAGCGCCGCCATCAAAAGCGCGCATGCCGCAAAAATCGCTCCCGGCCTCCAGGGAATCGCCTCCACCCCGTCAATAAAATCCCTGGCAATGTAGGAGTCCCGAATATTGTTGGTCGTCACTAGGATAAAGCCCGTCACCGCCACCACCGTGACCCAGTTCAAAAAAAGCATCAGATACTTTACCAGGGAAATTTCAATTCTTTTCGCTTTCATAATCACTGCCACCCGTCCACGTCGAACTCATCCAGGTTATCTCTGGTAATCAGAGTCACTTCCACCGTAATGTTCTTCTTGACTTTCTTCCCCGCCAGGTAATTATAGGCCGCCTGGGCGCTGATCCGCCCCATACGAATGGGCCGCTGGGCGCTGGTTCCCTCCACATATCCCTGCTGAATCATGGCCTTGCAGTCCGGGGAGCCGTCGATGCCGTAAATCATCACCCGGTTTTCCACATGACGCATCTGCAGCGCGGCCAGCGCCCCCAGCGCTGTGGGATCGTTGCCGCCTAAAACCACGTCAAACTCCAGCTCCGTATCCAGAATCTGTTTCATCACTTCCATGGCCACTTCCACCTCCGAGGTGGTGGACTTCTCCTCCACCACCTGGTACGCGGGATGGCCTTCAATGGTATCCAGAAATCCCTGGACCCGCTGAATGGTGGAGCGGATATTATAATGGTTCATAATCACAATCCGGGCCGAATCCCTCTTGGCCATCATATCCTGGGCGCACTGCACGCCCGCCTGATAATTATCCGACTGAATTGACGTGGCCACATACTGCGACTCCTTCACGTCCGTATCCACATTAAACACAGGGACCTGCGCTTCCTGACACGCTTCCAGGGCCGGCGTAATCTCCTCCCAGTCCACCGGATTGACGAAAATCCCGGCCACGCCCTCGTCCAGCATTTCCTGAATCTGGGCGTTCTGCCGCTTCTGATCCTGCGCCGGGTCCCGGGTGATTAAAATATCCCCATTAGACTCCACAACCTCCCGGATGCTCTCATTGAGTGCGGTAAAATACGGGTTGTTCATGGTCATGTAAGTGGCGCCGAATTTCAGCGGCTTATGGCTGTTTTCCCCTTGACTGGGGCGGCTTCTTCCGTAAAACGCCCCGCCGCCCAGGACCGCCGCCGCCAAAACAAGGACGAAAATCCATATAAATAATCTTCTCTTCTGTCCCATGCTTTCACGCCTCCGGTTTCTTAGCTTTATAAACCTTCATGCGCCCGCAGCCCAGGCGCTCCACTATAAATGAAAGTTGTGCGGGCGTATTTGGCATACCCGATTGCTTGCCGCCTGCCCGGCGGCGGAACTTTCACAGTAAAAATTATAGCACAGCCCGTCTGCGCTAGCAACTTCCATTCCGCTGTAAAACCACCAAAAAGAACGGGATTGACACCGCCCACATCCAATGTTACTATGAGAAAAAAGGAGGTACATAAATATGACAAAAGTAGAAATCATGCCGGGAATCTGCGGCCTCACCACCATTGTGACTGCAGAATCTGAAGACGGAATGGACGTGACAGTGAAAGTGGAGTCCAAATGCAAAGACGTGACGAAAATGATGGAAGAAGTGGGCGAAGAGCTGGACGCCATGGAAATCCTGTTTCACAAACCGGGCGCAGGCCCGCTGTACGAAGCCGCCGCCCAACACTGCCCCCATGCAGCCTGTCCCACCACATCGGGAATCCTCAAATGCATCGAGGCCGAATGCCACATGGCGCTGCCAAAAGACGTGTCCATCAAATTCCTGTAAACCCGCACAAGGCCACATCGACAATAAACTTACATGCGCCCGCAGTTAGGCGCTCCGTCATGAATGAAAGTTATGCGGGCGCTTTCTATAAAGTAAAGGGGTAAGAAAATGGAAATACCGGAACTGTTGGACAACCTGCGCAAAAAAGCGGCCCAGGACTCCAAACTGAAAAAAGCCCTGTTAGACACCCGCAAAGACAGCGACCCGTTTATCTCATTTTGCCGCACATGCCGTGCATTCGGCTACCCGGTCTATGAGATGGAGCTGATTGGCGCCGGGGAAGAATTTTACGCCGCCATGAAGCGCAGCACAAACGGCGGAGGCGAAAACTCCCCGATGCTGGAGGGCGAAGACGATTTCTACGAAATGTTCTTTGCCAGCCTGGAAGGCGATTGACATGGAAATGCAGTACAGAAAAGACAGAAAAGGAAACCGCCTGTCCGTCCTGGGCTACGGCTGCATGCGCTTTTCGCGGCAGGGGCTGGGCATCGATCTGAACAAAGCCCAGGCGGAACTGACGGCCGCCATCGACGGCGGGGTGAACTACCTGGACACCGCATACATCTACCCGGGCAGCGAAGCGGCCGTGGGGGAAATCCTGCGGCGCAGCCAATGCCGCGACAAAGTTTTCCTGGCCACCAAGCTCCCCCACTACATGATCAAATCCATGGAAGGGATCGAGAAGACCTTCCAGGAACAGCTCCGCCGGCTGCAGACCGACCACATCGACTACTATCTGATGCACATGCTCACAGACACAGCCACCTGGGAAAAATTAAAAAAGCTGGGCATCGAAAACTGGATCGCCCAAAAACTCTCCTGCGGCCAGATACGAAACATCGGATTTTCCTACCACGGAAATCCCCAGATGTTCAAGGAGCTGGTAGACGCTTACGACTGGGATTTCTGCCAGATCCAGTACAACTACATGGACGAAGCTTCCCAGGCCGGCGTAAGCGGTCTGAAGTATGCCAGCGCCAAAGGTCTGGCGGTCATCATCATGGAACCGCTGCGGGGCGGCCGCCTGGTGGACCTGCTGCCGAAATCCGCCAAAGAGCTTTTTAAAAACGACCCGGAAAACCGCCGGCCGGCCCAGCTGGCCTTCAAGTGGCTGTACGACCAGCCGGAAGTCACCTGCGTGCTCTCCGGGATGAACTCCCCGGAAATGGTCCGGCAAAACTTAAAAACAGCGTCTGAAGTGCGGCCCGGCTGCATGACCGAGTCTGACCGTAAACTACTGCAACAGGTAAAAGAAAAAATTCAAAAAACCGTGAAAGTGAACTGCACCGGCTGCGGCTACTGTATGCCCTGCCCTCAGGGCGTGGACATCCCCGGCGCCTTTCGCTGCTACAACGCCCTGTACGCGGAGGACAAAAAAGCCGGGCGAAGCGACTACCAGCGCTGCACCATTTTCCGGCAGAATCCCAGCAGCGCCTCCCAGTGCATCGGATGCGGGAAATGCGAACGCCACTGCCCCCAGAGCATTGCGATCCGCCAGGAGCTTCAAAAAGCCGCCGGGGAGCTGGAGACGTTTTCCTACAAATTCCTGAAATGGGCGGTGCGCTTCCTGAAATTATATTAAAACACATTCCCAAGGAGAAACATATGACATTCGCATTCATCATTATGGGGCCTTTTGACCCGCAAGAAGACCGCGCCGGCATCAAAAGCGACCGGGCGCAGCTCATCGGCGTATCCAATCTGGAAGAAGCCTGCGCCGTCGCCAAAGAACTCCTGGCCCAGGGTGTGGACTGCATCGAACTGTGCGGCGCCTTCGGTCCGGAAGGGGCCAAAGAAATCATAAACGCCACGGAAAATAAAATCCCCGTGGGCTATGTGACCCACCTGCCTTGGCAGGATGACCTTTACGAACAAGTTTTTGGCGCAAAATAGAGCGTGTCTGCGGACACGCTCCAAAGTTTGTTCCCTTATATTCTACCGTATATAGAAAACCCGGTTTTCCTTCCTTTTTGGCGTTTCGGGATACTCGCCGTCTATGAACCCCAGCGCGCAGTGTCCGATTCCCTCGTATTCCTCCGCAATCCCCAGAGATTTCAGCAGATCCTTCCCCCACTGGGTCTCAAACTCCTCCTTGGCCCGGTGAATCCAGCAGCTTCCGATTCCCAGCTCGTGCGCCGCCAGCATCAGATTCCCCATAACGAGGCTCCCATCGTACACCCGGGTAGGCCAGTCCTTTTTCGCCAGCACAATCAGCATGGCCGGCGCCCCATAGAATGGGTCAAACCCTGCCTCCCATCCGCCGATTTCACAATTCATTTTCACAATCTCATCCCGCAGCCTCTGATCCGTAACCTGGATAATAATCGTATCCTGGCGGCCCATGGCGCTTGCCGCGTAGACGCCCGCCTCTATAATCTGATCCAGTAATTCCTGGGGCACCGCATCCGGTTTGTATTTGCGGATGCTCCGTCTCGTCTTCATCTTATTTAAAACATCGCTCATCTTCAATGACCTCCTTATCTGTTTTGCCTATGGGGCATCCCCGCCCACATACGACCCTCCCAATTATAACACCCGCCGAAAAGTCAAACAAGCTTCTCATAATAACATCGCTCCTTCAAATGATTGTCTAATGCCGGATAAGGTTATTCCATCCTATACCGAAAAGGTTTTGCCACAAAAAATCGCACAATACACTTGCATTGCAAATAAATATTGCATATAATAGTAATGCAAACGAACAAGGAAGAGAGGAGTGTCTTATATGGCTAATAAAGGGAATATGACTCTGCGGATAGAACCAGAATTGAAGGAACAGGCGGCCGCCCTCTTTAAATCTTTAGGGATGGATTTGAGTACAGCGACTGGAATCTTTTACCGACAAGCTTTACGGTACCATGGTCTGCCTTTTGAAGTCCGTCTCGATGAGCCAAACCAAACCACTTACAAAGCAATGGAAGCGGCCGAAAAAGAAGAGGATATGTACGGCCCTTTTGACAGCGTTGATGACCTAATGGAGGAACTCAATGCTTAAGCCAGAATTTACCGGGCAATTTAAAAGAGATTACAAGCTTGCACGCAAAAGAGGCTGCGATCCGAATAAACTTGAAAAAGCAATCCTACTTTTATGCAGTGGGGAACCCCTTCCAGCAACATACCAGGATCACCCACTCAATAATTCAAGAAATTATAAAGACATGCGGGAATGCCATATAGAGCCAGACTGGCTATTGGTTTATAAAATCGTCCACGAAAAGCTCATTTTAAAACTAATCAGGACAGGTACGCATGGTGATCTGTTCTAATTTTTGTCTGAAAAGTTCCGCCGCCGGTCACAGGCGGCATGCATTCGGGTATGCCCAATGCGCCCGCACAACTTTCATTTGTGGTGGAGCGCTCGGTTCGGGCGCATGCAGGTTTAGATACCTGATATAAAAGAAAAGGGAAGGAACGACATGGAAACTTATATCGTATTTAAAGATTTGGCCATTATTATCGTGGCGGCAAAGGTGATGGGCATCCTGGCCAGGAAATGCAAAGCCCCTCAGGTGGTGGGGGAAATCATCGCCGGGCTTTTGATCGGACCTAGCGTGCTGGGACTGGTGCAGCAGTCGGATTTTCTGGTGCAGACCGCGGAAGTGGGCGTTGTGCTTTTGATGTTCTCCGCCGGCCTGGAAACGGATTTGAAAGAGCTGCTGAAGACCGGGCCCATCGCCTTTCTCATCGCCTGCGCGGGCGTGCTGGTTCCGCTGGCGGGCGGCACGCTTTTGTACATGGGATTTTACGGCGCGGCGCCCTGGGGTTCCGACGCCTTTTATAAAGCGGTCTTTATCGGCGTGATTATGACGGCCACCAGCGTCAGCATCACCGTGGAATCTCTAAAGGAGATGGGGAAACTCAAAAGTACAGTGGGCACAACGCTTCTTAGCGCCGCCATCATCGACGATGTGATTGGCATCATCGTGCTCACTTTCGTCATCGGTTTCAAAAACCCCGACTCCCACCCGGGACAGGTGGTTTTGTCCACGCTGCTTTTCTTCGTGGCGGCGTTTATCGTGGGTTCAGCGGTCTACCGGGCGTTTAAGAAGCTGGACGAACGCTATCCCCACACCCACCGGATTTCCATCCTGGGCATGGCTCTGTGCTTTTTCTTCGCCTACGCGGCGGAACGCTATTTCGGAATCGCGGATATTACCGGCGCTTACGTGGCGGGCGTGGTTCTCTGCTCCATCCAGGATTCTTATTACATAGAGAAAAAAATAGGCGTCAGCTCTTATTTAATCTTCGGACCTATCTTTTTCGCCAGCATCGGATTTAAAACCAGCGTGGATCACTTAAACGGGGAAATCCTGCTGTTTTCCGTGGGCTTCGTGCTGGTGGCGCTGATTGCGAAAATCATCGGCTGCGGCGTGATGGCCAAAATCTGCCGCTTCTCATTCGCCGACAGCCTGAAAATCGGCGTGGGCATGATGACCCGGGGTGAGGTGGCGCTGATTGTAGCGCAGAAAGGGCTGTCCGTGGAGCTTCTGACGCCGGAATATTTCACCGCCGTGATTCTGCTGATTATCGTCTCCAGCGTCTCCACGCCGATTTTCTTAAAGCTTTTATACGCCCGGGACGCTCAGCGCTCAACACAGACCTGAAAGATATAGAATTTCAGGTAATAGGAAGCGTCTGCCGCCCAGAGGATGGGGTGATCGCTGGCCTGGGTGCGAAATTCCACCTGGCGCAGCCGCCGATGCGCGCCTCGGGCGGCCTCGTGAATGGTCTTGGCGAAAAGCTCCGGGTCCATAAAATGAGAGCAGGAGCAGGTGGCCAGAAAACCGCCGTCCCGCAGCAGCTTCATCCCCCGCAGGTTAATCTCCCGGTAGCCCTTGACCGCATTGCGGACGGAGTTTCGGGACTTGGTGAAAGCGGGCGGGTCCAGAATTGCCACGTCGTAGGTTTCTCCCTGCTTTTCCAGCTCCGGAAGCAGCTCAAACACATCCGCGCACTGAAAAGTCACCCGGTCTTCCACGCCGTTCAGGCGGGCGTTTTCCCGCGCCTGGCGGATGCCCAGCTCCGAGGCGTCCACCCCCAGAACGCTTTTGGCGCCTGCCACGGCGGCGTTCAGGGCAAAAGACCCCGTATGGGTGAAGCAGTCCAACACTTTTTTGTCCCTGCACAACCGCTGTACCGCCCGGCGGTTGTATTTCTGATCCAAGAAAAATCCCGTCTTCTGGCCGTTTTCCACATCTACCAGATAGCGCACGCCGTTCTCCTCGATCTCCACTTTCGTATCAAAAGGCTCCCCGATAAAACCCTTGACCCGCTCCATCCCTTCCTGCAGGCGCACTTTCGCGTCGCTTCTCTCATAGACGCCCCGGATATGGACGCCGTCCTCCTCCAACGCTTTTTTCAAAAGATCCAGAATGGTCAGCTTCAGGCGGTCGATGCCCAGGGCCAGGGATTCTGCCACCAGCACATCGGAGAATTTGTCCACCACAAGCCCGGGAAGGAAATCCGCCTCACCGAATATAACCCGGCAGCAGCCCGTGTCGCCAGTGGCTTTTCTGTACTCCCAGGCATCCCGCACCCGCCTCTCAAGAAACGCCTCGTCAATGACGCTTTCCTTTCTCCGGGACATGAGGCGCACCCGGATTTTGGAATGCATGTTGAGAAACCCATAGCCCATAAAATAGCCGTCGAAATCTTCCACCGTCACCAGGTCCCCGTTTTCAAACTCTCCTTTGACGGAAGCAATCTCGTTGTCGTATATCCACAATCCCCCCGCTTTGACGGTGCGGCCTTCACCCTTTTTCAATGTCACAACTGTCTGATACATAAAGAATTCCCCTTTTCAAAATTTTTCTCAAAACGTCTCTTCATGAATCTTATCCAGGGGAATTTCCAAGCGTTCCCTCTTCGCCGGATGGCTCTCGGGCATCCCCAGCGAAAGTATGGCCTCCAGCGCGAAATCCTCCGGGAATTTCAGTAATTTCCGCAGATAATCCTCTGTGGAAATCTCTTCCGGCGTTTTGCGCAGCCGCCCCTGAATCCAGCAGCTTCCAACCCCCAGACTGTCCGCCATCAGATGCATATTGGACATCACAATGGAACAGTCCTCCACCCACACGTCCGACAGCTTTGTATCCGCCACCACTGCAACCGCCGCGTCCGCCTCCGCCAGCATTTTGGCGGAACCCGCCCGGCACTGGGACATTTTCTGCAGCGTGTCCTTATTTCTGACCACAATCAGCTCCCACGGGCGTATGCCCCGGCTGGAGGCGGAGAAAAGCCCCGCCTCCAGGATTCTTTGCAAATCCTGCTGGGAAACAGGCTGGCCCGTATATTTTCTCACACTGCGCCGGTTCTGCATGATTTCTAATAAATCCATCCTCTTTATCCTTTCACTGATTTCCAAATAGGTAATTTCGAAACGCCCCTTTCAGTCATCAGAGTTTATTCAAAATAGACAAATAAGGAGCAAATCATAAGCGGTTTTGAGCTCCGTTTTGTCTATTTTGAACAAACGGAAGATGCGAAATAACGGTTTCGTAATTGCCTAATCTCTAAAGTTTTCCTGATAATCATATCACACTCGCGCATTTCTTCAAGGAAAATATGGATGAATCTGATTTTCCCCATTCCATTTACAGCGAATCCAGTCCCTTTCGGCGCTCCGCCATCTCCTCCTCTGTCGCCGCCTCCATCCAATACTGCAGCTGGCTGATAATCTTTTGGCGTTCTTTTGGAAGACTGGCCGTCAGCGGCACGAAATTGGATTTGGTATTTGCCAGAAGCCGGGTGCGTATCTGCAGGTTTTCGATAAACGTCTGCAGCTCCGCCAAACGTTCCTTTTCGCCCGCCGGCAAAAACTTCCCTTCCCCGGCCAGTCGATGCAGCCGTGAGCCAAAAAACAGCGTCAGGGAATCCACCGAGATGAAATAGGGGTTCAGCCGATTGAAAATCCGGGCGGTATTTACCGCATTGCGGTATCCGTTTCCCCGTCCGGCAAGCCCCGTCATGTATACAAAATAATATTCGATTCCCGCCTCATCCAGCTTCTGACACTGCTTTAGAATATCCCGCGCCTCATAGCCTTTGCCCGCCAGCGAAAGGGTGGCGTCGTCTCCGCTCTCCGTGCCGATGCTCAGGCCGTTGACCCCCATGGCCCGAAGCTTTCTAAGCTGCCACGGTTCTTTGTTTTTAATATCCCGCACGCTGGCGAACATGGCGATGGTCTGGCACTTAATCAGATAATCCCGCACGGTCAGGATGTAGGGCTTAAGCCTTTTGTAGCTGAGCGCGAACGGATTGGCGCCTGTGAGAAAAACCCGCCTGGCGTTGGGCTGGTATGCCTTAATTTCCTCCAGATTCCTCTCAAATTCCGACAGCGGCACAACCCGAAACGGCTCCCCATCATACAGCGTGCAAAAAGCGCATTTATGCCAGGCGCACCCCCAGGTCAGCGGCAGAATGCAGGAGTCCGCCTCATAGGGCGGCCTCCATGTCCTTCCGGTAAAATTCACTTTCATTCACCCCTCTCATAAATGGGGAAGCCGCTGGCGATACCTCCGCAAATCCTCTTCGCCCACATTTTCAATAATCTCCTGCAGAACGCTTAATAGCTTCTCCCGGTCTTTTGGCAAATCTCCCTGCAGCTGGATTGCGTTGGACGCTCCCAGTGCCGAGAAGCGGACGGGAATCTCCAGCTCCTCCGCCAGGGTCTTTAATTCCCTGTATTTCTCAATTTCGCTCTCTTCCCTCCAGTTTCCCGCCCGTATCTCCTGATACAGCTCCGATTCCGGATAAATGGTCAGCATGTTGGCCCCAATCAGCCTGGGATGCAGTCGATTGCAGACCCGGGCGGTGGCTTGCGCGCCCCATTCGCCCCTCCCGGCCCCAGATATACCCGTCAGATAGAAGAAATTATAATGAATCCCTGCGGCGTCCAGACGGCCGCACTGCTCCAGAATGTCCCCGGATGAATAGCCCTTGTTCATAAATCGCAAAGCTTCGTCGTCCGCCGTCTCCATGCCGATGGTCAGACCGTCGTATCCCGCCTGCTTTAATTTCCCCAATTCCGCATCCGACTTCAAGGAAATGTCGGTAATCCGTGCGAAACACCCGATGGAGTCAATCCGGGGAAAATGCTCCCGCGCCATCCGGGCAATCTCCAGAAGCTTTCCGGCCTTCAACACGAACGGGTTGGCCCCCGTCAGGAAAACTCTCTCCACGGCGCACGGACCCCAAAGGCTGTACTGGGCCTTGGCCTCCTTTAAGTCTTCCTCCACATCCTCAAGCGGCGACATGCGAAAAGAAAAGGGCAGGTCTTTGTATAATGTGCAGAACTTGCACCGATGATGGGTGCACCCGGCCGTCACCTCCAAAAGAAGCGACGACGCCTCGTAAGGCGGCCTCCATATGGTTCCTGTATAATGCATATATAAATCCTCCTTTGTCCGTTGTGTAAGCATCCGGCCGTCCGCTTCCTTTACAGAATACACGAAACAAAGGAGTCGCTCAAGAACTGTCTTTTTTTGCCGTTAGTATCTTTTAAGATAGAATTGTGGATTCCCGGGCCGTCTCGCCGTTAAATTTTGTAACAGTTCAGCCTTCCAGCTTCACTGTCACAAAAATATGCGCACAAACTGAAAAAAACGCAGTTTGGCGCGTGGCTGAACTGTTACTAAATTTTTTTGCCCGATGAACAGCCATCTTGTTTTTATGTTCTGTTTTCGCTATACTGTATATAGAAATAAATATGCCCTCTTTATCTCACCGCCCAGAATTACAAATGGAGAACCGTCTATGGCCGACAATAAATTCAACACAGAAGATATGCTGGCGCGCTGCGCGCCCATGAGCAGACTGCAGTCTGTTTTAAGCGGCAAATGGAAAATACTGATTCTATGGTATGTGACTTTCTACAAAGTCCAGCGTTTCGGCGAGCTGATACGCCGCCTTGACGGCATCACCCCCTCCACTTTGACAAAACAGCTGCGGGAATTGGAGCAGGACGGATTTCTGCACCGGGAAATTTATAAAGAAATTCCGCCAAAGGTGGAGTACACTCTCACCGAACTGGGCGAAAGCTTCGTTCCCGTACTGCAGACCATGATGGCCTGGAGCGAAACGCATCTGTGTCCGGATTATGAGAATCCCTACAAGAAATCTTAAACGCGCTCCACAAAAATCCAAGAAAGAATTCAGGAGAAATTTTTATGATTCAAATACCCATGAGATCTGCCGCGCCCCTGGACAGCCGGACTGTTTTATCCATAAACCAGCTCCGCGTGCAAGGACCCAAAACATCCCAAAATATAACGGCCAAAAACGAAGGCCCGCGGACCCGCGCCTCTGCGCCCGCACCCACGCCTTTCCCGGCGCAGCCTTCCCCCGCCAGAAGGACTATGCCGCCTCTTAAAAACACCGTCCGAAAGGGGCAGAAAGTCCCCCTGGCGCCCCCGAACGGACTTTCCCGCATCCGGGCCTGTCTGGGCTGGAATGCCGTAAATCCCGCCTGCGACGTGGACGTATCCGCTTTCCTGCTGAACGATTCCGGCAAGGTTTTGGGGGAGAGCTGGTTTGTTTTCTACGGACAGGAGAAAAGTCCCGACGGCAGCGTGATTTTTTCCGCAGAGTCAGGCGCGGACAGAGAGTCCATATCCGTTGACTTTGTAAAATTAAATAACCAGGTATCTAAAATCGTCTTCGTTCTGACCATCCACGAAGCCCTTTCGCGGCATCTCAACTTCAGCATGCTGCAGGACGCATACATCCGCATTCTGGACGCATCCACCAACCAGGAGCTGGTCAGCTTCCAAATGGATGAATACTATGCAAACGTAACTTCCATGATGATCGGCGAAATATACCGGCACAACAACGCCTGGAAATTCAACGCCATCGGAAACGGCGTGGCAAAAGACCTGGCCGGCCTGTGCGAGCTGTACGGCGTTCAGGTTGTATAAGGTTACTATGAAAGTTCCGCCGCCGTTTAGGCGGCATGCATTCAGAGATGCCAAATGCGCCCTCACAGCTTTTATTTATGATGGAGCGCCCGACTGCGGGCGCATGCAGGTTTAGGAGGAATTAAAATGTTAAAATTTGAAACCATCAACGAACTGACCTTAAAGGTCACCTGCTCCGGAAGCGATGTCCTTTTTACCAAAGCGGGCTCGTTCATCGCCGGCGAAAGCGCCGGCGGCAAAAATTACACATTTGAAAAAGTGCTTTTCGGCCCCCAAAACAACCTGGGCCAGGCGATTCTGGGCTCGCTGGTGCGACGGGTCACCGGGGAAAATCTTCCTCTGATGAAAGTGCTCTTAAAAGGAAATTCCGTTACATATTATGCAAATTACGGACAGCACATTGTCATCTATCACTTAAGCCCCGGCGAAACCGTCTCCGTGGAATCGGAAAATATCCTGGCCTTCACCCAGGACTGTGAATACACGGTCCGCTTCATCGGCGTGGGCGTGCTCTCCCAGAAAGGGCTGGCCACCTCCACGCTGACCGCCCGCGGGGCCAACGCCTATGTGGCTGTGCTGTCCGACGGAAACCCCATCGTCCTCAGCAACGTCTCCTCCCGGGACACTATCTCTGTGGACCCGGACGCTGTGATTTGCTGGATGGGCAACGGCCCCTGCGACCCCAGGGTCACCACGGACGTATCCTGGAAAACCTTCATCGGTCAGGCCTCTGGGGAGTCCTACCAATTTGAATGGAACGGCAGTCAGCCGGTGACGGTGATTCTGCAGCCCTCCGAAAGAAAAGGCGGCATCCACGTGGGCATCGACTAAAAATAACGGAAAGCCCCTTTGTCCATCCGGGGCTTTCCGCCTTTTTCTCACAATTTATCTATGCTTTTTTCCAGGATTTTCACATTCTCCTGGCCGAATTTCTCATACAGGACTCCCATATCCAAAGCGTCTACGGCAACCCGCTGGCTGGCCGGAAGTCTTTTCATGGCGCGCTCTTTTTTCAGATAGGCCACCACCGCGTCCTTTCCGGCCGCCTGCCCAATCATCCGGATCAATTCCTCTTCCTTTTCCAGATATTCTTCCCTGGAAGCGAACTGTATCCACAGTTCCCGGGGTATGTCCGTGAACAGATAAATTTTCTCACAGATTAATTTGCTGGCTTTGTCGTCTTCCGCCGCCACCTTCCCCCGGATGAACACTTTATTTTCCTCTTCCAGCGCGTCCACATTGCGCTCGTAATCTCTGGGAAACACAATCACTTCCACCGAACCGATCAAGTCCTCAATGGTGAGAAACGCCATCACCTGGTTGTGCTTGGTGTATTTGATGGTTTTGTTGGTAATCATGCCGCCAATAACCGCCTTGGACCCGTCGGCCAAATGGGGAAGTCCGGTATCCTCGTCGGGCAGGAAATCCGTGGTTTTGGCGGTGGCGTTGCGGGCCAGCAGGTCTGTGTACTGCTCCAGCGGGTGGCCGCTGATGTAAATGCCCAGCACTTCTTTTTCATAGGCCAGAATGGTTTCCTTCCCGTATTCCTCCACCGGAGGCAGTTGGATGACATAGTCTTTCTTCTCCTCTTCCCCCACAATGTCCAGCAGGGACAACTGGCCGGCCATAGAGTTTTTCTTCTCCTGCTGCACGCTGTCTATCACCCGCTGGTATACCATCAGCTTTTGCCGCCGGTTGCCCTCCAGGCAGTCCAGCGCCCCGGCCTTAATCAGATTTTCCACCACCCGTTTGTTGACTTCTTTGCCGCACATGCGGGAAACGAAACCGTTGAGCGTAGAATACAGTCCGCCCAGCTCCCGCTCTTTAACGATGTCGTCGATGACGGTTTTTCCCACGCTTTTGATGGCGGACAGGGCATAGCGGATGCCTGTGCCATCCACAGAGAAACGGCTGTCCCCGCAGTTGATGTCCGGCGGCAGTATGTCGATGCCGATCTGCCGGCAGTGCAGGATATATTCTGAAACCTTCGTGGGAAAATCGATGACCGATGTCATCAGCGCCGCCATAAATTGCAGCGGATGATAGTATTTCAGGTACGCCGTCTGGTAGGCCACCACCGCGTAGGCCGCCGCATGGGACTTGTTGAAGGCGTATTTAGCGAAATCAATCATCTCGTCGTAAATTTTGTGGGCGGTCTTCTCGTCGATGCCGTTTTTGATGCAGCCGGGGATGCCCTCCTCTTCATTTCCATAGACGAAGCTTTTCCGCTCCTTTTCCATCACGGCGACTTTTTTCTTGGACATGGCGCGCCTTAGCAAGTCGCTGCGTCCCATAGTGTAGCCGCCCAGCTCCCGCACAATCTGCATCACCTGCTCCTGGTAAACGATGCAGCCGTAAGTGGATTCCAGGATAGGCGCAAGCTGCGGGCAGTCGTAGGTGACCATGGCCGCGTTTTTCTTTCCCCGGATGTACTGGGGGATGAAATCCATGGGACCGGGACGGTAAAGGGCCACACCGGCGATGATGTCTTCCAGACTCTGAGGCTTTAGCTCTTTCATGAAATTTTTCATGCCCGCGCTTTCAAGCTGGAACACGCCTTCGGTTTTCCCGGCGCCAATGGAAGCCAATACTTTCGGGTCGTTGTAGTCGATTTTGTCCATGTCCAGGAAAATGCCTTTGTCCTTTTCCACCTGGCGCACCGTGTCCTGGATGACCGTTAAAGTGCGCAGCCCCAGGAAATCCATTTTCAGAAGGCCCAGCTCTTCCAGCGTGGTCATGGTGAACTGGGTGGTGATGGACCCGTCGGACGCACGGGACAGCGGCACGTACTCATCCACTTCCTTCTGGCTGATGACCACGCCCGCCGCGTGCATGGACGTATGGCGGGGCAGACCTTCCAGCCGCCTGGCCATATCCACCAGATGGTGAATCTCCGGGTCGTCCTGGTAAATCTTCGCGAATTCAGGATTGCGTTTGAGCGCCTGTTCGATGGTCAGGGGCTTATTCTGCTCCACGGGAATCATCTTGGCCACCGCGTCCACCTGGGAATAGGGCATGCCCAGCACCCGGCCCACGTCCCGCAGCACATTGCGGGCCGCCATGGTTCCGAAGGTGACGATCTGCACCACCCGGTCTTTGCCGTATTTTCTCACCACATAGTCGATGACTTCCTGACGCCGCTCGAAGCAGAAATCAATATCGATATCCGGCATGGACACCCGCTCCGGGTTCAGGAAACGCTCAAACAGCAGGCTGTATTTGATGGGGTCCAGCCTCGTGATGCCCAGCGTATAGGACACCAGACTTCCCGCCGCCGAACCACGCCCCGGCCCCACCGAGATCCCATGATCCCGGGCGTACCGGATGAAGTCCCATACAATCAGAAAATAATCCACGAACCCCATGTTGGAAATGGTGTCCAGCTCATAGGAAAGCCGCTCCTCTAGCTCCTGGGTCACCGGATTATACAGACGCTTTAGACCTTCCCGGCACAATTTATTGAGATATTCCCAGGACGTATAGCCCTGAGGCACATCGAACTTGGGCAGCTTGGTCACGCCAAATTCAATCTCCACGTTGCAGCGCATGGCAATCTTGTGGGTGTTTTCCAGGGCTTCCGGCGCATAGGGGAAAAGCTGGGCCATCTCCTCCTGGGATTTCACATAATACTGACCGCCCTCATAGCGCATTCGGTCCTCGTCCTCCAGTTTCTTGGCCGTCTGAATGCACAAGAGGATGTCATGGGCCGTGGCGTCCTCGGCATAGGTATAGTGGACGTCGTTGGTGGCCACCAGGTCAATGCCCGTCTCTTGGTGCATCCGCAAAAGCTGCTGGTTCACCAACTGCTGCTCTGGTATCCCATGATCCTGCAGCTCCAGGAAATAATTGCCCTTTCCGAAGATTTCCTGGTGGCGCAGCGCCGCCGCCTTGGCCTCCTCATACATCCCCCGGGTCAGATACCGGGGAACCTCCCCGGCCAGGCAGGCGCTTAGGGCAATGAGCCCCTCGTGGTATTTCTCCAAAAGCTCCATGTCCACCCGGGGCTTGTAATAAAACCCCTCCACAAATCCCCGGGAAACCACTTTCATCAGGTTGCCGTAGCCTGTGTTATTCTCCGCCAAAAGCACCAGATGGTAGTACCGGTCCTCCTGACTCCCGGCCTCCCGGTCAAACCTGGAACCCGGAGCCACATAGACCTCGCATCCCAAAATGGGCCGTATCCCCGCCGCCTTGGCCGCTTTGTAGAAATCAATGCACCCGTACATGGCGCCGTGGTCCGTGATGGCCGCGCTGTCCATCCCCAGCTCTTTCACCCTGGAGACATATTCCTCAATCTTGTTGGAGCCGTCCAAAAGGCTGTACTCTGTATGCACATGCAGATGTGTAAAATCCATAGCCTCCCTCCGCTTACGAATCCTGTTTGATGGAAATCTTTCCCGGCTGCTGAGTGATCCTGCCTTCTTTCATCAGATGCCCCACCGCCCGCTTAAAAGCGGCTTTGCTGATCCCCAGCCTGGCCTTAATCTGCGCCGGGTCCGACTTATCATCCAGGGGCAGCCACCCGCCGGAGCTCTCCATCACCCGAAAAATCATCTCGCCGTCCTCCGACAGCTGCTCTGGCGCCTTCTTCCTGGCGCTCACGTTCAGCTTGCCGTCCTCTTTCACCCGCGTCACCCGCAGATCCAGAATTTCGTTAATCCGATAGCTTCCCTGGGCCTCGCTTTTGGGAATCAGCGCGGAGTAGCGGTCATCCACTGCCACGAAAACCCCGAAGTTCTTGCTAGTTTCGTAAACCCGGCCCTTGACCATATCCCCGGCCTTATAAGGCGACTGGGTGTCCAGATAGTGATAGACTTTCATGGTGGCGCACAGCCGATGGCTCTTGTCCTCGTACAGAGCCACCAGGCACTGATCGCCCTTTTCCACCTTGGCGGTCTGCTCCCGGAACGGAAGCAGCAAGTCCTTCTCCAGGCCCCAGTTCAAGAAAGCCCCGATTCTTCCGGCGTCCGCCACCTCCAAAACCGCCGTCTGCCCCAGCTCAATCAGCGGCTCGTGCACGGTGGCAATAATCCTGTCCATGGAGTCCCGGTAAATAAAGGCCGTAAGCTCATCCCCTTCCCGGACATTCTCCGGAACCTGCCTGCCGGGGAGAAGCGCCTTCTCCTCCGAAGCCGTCTCCATACTCTCCGCCAGATAAACCCCAAAATCCACTTTCTGCGCCACAACCAATTTCTGTTTCTTTCCTAATACAATCATAAAAACCTCCTGCCATGCAATCTGCCTTAAAACAAAAACGCCTGCTGCAAACTGCAACAGGCTTTCATAACTGGGCTACAAGGATTCGAACCTTGAAATGACGGAGTCAGAGTCCGTTGCCTTACCATTTGGCGATAGCCCAATTTCTCAACAAAATGAATTATATCTTACTTCCCAAAATAATGCAAGTCTTTTTTTGTTTTTTTTGAAAAAAATTTCTCACCCCTTATCGCTTTGCAATTCCAATCAAACACATAATTTTTCCACGCGCTCTGCCGATATAAAAGAAAAAGGAGGCAAACGGTTGATTCTCAGAAAATATAAATCTTCGGACTGTCCCCATCTGGCAAGGCTGTTCTATGAGACTGTCCACACGGTAAACGCCAAAGATTACACACCGGCGCAGCTTTATGCGTGGGCCGACGGCCGCGTGAATCTGGCCCAATGGGATGCGTCCTTTCTGGCGCATCACACCGTGGCGGCCCTTTTGGACGACGTTTACGTGGGCTTCGGAGACATCGATCAGACCGGCTATCTGGACCGGCTGTA
The DNA here is from genome assembly GCA_964407765.1 of uncultured Lachnospiraceae bacterium. Lineage (GTDB taxonomy): Bacteria > Bacillota > Clostridia > Lachnospirales > Lachnospiraceae > MGBC164599. The sequence continues at coordinate 46,429 of CAYOWU010000005.1, forward strand.
TGTGCACAAAGATTATCAGAGACAGGGCATCGCCACCGCCATCTGCCGGGAACTGGAACGGAGCGTTTCCGGAGACATAACGGTGAACGCTTCCATTACGGCAATGCCTTTTTTCGCCCAGCGGGGATACCGGATTGTAAAAGAGCAGCAGGTCATCCGCCAGGGCGTTTCCCTGACGAATTACGTTATGATGAAACGCCGTTCAAGTCCAATACCATGAAATCATCGCCCTGCGCCCCCTGGCCGTTCTCCCCTGCGGGCGCAGTCCGAAACCCCAATTTCCGGTACATCCGGGACGCGCCGTGGTTTTCTTTGCTGACGCTTAAAGACGCTTTTTTGTATCCCCGCCTTCTTAAAAGCTGTATCATTTCCTCCATCAATTTCCGGCCAATTCCACGCCGCCGAAAGTCTTTTTTCACCGAGATGGCAAACTCTGGCGTACTTTCGTCCAAATAGCCGTAGCCTTTTGCCCCCGTCCGGGTCCAGACTGCGCCGATAAGCCGCCCCTGGCATTCCGCCGCCAGACAGCAGTCACCGGGCCGGCCAAAATCCTGCACATACGCCGCCAACTGAGGCTGGCGCAGGATTTCCCTGGGCGGAGGCGCCGCGCCCTCCGGAACGTAGATGGCGTCGTATAGGAAATCTTGCAGCAGGGGATATTCTTTTGGTTTCATTTCACGGATGGTTACCTTTTTCATTTCTTCTGAGGAACGCGCATATAACTGCTGGGCATCTGACATTATTATCCCTTCTTTCTCTTGGCAAATTTCTGAAATTGTCCTGATTCAGCCGTTGCGCTCACATTACCACACCATTGAAATCATTTGCAGGAAAACTATCTTTATGCCGCTGCGTCTTCACGAGTGGATTCCCTTTAATTTATCGCTTTCAAACGCTTATTATCGGCATACAACGCTATCAAATACTCGAATCAATTCAACAACATCTAAATAATAATTTTTTATATCGAGAAATGTCGCTGTGGGCATTTTTCCATGCGCAAATGTATGTCTGTTTGTAACTAACGAATTCGACGCAGCAATAAGTCTTTGTCCATCGTCCCTTTCTTGGACCGCCGCTTTAAAATTATGAGCCCATTGTGCATCAAACTTCTGAAGCAGTTTTCTCATATTATCGTATTTTGCACTATTAGATCCTTGTCTGACTGTCGAGTCAAGATATGTATCTATTCGACTATCTGATAACGCCGAAAAATAGTCCGCAACAATGGAGCGATACACAAATTCAGCCGTACCGCATACTTTAATAAGCACGTAATTTGAAAGATACTGCCGCCCCTTATCAAATGGCGGCAACGCATTGATGCGCCCTTCAATATCCCTTAATTCATTGCTGCATTCGTCTAACATATCCTGTAATTCACGCTTCATTGATGTCCACCCCAAAGAGGATCTTCCCTGCAAGCCAAATCCTGCCTTTTATATTTTCAATGTTCGTTGTGCGCTGACTGATCATCTTCTTAAATGTATCATCCTCTAAAAGTTTCTTATGCTGTTCCTCAGAAATTTTGTCAATAGAATGTCCTTTATTATTAACTAAGAGGACCGCCACCATAATGGCGTCAAAAATGGCAGGATGGAATTTATTGGAAAACTTTCCCCTGGAATAATTTTTAAAAGCATTTATCCCAATGCAATTATAAACTATTTGTATAATATTCTCAAATTCCGACCGAAATTTAGAAAGCGTTTCCATATCGTCATTTTTATGCTCATCCATAAAGTTATTTAACGATTTTTTAAGAGACATTTGCGTTGTCTTGCTTTTTAATATATTATCCGATTTCATGACAAAAAACCTCAAAATATACTCAATATCCCGCATCCTGCTGTCTGGTTCTTCTGTGCCAAATAACTCTCTCCAAATTTTATTTTCATTCATCTCAAATAGCATTGTATTCAATGAACCCTGGTAAACGCAATTTCGTATTTCCTGGGGCGTCAGTGAACGTCCGCTTGTATTGATGCGTTCAAAAATTTGATATAAACTCGTATCATCATTCTCTGGTTTCTTCTGTTCAAAAACAATTGCATGAATCGTAGTGCTTTTAATCTGACGTTGATCATCCACAGACAGCTCCGAAAAAGCTTTGTTTCTCCACCGGGCATTAATTTTCTCAGAATTTGAAAGTTTAAAAACTTTCTGATCTTTTGAAAAGATTCCCCGCATATAATCATATACTGTCATAATTCTCTGATATCCGTCCACGATTAACTTTTGTCCTCCAGACTGCGCCAGAAAAATACTTGGGACCGGAAGCCCTAAAAGTATCGATTCTATAAATCTGCTTGCCTCTGTTTTATCCCATACATACTTACGCTGCAATTCCGGTTTTACCAGCTCGTCCTCTTCATACATAAGCGCAATTTCCCTAAACGAAAGATCCGCTCCCCAAGATGAAATATTAAAAAGAGAATCATCAGAATAATCATCTTCCACCTCTGATTTGATTAATTCGATATTACTTTTTTCTTTTGAAATCATTTCTCTATATCTCCTTTTTATTTCACTTATAGGAAATGAAAACCGCTCAATCTCAATTACCCTTGTTTCAGGGAACCGCAACGCAGAAGAAATACTGCTTTGGAACAAAATAATATTTTGCGCAGTAATCATTTCATATATAGAATTTTTATCATCACATCGAACCGGACTAATTCCATATACCCTATATTTCATACGCAGCATACACCTCATCATTTTTTCGATTAGCATATGCATACATGATGAAAATTATCCCTTATTATCCATATAAACTCTTTTCAATAATTCTTTTGCGCTTTCCTCCGTTGGGTCATTTGTTCCCAATTCTCCGCAAAACGCTTTTGCCAAAATAGATTTTTTTATAACATCAATCTGGGCAAGAACATTTTCAGCACTCTTTTTAGCTTGCCGTTCCTTAACAAGAAAATCATTTAATATATGCAAGATTTCTCTCTGCTCATCCATCATTGGCATGTCCAAACATAAAGTCCGAATATCATTTAATCCTAAGCCAACTTTCGTAGCTCCACGTTGTTTTTTATGAAATTGTCTAAATCCAACATTTGAAACAAGGTACCATGCAATAAATTCAGCGCTTTCCTGGTTAACAGGTCTCGCCAATGCAATATGTTGATTTATGTATCCCTCAAAAGCAATATTCCTCACTAATCCAATCATGCCAACATCAGCAGTAATTGAAATCAAAATGTCATTTTTTCTAATCAGACTTCTTTGACCTTCTACTTTGTCTGGTAAATTCACATATTGAATATCCGACATATCAAGTTCAATTGTACCATGATTGAGATTGCCCATTCTAAAAAAAACGGCCCCCGAATCTGAATAATATTGCGCCCACCCACGGGAACCACTTGTGACATATTCAAAAAGTTGCTTAGATGTAACACTTTCCCAACTATCCAGCTCAACGCCATGCTTTTTTCTCCACTGCTTCGTCAGTTCACCAGTAAATGCTTTATGCAAAATAGCAGATTTGTGCTGTTCAAAACTATTGACAATGAGCTGCATTTTTTCTTTAGCTTTATCTAATTTTGTAAATAAACTTTCAATATGGTCAACAATACGCTGCTGCTCAGCAAAAGGTGGCAATGGGACCGGCATTTTTTGTAAAATTCCACTATTAACCTGCGCAAATGTTGTTCCTGTTGCATTAGCATATAAATACTGTTCAAAATTTAAAAGCAAATACCGATAAAATTCTTTTTTCCCGATAAAAGGACGAATAGCGGCTACGCCTCGCCCCAAACAATATTTCCCATCTGAAAATATAGGTCTCCCTAAAGTTGCTCGAATGCAAATTATCAAATCATTCGTTTCAGAAGCTTTCGTGGTAGTTTTTGTATATCGATTTACAAGCGGATATAACACCCCCATATCAGCCGCCCCACCGATTAAAGGCATATAGGAAGAATCGTCTGTAGTATCCTTTCCTGGTGGGGATTGGCCCATAATAATATTGGAAATATGTCCTAACTTAACCCATTGCCAATTCTCCGGAACCCTATACGGCCATTCCTCCTCCGGAACCAACGCCTGCTCCAGCCATTCTTCCTGCGTTAGCTCTTTTTTCGTCTTTTTCCCTCTTGCCATCTCACGCCTCCGCGCCTTCCAGCGCTTTCAACTCGTCCACCACGCTCCTCAGCAAATCCACAGCTTCTTCTAACTGCGCAATGGCCTCCTCTCCGCTTTCGATCGGGTCCGGCAAATCTTCGTAGTCCATGATAGAGTCGTCCCGGATCAGTCCCAAGTCAAGGCTGTTGCCTTTTTCCGCAATCTGCTCACGGGTAAATGCCTGGAAACGTTCGTCCTGGACGGCGTGGCGGTCCGCCGCTTCATAAGCTTTCTCAAAGCCGGCAAAATGTTCTTTCTTCATGGGATTGGTTTTGCCAAAAGAAGGCATGTTGGTGCGCAAATCATAGAACCAGACTTCCTTTGTGTTGCCTTTATCGGTTTTTCCGCGGATGAAAAACAGCACATTGGTTTTCACGCCCTGGGCGTAGAAGATGCCTGTGGGAAGGCGCAGGACGGTATGCAAATCGCATTTGTCCATCAAATCCACGCGAATTTTTTCCCCGTCGCCGTCGGCAAAAAGCACGTTGTCCGGCAGAACCACGGCGGCGCGGGCTTTTCCGTCCGCGTTCAGGCTGCGGTAAATATGCTGGAGGAAATTCAGCTGTTTGTTGCTGGTGGGAAAGGTAAAGTCATCGCGGGTGGCGCGCTCACCGCCTTTCTTTGTGCCAAAGGGCGGATTGGTCAGAACCACATCGTAACCTTTCAAGGATTTTCCCAGGTTGGAAAGAGCATCACCCAGCGTGATTTTCCCCTCCATGTTGTGGAGCATGGCGTTCATCAGGGCCAGCCGGTGGGTGTCGTGAACCAGCTCCACCCCTGTAAAAGCTTCGCTGCGCTCAAATTTTGCCGTTTCCGCATCCAGGTCAAAGAACTCATCCGTCCGCTCGGACACATACGCATGGGCGGCAATCATAAAACCGAAGGTGCCGCAGGCGGGATCGTTGCAGCGTTCCCCCGGCTGGGGCTTGATGAGCCGGGTCATTACATCGATCAGCACGCGGGGCGTAAAATACTGCCCGGCGCCGGATTTTTTCTCGCTGGCGTTTTTCTCCAGCAGACCTTCGTACAAATTGCCCAGCCCCTCCTCGCGGGCCGAAAACCAGTCCAGGCCATCGATGGTGACAATAATCTTCTCCAGATTTTTCGGCTCATCGATGTTGGTGGCCGCGCCCTGATAGATTTCCCGCACCCGGCCCGTACAGTTTTCCCCCAGATGATTCAGCAGCTCTTTGTAAAATTTCTTCAGCTCAATGCCGCTTCTGGCCCGCAGCGCATCCCATCGGTAAGCTTCGGGAATCTGGTTTTCCGCGTCCGTCTCCTTCGCCATTTTCAGAAACAGGATATAGGTCAGCTCGGTGACATACTGATGATATGTAATGCCATCATCGCGAAGGACGTTGCACAGGTTCCAGAGCTTGGATACAATCTCCGATGTGGTCATAGCTGATTTCCTCCGTTCCTGCGCATATCTATATTCGCCTGCCGGGAAATTTCAGCCAAACACGCAGCGATTGCCTGTTGCTGATATGCAGGCTCAAGATCTCTGGCAGCCGTAAAGTAATCGGAAATTGCTTTTACCATATCAACGATTTTTTTCTGCTGCTGCCAATGCTTTTTCTGCGTATCCAACTGCTGCAAATAAGCGGCATTCACATAATTGGGATTATAAATGTTATAAGGATATTGCTGATAAATCATGCGCTCTCTCCTCCATCTTCATACAAATATTCGTTCAGTTCCAATATCACGCTCTCCAGCCGATTTCCAAATACCTTGTCTATTTTGCGGAAACCGCCCTGGGTTTTGAATCGGCTGTCTTCCTCAAAAACGGCCACATTCAAAACGGATTCTTCCATCAGGTATTTTTCCATGCGGGCGATCCAATTCAATTCCTGTCGGGTGAAATCATGCGCTTTCTTCAGCTTGGCCACAGCCCGCCGAATGCGGGATTCATGGGAAATCAGGGGCGATCCGATGGCGTAGCGGCGAATCAGGCTGATGATATCGGCGGTGATTTCCTCGTTGGTCATCTGGGAAATGGCCGTGTTCAGCCGCTGAACGGTGAATCCCTCCCGGTCCAGGGCCAGGCGCAATGATTTCAGACTTTCACGTGTCAGCTCTTTGGGGCTTACGCAGACGATGTTCAACGCGGCGATTTCGTCCCGGTGCGTCTTCACATAGGCGGCGAAGGCATCCAGATAATCTTCCGGCTTGTTCCCTTTGCCGTAACCTCTGCGGTGTTCCAGCAGTTCGTCTTCTTCGTCTGAAATGACCACGGGCTGACCGATGTCCTTGGCCCGCTGCAGCATTCGGAACACATCCACATAGGACAGCAGGCGGTTTCTGGCCTCTTTTGTCTCACAATTTTGAATGTTTTTTATAAACTGGGTGGGGTCCTGCCCCTGGGTCATGCTGACGAAATGCTCCAGAGTTTTACTGTCCAGCCTGCGCTTTTTGCGCTGAAGTTTGGCCACAATCTGGTCTATCTGGCGCCGCACCTGCCTTTCATCTTCCAATGCTTCCAGACCATCCAGCAGTTGCAGGAAGGTGGCGGCCGGACTAACGGATACCGGCTTCATGGCGCTCACCGGTTCCAGCGATTCGTAAACGCCCACCGGGTCGTAAATCTCAAAATGGGTTTTGTGAATTTCGGGACAAAGCCTGGTGGCCCGCCCCAGCATCTGTTCAAACAGAATCCTGGATTTCACCCGCCGCAAAAATACCAGCGTCGTGATTTCCGGCACATCAATGCCTGTGGTCAGCAAATCCACAGTGACGACGATGCTGGGAAAACTCTCGTTTTTGAAACGTTTGATGGCCTCCTGCACCTTTTTCGGATTGTTGACGCCCACGGAGCCGGTTATCTTTAAAACAGCGTCGTTGTCCACCCCTGTCTCTGCGTAAATCTCTTTTAAGATTTTCACAATCAGATCCGCGTGCGCATCATTTACGGCGTAAATCAGCGTCTTGCCCTGCTCCTTTGGATTTTCCGGGTCAATGTCACGGGCAATTTCCTCCAGGACCGCCCGGTTAAAAGGCTCTGTGATCACTTGGCGGTTGAATTTTTCAATGTCAAAATCCAGCTCGTCCTCCAACAATTCAGAATTGGAAACCTCGCCCGTCACCGGGTCGTATGTGACAATGGGATCTCCTTTTTTATAATGAATGCCTTCCTTTCGCAGACGGGTGGTCAGCTCGTGGGGCGCGTCATGGTCTACCAGATAGCCTTCAATGACCGCTTCCCGGTAAGTGTATTTGAAGACAGGCTCCCCGAAAATCTTCGTGGTCTGCAGGGCGGGCGTGGCCGTCAGCGCAATTTTCACCCCGTCAAAATATTCCACCGCCGCCCGGTATTTGCTCTGGTAATCCTTTTGATCCCGGTAAAGCATCTCCTCTTCGCCCATCTCTTTATCCAGAATATAACCCCTGTGGGCCTCGTCGATGATCACCAGATCAAAATCGGTCACTGCCAGCATAGCCTCTTCCTCGTTGTATAAAATCCGCTTGACCAGGCCCTGGACCGTGGCAATCTGTATACGAGTCTCCCGGTCCGTCTCCTTTTCCTTCAGGCTTTTGATGTTGTAAATGTCATCCAGGGTCAGCAGATCTTCCAGCTTCACTTCCTTGAATACGTCAAGGGCCTGCTCCCCCAACGCGGTCCTGTCCACAAGAAACAAAATCCTGCGAAAACGGCCGGTTTTCAAAAAGCGATAAATCATCCCCAGAATGGTGCGGGTCTTTCCCGTGCCGGTGGCCATGGCCAGCAGAATCTTTTGCTGGCCGGCAATCAGCGCATTTTCCGCAGCCTGAATCGCCTTTAACTGGTATTCCCGCAGATTCAGCCCATCTTTGTCCCGCAGAAAATCTCTGGGCATTTCCTCCAATGCCCGGTTGCCCGCAGCAATGTCCTTTTCCAAAAGCTCCTGCATGCCCGCCGGACTCATCCAGCCTCTTAACGCCTTCGGCGCATTGTCCGGACGGCGCAAATCCAGGAACCACACGCCGCTTTTCGTTTCTAACTGCTCCAAATAGGGCCGGCCATTGGCGGCGAAAGTGAAGGGAACTTTGTATTTTCCCCAGGAACCAATCTGATACGAGGCATCGGCGCTTCGGATGTTCCTGGAATAGTCTTTGCACTGGTAATCAATGATCGATGGGATGTCTTTGTGAACGGCCTTAGCCTCCACAATAGCCATCATCCGCGTGCCCACGAACAGGGCGTAATCGGCATAGCCCCGGCCGCCTGCATCGGAATCGGTGGGCCACTCGGCGATAGCCAGGTTACGCCCCTTTTCCGGACGGGTCCCTCGGCAATAGCGCAACCTTTTTGTATCCGCCTCCCAACCTACCTGACGAAGCTGCCAATCGATAAAATAGCGAGTCTCCGCCTCTGAGCGAGCGCGCCGGTCCGCCGCCACTGCCGCCTGCTTCTTTCTGGCGTCTCTGGCGACGACAGGGGCCGCCGCTGCCGCCCTGTCCGCATCTTTTAGCAGCCTTTCTTCCTGGGCCTGCTCTCTGCATTGATCCACCGTCCTCGGCTTATTATTTTCCAAAGGCACCGTAAAGGGCTGGTTCTCATAACTCCAGTCGCCATAAGTCTGCATGAACCATTCGCACAAACTATGCGCCATCTGAAGCAGGGCTTTCGCGTCGTTTAAAGATGCATAATTTTCGTGGGCCGCTTTGTTTCTGCTCCTTCTAAGCGCGTGAAGGATATCCCCCAGATCACGGGGGATCATACCCTCCCGAAACAGCGTCTGTATTCGCTTTGCCGCCGTATTGTTCTGGGGCAGGGAAATCCCATCGTAGGTGAAAATCAGATTCACAATCGTCTCACCAATCATCCCCAGCTTAAGCAGACAGGCGTTTGTATCACTGTATAAATATTGCTCCGCCAGCTCTCCGAACCTCTCCAGAACTGGAAATGCAGAATTTAGAAATGTGAAATTTGACCGCATATGCACTATTTCCCTTCTCGGCGTTCGCACGAATTTCCAATAATTTTCTTTAAAATCAAATGCAAATTGTTGGATTATAGTATAACACAATGCTTTTTATTTCACAACGGCCCCGCTGTAACTGCCTGTATTTTATATGTCTTCTCTGTGCAATGGATTCTTTTATTGATATGATGCGCAGGCAATTGCGAAACTGTTATGGCGTATGAGCGTTTCGCAATTACCTGGATTTGATATGAAAAAAGAGGAAATCAGAAGGGTTTTGTTTTTGCGGGGACAAATAGTTTTTCCATGTCGGCTCCTTTAAAAGTGAGCAGTTTTATCTTCTTTTCCAGCCCTCCCGCATATCCTGTCAGGCTGCCATTTGCGCGGCACAGAATTTCTGAATCCTTGTTTTCTTTCATTTCCCCCTGCAGGCCGCCAAGATAATATTTCTGCCCCTCCATCCAGACTCCCGCAGGGGCTCCATCCTTTTCCACCAGCAAAAGCGGTCCAATGGGCGACTCATCATGCATTGTACAGAACATTTCTTTCTCCTTTCGGCAAAGCGCCGTTGACCGCTTGTACGCATATGGATAAAGAGCCTCTTTATTACTGTCAAAAATTGTATTTATTTTCTTGCAGGCCTATTTCCAAATTATATTTGGCTCTTTTCTGGGGGCTGTCCTTACGTATTTCCTTGCCGGATACCCCAGCAGCATACAGGCTTTCACGGTCTTCCCTTCAATTCCAAGCCATTTTTTCACATCTTCATCTGCCTCCACGATCCGCGCCAGATAGCCGTTATACAGGGCTCCCATACCCAGAGAAACGGCCAGGTTCTCTATGTTCTGAGCGGCCAGCCCCGCATCTAAAGGCCAGTCCGAGGTGATGAAGAGGACGACCGGCGCATTGCGGAAGAGATAGTCGTCTGCAGGGTCCGCTTTCCTTCGGCGGTTAAAACGGATATAGGGAGCCAGATCCGCCGCATCTTTTCCGTCCCTTTCTATCCCGTCAATGAATCCCCATACCCTGTCTTTTAATTCCTCCAAATCTTCCTGGACAAATACAAAATAACTGCCCTGGTTATTTACCGCCGTGGCGCTATAGCGTCCCGCCTGGGCAAGGAACTTGAGAGCGTCCCTGGATACCTTCTTCTCCTGATAGCTCCGAATACTGCGCCGGAACTTGATCGCATGCAGCGCCTTTGCCGGGTCCATCTGAAAACTGTCCGCCTGATATTCTTCCACGTCATCCATATCATATTCCGGAATCGAAACCGCATTCGCCGGACAGATCGCGACACAATGGCCGCATTGCAGGCATTCCCCCTTCACGGCCGCCTTTTTCTCATTCACCTCTATGTTCAGGGCAATACAGTCCTCCGCGCACAAACCGCATCCGATACATTTTTCACAATCAATCTTAACCATAATATCAAACTCCTCTTCATCCGCTATGTTATATACTGCATTTATTATCTTTCAAATTTATTCCGCCCATACAATCGGTTCATTGCTTTTATCTTAGCACAAACCCGCTCAATATTCCATATGGTATTTTCAACCGGCGCTCCCATTCTCTTGCATTCTCCAATTTCTTTGCGCTCCTGAGCGCCCCATATCCCGTCCGCAATCCGAAATTCAAAAAAGCCGAATAAGACTTCAGGCGTTTCATCCTGCTGCCTTATCCGGCTTATTATTTCTGTGATCTGCCCTCCGGGAAAACGCTTGTACGATAGCGCGGACACATACAAAAAAACATCTTTTTTATTTTACCTTTGCCGAAATCTCAGGCTCCGCTCCCGTCCGGCGCCCTATCAGTTCCTTCGCTCTTTGCAGCATATCGGCAAGACTGTCAAAGCTTCTGGTATCCGGGTCAAAATAATAATAATTTTTTGTCGCTTCCTTCCTGACCTTCAGTATCCCTGCATCCTTCAGAATCCGCAGATGATGGGACACTGCGGAACGCGAAAGGTGCGTTTTTTCCGTAATGTCCCCTACCCGGACTCCTGAACAGCCTCCCATCTTCATCATCTCAAAGAGCAGATGCTGCCGGTTCTCATCTCCCAGCGCAATCAACACTTTCCTGCTGCTTTCAAATTCCTCCGCCAGCTTTTCTATCTCTGTTTTCGTATCCATAGACACCCGCTTATCCGCCATGATACCGGCTATCCCACTTTATGGCCCGTAACGGCTTCAAAATGATATTTTACAATGCCCATGTCCATTTTTGTGTAAAATCCTTTTCCAGCTCTGGCGGATACTTTCCCGTTCTCAAGAATAAGGCAGAACTTCTGCTGGTTCATGGCTGTCGGCGCAAGCAGCGCCGCCTCCATTCCTCTGGAAAACCAGTCCGGCATATCCGATGCGCAGTTACAGAGCCGCTCCACAGGTTTATTTGAATGGGCCGTTCCCTGGGTAACCCCATAGCCCAGCGCAATGATGCATGCCTGCTTTTCGCCTTTCCCAATCCTGGCGGCGCTCTTTCCATGGGTCATCGCCACCCAGCAGGTATTCAGCCCCAGCTCCTGTGCCTTCAACACCAGCTTTTCCCCATAATATCCCGCCTTTTCATCCAGTGCAGCGTTTTTTTCTCCCACAAGCGCAATGTAATTTTCCACGCCGCTGAATTTTCCGTAATGAGCCATTATGCTGTCAAAGCATTTCGGCTCATCAAAGAGAATCTGGATGTGCATGCCGCTCTTTTGATTGCACTCATTTACCAGCGCGGCCAACGCCTTCCTTTTATCGTCTTCAATTTTTTTCCCGCTGTACTGCCGCACACTGTGGCGCGCTTTCATGATGTCTAAAACGTCCATATCACAGTCCCTTCCGTTTAAGTATTTGAACGGATTATATCATATTTTGCGTCAAAAAAACCATTGGTAAAGAAAACCGAGACAAAAGCGGGTAACAGTTCAGCCATGCGCTATCCCGCGAGGCGTCGGCTTGCGCCTGCAAGACGATCCCGAGACAGCCACGCGCCAAACTGCGTTTTTTGCAGTTTGTGTGCATATTTTTGTGACAGTGAAGCCCAGGAGGCTGAACTGTTACAAAAGCGGCATGAAAAACCTGCTTGCGCCGGCTCAAATATTATTTAATCCGCAAGCAGGGCGTATTCTTCATCCGACACCGGCTCACACCATCCCATAGAACAGTTCTCCGAAAACGCCTTTTCATCCGCGCTGACATTCACGATCGTACCCACTGCCGCGCGCAGGTTCTCCGTTTCCGCGATCTTTGCAAGCTCATATTCCAGCCCGACCGGGAACTTTGTGATGACCGGCGCAAGGGACATGGGCGCTTTTTCCCCATGGTATCCGGATTGCTCTGGCAGTGGTGTGGTCCTCATCGATGAAGAGAGCAATCTTATCCACGCGGCAGGCGGCGTTCATCACCTGTACCGTACCGTTTTCATCGTATGCCGCCACCTATGAGCGCAGGCATGGAAATACTGCCGGCTGATATGCCTCCTCTTAATGGATCTTCATCCCGCAGAGCATCTTTACGAACGCCGGAGCGTCATGGTCCACGATCTCGCTGTGGCCCAGGTCTTTTGCGGCGATCTTGGCCATCTCCTCATCCGTGAGCGCAAAATCCCAGATGTCGATATTCTGCTCCATGCGCTCCACATGGACGGATTTCGGTATGATGGACACGCCGCGCTGGGCATTCCAGCGGAGGGCCACCTGCGCCGCGCTCTTGCCGTACTTCTTTCCGATCTCGGTCAGCTCCGGATCGGTAAAGATGCCGTGCTTGCCTTCCGCCAGCGGCCCCCATGCCTGCGGGACAACGCCGTAAGCCTTCATATTCTCAAGGGCGGCTTCCTGCACGAAGAACGGATGCAGCTCCACCTGGTTGAGTGCGGGGATCACTTCCACGTTCTCACAGAGGTTGGTGAGGATCGCCGGATAGAAATTCGCCACGCCGACCGCTTTGGTCAGGCCGTCTTTGTACGCTCTCTCGATCCCCCGATATGCCGCGAAATAGTCTCCCATGGGCTGGTGGAGCAGGACGAGGTCCACGTAAGGCATATCCAACTTGGCAAGGGATGTCTTGACAGCCTCGTAAGCCGTATCCTCACTCTTCATATCCTGCACCCAGACTTTCGTGGTGATGAACAGCTCTTCCCTGGTGGCAAGGCCCTCCGCGATCGCCCTTGCCACGCCTTTTCCCACAGCCTCCTCGTTCATGTAAGCGGCCGCTGTGTCCAACAGACGGTATCCGGTCTTGATCGCCTCATAGACCACCTGCTCGCACTGCGCGGCGTCCGGGATCTGGAATACGCCAAATCCTTCCAACGGCATCTTTGCTCCTGTGTTCAATGTGATAAATTCCATGATATCTTACCTCCTGATATTATTTTTTTCTATTGTTTCCACTGATCGTTCGCCTCCACGATCTCACAGATGCTGATGTTCTCATTCCGGTATCTGGCTTTGGGATCTTTCTCCTGTATCCGCATCTGGATCGCCGTCATCGGACAGGCATGGATGCAGGCCATGCACATCATGCACCCCTCGGGGTCCCATACGCTCTTCTGCCCGTCCAGCCGGAAGCATTTCTTCGGACATACCTTCGTGCAGATCCCGCAGCCGATGCACGCATCCGTGACGCGGTAAATATCGGCGAACGCATCTTTCGGCATCTGGGCGGACCTGTCCAGGAACTCCTGATGGACCGCCCGGTCGGCGTCTGTCACCGGTGCGATGAACACTGCCCTATTCCCGATATCCGCGCGGATCCGGGCGATCTGGGCGTCCACCTTTTTATCCATCCGCTTCTCCTCCTTCATGTCAAAGGCTGGCAGGAAGTTATCGGCCATCAACACCGCGTTGATATAGGCGGGATGGATCCCGGCCCTTTTCAGCATCCTCTCGGCCAGCTCCGCCGCTCCGCCATGGCGGCTGCCGTAGGTCAGGATCAGGTAGAAGTAATCCGTCTCAAACTCTGCCTCCCGGAGGAACTCCCTGACCAGCTCCGGGACCTCATGTCCGAAAATCGGACAGACGACGCCGATCTTATCCGCGGCATATCTCTTTTCCCTATCGTGGATCGCCTGCGCTATGCTGATCCTGTCGTCATCCAGCTGCTTTGCCACGTACAGGCTGTTTCCCGTCGCCGTAAAATAAAACAGCATGATCGAAAACGCCCCCTTTTTCTGTTATAATGTATCTGATGGTCATTATAGACTCTCTTCCCGAAAAAGTACAATGCCAGTAGCGGATACTGCTATAGATCCAACTGATACTGAAAGGTGGTAAAATGATCGAACTCTACACATTACGCCAGCTTGTGGCCTTTGCCGAGGCCGGGACACTGTCGCAAGCTGCAGAAACCCTGCATCTTTCCCAGCCGGCGCTCAGCAGGAATATGAAAAAACTGGAAGATGACTTAGGACTGACTCTCTTTGAGCGAAAGAAAAACCGGCTGGATCTTAATGAGAATGGAGAATATGTGCTGGAACTGGCAAAGAAACTCCTCTATGAGGCCGACCTCTTTGCCGCGAGGGCGCGGGAGCATGACCGGAGGAACCGCACCATCACCCTCGGGCTCTGCGCCCCGGCCCCGATATGGCGCCTTGCGCCTCTGATCACGAACATCTTCCCCCATATGTCCCTGCAGACCGAGATGGATCAGGATGCCAGGCTCCTGGCCGGTCTGCAAAACAACGTCTATCAGTTGGCCGTCACGCATGAAGAGCCGGACGGGGAAGCATATTTCTGGAAGGAGTGCATGAGAGAGAACCTGCTGTTCGCCCTCCCGAAAGAGCATAAGTTTGCCACGAGGAAGAGCCTGTCCTTCTCGCAGATGAACGGCGAGAACATGCTGCTGATGCCGGATATCGGCTTCTGGGACTTTGTCACGACGGACAGGATGCCGGATTCCCGTTTCCTGACCCAGAGCGACCGTTTCAGCTTTAATGAGCTTCTGCAGGCGTCCTCGCTGCCCGCCTTCACCTCCGACCTTGCGGAAAGATATTCGGAAGTCCCCTCCGGCCGGGTAAATATCCCCATATCGGATGCGGATTCGTCCGTGACCTACTACCTCGTGTGCAGGGCGGAGAAGAAAAAGGAGTTTTTGTCATTGTTCTCTGCATTATGATCTGATGCTCTTTACCCATTTATTGACGGCCCTCCTCTTCAGATGTCTCGCGCTGCTCCCGAGGCCGCTGCTGATCGATGTGGAAAATGGGAGCGCTGTCTTCTTTTTCAGGCTCACATTTTCCACAAGGCTGTAAACGATGTGCGGCGCTTCACCCCACCAATGGGGTAGCCGACAAAGATCGTCTCGTATAGCGAGCGGGGATGGCATTATCAAGACCAGCCATCCCCCTCATCAGCGTCTGTATCATTGCTAAAAGAGGCCGGATGTTGGCAGAGCAGGAAAGCTATCGCATAGATATCTGTGATCGTTTTATTTACACTGGCAGACTGTCCCGCACACAAAGAGCCCCATACCCCACCTGCGCATTGGGGTATTCCGTAAATCCAGGCAGCGGCCTGGCCCCGCGCCTCAGATACGCCTTCACTTTCTCCCCATACAAATACAAATCATTCCCCCTCACGATCCCCTTCCGTGTCAAGTGTCTGCATAAAAGTTTTTTCACTTTTTTCTTTCAGAATAACGCTTTTTCATAGAAAAAAGCCATTTTTCCTATGCGTGTGTTACAGTAATGTCAAGTTTTTCCTTTTTCTGGTGTTACAGAAATGCAAGTTGATATTCTCGAACTTCTTCCGGCAATTTTTCTGAAAAATTCCATTCCACATCTATATTCCATTCATCATAAACCACTATCCTTTTCACAAATCTGTCTGCCACCTCCTGGGTAAGCTCCGTAAGACTACGGTTCTGCAGATATTCATACACATCTGTCCCTGATTCTGAAAGCATTTCCTGCAATGTTTTTATACGCTTCTCTAAGTCATCTGACAAATCCATATAACACTCTTCCTGTTTCTTAAGTTCTCTCTTTTCCTCTATATAATCATCCTTGCTCCTTTTCTTAAATACATATTCCTCATATATCTCGGTCTGTGCTGTCTGTAAGTCTTTCAGCTTTTCCTCTGTCTGATTTTTTCTTTCATATAGTAATTCCAGTTCCTGCTCTACCCTATTTTTTACTTCCATACAAATAGAATGAACGTCTGCCTGCCGCTCTGCTTCTTCCTGTAGACGAAATAGCAGATACTCCTCCAAAAACTGCACATTGACCCGCTCCACACATCCTTTATACTGTGTCACATATTTATTTCCACAGACAAAATATGGATTTTTTGTATGTTCAATTTTTAATGACTTATGGCAATACCCACATTCCATCTTGCCAATCAATGGATGCCGTTTATGTTTCACAGCTTTTTTTACACCCCTGCTTTTCTGGATGTACTCAAATGTATCACGGTCAACGATTGCTTCATGGTGATCCCTAAAGACTTTCCATTCGCTCCTTAGCTTTAACCTTGATTTGCCGCTGACTTCCGGCGTTTCATACTTATCATATACAATGTCCCCTGCATAAGTAGCATTTCGAAGCATCTGACAAATGGTAGAACCACTCCACTCAAACCGCTTGCCTTTGGGTGTCATAGTCGCAATCCCACGCTCCATTTTATACTCTATCGGTGTTTTTACGCCTTCCGCATTGAATATCTGTGCAATTTTATGTGATGATATACCATCTAAAGTCATTTGGAATATTCTTCTTACAATATCCGCTTCTTCTTCATCAATCAATAATTTGTGCCTGTCCTCCGGATCTTTACGATAGCCAAACGTACAGCTCCCATTCGCATAAACCCCACTCTCCTTTTTCATTTTCAGCGCAGATTTCACTTTCACCGATATATCTTTGCAATAAAGGTCATTCAAAAGATTTTTAAAGGATGTATCCATTCCTGCTACATTTCCTTTGAACCGGTCGCTGTCATACCCGTCATTCACTGCGATAAACCTCACTCCTGCAAATGGAAATATTTGCTCCAGATATGCGCCAATCTCTATATAATCTCTGGAAAACCGAGACAGGTCTTTTACGATAATGCAGTCTACCTTTCCATTCTTTACTTTCTCCAACAGTTCTGAAATGCCCGGCCTTAAGAAATTAGCTCCCGTATACCCGTCATCCTGAAACTCCAGCAGATCATAGTTTTCAAAATGCTTTTCGACATAAGAATGCAGGAAATGCCTTTGATTCACAATACTGTTGCTCTCTCTGTCAGAATCTCCGTCATCCTGGGATAGCCGCATATAAATTGCAATCACAATTTGATGCTTCATTTGCCACACGCCTCCCTCCTGCACTGTTCAATCTGCCCTTTACTGAAATTAAATAATATTTCTACACGCCTGTCTTTATAGACAGTAATCCTTTTCACTAGACAGCATATTGTCTGTCTGTCGAGTCTTGCGCTATCCTTTCCCTTCCAAAGGCAGCGGATAAAATAATTCATTTCTTCTGCTTCTTTACGCATATGTTCCATATCTGTTTCCAGTTTTGACAGTTCTTTTGTCAAATTCCTTTTTTCTGTTTCCTTGCTTAGTTTTAAGCTTAGAAATGCTTCCTTATCTATCCTGCCCGACCTGTATTGTATGTAAATGGAACTCATTTCAATATCCACATCCTGAATATGTGCCTGAATAGCCCCCTTTCTTTTCTCTTCATTCTTTTCTTTCAGCCTGACCTGTTCCCGGTTAAAATCCACCAGTGTTTTCATTCGCACTCCCGAAAGATCAAATTCTTTTCGCAGCGTTTCCAACACAATTCTGTTAATTGCATGGAATGACATAAAATGGTTGTCACATTTCAACGCATCAATTCTTTGTATATTGGGACATCCGTATGAATATGTCCTTACAGACACCTGGTAAGATTTCCTGTTTGATCCACATGTTCTTCTTAATTTGCTGCCACACTCACCGCAATAAATCAGATCCTTATAAATATCCTCCGGCAATGTATCTTTGGGCAGCTTCTTTTTTTGAAGCTCTATCTTCCTTTTTTCTTCTATTTTAGACGAAACACGGTAAAATAAATCCTCACTGATGATTGGCTCATGCGTATGTTCGACCGTAATCACTTCATCCGGTTCAATATTATGCCTATCCCCATTACGGTAAATTTTATCACCTACCCGAATTTGAATTAATGTACCAATATACACAGGATTTGTTAGAATCGTCCTTATCGTCTGATCAGACCATTGTTTCAACAATTCTCCTTCTTTACTATGTACATGCCCAACCCTTTTATAGTCACTCGGCCTATTGACATGTTGTTCATACAACCAGAAAATAATCTCTCTGATTCTTTTTCCTTCATCAAACAAACGGTATATAGTTCTCACAACATCGCTTGCTCCTTCCTCCGGAAAAAGAACCTTCTTTCCATTGATCCATCTGGCATAATAACCATAGGAAGGAATACCGCCTACATAACATCCCTGTTCCATTTTTGACTTTTTAATTGTCCTTACTTTCTCCGCACAGTCTTTTGCATACAGCTCATTCACTATATTTTTCAGATTGACCGCCAGAATATCGTTATCACCTTGTGTCCGGTGGCTGTCATAGCAGTCAGACACAGAAATAAACCTGACGTTAAAAAACGGAAAAATCTTCTCCATATAGTTTCCGGTTTCTATATAATTACGCCCAAATCTTGAGAAATCCTTTACAATCACACAGTTGATCTTATGACAGCGAACGTCTGCCATCATCTTCTCAAATCCTTCACGCTCAAAATTTGTTCCGGTCTTTCCTAAATCCGTATAGCACTCTATAAGCACAATATTTTCAGATTTCCGGATATACTCTTTTGCAATTTCTATCTGTGAATCTATGGATTCATTTTTCCGGTCATGGCTATCCACGGATAGTCTGGCATAAATACCGGCATTCCAGATACATTCTGCCATTTTTACGGACTGCTGCATTCCCTTCGTCTTTTTTGACATTCTTGCCATTTATGCTTCCACTTCCTTTCCACTCCCTGCTTTCGATTCCAAATACTCCTGCAGGACTAACATCTTATGAAATTCCTCTTTCCCACGAAATTCCACATAGACCTTTTTCTCCTCATATACTTCTATCCTGCTCACAAAACACAAAAGCGTATCCCGATCAAGCGTTGTCAGCTTCATAACCTCCTTAAATCTTTCCAGTCTGACGCCCGATGCGACTCCGTTTCGGAATAGCTGCTTGATCATATCTTCCTGTTTTTGCAAAGCGCTTTTTGTTTCCTCGTATTGTTTCTCATAAATTGCGCGGAAATTTTTAAAATCTGTTTCTGTAAGCAACCCTGACTTTAAGTCTTCATACAGTCCCACGCGAAGCTCCAGATATTTGTCCTGTTCCTTATGAAGTCTTTCAATCTCTTTGTCAAATCTGGCTACTTCCTCAAAATTCACCTCCATTTCCTGGATATGTGCCAACTGGCTGCACACGTCTAAAAATACAGAAACATGTACCTGTAATGTCCGGAACACAATCTCTTTTAAGTCATCTTCCAGGATACTGTGCCGTGTACAGCCTTTACCCTTATTCCTTGTTGAACAGATAAAATAAACCTTTGAAATACCTTTATAACGGTTTACCCTTCGGGTCATCGGTTCTTTGCAGTCTCCGCAGAACAGAAGCCCTGAGAAAAGATGGGAACATGATGAACCTGCTTTTGCCTTAGTATCAACCTTTAAAAGATTTTGTATCGTTTCAAAATCCTCACGGGATATAATCGCCTCATGTGTTCCTTCCACCCGAACCCATTCTTCCTGCGGTTTTGCAACCGTTTTCTTTACCTTATAATTGACTTTCTCATTCTTTCCCTGAACCATTACCCCTGTGTATATTTCATTGGTCAATATTCTTTTTACGGCCACCGCCGACCACTTTGCCGTCAAATTAGTACGAAATCCAGTAGAAAATTTTTCACCACGGGATTTTTTATATTCTAATGGTGAGAGTATCCCAAGCTCATTTAATCTCTGTGCAATTGCCTGTGTACTCATTCCTTCCCGCTTCCAGGCAAATATCTTTCTGACAATTTCAGCAGCATAGTCATCTAGGCAGAGTTTGTTTTTATCCTCTGCAGATTTCCGATAGCCATATACAGTAAAGGCTCCTATAAATTTGCCCTGCTCTCGTTTTGTCTGCTGGTGGCTCTTCACTTTCCCGGAAATATCTCTACAATAAGAATCATTGATAAAGTTTTTTACAGGAAGGACAAGTGATTTTGTATTCGTGTCTGCAGTCTGGCTGTCAAAATGGTCTGTTATAGCAATAAAACGCACATGAAAAGCCGGGAAGGTCTTTTGAATCAACCGCCCGGCTTCAATATAATCTCGTCCCAATCTGGACAAGTCTTTCACTATCACGCAATTCACATTTCCCGCTTCAATGTCCGCCATCATTCTTTTAAATTCCGGCCTGTCAAAATTGGCTCCAGAATAACCATCATCCACATAGATGTCAAACAGTTCCATATCTTCATGTTCCCTGACATAAGAACGAACCAATTCTCTTTGCGAGCTTATGCTGTTGCTCTCTGATTTCGTGCTGCCGTCAATATCCTCATCATCCCTGGACAGGCGAAGATAGACAGCAACAAAATAAACATGTTCTTTCATTCTATCCAGCTCCTAACTTCATTCTCTTATCCACACACTCAATTGTGCTTTCAGTTAGCAAAACCTGTCCTACGAGGTTTGTATCTGTTTCATAAAGCTAGGATTCCGCTGTTTAATCCTGCCTATAGACTACCATATCTTCTGCCCCTTGTAAAGGTTTTTACTAATACTTTATTTCTGCAATCTTCCTGATATACTGCTTCATCCTGTCATTCAATGTTTCCTCACAATCGGAATAGCCAATCTTCACTACATAATCTCCTACCCGTACAAGAAAAGGATTGCCAACTTTCTGCACATATTCCTCCACTCTGGCGGAAACAGATTTTTTCATATCTATTTTAATCTTACTTATATCCGCTAAATGATCCGGAACGGCCTCTTTTATATCCGCCTGTTCCATCTTACATAATTCTTCCTTCGACAAATACATATCTATCCCTCCAACATTACATTATATTTTACACAATGTATGTCCTATTCTTCATACTTATTAAAAGTCTGCTGTTCAATAAAATATAGAACATCTCAATTTTTTAAGAATCCTGCAGGCGGCTGTCAGGAAACAGCGCCATTGGAATCTCACCATCTTTTCAGACCGGATCAGCCTATATCCGGAAGTATCATTGTCAGAAACAGTATCATCGCTGCAAAGTCCCTATCCCTCTGCCAGTAATCAAATATCTATCGCTCGTACCTTCACTTCAATGTCCAAATTAACATTCCTTCGTTTTCAATACCCGTCACTTTACGACATCGTGTCGCAAAGTGACAGATACAGATAGTCTTGGCGTATTCATTAAATAGCTCCACTGCTTCATACGTTCTGCAGGATTCCCTATATGAATTTGTCAAGGTACAATATTTCTTATCAGTTTCCGAAAGGGTAAGGTAACTGATTGTTGATTATGCTATCTCAAAGTCCAATATTTTAGTAATCAACTTTGTTTCCAATCGCTTACGCAATGTTTCATCTACACAATAATGCGGCTGTCCATATTCATCATACAAACACTGTGTAGAAAGTTTCGCTATGTATCCCTCATAATGTTTCAATACAACATGGATCGCCCCTATATCCCCTTCTGATGCTGCCTTAATAATATGGAACGGCAGCAAATTGGCATTTTTAGCCTGTTTACTTTTTCTTTTCATCCGTATGTTCCTCCATAATATTTTTCATCAATTCAAGTGAGCGTTTTCTGTGTTCGTGGACTGTGCTGCGGACAAGGTTCAATGCCCTGCCAATTTCTGCATCACTCATATCCATGAAGTATGAAAGCAGAATCACATCCCTTTTCTTTTCAGAAAGTGCCTGCAGTGCCTCTGCAATCAATGTGTCCTTCACCTCTATATCATAGCCAAGTACCTGAAACCATTGATGTTCCACTTCATATTCATCCACAGTAAAAAGCCTGCCCATATCTTTCTCTGACAACTCTGACAGCATCACTTCATGCTCCTGCCTATAAGCGATATGTCTGTGATAATCTATCTTTTCACCTTTTAATGCCAGCTTGCATATTCAGTCAAATTGTTTCCGAACTGCCATTTCATCGTAGGAAGAAGATTTCCTCATTCGAGTTCACCTCCTTCCCGTCCTGCCGGATTCCGGAAGGATTTTTATTTTCCCTTTCATTCAATAGCCCGAATGGGACAATGCGAATGTTCGGGTCTGGAAGAAAATTTTTAAAAAAACTTTCAAATATATAAAAAACGCCCATATGGGCAGATGCCCAGAGGACGTATTTTATCGACACATATTCTGTAACCCCATTTTTATTATAGGTTTTTGAACTGGATTCAAGAGTGTCTGCCAGAACAGCAACAGTTAAGATTTTTTTAATTGTATACCCGACTGCCAGCTAAATCTCTGACAAGTACCAAATTTTAAGACCACTTTGCTCTCCGGCAAATTCCGGACTGTAAAAAAGAGCATACAAAGAGCCTTCTCCGGAATCTGTTTTTTTTATCCGAAAAAGGATTCATATGCTCTATCTAGGTTTAAACACCTGTAATATTATAGGTTTTTACCCTTTTCACTTTTGAAAGCTAGGGTAATACACTATATATAAGGAGGTGAATAAACATGGATATTCCTAATACTCTTTTTGCAACTATGATTAGAAATGCTCGGATGGACTTGCACTGGACACAGGAGGAACTCGCCGAAAAGCTCGGTCTTTCATCTGCTTACTTAGGTGACTTAGAACGATACAAAGGCACTCCAAGCCTTCCTGTATTCTGCAAAGCCATGAGAACATTAAATCTCTCTGCAGATGATTATGTTTATCCCAATGGAAATTCTAATAATACTACATATAAACAACTTCAACGCCTATTAACCCATTGCGACGAACACCAGCTTCAAGTCCTTCTCGCAACAGCTACCGCTTTGCTGCAGCCAGTTCAGTAACCTAATAATAAATATACTGAATAATCCTTGACAAAATTTGATAAAAGTCTGATATTTTCTGACAATCCATATATACTCTTATATGTAGAAATCACAATTTTTCTGCATACAATGGTATAACAAAATAATATGGCTCAATTCCGCATAGGGAAATGAGCCATTCCGTTATCCACTATTTTTTTATTTTATTTATTAGTTCTGATATATTGGGCGATCCTTTCAGCATCCCCAAACCTGAAAGCAACTGAATACAATCAACATATCCCTGGCAATATGCCTGTTCCTCTGCCATAAATGCGAGATGTTTCAATGCTTCTATATAATTTTCCACTTTTTCTCTTTGTCCTGCCTCCATTGTATCCAGCACTTTCTGAGAAGTTCTCTCCATCGCCTTTTTCCTTTTTTCCGCATCTGACAACTCTGGAAACTGGATATAAGTTTCACGGTTCACATTCCCACATCGCAACCCATTCAAAAATGTTCCTATCTCGTTCCACACTTCGTTCTGCATAACAATCTCCTTTTACCTTTTTTTAATTACCTTATTTTTATTGTGACCATTCTATAATATTTTTTATCATACTTTCCAAAACTTCATCTTTAGAAGTATATTATCACTTAAAACCAGTAGAATCAATCTTATATACTTCATCTTTAGAAGTGAGGGCATAAATGAAAATATACTGGAATGGAGAATCAAAAAATATTATTGGGAACAAAATCAAGACTTTACGAAAATCTCAGGGAATTTCACAAAAAACACTTGCCGCAAGACTCCAGACAGAGGGATTTGATTTTACAGATTTAACGATTTTAAGAATTGAACAAGGAAAACGATTTGTACCGGATTATGAAATCGTAGCACTAGCAAATTACTTTCAGGTAACAACTGACTATCTTCTCGGCATGAGCGATGTGAAATAAGCGGCTCTGATTTTCATTAGCAGATGCCGCTTATTCCCTTACTGTCGCATTATTAAATTTATATCCCACTCCCCATTCCGTAAGAATGAAAATTGGTTTTGCAGGATCTGGTTCTATTTTTTTCCGAATTCTTCGGATTAGGCTCATCACATTTTCCTGCGCACCATAAAATGGCGTTTTCCATACTTGGTTATATATCTGCTCCTTAGAAAACACTTGTCCCGGACTTTTTGCTAATAAATACAATATCTCAAACTTATAATTTGTCAAATCAATGTTTTCACCATCTCGCTTTACAGTTCTGTTTTTAGGATCAATGACTAAGCTGCCATGTTCTAAAATACCGACAGCAGGTGAAGATGTAGATAATATCAAATGTCCTTTTGACTCTAAAAAATCCAATACCTCTTCTTTCACCTTTTTCTCATTCTTTTCAAATGTTATCATCATTATTTCCATATGTTCACCCCTTTTGTAAGAGAATCGAACGAATCTATAAATAATACAGGATACAGCTTTTCATCCCCTGAAGCCGCATCCTGCCATTCCACGCATCATCCCCATGCCTTCCATACACTATTTTTCCAGTAATAACTACCTAAATCATTTATACGGCGCTCACATCAATCTTTAGGCTAATATATCGAAGATAGTAAAATCATCTATGCGATATTCTGCCCGTAAATAATTGTAAAATGTAATACCCCACAAAAGCAAACAACAACATAATAAATATATAATCTACCATGAAAAATATTACTGGCTCCCCAAAATCGAAAAATGCATATTGTATCCTTAAAAACATATATTCTAAAATCTGTCTTTTGCTAACAGCATAAATTCCATATAGAGAAATAATAACTACGATGCACCTTATAAAAATTTTATGTTTTGGAGGAAAATCTGGATCAGATAATTTCCCGCAAAACTGCTTCAATAAAATTCTTCCATGAAACCCTGTATGTATCGCCATCCATATAAATCCCCAGTAAGAAGCACTAAGATGAACAAGCCTTGCAAAAGACTGTATACCTCTGAATGGCAGGAATGTAAATACATGCTGTGACAATACCATTCCGCTCCACATAAGAAACAGCATATTAAGAAGCAGCAGCATATTCACAAAAGTGATTAAAACCCTCCCTGGAGTATATTTCCCTTTTGCCAGCGTTCTGTGCCATCCACCATTCAATATGTGATGTATCAAAAACAAAAGAAACATACCAATACCACACCACTCATGGACTGTTTCCCCTACCATTTTATATGCCATAAGCACAGGCAGCATAATAATCATAAATATATCCACACATAGTTTTACCCTCTTTTTCTTCACTTTCCTATGCTCCTTTCCTATTTATCAAACCTCTTTCCCGTATATTTATTTCTACCTTATAATATTGACAAGCTCAATCCCTTCCTCTTTTCCTAAATTCCTACTATACTTCTTTTCAACAGAGTTATTCCAGTGTTCATGTACACCAAGATTGACCACTGCTTCACCATTCCCGTCCTCATACACAGTTCCAGAAGGTGCCTGGTTCACCAACCCTGCTTCATGCAGATAATTCTCTACATTGGGATTTCCTTTCAAAGTTCTGTTATTGTCTGTAACAGCAGGCTCATTAATCAGAAAATCTGCTCCCACAGAATCAATTGCCACAGGGTCCTGGGAAACCAGTATGCTTGAAGTGTAGCTGCCGTCAAAAGGCATTTGCCTCCATCTGGCCGCTTCTTCTATAATAGAAGCTCCTTCGGATGGCGCACAGATCAATGCATCCAGCATATACAGTATAGTCTTTCCGCCAAGATGTTTGTTTGCCATTAAATCTGTAAGAGGGCTGTAAGTATCCATTTCATTCTTTGTTAAAAACTGATGTAGGTTTGCCCCTTCCGGCGGACGCATGGCATTTCCATTGATAAAAGAACCAAAATGATTTTTTCCGCAGAGTGTGATCCCATAGCTATGTCCTTTTAAATTTGCCAGATTGATCAGGTATTCTGCTTCTGTCACGCAAGTGGGCAGGTAATTCACTGCTCCGCTAAACTCATACGACCAGTTAATCGGCACATTTTCATCGGCAATACCGTTCCTCCGATCCACAAAATGAACTCCTTCCAATATCCCCTCCGTACACATTTCTACCATATAGTCCGGGAACAGCCTGGATACATCATATACGGTAATATCCTCCGGTAAAATACCGGCCTCCTCCACCAGTGAGATCAACAACGTCTTCAACAGAACAGGATTTGTATAGCTCATCTGTGTTTCACCGGAAGTATCATCATCAAAAACACCAGAACCATTGATATTTGCCTTTATTGCAATCTTTTCCCCGGCTGCATAAGAAGCACTTCCTTTCCCACTTGACGCATTATGCGCCTGAAACAATGCATTCCAGCCCTCTCCTGCCGTTTCCTTTCCTCCAAGAGAAGCTATGCTGTCATCTACCATGCTTTGAATTACAGATTCGTCAAAATTTTTTGGCTGCCACCAATACCCATCTCCATCCCACAGCACAGAATCCGTGTCATAGCTCCACACCACACGCCCCGGCATGGCTCCGATCCCTTCCCCATACGGTTCATGCTGCGGGAAAACAGAATCATAAGGATATTTGCTGGTGTAGGATTCTGTATTCTCTATCTGCTGTTCCGATATGGAACCCACATCTTCCGCAGATTCTTCCTGCAAAACAGTATTTTCTTCCCTGCCATCCTCCGGAGAAGATTTTTTCCCATTCTGCTGCCCTCCACACGCAGCAAGTGAGCCAATCATGATAATACCCATCAATATACACAAAATTTTCCTCATAAACAAAACGCCTCCTTTCGGTTTTTAAAGTGATCCATCATCTCATAAGTCAGGCTGATCCCATCATCCTGCATTTTCATATCAATTCTTGACACCCATTCCGCTTCCGAAAGTTCCATCCCGTCAAGCATGATCTCCCCGCTCCCGTCAAGTTCACAGAAGAACCCCAGAAGCAGCGTATCCGAAAACGGCCACGGCTGGCTTTTATAATATCGCAGATTCTTCACCCTTACCCCGACTTCCTCCATCACCTCACGCCGGACAGTTTCCTCGATGGTTTCTCCCACTTCGGCAAATCCTGCAATCAGGGAGTAGCGCGTACCGTCCCTTTTGTCTGCATACTTTGTCATCAGAATTTTATCTTGATGGACTACTCCTACGATAACAGCGGGAGAAATTTTCGGATATACTGTATTTCCACAACACGGACAGTACATAAGCCGTTCCTTCTCGCCAGGCATCAATTTCTCCCCGCAAGATCCACAAAAGCGGTTATTGCGATACCATCTGTTCAGATGGATCGCTGTCCCACAAGCAAAATACAACCACTTCGGCGTATAAATACCTGAGCCGCTCAACCGGTATAACTGATATCCGGACTCTTTCTGCCAATATTCCACCATCTCTTTTTCCATTTCCCTGTTTTGGATATAAGGCATAAAAACAGGCTGTCCGCCAATGGAAAATAAATAAACACTCTGAAATGCCCTTCCGCTAAGTTCACGCAGTTTCGGGACAGAGATCTCCCCATTTTCCTCTTTCAAAAGAACCTTGTCCCCATAGGCATAAATGACATATGCCTCATCATCTGCATTTACATCCTTATATTGGTTATCAAATACTTTTGGGGCAATATCCTGAATCATATCTCTCAAATCCTTTCTAAACGCCCCAAATGGGCGTTTTGAAGATTATGCACACAAAATCAAAGATTTTGGCGCATACACGGACAGCGCAGCAAGTGCGCAGTCCTGATTATAGATCACATCTACTGTAAGGTAAACGGCAGTACCGTCAGCAATACATAAGACGCCAGGCGGAACCACTTTAAAAATCCTGGGATTTCGGCCCGGATCCGCTTCGACAGTATCCCAAGGACTGCCGCCAGCATCAAAAGCGGGCTTAAAATACTTGCAAGGCTGAAGCTTATCCCTGTAATGCCTGCCGTAAGGACTGGCAGGCTTACCGAATAGCCAAGCACAAAAAGAAGCGGCGGGCAGGGCCTTATCCCATACAGGATGCCTGCTACTAACATTGGATAATGTTTGCTTTCCGGCAGCTCTTCTTTCCCACATTCCTTACAATGCCCACATTCTGCCGTTCCCTTCTTTATCTCCCAAACCCAGCGCACTGCCATAAGAAACCCGAACAGGCTCATCATGATCTGCACAGCCAGACGGAAAGGGAAATTTCCGATATATCCGTGATCCGATATAAATTGTCTGCCAATCACAGAGGCTGTCAAACACAGAACAGATATCCCCAGAAGTTTCCCGCTAAAAAACCGGATAAGTGTTCCAAAACTTCTTTTTACCCCGTTCCCATGCGAAACAATATAGGCTGAAAGGAAAGCACTGACAAACGGGCTGCAGCAGGTCCCACAGCCGATCCCTATGAAAAAAGCAGTCACTGCCGGAGTGACCAGACCACCCATCATGCCTGCCGCCCCCTTTCACTGGCGATCAACGCCGCACCGATCGCCCCATTAAATTGCGGATAGGCTGCCACATATACTTCTTTCATCAGTTCTTCCTCAAACGCCCTGCAGATGCCGACATTTTTCGCCCCGCCTCCAGTCATCAGGATATCCCCGCCTTTCTGCGAACGCTTCATCATTTTTATGATGCGCTTCGCCATAGACAGATGCATCCCGTAGAGAATATCCCTGCGGTCATATTTTCTTGCCACAAGGGAGATCACCTCTGACTGTGCGAAAACGACACAGGTACTGTTAATGTCACACGGTTCTTTACTTTCCAGGGAAAGCGGCCCGATCTGGTCTATGGTCGTTTCCAATATTTGCGCGGCAATCTCTAAAAACTTGCCGGTTCCGGCGGCACATTTATCATTCATCGTAAAATTGCGGATATTATAATGTTCATCCAGATAAATGATCTTGCTGTCCTGTCCCCCAATGTCAACCACGATGCCCGGACGGTATTCTTTCGGCGCTGTTACCCTGACCCCATAAGCATGTGCCGTGATCTCCGAGATGTCATCATCCGCAATCTCAAGGATCTTCCGGCTGTATCCGGTTGCCATGATATACCCGATGTCACTTCTCCTCAGCCCGTTTTTTTCACAAAGCCTGTGCAGCATATCCTCCGACGTCCCATTATTATCTATCCCGGTATTGCACACCAGCGTATCCACCACCTGTTTCCCGTCAAACAGAGCTGCCTTCAGATAGGTGGAACCGCCGTCAAACCCAACAAAATATTTCATAATATGTGTCACCTCCGTTTCTGGTATTCCGCAGCTGTTCCGTTCCTTCACAGCTGCATGCAAAAATCCATTTAAAATCGCCTGCGGCGATGGGATTTTTGCACCCCTGAATCACTTTCTTACGGTCTGTGCAGTGAATGCACAGACCTGTTTGAACTGTTATGGTATTCCTGTATTTTGATCATTTCTATAAAGGCTTCCATGCGGATGCGGAGCTGCTCCACATCCTCCTCGTTATAATCGCTCTCTATACGAATGACCGGAACCCCCATTTTTTCCAGTTCTTCCTCCAAAACGGGATATTCGTAATCATATACAAGGCAACCCCGCAGGATATGGCAGACAATCCCCTGGACCTGATACTCCTTCACCATCTGGCGGATGCGGAAGATCCTCTGCGAATTATCCGCAAATACAGGGCAGGTACATGGTTTGATATAACGGTCTGCAAGCGCACGCACCATCCCGTCAAAACTCACATCCACAATACTTACCGGATCATAAACCGCACGATCCCCCAGACAGGTTTCGTCTGCTACAAGGTTTCCGCCCATTTCCTCGATCAGCAGCGGAAGCTTCATATTGGGAAACGCAATCGGGGAACCGGTGAGCAGAATCCTGGGACGGTTGCCTTTTGCGGCAAATTTTTGTCCCGCCATCCGCTTTTCCAGTTCTCCGTTCAGACTGTGCATAGCATCCGCCCACACATCTGCCGGCATATATGCATAAGCGTTCATGGCTGCCATTGCCTGCACGCCGGAAATTAACGGCGGGATATTCCGGCGAAATCCCAGGAAACGCGACATCTCATACTGTGCATAGCCAACCCTGTTGATTGCTTCTGCCAGCGTTTTCGCTGTGATTTCCCGGCCTGTCACTTCTTCGAGCTGCGGGATCAAACGGTAAAGCTCCCTCCGGAATACCTCCCCGTCACCATCTGCATGTTTTCCCTGGGGGATCTGCATCACTGCCGTTTTCTTCTTCTGCCCAAGCAGCCCTGCAATTTTCTTTTTACAGTCACAGGTAACGGGGATCACCATAAGGGCACAGTCATCATACAATGGCATGGTTCCAGAACAGGCAAAACCGGCCACTGCCTTCACCAGCGGGCAGGCATCCCTCGCAGCCAGCCCGTCACTGATGGAATAGGCGGTAAAACTCCCGGAACAAAGCCGCACCGGGTAAGCGCCAGCCGCATAGATCAGCTCATTCGGAACCATGGCACAGAATGTGCCGACCATAACCTGATCCTTTTTTTCATATGGCGCCCTCATTTCTACATAAACTTTGCGGAGTATTTCAAAGAATAGTTTCATCTCCTCCGGTGTATCGGAAGCCATTTCAAGCCTGCGCAGATAGGAGGCAGCGATACGTGACGACTTCTTATAAAACAGTTCCTTTCCTTTTACAGAAAGGATTTCCTCTTTCCTGCGCATTTCTTTGCGCATAGAGGTATGTCTGGAAGACGTATTGCTCATTGTTTTTTCCTCCTGCCTCTGCGATATTTTGAAAGGAATGTCCCTCTGGAAGACTGATAGAGAGTCTTTCCAAAACAAGTCATGCGAAGCGCCCCATCTTCCGGACATTTATGGATGCATTCCCCGCACATCAGACAGTCAACCGTCTGGACATTTTCTTTTTCCCGTTCTGTATAAATATTTTTCAGCCGCATCGGGCAGGCGGCATAACACGCCCCGCATTCCGTACAGGATGTGCAATCTTTTTTCAGCTTAAAAATATTAAATTTATAGAAAATGCCCAATAAATACCCCATTGGACACATAATGCACCAAAAACGCTTGATGAAAAAGCTGCCCACCAAAAGCGGTACCGTCAGTATCCCGCCAAGCACAAGATCGATCCAGTACCCACCAAGCGCAGGTGAAAATATCTTATTCGGGCATATGTCACAGAAATTGCCTCCCGTAAAAGTAAAACACAAAAACAAAAGAATCCACGTCCACTTTAGCGGCTGCAAAATATGGTTCATACGGTCTGTCACAGTGATCGGACGGATATGTAAAGCCTTCCGCAGTTTATCCATCAGATCCTGCACAAACCCAAGGGGGCACATAAACCCGCAGAGGATTCTCCCAAACAGGATCAGGAAGAGAAACAGCGTCCCCATATATGCCGCAATATAGCTGAGACTGCGTGTGGTAAACAGTTCCGGCAGGTGCGTCAGATAATAACAGCTTGATTCCAATGTCTGATCCAGATTGAAAGGACAGCTAAACACCGGAACCGCTATCTGGTTTAAGACCTGCCCCTGCTCCACCAGTTTTCCGGCATACGTCCACAGAAAAAATCCGGCCATCAGAAACAGCCACCGTATCATAAGGAAATGGGAATCTGTTTTTTGCATCAGCGGATTCGCCGCATAAATCCCCGCCTTTTCCCGTGAGTAAATTCGATGCTCCGGTGAGCCTTTCAGCCGTCTCTCCCTTATCAAATGTACAATCGCAATCCCTGCTGCAGATAACGCAAAAATCAAAAGCAGCGGTATCTGTGCTTTCCAGAAATGCGGCGAAAAATAAGCATAGTCCTCCAAGGCATAATACATCCGGTAAACGGTTCCTTCTTCCGGTTCATAAGAAATTGTCAGGCCGCTGCGTATGTATTTTACCGGAAGATTTTTCACATACCCGAAACCATCTGTTTCAAAAACCTTATCCTCAAAATCAGAGGCCGTCACAGAAACAAAACTGTCCGCCACAACTTCCCCCTGAAAAAACACCTGTATCTTTTTCCGCTCTTCAAAACAGAGTTCAAACGGAATCTCTTCGCTGTGAAACCCGCGGGGAACCGCAGCATAGGCATGGGGACCCAAATCTGCCCTGGCAGAATCATAAACCGTTTCTATCTTCCCATCACCGTCTATATCAGCCTGCCTTGCCCCCGTTACTGCCACAAAATATCCGGTAAAATCCTCCCGGATCGGGCGGCTGCTCTCCAGATCAACCGTTGCAACACCCTCTGCTGTTTTCGCGTATATCCATACACCCTCATTTCCCGCCGCATCTGCCCGGCTGCTCTCATCCATGAATACATGGGCATCTGTCCAGAACTGCAGTTCCCTGTCATCGCCATAAGCAAACCAAACGGCCGAAGAAGCTTTTGCCGGAGGCTGCCCTGTTTCCCGGACAAAACGATAATCGGACGGCATCATATGAAATTGATACAGCACAATTTTATTTGCAAAAAAGGCAGCGATCGTCAGCATGGCGCAAATGATATACACCAAAATCCTGCCCCACTTGCGTTTTCTTGCAAACCCTTCCATGTATTTTGCCCCTTTCATCCTCACTCACTTTGGCTCAGCCTTCCATGCACACTGTAACCTTTTCTTTACTTTCCTGATTTCCTTTGTTTTAACATTTCCGCAAATGCTTCCACCCTGAGCCTTAACTGCTCCACATCCTGATTGCTGTAATCCGTTTCCATGCGGATGACCGGAACATCATATTTTGCAAACAGGCGCTCAAACCGTTCCATTTCAAAATCAAATTCAATCTGCCCTTTCAGCACATGGCAGACCGCGCCGTCCACAGGATACTGCTCCAGATACTGGGATATTTTAAGGAACAGCGTATCATTTCTCACAAAAGAAGGAGAACCGTCATTCACAAAAGACCTCCGGCACATTTCTTCAAAACCGCCTGTCCCATCATACGGCTTCACCACCTCAGGCAGGATAAAATTCCCGGAAAATGAAAGCCCGGCCTGCCTTAAAAGAAACGGGACTTTATAATTCGGAAAATAAACGGGGGAGCCAAACAGCAGCACCTTACGGATGCCTGCATCCGTGTCCTCTTTCATTCCGGCCAGCCGTCTATTTAATGCCAACATCTGCCTGGTCCATTCCCTATGATCATCTGCAAGCAGATAGCAGAATGGCATAAATATCCGAAAGATGCCGGACAGGTTTTGCTGGCGTTTCCCTGCCAGCAGTTCAAAGATCTGAAGCTGCCTTTTCGCATCAGCCACTTCCTTCCCCGCCTTTTGGAGCCTCCGTTTCGAATAACCCCTTCCGGTATGGGCGGACAGTTTCTCCGCTAATAATTCCATCTGACGGCTCCATTCCGCTAATGCGCCCTTATTTTTCATTGGAGGAACCGACACGGTATACACATCTTTCCCCTTACGTTTCAGCAGATACGCAATCTTACGGCTGCTGTCATTTACAAGCGGAACCACAGTCAGCGGGTTCCCATCAATCTGTGACAAAAACCCATACACTGCACGGGTCACCGGGTCTGCATCCCTCGGAAGGTCGCTGTCTGAGATCCCCGTCAGAATCCGGCTCCCTCCCATCAGGCGCACAGGCGTTATCCCAAACATCCGGAAAATCTCATCCGGAAGGCTGTTTCCTACTACAAACACGCTTTTCCTACCGGACGTAAAATCTAAAAGCCTCCTCCTGGCAAGCTCCAGAAACCATGACGCTTCTTCAAATACTGGAAATTCTGCTGCAGCCTTGTTTATCATATCCTCTATTTCTTCTTCATAAGACCTGCATTTTCCTGTATCCAGAAACACCACCTCCTTACTGCCGGAATTATGAATACAAACTTTTATCCTCAAAATGCCTGATATATAAATCTGCTTTTTCCATCAGGGCATCCCTGTCCTGCCTGGCAGAAAAATCTTCTACGATCACTGTATCAACCGGGATTTTCTTTGCCGTTCTAAGGGCTGCATAAGTATCCTCAAAGAGAACTGCATCTTCCGCAGCACCTCCCATACACCGCAAAGCATACCGGTAATATTCCGGATCGGATTTGTCTGTTTCCATCTGATCACCGCATACAAGCACATCGAACAGTCTTAAAACACCATGATGATCCAGAAATCCTTCAGCCAACTCCCTGTGATTTGCCGTGACAAGTGCAATTTTTTTCCCGCTTTCTTTTAAATAACGGAGATATTGCCCCGCCCCCTGCTTTAAACAGAGCTCTTTCCAATATTTGTACTGTATCTCTGTTGTCCACTCACGGAAAATCTCCTCTCCCGACAAAGGGAGGCCGTACCGCTTTGCAACATATTCCGCACTTTCCCTGAGCGGCAGCCCATCGAACTTCCTTCTTGCCTCCATATCTTCCTTCTTATGGTAGCTTTCCAAAAATTTCCCAAGGAGGCCATCCCAAAGCCACATGGAATCCGCCAGAGTGCCATCCATATCAAACATAAAAAAACGCTTTGCCCCAAAATCCAAATTTTTACCCATATGTATTTTCCCTATCGCCATACACAATTTCCGTTTATAAAGGAATACCTGGAGGGTATCCCATTTAGTGCGTGAGATTCCTTGCCCAGGTATATTTCCGATAGTACCAGAGAACAACCGGAACTTTTATCCCCTCATCCAGACAGATGATCAGATATACTGCCAGTACCGGCAGTTTCAGGCAAAATGCTGACACAGCCGCAAGAGGAATTATGACCAGCCAGAGTACGACCATATCACAGACACATCCAAACCTTGACTGTCCTCCCGCACAGAAGATTCCGCCGATCACCATATTATTTACCGATCCGGCAATTACAAAATAACAGTTAATCAACAGCATACCTGATAAGTATTCCAATGCGTCAGGCGTTAATGCCGCAAAAGAAAGAATAAGCGGACGGATCATGAATAACAGCAGGCTGGAACATGCGCCCAATACCGCCGCCAGCACGATTGACTGCCGGGCATACCGTTTTGCCGTTTCGATGGCATTTTTTCCAAGTTCATTCCCAACCAGAATTGCACCGGCTGTTCCTATCCCTTTTGTTACACAGACAATCAGATTTCTCACGATATTAGCAACTGAATTTGCTGCCACCGCATCCGCCCCCATATGCCCAATGATTACCGCATACATGGTCACACCGCCGCCCCAAAAGAAATAATTCCCCACAATCGGCAGGGTATAGCGGTTAAAATCTCTGCAGATCGCCGTATCTACTTTCCTAAGATAAGGAATGCGGATATGGATGCTTTCTTTTTTCCTAGACTCCAGAAGTGTCCATACCATCTGGATCACAGTTGCGAGAACCGTGGCAAGTGCAGCTCCCTGGATGCCCAAGGCAGGGATTACTCCAAACGCCCCAAAGATAAAAACCACATTGAAGATTACATTTAATATCATGGAGGATGAACCAATCACTGTACTTTTTGCTGTTTTCCCGCTATTTTTCATAATGCAGAGATATACCTGGGAAATCCCAAGAGGCACATACGATGCACCGGCAATACGAAGATACTCTGCACCTCTGACAACCAATTCCCTGTCATTTGTAAATATCCTCATAAGCTGCCCTGGCAAAAAGAATGCCGTACAAAAAAATACCAAAGAAACCAAAAACATATATTGCAGCGCAAGCCCAAGAATCCGCTCAACCATCTGCCTGTCACCTTTACCCCAATATTGGGCGGCAAGCACTGTTGTTCCCTGTACCACCACTGTAACAAGCAGATTTAATACAAAAGTAACCTGCCCCGCCAGCGAAACTGCTGACAATGCCTCCTGCTCTAAAAAGCCAAGCATCACAGCATCCGATGCACTGACGGCAGCCGTCATAAAATTTTGTAATGCTATCGGCAATACCATTGCAAATAGCGTCTGATGGAACTGCCTCAGATTTGTTTTACTTTCTGACAGCTTTTGCTCTGTCAATTCCATATTCCTTCACCTTTCTTCTTCCATCCATTACATGGACTTTCAGGTAAATGCAGATGGCAGTGCATACCACCAAAAGGATTCCGCCAACAGGAGCTGCCTGTGTTCCTATCCCTGTTATAAAAAATCCACAGAACGGTGTTGCCGCAGAAATTCCTAAATTTGCCGCTGTCAGGTACAATCCATTCGCAAACTCTGGCGCTCCGGGAGCCGCAGACGTCACCCAATATTGAATTGTATTCGCAACCATTCCTGCAGATATTCCCCAAACAAAAACAATGGGCAATGTAAGGACTGCTGACGCACCTGCTAAAAATAGCAGCAA
Source organism: uncultured Lachnospiraceae bacterium (assembly GCA_964407765.1). GTDB lineage: Bacteria > Bacillota > Clostridia > Lachnospirales > Lachnospiraceae > MGBC164599. The sequence continues at coordinate 82,683 of CAYOWU010000005.1, forward strand.
TAGATAAACTGCTCCAATGACAACGGGCTGTATACTGATGAAACGATTGGGATTCGCAGACAAGCCTTTTCCTGCAATCGTATTTCCAACAATATTCATCAAACCATAAACGAACAATACCACGCTTATCATCTGTACTGGAAGGCTTACCACTTCCTCCAGATATGCAGACACATAACTGTATACACCAAAAATCGAGCCATTTAAGAAAATCACTCCTACAAGCGCAAGCCATAATTTTTTCTCTTTCAGAATACCAAGCTGTGTACCATAGGAAACGCTTTCAGCTTTTGGAAATTCCGGCACAAAAAGAATGGTAGCGATTAATGAGATCAGATTCACAATGGCAAAAAACAAAAGTCCCATGCGTAAATCCAGCCAATTTACAATTAACCCTGCTACTGGCGCACCTAATACCATCCCTGCAGAAACGCCCATCATAACTTTTGAAACGGCCTTGGGTACATCTGATTCCCGTTCCACGGAATCTGAAGCTGCCGCCAATGCAAAAGATACATAAACCGGATGGAAAAATGCCGGGATTACCCTGGCGGCAAGCAGCATAGGGAAATTCACTGCAAAAGCGGCTGCAATATTTCCGATGGTAAACAAGCTCAAAACAAACATCATTACTTTTTTTCTTTCAAAACGTGACATCAACATTGGCATCACTGGCCCCGCTATTGCAATCGCCAGGGCGAACAGGCTTACCAAAAGACCTGCCGTAGTAAGGCTTACCCCATACTGACCGGAAATTGCCGGAAGGATACCGACAATTCCCATTTCTGTATTCAATATGCTGAATACACCTATTGTCAAAACAAACACAAAGTTCTTCTTCACATTCATTCACCCCATAAAATATTATTTAGAATATCCTAAGCCGTTCAGCCACTCTATAATATCGCCCTCTGCATCCTGTACGACGTTCCGTGAAATGGAAAGCCCGTCTGTAACAACTTTTGCATCTGGCTCTAATTCCGTTATCGTATTAATTGTGTCAGAAAAACCACTGCCTCCGGAAGTTACAAAAGGCACAATTGTCTTACCTGATAAATCATACTTATCTAAAAAGCTATAGATAATTCTCGGCATATCTGCATACCAGTTTGGATAACCCAGGAAAACCGTACTGTATTGCTCTATATTTTCAACTTCTGCTGCAATCTCCGGCATAGCGTCATTACTCTTTTCCTCTGTTGCAACTTCTTCTAATTCTGCATGATCCATTGGATATGGAACTTCCGGTTCAATACGGAAAATGTCTGCGCCTGTGTTTTCCTGAATCACATACGCAACGTATTGGGTGTTCCCCAACACTTCCCCATCAATTACAACAGTACTGTTTTCTTCCTCTGCGTTCATATCTTCGGCGTTGTCTGTTTCCGGTACGGAAAAATAAACCACCAGTGCTTTTCCGGCTGAATCCTGCTCTACCTCGGATTCCGGCTCATCCGTCCCTTCCGGTTCAGTTCCTTCCTGTGAAGCATCCTGCTCTTTTTTTTCGTCGTTTTCCTGTGCATTGGTCTGTGAAGTGTCACTACTTCCACAAGCCGCAAGTCCTAATATGAGAACCATACATAAAAATATAGAAAATAATCTTTTTTTCATATTGTTCCATCCTCTTTCTCTTTTACTGAATCACAAGAATCAGTACCAATCATGTTTTTCATCTTTATTCAATACTGCAATTCTCTCCATTTCCTCATTTGTAAGTTTAAAATCGAAAATGGATATATTCTCGCAAATATGCTTTTCGTTACTGGAACCAGGAATCACGATCACACCCCTTTGTAAATCCCACCGAATAATTACCTGTGCTGGTGATTTTCCATGTACTGCTGCAATCTGGCAAAGAGTTTTATTTTCCAGCAAGGCTTCTGTATATCCACGCCCGCCGAGCGGATACCAGCTCTGAACAGCCAACTCAAGGCTTTGTATATGCCTAATCACTCTGCTATCTTGATAATATGGATGAATTTCGTTTTGAACCAGTGCAGGCTTTATCCTAACTTTCGGCAGAAAACGGTTCGTTTCCCGGATATAGTAACAGGACACCCCGGCAGAACGTACTTTCCCGTCCTGAACCGCTTCTTCAATTGCACGATAAGCAGCCACATCATTAGAAGCCGGATGGTGCAAAAGCATCATATCAATATATCCTATATCCAATTTACTCAATGCTTCGTCAATGGCTTTTGCCGCATGACTATACTGGTTTGGATATAATTTGGTAGTAACAAAAATCTCCTCACGGGACACTCCCGACTTGCGGACTCCTTCGCCGACCTCCCGCTCATTTCCATAATAAGATGCTGTATCTATCAGACGATAACCATTTTGAATAGCAGTCCGCACAGAATTTACACAAGTACCTCCATGTAAACTGTAAGTTCCCAGTCCCACAACAGGCATATCATACCCACTGTTCAGCTTTATGACAGGAGCCTTTCCGTTTACTCCTGTTTCAAGAATCTTCTCAAACTCCATATCTTCCTCCTGCTCCATCAACATCCAGAATAAAATCCTTGCTGTTTCAACATTTCCGGAACTTCCGGGTAATGGTCATACGGATGCTTATAAAAGTCTGCCGCAATATCCGTCCAATTTCCTACACGATTGTTCCAGGGACGTTTTATCAGATAGTCTGCATAAATCTCATCATACTGATTAAGGAGCGGTTCTAATTCCTGTTCATATTGCTCTTCAAAGCAGACTGCTTCTTTCGGTAGCCTTGGCTTGATTCCTGGCTGCTTGGCTGGATACCCCACACATAAACCCAGCATAGGGACTACATATTGAGGAAGGTTCAATTCCTTAACTGCCTCCATTGCATGAAGCCGGATGTCACCAATCACTACCGTACCAAGTCCCATAGATTCCGCTGCCGCTGTCGCCGTCCCTACGGCAATTCCCACTTCATTTGCTCCCACAATGATGTTGTCCAACTGTTTCATTGTTTCCGCAAAATGTTCTTCTTTTCCACAGGCAAGCCACGTCCGGTAAAAATCTGCACAGAATATCAGAAAAACCGGTGCCTGTGCGATCTGCTTCTGTCCGCCGCAAAATCTGGAAAACATCTCTTTTCTCTTTACTTCTTTTACAACAATCACAGAAACATGCTGCAGGTTATTCCAGTTCGGCGCTGCCTGCACTGCCCGGATGATCTGGTCTATTTTTTCTTCCTCTACCATCTGCTCCGTGTATGCACGGATTGACTGATGGGATAACAAACTTTTCATTACTTCATTCATAGCTGTCAAATCCTTCCCAACTTATTTTCTTACACTGACAACAGTACCATACCGCCCTTTTTGCTTCGCCCTGTATCCCATAATTCTTCAAGGTTTAGCCAATATTCCAAGCCATATGTGACAGCTCTTACATAAAATTCCCCGCCATATTCTCCATACCCGGCGAGGTTAAACCAGTGCCACTCAAAATCCTTGAATGAAGAATTTTTATGGTACAGAAGCAGATAGGGAATCGGCAGACCCTTATCTATCTGCTGCCGTATCACTCCTTTTGCCCCTTCAGCCGGAAATCTGCCAGAAAATCCTTCCATATTCAGAATATATCCCCCTATATCCCGGCAATATTTTGAAAATCCCGAAATATACTGCTCTAATGTGTCAATCCCCTGCCAGCAGGGATGCAGATATGGCTTCATGATCTGTGAAAATCGTATATAGTCCTGCTTTGTGAATCTGTCTGTCCTGTATGGATACAATTCTTTTATTCCTTTTCTCAGCGTTAGATACATACAGACATCACAGGCTGTCACTGCCGCACAGCCCCCATCATACATGGACCAGTCTGTGAACCATTCCTGATTTCCGCCAAGGGCAGTGCCAATCCTGATATAGTCTAATTCATTTTTCATAGATTCTGATTTCTCTTATGCTATGCCGTTCTTGTTAAGCCACTCTGAAATCTTACTCTCTGCATCCCTGCCGCCGTCTTCATACAGGTTCAGCGCCTCTCCCACTCTGGCCCCATCGCCCATTCTCTGGATTACGGATACAATCTGGCCAAGCCCACCTCCTCCGTTGGTACAGAATGGAACAATCGTTTTCCCAGACATATCATTTTCATTTAGGAAGGTTAAAACCGGAGGCGCAACTGTATTAAACCAGTTCGGTGTACCAAGAAGAATCGTATCATAAGATTCCATGTCCTCCACCTGTGCTTTAAGCGGCGGCATATAGCCATCCCTTGTTTCCCCTCTGCCCTGACGCTCTGTCGTATCGTAATCACTGGAATATGCTTCTGCCGGTGCAATCTCAAACAAAGTCCCGCCTGTCATCTCTTTCATCTTTTCAGCAATTCCTTTTGTGTGTCCCGTATAAGAAAAATAAGCAATTAATATTTTCATATGAATTTTCCTTTCTTTTCCGTAATATCTCTATACCCTGTCACTCTGTCCTGTGGTTCTAAAGATCGCCATTCCAATTATCTGTATGATTTATCGAAGATTCCCGCACATTCTTCATTTGACATCTCGCAGGGATTTGACAAAAACAGCCCGCCCATCGTCTCTCTTGCATTTACTGCCAGTGTCATGGATTCCTCCGGTTTAAAACCGTAATCACTCATTTTTAAGTCATCCACGCCGCATTCTTTCTGCAAACTTACAAGCGCTGTGATGAAATCCTCCGGCTTGTTGGCATCCGGGATTCCCATGACCCTTGCCATCTTGATAAACTGCCCGTCACAGGCATGTTTCTCAATAAAAAATTCTGCAAATGCCTTAGAGATCATGATCAATCCTGCACCATGCGGTAAGTCGTGATGATAAGCGCTCATGGCATGTTCCATAGAGTGCTGCGCCGTTGTGTTCGTAAGCTGCATGGTAATCCCGGCAATCGAACTTCCATAAGCTACATGCTCACGTGCTTCCAGGTCATTTCCATCTTTTACTGCACGGGGCAGATATTTGTAAATGCTCTCAATGGCAGAAAGTGCGATTGTTTCACTGAGGATATTGACCCCTTTGGAAATCATCACTTCCGTATTGTGGAACAGTGCGTCAAATCCCTGATAAGCCGTATACATTGCAGGAACGGTCTTCATCAGTTCCGGATCAACAATGGCAAGCACCGGCACAATGGATGGGTCACCGAATCCAATTTTCTCATTGGTCTGATGGTTGGAGATGACACCCCAGCAGTTGATCTCCGAACCGGTTCCTGAACTTGTGGCAATGGTTACGATTGGCAGCGCCGGATTTACAAGCGGCTGTGCCTTTCCGGTTCCGCCGTTCACATAATCCCAAAGATCTCCTGGATTAGTTGCCATAGCCGCTACTGCAACTGCAGAATCAAGTACCGCTCCGCCTCCTAAAGCTACGATAAAATCACACTGATTTTCCTTTGCGACAGCGGCAGCTTCCATGACTACTTCTTTTGACGGATTCTCATGGATATTGGCGCATACCACATATGCGGCTTCTGCCTGCCCAAGTTGTTCTTCCACACGCTCAAGGGTTCCGTATTTCTTAACGGAATTCCCGCTGGAAATTAACAGCAGCGCCTTTTTTCCAGGCATTTTCTGTTTCCCAAGCTCATTTAATTTCCCGCTTCCAAAGATCAGGTTTGTAGGATTGTTAA
>CAYOWU010000006.1:0-85143 GCA_964407765.1 uncultured Lachnospiraceae bacterium
CAGTAGTATAGATGCCGTCTCTTTTCACATAAACCAGTTCCACATCATAGCCCAGTTTCTCCATAAGTTGGAGAAATGTCTTGTTAACGATTTTGTCATTGTTTTTTATGAGCCGACTTACATATGGTGCAGAAGTGCCTATAGCCTCTGCCAATTGAACCTGAGTGACACTTTCCTCTATGCATTTAACCTTTACATCGACCTCAACATTATTTTTTAGCATAATGATTCCTTCCATAGTTCTGTAACAATTATTGCACTGATACTACAATTTTTTATACCACATTTCCATTGCCTTTTCAACCTCATAACGAAAAAACACCCGGCCGCAGCCGAGTGCCATTCTTTTCCGTGTATCCATTATGCCTGTATCTCCGTTCCGTCCCGGAAAGTGACCGTAATTTCCTTGTCCCTGCCCACCGTGATGAATTCGACCATGCTGCCCCAAAGGCTGCCGTCAAACTCGCTGGTGGTTCCGTTCTGGACTTTCAGCACTTTGATGAATTCCGCCAGTCGTTCACTCTGCGCTTCCTTGGCAGAGATGGCGACCACCACCTCATCGTACCGTGCCCTAGCTTCATCGTAACGCCTGACCAGACCATTGTAGCGTTTCTGGTAATCATCCTGATCCTGCGCAACGCGGGCGTTCTCCGCTACGATGTTCTGTGTCATTTCCACAAACACCGCCATCTCTTCTTCCAGTTTGTCCTTTTCTTCCTGCAGAGCATCGGTGATGCATAGCGTTTTGCGGATTATCTCCACATTGGCGATGATTTCCTTCTTTTCGGTCACAAGCTGGTTATATGCCGACACAAACGCTGCCTTGACCTCATCCTCTGTGACGTGGGGAGTCTGGCACCCCTCGCCGCTATATTTTCGGTTGCAACGGTAGATGATCTTTCGGTATCGGTCTGTGGAATGCCAGACTTTTGAACCGTACCAGCCGCCACAGTCAGCGCACTTTATCTTGTTGGAGAAGATACTCACGCCGCTGTAGCGTGAACTGCCTTTGGTGCGTTTGGCAAGCTCTACCTGCACCATATCGAACACCGAGGGGCTGATGATCGCTTCGTGATTTCCTTCCACATAATATTGCGGGACTTCGCCCTCGTTCTTCTTCATCTTTTTCTGCAGGAAGTCCACCGTAAACTCTTTCTGCAAAAGGGCATCGCCTTTGTACTTCTCATTCGAGAGCATACGGCGCACCGTCTGTTGGTTCCATACATCCTTACCCGCAGGCGTCTTGATACATCGGCTCGTCAGTTCCGCAGCGATGGAATGCGGTGTCATACCCTCAAGGAACAGGCGGAAGATGAGCCTGACGGTTTCCGCCTGTTTGGGATTCACCACGATTTTCCCTGTGTCTTTGTCCTTGTCCAGCCCCATGAAGCGGCTGTAGGCAAAGCTGACCTTGCCGTCCGCCATCCGCTTGCGCTGCCCCCATGTGACGTTCTCCGAAATGGAGCGGCTCTCTTCCTGCGCAAGGCTGCTCATGATGGTGATCAAAAGCTCGCCCTTGGAATCCAAAGTCCAGATATTTTCTTTCTCGAAATATATCTCGATGCCCTCGTCCTTTAGTTTCCGAACCGTTGTCAGGCTGTCCACCGTGTTTCTTGCAAAACGACTCACGCTCTTGGTGATGATGAGGTCTATTTTCCCGGCAAGGGCATCGGCGATCATTGCCTTAAAGCCCTCCCGTTTTTTGATGTTCGTTGCACTGATGCCTTCGTCCGTATATATGGAAACGAACTCCCAATCATCGCGGCTCTTGATGTAATTTGTGTAGTAATCCACCTGTGCCTCGTAACTCGTAGCCTGGTCTTCATGGTCGGTCGAAACGCGGGCATACCCGGCAACTCGACGTTTCTTCATGCTGTTGATCGGCGTGGCCGTGTACCGACTAATTGTCGGCGGTATTGTTGTTACTTTTCTCTGCGCCATGCTTTCCCACGCTCCTTCCGTAATTTTTTCATATGTTCGCTCATCTGCTGCCGAACCTCCGGCGTGTATCTGCCCTTGACGGATTCCTTGAACTTGGCTCTCTGCTCATCCGTCCAAGGTCTGCCGACCCGTTTCGGCTGTTCCCATGTGCGGCTGACCGTCCTGCCGTCCTTGAAATGGAAACCCATCTCCGTTGCGGAAAGCACATCAATATGGTCGATCTGCCTGTCGAACTCGACATCGTCAAATTCGTCAATACCGAGAGTCTGTGCTATGAAGGGCTTCAGCAAGTCCTCCCGCAAGCCGACCGTTCCGCATCCGTCCCTCTCGGCGCACCGCCAATAGTACGCTTTTCCACTCTCCAATGTAGCGGAAGGCTGCGTGGCTCTGCGGAAATTGCAGCCGCAATGGACACACTTGATTTTCCCAGTCATAACGGATGAACCTTTGCAGTTCGGTTTTTTCCTGCGTTTCTCGGAGGTTTTCGCTCTGTACTCCGCAGTCCAGCAATCCTGATGACCTGTATTTGGGCAGTCCTTGATAATGACCTCGCTGCTCTTCATATGGAACTCAAGCATTCCGCGCTCCGGCACATTGATGAAGTCCACATTATCATGGAACACATCTTCATCGAACGTGTCCAGACCGAGAACAGCGGCGCAGGCTTTCTTAAGGTTCTCGTGGTTGATGCTGCCGCCAACGGGACACCGGCCGCCTTTTTTCTTTCTCGACCCGCAGACCCAAAACTCCATAAAGCCCCTGTCAGTTCGTTTGTTGTGCATATAGCTTTGACCGCAATGTGGACATTTCAACATCCCCGAAAAACAAGTAAGGTTCAGACTCTTGTTCGCCCTCGGTCCTAACTCCTTACGCCGTGCGATTTCTTCCTGCACATAGTCGAAAGTCGCTTTGTCGATGATGGCAGGATGCGTATTCTCTACATAGTATTGCGGAAGCTTTCCCTTGTTCTTTTTCCGTTGTTTTGAAATAGGATCGGAAATAAATTCTTTCTGCAGGAGAAGGTTTCCCGTGTAGGTCACATTCGTGAGAACCACCTTGATGTTGGAATCCACCCAGCGGCATCCCTCCCTTGTAGTAATGCCCTCGACGGCAAATTCACGCTCTGTTTCCAGTCTCGACTTACCGTCCAGGAAGTTTTGGAAAATGCGTCTTACGATCTCTGCTTCTTCCGGCACGATAACCAGTTCATCATCTTCCCAGCGATACCCATACACTCGGAAGCGTCCGTTCGGTATGCCTTTCTCGAAGCGCTTTCTGATACCCCATTTGCAGTTCTCCGAAAGGCTGCGGCTCTCTTCCTGTGCAAAGGATGCAAGGATGGTCAGCATCAACTCGCCATCACCGCTCATGGAATTGATATGTTCCTTCTCGAACCGCACCTCCACGCCAATGTCCTTCAAGTGCCGCACCGTCTCCAGCAAGTCTACTGTATTTCTTGCGAACCGCTGGATCGACTTCGTGAGGATGATGTCGATTTCTCCGTTCTTGGCGGCTTCCACCATGCGCTTGAACTCATCGCGCTTGGATATTCCCGTGCCGGAAATGCCATCGTCTGCAAACACGCCTGCGTACTGCCAGTCCGGATTCTTTTGGATAAGGGAACTGTAGTAGCTGATCTGTGCGGACAGGGAATGGCTCATGCGTTCAGATTCCATCGAAATGCGGGCATAGGCAGCGACTTTCTTTTTCGCTTTTATGGTCGGCACTGTCTGCTCGACCCTTATGATTTTTGCCATGAAATCACTCCTTTCCGACACTATACATCACTCTTTATGCCCCGAAAGTCAACGATATATCCGAGAATAATGTGCCGAAAACAGGCTTGTATTTCTCAAGGAAAATTGTATCAATCTGACGATACTCTTCCTCTGAAATTATGCCCTCAGAGAGCATCTTCCTGGCAAGGTGCATGGTGGTCTGATAGAGCTTTTCATTTCTGAACTCTTCCCTACTCATCGCCGCCACCACCTTTGAAACGGTCAGCAATGTAGCATTCATGGCTACAATACTTCCTGCGCCTGTCTCCATAGATATGAAACTCCTTACCGCAATACGGGCATCTGAAATCGTAGACTGCCTTGCGCTTCACCTGGTCGAGGTGGCTGTTCCACCACTCGTTACGGCATTTGTCGCAGCAGAAGCGTCTTTTCTTCCGCTTGGCGATTTGCTGAATCTCCCGGCCACAATTCTCGCAGGTCGATGTTTCCCCAGTTAGTGTGGCGGAAGGCTCGGCTACCGTGTCCCCGTTGATATTATTCCTGCGGCAAAATGACTTTACTGTGTTCAGCGATATGCCAATCGTATGGGCAATCTTGCCGTATCCGTTTCCAGCCGCACGGAGTTTGATGATTTGTGCTTTCTGATTATCGGTCATATTCTCTCAGCTCCTTCCGAGGGATAGGACTTGTGCTGTTCACTCACTCACTACCGAAAAATTCAACCTCCATCGTTACGGCACAAAAAAAGCGGCCTGCAGGCTCTCCGAAGAGAAACCCACAGACCGTACCTGTTCCGAAGAATCCTCTATTTTCAACAATCGGAACACGAGGAACACGAAAAATGCTATTACAACATAAATTTCTTGAATGAAAATAGAATATATAAAAAATGTGTAGTATATACAGAAAAATAGAGATTTGCTGTTCCATCGTGTTCTCGTGTTCCGATTATACTCTGGTGGCATTCCTCGCAGTAGCCCTTATATGCGTTGAACAGTTCCGTGGACCCTGCGCTATACCCGGCATCCAACTCGCAGTAATCCTTCACGAATGACAGCACGGAATCCGACTCCTCACGGTACTGCTGCAGTTCGTCCGCATTGACCTGTGTTTCGGAGAACACATAGTGGTTGTTCATCAGCCTGCGCAGCCCTTCCAGCGCGAACAGGAAGATGCCGTCCGCTTCCATACGGAACTTCTCCAGCAGTTCGGGATCACGCCTATCCTGCGGCACGGTATGGTTGAACCGTATAATGATGAGCCTGCGGTAAAAGCCCTCCGACCTGTCCCCATAGTTCTTCGGGATGCTGTTGCAGGAGAACAAGAGCCTCGCGCTTGACTGGAACGAGAACGGATTCTTGTTCTTTTTCTCCACGGTCAGATAGTCCTCGCCCACAAGCGCCTTGAAAATGCCGTTATCGTCAATGTTCTTCGTGGGCAGGTCGGCGAAGATGTTCGCCAGTTTGCCGAAAAGCTCTGCCGTCTTGAAACGCTCGTTCAGAGCCTGCCAGGACACATTGCTCACGTTCTGCTTGCCGAGCAACACATCGTTCAGCACCCGCAGCAGCACCGATTTTCCGGCTGACGCCACGCCCACAATCACAAAGCATTTCTGCGCCGAGTTGACCGGAATGAGGAAGTAGCCGAGCATTTCCTGTATCAGGCCAACCTGTGCCATATCGCCGCCCATCGACTCCGCAAGAAACTTCTTAAACAGCGGGCAGTCCGCCTTTTTGTCATAGGCCACGTTCAGCTGGACGGTAGAGAAATAATCCGGCGTGTGTTCAGTCAGCGTATCCTCCAGTACGTTGTATAGACCGTTCCTGACATTGATGATATAGGGATTTGCATTCAGTTCACGGATATCCCTTTGCACCTGGAGCCGCCACTGCTTCTCCGCATCAACGATCTGCGACATCTTCGTCTCACGCACCAGCATCTTCTCCTGCACAAGCCGCTGTGCTTCCATTTCTGACATTTCCACATACACGCCGCCACGGTAATTGAAGTGCTGCTCTGCCGCATGTGCCGCCAATGGGGATACTGAAAATGTAGGAAGAGTGATGCGGTCCTTGTGTCTCGACCTCACCTGTTCTGTCGTTTGCCATACAGAGCAGTCGATTGTCGCTGTTTCTGATTTCTCTAAACCCTTCGTCTATAGCGATTCCTCCTTCCTGGCCAAGCAGCCTTTTCTCATGCTCTCATTATAGCAAGAATCTCGTATTTACTGAAATTCTGATATTCGGAAAATGGTGGCATAACAAAAATAAAATGTTGACTTATTCGTTTTTTGGTGGTATAATGGAATATAATCTGAAAAAAGGAGGAGTGCGCCCTTGGGAAAGAAGCGATACATGGAAAAAGATGTGTCTAAACACATGACCGAGACTCTCGGCATTGCCGACTTGCTTGCGCTGAATACCAGCACTAATAGTCACTACTATACCGTCCACGAACGTTACTTCTCAGACGATAAGCTGACTTGTCCTGCCTGCGGCTCGACAAAGACAAGATGCTCCAAAGTTGTGAAAAGGACTTTTAAAGATATATTGTGGGATAAGGCTCCTGCCGATGGCAGCGAAGAACAAGGGTTCCGGGTTTTTGACCTGACCTTTTATCAGACATATCTCCGCTGCGATGGTTGCAACAACAGCGTGTTCCCGGAACCTATTGATTTCGGAGATAAAGGATGCAGGTATACCAACCGTTTGGCAGATGCGCTTGCTGATGGAACGTTCCGCTTTTCTTATAAGAAAGTATGCGACTATTTTGGCGTTCCGGCATCGACCGCTTCTATCGGTCCCATCATGCGCAGGCGGATTCAGCATAGGGAGTCCCTATTGCTCCCTATCAGTACGCCGAAGAAACTCTGTATCATGGAGGCGGTCTTTTTCCGTGAGACACATCCCATCATCCTTGCTTTGCGAGATGACGGTGTGTACTGCATAGATATCCTTGAAGATTCCTCGGAAGAAACGGTGCTGACCTTCTTGCGGACTCTGGATGCAAACGAGGTCGAAACGGTTTATATCGATCCTGTTGACAGCATCCGCAGCGCGGCGGTCACTGTATTTCCGAGCGCAAATCTAATGCTTACAGATGAATGCATTCTTCGCTATGCACGAGATGCCATGCTTGAAATCATCCATGAGGACGGAAAGCGGTTTCCTGTTAAGTTCAAAGATGCCATACTGACCATACCTAATAAGCGGCTTCAGAGTGATTTTCAGCGGAGACAAGTTAAAAACGGTATGGAAAGCCGACCAAGATTAAAATCAGCATACGATCAGCATCAGGCTCTTATGGAAATGATGGATGGTGAATGGACATATGAAGGATTACAAAAATGGGCACACGAGCTGCCGACCAATCTGCCGGAGTTTGAAGCTCTGGTTGATGTGATTAACTTGTTTGAACAGGAAATCAACGACTACATAGCAACAGAAGAAAAGCCGCCGGACTTCTATCCGACAGCTTTGCAGGCAGTCTGCGAGGCATTCAAAGGGATGCCCCACTGCATTTTTGATGTACTGAGAGCGCGATGTTTCCTTACCATCGCTCACGACACCATTGAAGAAAACGGAAAGAAATATCGCCTCGGCATCCATACAACCAGACTGACACAGAACATGAACGAAATCTCAAAGAATATCAAGGAGGCAAGAGACTATGGACTCTAACGATAAAATCAAGGCGGCAGGCATCAATATCCAGGAAAAGGCAAATCTGATCTGGAATGTTGCGAATTCACTATTTGGTGCTTACAAACCTCACGAATACGGGCTGGTCATCCTTCCGATGGCTGTTATCAAGCGTTTCCATGACTGCTTGCTTCCTACGCATGACAAAGTGCTGGAAACATACGAGAAGATAAAGCACCTTGCAGTCAAGGAAGGGTTCCTTCGTGCTGCAGCCGGAGGCTACCACTTCTACAATACAAGCCCATTTACGTTCGAGCGGTTGAGGACAGATCCTGAGAACATCAAGGCAAACTTCGAGTCCTTCATCAACGGCTTTTCGGATAACGTTATCGACATACTGGCGAACATGGGCTTCTTCAATCAGATTGACCGCATGAATGATGCCGGTGTGCTTTACCAAGTTATCAGCGATTTCTGTGAAGATAACGCGGACATGAGTCCCGACAAAATCTCTGCCATTGACATGGGTTATGTATTTGAAAATCTTGTCCAGAGATTTTCAGAGAGTTATGACGAGGAAGCCGGAGCCCACTTCACCAGCCGTGATATCATTTATTTGATGTGCGATATGCTGACAATGGAGGCAGACTTCTCCAATCCGGAGGCTCCTGCCAAGACCGTGTATGATATGGCGATGGGTACAAGCCAGATGCTCACCTGCATGGAAGAACGAATCAAGGCGCTGGATGCCGAGGCAGAGATCATCTGCTATGGTCAGGAAATCAATCCATTTACCTTCGGCATCGCCAAGGCGGATATGCTCATCCGTGGTGGCGATCCCGATAATATGCAGTTTGGAAATACGCTGAATGACGATAAATTTACCGGGTACACCTTTGACTACTGCATCTCCAATCCGCCCTTCGGCATCGACTGGAAGCGCGAAGCTGCAGATGTGGAGAAAGAGCATAAGAAAGGTGATACCGGACGATTTGGAGTCGGTCTTCCCTCAAAGTCTGACGGGCAGATGCTCTTCATGCTGAACGGTATCTCTAAATTGAAGGATACCGGTCGTATGGCAATCATTCAGAACGGATCTTCGCTCTTCACGGGAGATGCGGGCAGCGGCCAGAGCGAAATTAGAAGATACATTATAGAAAATGACTGGCTGGATGCCATCGTTCAGCTGCCGAACGACAGCTTTTATAATACGGGCATTGCCACTTATGTATGGATTATCACGAAGGATAAACCTGTATCCCACCGCGAACACGTCCTGCTGATTGATGCCAGCGGATGTTATGAGCAGCGCAGAAAGCCCATCGGAAATAAGCGCGTGGACATCACAGAAGCCTGCCGTAATCTCATCGTTGAGGCTTACGGAGATTACGACAGCAAAACCTACGAAAAGAAAATCGCTGATGGCAAAACTATCGTGGTAAAGAGCAAGCGCATGGAGTCCATCGCTCTCGGCTACAATAAGATCACGGTGGAAAGCCCTGTACTTGGTGATGACGGCGAACCCGTTCTAAAGAAGGGTAAACCGACCGCAGACACTTCCAAAAGGGACACCGAGACCATCCCATTGGATGAGGATATGGACGCCTACTTCGAGCGGGAGGTTCTTCCGTACCGTCCCGGCGCATGGATCGACAAGTCCAAGACGAAAGTCGGCTATGAGATTCCGTTTACCAAGACATTTTACGAGTATCTGGAGATGGAACCTGCCGATGACATTGCAAAGCGTATTGAAGCACATGAGCATAGCCTGATGGAGAAATTACACGCACTATTCGGAGGTGAGCAGAATGAGTAACACCGTTCAATACACCGACATGAAGGACAGCGGCATCAAGTGGATCGGCTCTGTTCCGGCATCGTGGAATGTGCGGACGCTCTATCAGCTTGTCACGAGAGTGAACAACAAGAACTCCGACCTTGCCGAGCAGAATCTGCTCTCTTTAAGCTACGGAAAAATCAAGCGCAAGGACATCAATACCAACGATGGTCTGCTGCCCGCTTCTTTTGATGGCTACAATATCATTGAAGCCGGGGATATCGTTCTGCGCCTGACCGACCTCCAGAACGATCACGCCAGTCTGCGTGTCGGGCAAGCCACGGAGCGCGGCATCATCACCTCCGCATACACTACCCTGCGCCCAATCAATCCGGCGCATTCCAGATACCTTTATTATCTGATCCATGCTTTTGACCTCAAGAAAGGTTTTTATGGCATGGGTTCCGGTGTCCGCCAGGGATTGAATTATGACGAGGTCAAGGAACTGCGTGTTGTCCTTCCATCACAGAAGCAGCAGAACACTATTGTAGATTACTTGGATGATCAATGCACACGGATTGACGAGTGGATCGCAGAAGCAAAAGCAAGTATAGAAGAATTTAAGATATGGAAACAGTCAATTATTTCCGAGGCGGTAACAGGGGGGATTACTCCAGATGTTTCCATGAAGGAAAGTGCTACCGAATGGGCGACAGAAATACCACGAAATTGGACCACTATCAGATTAAAGAATATAGCAAGTTCCATGTTTAAAGGCAGCGGTATTACCAAAGAAGACGTGGTGTTTGATGGCGACACCTATTGCGTCAGATATGGCGAAATCTACTCAAAATACAACTATTACTTCCGAGAATGTTTAACAAGGACAAACGAAGACCGCATTTCATCCAAACGGTATTTTTCGTATGGAGATATTCTGTTTGCTGGAACAGGAGAATCAGTAGAGGAAATCGGTAAGAATATAGCATACTTGGGGAATGTGCCATGCTTAGCTGGCGGTGACATAATTGTGGTAAGTCATGAGCAAAATCCAGTTTTTCTGAGTTTTGCCTTGAACAGTAATTATGGGCAAACTCAGAAAGGTCGAGGGAAATCAAAGCTAAAGGTTGTCCACATTTCTGCCTCTGATATTGGAAACCTTATAGTGTTTTTGCCTCCGATTGATGAGCAGAATAGAATTGCGGACTATTTGATGGAAAGATGCTCTGTTATAGATGCGAGTATATCAGAAAAGCAGGAACTTATCACTGAACTCGAATTATATAAGCGTTCCCTTATCTACGAAACCGTAACAGGAAAACGAAAGGTGGTGTGACCTATGAATGAAAGTAAAGGATTTCAAGACCGTGCCAAGGCATACTACGAAGGTATCCAAGGCATGGATGAGTCGGAGAAAACATTCGAGGCATTCATCGAGTCCTACCTCATTTCCGAAGAAGGCGGATGGATAAAAGCCACGGACGCTGGACTGCGTAGCGAAGAAAGCCGCGGCATGAATCTGGACATCGTGACGCTAACGGATTTTGTCAAAAGTACTCAGCCAATGGCGTGGAAACGTTTCGAGCGGATGTGTACCATCAATCCGATGCGCCAGTTCTACAAATCCTTTGAAAACGCCGTGACACAGGACGGTCTTATCTCTGTTCTGCGCTATGGCTTCAAGCACCGCGGCATCAATTTCCGTGTGTGCTATTTCAAGCCGGAATCAGAACTGAACGACCTTGCCGTGTCAAACTATCAAAAGAATATCTGCCAATGCATCCGGCAATGGCACTATTCCGAGCAGAACACAAACAGCATTGATATGCTGCTTGCTGTCAATGGTATTCCGGTGATTGCCGTTGAATTGAAAAATCAGCTGACGGGACAGTCCGTGGATGATGCAAAAAAGCAGTGGGCATATAACCGAAATCCTAAGGAGCCTGTGTTCGGCTTTAACAAGCGCATCCTGGCATACTTCGCCTGCGATCTTTACGATGTCTATATGACCACGAGACTGGAAGGTCCGATGACTAATTTCCTGCCCTTCAACCAAGGCAGCAACGGCGCAGGCAGGGACGGCGGCGCGGGAAATCCTCCGAATATAACTGGTGGCTATGTAACTTCGTATTTCTGGGAGAATGTCCTTCAGAAGGATAAACTGATGGATATCCTTCAGAAGTTCATCAGCTATGAAAAGACCGAGAAGAAGGAAGTCATGCCTGACGGCTCTACCAACATTAAAAAAACCGAGAAGATTATCTTCCCGCGCTATCATCAATTAGATGTCGTGCGGGAACTGGTACGCCATGTCCGCGAGAACGGTCCAGGACACAACTACCTCATCCAGCACAGTGCGGGCTCCGGCAAATCAAACTCCATCGCCTGGACGGCTTACCGCATGGCAAGCCTCCATGATGCCAACAACGAGGCTGTGTATGACAGCGTGATTGTCGTCACCGACCGCCGCATTTTGGATCAACAACTGCAAGCCACCATCTCCAGCTTTGATCATACCCTCGGCAGTGTGGAGACCATAGACGATAAAAAAAGCTCGAAAGACCTGCTTGCTGCCATCAACAAGGGCAAGCGAGTGATTGTCACCACTCTGCAGAAATTTCCAGTCATTTACGAAGAGGTGCAGTCCGCTGTTGGAAAACACTACGCCATCATCGTTGACGAAGCACACAGCAGTCAGACAGGACAGTCTGCCATGAAACTAAAAGCGGCTCTCGCGGATGTTTCAGACGCTTTGGGAGAATACGCCGAACTGGAGCAGAAAGCAGTCGAGGCAGTCGAGGCAAAGGATATCCTTGTGCAGGATATGCTCAGTCAAGGCAAGCACAAGAATCTGAGTTTCTTCGCCTTTACCGCTACTCCTAAGGGTAAAACGCTCGAAATCTTCGGTGAACCGCAGCCGGATGGTTCCTTTCATCCTTTCCACATCTATTCGATGCGGCAGGCAATCGAGGAAGGATTTATTTTGGATGTGCTGGCGAACTATACCACCTATAAGATGTGTTATCAGATTGCCAAGAATGTGCCGGATAATCCGGATGTCCCGACCTCCAAGGCTGTCCGCACGATTCGCCGCTATGAGGAGCTGCATCCGCATAACCTTGCGCAGAAAGCCGCTATCATTGTTGAAACCTTCCGTGATGTTACCAAGCACAAAATCGGCGGTCTCGGAAAGATGATGGTCGTTACCGCGTCCCGCCTTGCCGCCGTGCGCTATTACCATGAAATCAAGCGGTATCTGGAGCAGAACGACTATGACGATATCGAGATCATGATTGCATTCAGCGGCAGCTTAAAAGACCCGGACGATCCCAATAGCCCGGAATACACGGAAAGCTCTATGAATGTGGACCGCAACGGAAATCGCGTTAAAGAAAGCCAGACAAAGAGTGTTTTCCACGACGAAGGCAATATTCTTATCGTTGCGGAAAAGTATCAGACCGGATTTGACGAGCCTCTGCTCCATACCATGATTGTGGATAAGGAACTGCGTGATGTCAAAGCCGTGCAGACACTAAGTCGTCTGAACAGAACCTATCCCGGCAAGATCGATACCTATGTCCTCGATTTTGTAAACGATGTAGACCGCATCCGCGAGGCATTCCAGCAGTTCTATCAGGAAACAAGCCTGGATGAGGAGATTAATTTTGACCTTATTTACACCACGCAAAAAATCCTGCGTGACTTCAAAGTATATTCCGAGGAAGATATCGAAGCGGTATCGCAGATTTATTTTGATCCCGATGTTCGTAAGGCGAATGCGATACAGGGCAAAATCTCCAACATTCTCAAGCCGGTCGCTGATAAATACAATCAACTGAACCAAGAGCAGCGGTATCAGTTTCGCAGGGAAGCCCGTGCATTTGTGAAGTGGTATAACTACATTTCACAAATCACGAGAATGTTTGACAAAGACCTGCACAAGGAGTATATCCTCTGCTCCTACCTTGCCAAACTGCTCCCGTCAGATAAGACGCAGCCGTTTGATCTCGACAACCGTGTAAAACTTGAATACTACCGCTTGGAAAAAACCTATGAAGGAGCAATCGAATTGGAGGCAACTCCCGGCTCATGGAAACCGACACAGCCGAAACGCGCCGGCGGTCAGAAAGACAGGCTAAGTCCGTTGGATGAGATTATTGCCAGAATCAACGAAGAATTCTTTGGAGACTTCACGGATGCCGACCGCGTCATGGTAGATACCCTTTACACAAAGATGCGCAAGGATGCCAAGGTCAAGAAAGCCGCCAAGAGCAACGATCGCCAAGTATATGAACGGAGCATTTTTCCAGGCATTTTCGACACGACCGCACAGCAGGCCTATATGGAGAACACCGAGGCTTATGAGCAGCTGTTTCTTGATGCCGAAAAATACCGCATCATCCAACAGGCTCTTGCCGAGCGTCTTTATCGGGAGCTTCACGGAGATGCAAAACAATAATTAACTGGGAGGTGATTCAATGAGCGATTACAAACCGCCATTTCATATGACGAACAAAATGACATTTCTGATTGCGGAAATCAGCGAGCAGGTCGGCCGTATCACGGTTTTGCAGGAAGGAACGATTAGTCCGCACTTGCGACGGGAGAACCGCATTCGGACAATCCACTCCTCTCTTGCGATTGAGCACAATTCGCTCTCGCTGGAACAGATGACAGCGATTCTTGATGGCAAGCGCGTCCTCGGCAATCCGAATGAAATAAAAGAGGTGCAGAACGCTTACGAGGCATACGAACTTATGCTGCGATTAAATCCGTCTTCCGTGGACGATCTTCTGAAAGCGCATAAACTGATGATGAACGGGCTTGTTCCGGAAAATGGTATGTTTCGCTCCGGCGGCGTAGGTGTATTTGACGGCGAAGTGTTGATTCATATGGCTCCTCCGGCAGAATTTGTGCCGGAACATATCCACAACCTGTTTGCTTGGTATCAGCATTCAGAACTTCATCCACTCATTAAGAGTGCAGTTTTTCACTATGAGTTTGAATTCATTCATCCTTTCGCAGACGGCAACGGACGAATGGGACGGATGTGGCACAATCTCCTGCTTGGCAAATGGAAGGAATTATTCTTCTGGCTTTCGGTTGAGGAACTGATCCAGTCACGGCAGAAAGAGTACTACGATGCTCTTGGTGCAGCTGACAAGCAGGCAGACAGCGCCGGATTTGTCGAATTGATGCTTGAAATCATCAGAGACAGTTTGAAGGAAGTGACGGTTGTTGGTCGCTCCACCGATCAAGATAGCGACCAAGTAACCAACCAAGATAAACCTCCGATTGAGCGTCTGCTCTCTGCTCTCGGCGATGACACTCTTTCCGCTGCGGAGATTATGGAACGGCTCGACCTTTCTCATAGGCCGACTTTCCGTAAAAACTATCTGAATCCCGCCTTGGAGCAGAAGCTAATTGAACGCACGATTCCAGACAAGCCAAACAGCAAGAATCAGAAATATCGAAAACGCAAATAGGCAATCAGTGAGCGCTACGCTATACATAAGCGTAGTGCTCATTTTTTCTTTCTGCATACCCTCATAACGAATTATTCTGATAATCGTTACGGGACAGGACTTTTCGTTATGTGCGTGTACAAGCCCAAATAGACTGCACACTCCGTACCGCTGAACAAGAGGTGACTCCAATGTCGGCAGGCAAAAAATAAGCCCCTCTGCACACCCCTTGATGTGAAAAAGGCTGTCATTCCTATATTCTTCAAACGCCCTAACGGAAACAGGCAGAAATCCTTGTATCAATCACGCAACGGCTTCATCGATGCATGTAATGTCTTGCGGCGTTAAGTCTTTGTATGACTTTCTGATCTCTGTCAGTTGAGCAGCCACATCTTCTTCCTGCTCCGCTTCCGGAAGATAATATTCCCAGCCAAATTCTTCCGCCTTGGACTTTTCATCCACGGAGCTGTCCGCGGCCCGTAAATGCTCTATCCACACTCTCCCCAGGGAATTTTCCACCATGTACCGGACGATCCAGTCCGGCGTGAAAAGCTGCGTCGCCGCTGGAATACGCTCCTTTGTGATCTTTATGTTCTTCTTGAGTTTTGCGAATGTGTCGTCTTTAAGCTCCGTATTGTAATATTGATACATCCACCCGATGATCTCAACTTGTCCTTCTGTTTCCACATTGAAATGATCCTCCGGTATACAATCCATGAGCATACGGATCACGCCATCGCCTGTATATGTAATCTTGAGTAACAGTTCCATGTAGTCATCAGTCTTTTCAAATAGTCCCGGAAGGATCTCGTTCAATTCATTGCATTGCTTTACGAAGAGCATCCGAAATGCGTCATCGTATCTATTTTCCCGTTTAGCCGTCTGGATCTTGTCCCGTTCTCCGGGTGTAAGATCCAACTCTACTGTGTCCGCCTGCGCAACGATGTCCGGGGTGACGCTCCCTGTCTCTGAGGATAAGACACGCACTCTGGTCGGAAGGTAGTTATTGACTTCCATAAATCGGATCGCGATGATCCTGTTGAACCAAGTATATGCCGTCTCTTCGATCACCTGGTCAAACCCCTGCTCCCGAATGGCTTTCACCAGACTGGCGCGACGGCTCCTGTCTTCTCCAAATACCCGGTTCTCCGTGCCTGCCACAGTCTCGTATACTTCAAAATCATGCCCTTTTTGGATCGGAGATTTACATTCATCCTTTGTGATCCCATAGAAACCAGCCTCTGTGACGGCTGACTTCATCAGGATCTTTCTCGCCTCTATCGCAAAATTTTTTATTGCGGTCTTATCCATAGTGTGCATCCTCTCTTAGCTAAGTTTTATGACGGCATTTTCTTCCAACTGCGCCTTTAACGCAGCCCGGAGTTCGTCAAGAACTTGATCGATATCTTCTTCTGACCGGATGGAAAATGTCTTATTACCGGTGAGCGTCCGAAAAGAAACGGGTTTATTCTTGACGACTTTCATCTGTGCTTTCTGCTCTTTTTGCTCCTTTTTCCCCATCTGCGCCTGATAGGCGTCCTCTTCATCTTGGATCATCCTGAGACAGTTCTGCAAGAGCGCATTGCTTTCAGACGGAATGCCATTTACGGCGGCAATATCCGTCACGCTCTTGAGCTTTTCTAAAAGTTCCTCAAACTTCGGATCGATCCGCCCCAGCAATCTCTGCGAATATGGCCTGTCTGCCGGGATGCTCGTCTTTACCGTCTTCCAGTCCGCGTATACATCCGGCTCAATCCGTTTTACGTCGTTATCTAAAAGCTCCGTGATCGCGGCCATGAGCTTTTTGTCATATTCCTCCAGCTTCGGGATGAACGGATACGGCTTTTCCATTTTCAGGATCTTCTGCGCCTGAGCCGCGTCGTCCATGGTCGTTTGGTCTGAAATATAATTTTTACTCTTTTCATAAATGTCTAATATCTTCAGCGCATGCAAAAACTTTTCCTTTTGCACGCCGCCGAGAAAACTGTTCAAATCTCCGATATCCAGTCCTGTCTCAATGAGATCATCGCACAGTTCATCCACTTTTTTATAGAAGCTGATGGGATCGTTGATCTTTAGTGTGTCATCTATGAGTCGAAGGGCTTTTTCAAGGATCTTCTTGCCAGGGAGTCTCGGATCGACTCCATGATCATTGCGCAGCACAGTCTCTATGGCTGCTCTCTTTGCCTGTGCGTGAGTGCGGTAGTCACGCATCAGCGTGTCCTGATCATCGCTTGTGACCGTCTTTCCACAGAACTCCCGGATCACATCCTTTACCGCTTTTATATGCCGCTGCGGCGCAGCCTCCTTGATCTCGAGCAAGGTCTTTTCACGAAATTCTCTCTTGGTCATGTATCTATACGCATCCTCCGGGGGCGTGCTCACCGGCGTGTAAATGACGCTGTTGATCTTCAGGCGGATCTGTCCCTTGCGGTATAGCGTGGCGATCAGATATTCTATATTTTCTTCCGTATAGCCGTACGGCGGGTCCATAAACTGATCCAACGCCTGCTTCATGGAATACTGCGCCGCATTCTTTCCGGCATATCGGATCTCTTCAAGGACAGAATTTAACGCCTCCTGGTCTTTCTCACGGCCATGCCCCAGGTCGCTGATGGATATCTGCGCCTTCGGCTGTTTTAACATCTCCATGATGTCTGCCTGTGTAGGCTGCGACTCCATGCATGGAAGTTTATGGTATTCACTGTTGATCAGCTTTTCAAAAGCCTCCGCGATCCGCGCGGTGACGCTTTTTGACCTTGTGGAGATCTTCTCTCCCGCCACATAAATATCTGCCTTCTCCAGAGCAAACTGGATGTATTCACTGACCCGTTTCGCCTTCTGCGCGCGTTCTTTTCTCTTATTGGCGCTGATGATGTCAAAATCCGTCAGATTTGCAGCGGTGGGATCGTTTAAAAAAGCCTCGATCTTTTTCATGCCTTCGATCTCAGACAGATAGGCAAAAGCATCCGACATACGCACCACGACGCATTTTTCCTGGTAGGACAGCAGACTGAGCGCGACCTCATCTTCTTTTCCGCTGTACGCAGTGAGAAGTCTCAGGCCGATCTTGTGCGAAACATTATTTCTGTACGCTCTGTCGTCGATCAGCTGATTAAAAGAGAACTGATAACGGGCATTGTATCTGTACTTATTATTGGGAAATGCGATCGCTTCCTCAAAAGCGACCTGCGCCACATGATCCACCACATCTTTGGGATCAATGTTGTAATGCTGGATCCTGAGCTCCGCTTCTTGTTCCTCGTTGGTGAGAAATGTATACTCATCGCCATTTTTTTGCACCAGGGCTTCCTCACATAATGCACGCAAGGATGTTTCCACCTTTTTTGCAAGGGTGAGCCGGTCCTCATCCACTCTGGAAATCATAAGAGTAGTAAGATTCTCTGCATCACGCTTAAAATTGTTGACATGCTTTGTCATAAAAAGCGTTTTTAAGAGTTCCACGTCGAAGTTATTCAGTCTGGTATTTCTGGATGCCTGCGTGATCACGATCCTGTGGGTATGGTCGATAAAGTCGTCCAACGCGCCATAAAATGCATTGAACGGAACCACTATCCCCTCTCTCTCATCCGCAAAAGCCACGGCAGCTTCTTTAAATAACGCCAACAGCGACCGCTCCCCGTCCGCCAGATGCTTTCCGCTGGAAGAGAACTGACGGACCGCCGTCAGCACATTTCCTGCCAGCGCGAACTGATACGGGATAAATGGATATACATCCGCAAATTCCTCCGCATCTTTATATAATGGCATATTCGGCGTGCCCTCGCTGAATGTGATGATGTTCTTAATGGAGGACTCCTGCTCCCGGTACAGCTCTATGAGCGTCGGCCTTACCTCTGCCTTCTTATAGAGGATACGCTTCTTGATCACCTCATCTGCGTCTGCGGACGATAGCGCGATCCTGGTGGCAAAACGTCCCTGGATCTTGGAAAAGTCCTCACCCATGGTCTCCGTGATCGAATCGATATCCTGTTGTGAAGTGACGATGATCCACGCCTTGCCGCCGCAGGCTATGCCCAGATCCTCTGTCACCGTCTGGAGGTTCAGCATGAGTTTACTATCGTCGGCGATGTACTGACCGATCTCATCCACAAGAAAGAGCACATGGTGATCTTTGCCCTTTTTATCACAATATCTCTTCACATATCCCGCAAATTTATCGATTGAAAGGCTGTAAGACTCCTCCGCATGATCAGCCCAGTTCTTCGCCGCGTCCCCGCTCATGACGCCAAGATCAACGATGGCCTGGATGACCGAATCCTGCACGAAATAATAATCTTCCCGGCTCTTTCTCCACGAAGTTCCCTCGATCTCTTCAAATCTGGTCTTGAACGCCTCGTATTGCCCCTGCTCATCCAGTCTGCGTTCAAAATCCGCAAGGAATGGGATCGAACCGCAATATCCCAGATAGTCATTAAACACTTTCATGAATACATCTTTGATGGCTTCTTTATTGGTCTTTGAGTCGGTGGCGCTCTTTGAATCCACATTAAAGAGGATGACGTCAATATTTCCGCTCTGCGCGGCAACCTTTGCGATCTTGTTTTTCAGCTGGTCATCTTCGACTTTTGCGCCCTGGGTAAAGAAACTGACCGCATCTTTTTTTTCGCCCGCATCGTTTTCCACAACACGATCACTCAGGATATAGGACAGAATCTTAAGGAAATGAGATTTACCGCTCCCAAAGAAACCGGAGATCCATACGCCCATGTTGTCCGTTCTCCCTGTGATGCTTTTACCATATGCATCAAAAAAGCGGTTCATGTATTTTTCAAGTTCTGCAGTGACCACATATTCATCCAGCTCCTGGTATACATTTTCATCATCTTTCTGCCCAACCTTGATCACGCCTTTGATCTCACGGGTGATCTTTTTTTCAAACATATCCTGGATCTTCATCTGCCGTCCTCCTATACGATGAGCGGAAATGCTCTGTAATAATTTCCGTCTTTGATCGTCCCAAATAAACTCAGGCTCTGTCCATCCCACGTCCCGGGATAGAACATGATCACTGGCACACTGTCCAACGCCTGATGCAGGTTATTCAGCACATTGTGGGAGCGGACAAAAGGAAAGATTTTTCCCACTCCCGTTAAAAAAACCACTGCATCCTTCGGCGTGTTTTTCAGGATCCGATGTACGATCAGATTGTCATCATTTGTAAGCCTGAGCATCTTCGTCACTGCCGTGTACAGATATTCCATGCCCTTTTGTTCTTCAAACCGTATGCATTTTTCCAGATACCCTTTTTCTTCCAGGATCTGGATCACCATCTCATAAAGATCGTACTCTATGATCTGAAATCCATCCGCCGCCGGATCATTTCGCTCTTTCAATGCCCTTATCTTGTCACGGACTATAAGCTCGTCCCATGGTTCATACTCAAATACATAATAACGGACTTCGTTGGCAACACCCCTGTTCGCCAAGAAATCCGCATCCGAGATCCGCTCCCAGATTTTATCTAAACGCTCGTTAAACTCTATCATTTTGTCTCCATTTTGTTACGGTCGCCGCAAAATATCCACTGAACATTCAGCTCCCTGTCAGCCCCGCTAAATATTTGTCCATCGCATTCCTCTGAAGCGCAAAACAAAGCTCCGAATCTATATAAGGCTTAACCACCTGCTTTTCCGGGATTTTTCCGGCAAGCAGCCCCGCCTCAAACATGTACTTACAATACACCTGCTTCAGTTTCTTTATGGATGCGTCTGTAAACACCGCCACTTTTTCGTTCTGATCCCGCTTATCCTTAAAAAAAACATTCAGGTCCGCGTCCGTAATGTTTGGCTCACCAAGATATATTTTCTTTCGATATACCTCATACACCAGGTCAAAAAGCAATCGGTCCGACGCCATGCATCCAATAAAAGCGATGAGCTTCCCGGTATGAATATCCGCTGTAATGAGCATTTTACAAAGCTCGTCCGGCAGCGCTTCCAGCCGCTTTCGGATGCATCCAAATTCATTGATCAATCTGGCCCGCGATTTCTGTCGATATAAATTTTCATCTATTATGATCCGCCTGACCTCATCCATGGAATGATTTCCAAGAAGCCGGGCGGTTTCTCTGGTCTCAACGAACCAAAAAAGATGCTTAGTCGCGCTTGCGTTATACTCCATGCCTACTCTTCCTTTTTATTTTTATACTTTTACCTTTCATTCATTGCAGTTATATGCGCTTAATAAACAGTATAGCGTAAAGAGACATTCATGTCATTAAAAATCTCGGCTCACCATCCGAAAAAATAAAGCGCGCAGTTAGATTTGATATATTTCTAACTTGCGCACTTCATTTTACGTTTCTGGTTTCTTTATGTGTTTATCCACTTTGCAACGCTTGCTCTTTCCATCTTCATGCTGACACAAACATGCTTTTGACAGTCCGCCGCCAACATCCGTGTTTGGCGCTCTTCCATTTTAATCTCTATTGTCTGGTCTTACTCCCTGTATCCTTTTGGAGATAAAATGGGCCAGAAAAACGAACAGACCCATGATCGCGATATATTCCATAAAAAAGATCCATGCAGGTCTTTCAAAGTCAAAGAAAACAAAATGTGTCTGTAAAAACATATAGGATGGGATCTGATCTTTTCCAAAGGCATAAACGCCATATCCCGCGATGAGGACCGCCGCCGTGCGCAGGAGAAAACGCACAGGCTTCGAGGGAGCCGCTCCGAGAGCTTTTCGCGCCATTGCCAGGACCATATCCCAGTGCAGTCCCAGATGAAACGCCATCAGCGTAAATCCCCAAAAGGCAGATACGATATGAAGGGAGCGGGCAAACGCCACACCGCCCGAGATCGGCAGGAAGTCAAAGACCTCTCTTGACAGGATCACTCCGCTCACCATCAGTCCCAGCATGGCGAAAAATACAGCGGCATCCGTGAGGACCTGCAGGATCCGCGCAGGGGTGTATGTTCTTTTAAACAAGCGTCTGTACCAGTTCCGGTTCAGGATGTGATGGGCGATCCACAGGACAAACATCCCCGCTCCCAGCCATTCATGGGCCGTTTCCCCGGTGATCTGGCGCGCCATCAAGAGCAGCAGTAAAACGGTCATGACCGCATCGATCACGATCTTGCATATAAATTCTTTTTTCATCTAACTAAAGTCCTAGTCCATTTACCCAGTCTACGACCTCGCTCTCTGCACCCGGCACGCTGTCTCTGGGGATGGAGAGACCCTCCGTGACTACGGTCGCATCCGGCTGCAGCTCAGCGATCGTCTGGATCGTCCCGGAAAATCCGCTCCCGCCATGTGTGGTAAACGGGATGATCGTCTTGCCGCCAAGATCGTATTCCTCAAGGAACGTATAGAGCGGCATGGGAAGGTCCGCGTTCCAGTTGGGAAAACCTAAGAAGATCACGTCGTAGCTGTCCGGATCCTCGATATGCGTCGCAAGCTCCGGCCTGGCATTCTCCGCTTTTTCCTCATATGCAAAATCCAAAAGCGGTCCATGCGTCGTCGGATACTCCTGCACCGTTTCGATCGGGAACAGATCGCCGCCCGTCTCCCGCTGGATGATCTGCGCGATATACTGGTCATTTCCCAAAGTCTCTCCGTCCACCGCCACACGGCTGGCGCCGGTCACTGTGTCCACACCGTCCGTTTCCATAACGGAGAAATAGGCCACCAGGATATTTCCGCCGCCTGCCGCGGCCGTATCCCCGTCTTTCGTTCCTGGATCCGGGTCTTCTCCTGCGCTCTCCTGCTCGTTATCCTCCGACCCGGCAGTCGGATCTGCGGCCTGACTCTTCTCCTGCGTATCCGTTCCCCCGTCCTGACTGCCGCTCCCACAGGCCGTCAGAGAAAAAGCCAGCAGGGCCGAAAGAAATAGGACTGTTGCTCTTTTCATGATATCTCTCTCCTTTCTCATTCCTCTATCCCATCATCCCAAGGCTCTCAAGCCAGGGTCCGATGTCATCAGGATCATTGGCGGTAAGCCCCTCCGCGATCGTCGCATCCGGGCAGAGCTCGCTGAATATATGGAGGCTGTTGTCAATGTCATCGCTGGCGCTGGTGCAGAACGGGACGATCGTTTTGCCTGAAAAGTCATTTTCCGCAAGGAAGGTCGCGATCATGGCCGGGGCTTCATCCCACCAGATCGGATATCCGACAAAGACTGTATCGTGATCCGCCACGCTGCTGCCAGACACCGTGATCTCCGGGTGTATCCCGTCCTGGATCTCCGCTTTTGCTTCTTCCTGCAGATCCCCGTACTCTTCTGCGCGCTTGATCTCCGCCAGTTCTCCTCCCGTATATTCAGCGATCGTCTGCGCCACTTCCTTTGTATTGCCCGTATGGGAAAAATATGCGACCAAGATGTTCCCGCCGCCTTCGGCCGTATCCTCCGGTTTCATCTCCGCTGTCTCCGTCTCCTTTGAAAGCTCCGCGCTTTCCGTTTGCGGCGCCTCCCCTTTGCTGCCGCAGGCCGCCAGTACAAAACTAAATAGCAACACGAATGTGAGCAGCAAGATATGTTTTCTCATCTTCATCATGCGCCATCCTTTCATCGATCTTTTTTCTTTACCAGATAGGTCAGATGTATCCCGTCGCCTTTGAGCCGCTCCACCTCTTTTAGCTGAAACTCCACTGGAGCCGATGGAGGCAGAAGATCGGACTTTTCAAACACCGTCACCGACGTGGGACTGCCATCGGCGGCAGGGGCGAGCAGAAGGCTCAGTTCGTCTATCAGACCCTGCTGTAAAAATGTCCAGTTGACGACCCCTCCGCCGCAGATATGCTTTGTATGCGGGGGCTGTCTCCTCTGTCAGGATCTCGATCACATGGGCGTCCGGCCTTCCCGCTTTTCGGAACGTTCCCGATGCCCACCCGACCTCGCCCTTCGTGTCCACCGAGATATGATAAAACTCTGCGCCTTTCTCCGCAACAAAATCTCCCGGCGGGATCTCTTCCGTCACCGGTCCCAGTTCCGGTCTTCTGTATTCCGTGAACTCCTTCGTCGTCACCGTTCCGTAGAGCCATGCGTCCGCATGAAATCCCTCCCGGATCCGGGCATATTCTCCGCCGACGGACCGGGCGCTCTCAGTCCCCATAAATTCCCCGGCGATCTTTCCGTCCAGCGCGCTCAAAATGTGACAGATGATGTATGGTCTGTTCATATACTCCTCCTCAGATGATCCCTATTTCCTGCAGGTACGCAAAGACATACCTTACAGATTCATCAAAATAGCCGTCCTGAAATCCATGCCCCGCTCCGTCGAGCACATGATAGTCCACATTCTCGTAAACCTTTGCCGCCCGGTCCGAATAGGAGATCGGCACGATCTCGTCAACGGTGCCGTGCAGGAGCAGGACTTTCCCTGTATAGTTCCTGATCTCCTCATACACATCGTAATCCCACATGTCCTCCACATAAGGGCGTCCCACCGTGATCCAGAGAAACTGAAACCTCTCCGGCGCTTCTTCCGGAGAACCAAATTGTTCATGCACGACGTCCCCGATCAAAAAGGCCGGATACAGCAGCACGAGGCCTGCGATCGCATCCGTATGCCTCGCCGCCGTGATCGCGGAAACGATCCCACCCTGACTTGCGCCCAGCAGCACGATCCGCTCCCTGTCCACAAACGTCCATCCGGACGCCGCTTCCAGGACGACCTCAAGGTCGGAGACCTCCGTCATCACAGACATCTCTGTGGGATCTCCGTCACTTTCGCTCCCGCCTCCGCCTCGGAAGTCAAAACAATAGGCGGCTACGCCATGACTTGCCAACTGCTCGGCATAGGCGGCATTGGACCGATAGGAACCGCCGAGTCCGTGGGCGCAGAGAACGAGGGGGACTTTTTCGTTCTCCGTGTCCGGGATATAGGCCACGCCATAGATCTTCTGTCCCTGGTCCTCCAGCTCTATTTCCTGCCGCTGCCAAGTATAGGTGGGAAGATCCTCATATCCGAGGATCTCTGTGCCTTCCTCCTGGATCTCCTCTGCGATCTCCTCCTTTGGAACCTCCTCCGTTTGGACTTCCTTCTTGGGAACTTCCTTCTTTTGAACCTCCTCCTTCAGTTCTCCGACATGCAGCTCGGTCGGCGGAGGATCCGCCAGATCTCCGGATGCAGACGGAGAGCGATCCGCATCATATCTGACAAAAACAAGGGCCACGGCCACGATCACCGCGATCCCCACAGTGATCCATTTCTTTCTGTGCTCCAAGTTCCTCTCTCCTTACAGACATTCCAGCAAGATCTCGTAAATCTCATCCCGGCTGAGTTCGCGGGGGTTGCATTTTATGATGTTGCAGGTATCCGCCACCTGCCGCAGCACTTCCGGCGTGATCTGCACACGGGAGTTCAACTGGCTCATCTTCGTCGGCAGGCCGCATTCTCTGATAAAGTCCTCCAGGGCGTCCACCCCCGCCGCGGCCGTGTCCGCCCCGAACACCTCTTTTGCCATCCGGGCAAATTTATCCGGCGCGTCCTTCAGGATACGGCGGTAGTATGCGGGATGGATCACCGCCAGCCCCTGCCCGTGGTTGCAGTCCGTATAGGCCCCCAGTTGATGCTCAATCTGATGCGCCTGAAAATCAGTCAGGCGGCCGCATTTTAAGATCCCGTTTTCCGCCATGGCGGAATCCCACATCAGATTGCTCCGGGCCTCCATGTCATTGATGTCTGTCAGAAGGCGGCGCATATTGACCACCGTGTTGCGCATGATCGCCAACGCCACATCATCGGATACGTTATCCCTGTCGGAATCTCCCAGATAAGTCTCCATGGCATGGCTCAAGGTGTCAAAGGCCCCGGAAAACACCTGCATGGGCGGCACCGACATGATATAGGCCGGATCGAGAACGGCAAAGGACGCTGCGGTCCCAAAGACCGGGCCTTTCCATTTCTTCTCCTCATACGTGAGCACCGCGCCCGCGTTCATCTCCGCACCGGTGCCGGAGGCCGTCACGACCGCACCCATGGGGATCCCGGCTGTGGGGAACTGTCCTCTGCCGTACTCCATGTCCCAGATATCCTCGTCCAGAACGGCCTGCGCAGAGATCACCTTACAGCAATCGATCACACTGCCGCCGCCCACCGCCAGGATAAAGTCCACATGGCGCGCACGGGCAAGGGCCGCGCCTTCCTGCACTTTTGCGTAGGTGGGATTCGGCATGATGCCGGAAAAGTCCACCACTTTTTTGCCCGCCTGGGAAAGTCTCTCTCTCATCTCATCATAAATGCCGTTCTTTTTGATGGAGCCGCCGCCGTAGGCCAGCATCACCGTCCCGCCCACCTTGCCGAGCTCCGCGCCAAAAGCCTGCTGCGCGCTGTCTTTCCCAAAATAAACCTTTGTCGGATACGAAAATACAAATCTGTCCATCGCTGATCCCTCCTGCTAAATCTTTTACTAAATCTTTCGCTTCAATGTTTCCTTGCGATCTTATTTTTTTCATGCTACAATAAGGTTGTTTCTATCGCTTCCTGCAACCGATCATACTCTACGGTCGTTACTATCGGTCAAGAGTTTTATCTCAAAAAAATGTGACTTTTTTGTGAACGATACAGGAGGAAATGACGATGTATACGATGATGCAGGTCTGCCGGGAACTCAACATGACCTATCAGACCTTAAAATATTACTGCAATGAAAGGCTGGTCCCGAACGTCAAGCGCGACCGCAACAACCGGCGTATCTTCGATGAAAGAGATGTGCGATGGATCAAAGACTTGACCTGTCTGAAAAAATGCGGCCTGACCATCCAGGAAATGAAAAGATACCTGGAGCTCTGCCTCCAGGGGGAATCCACCATCATCCCAAGGAAAGAGATGCTGGCAAAAAAACAGGAGTCGCTGCGCCTCTCCATAAGAGAATTGGAGGAGAGCGTCGCTTACATCGACTGGAAACAGCATTTCTACGACGAAGTGCTCTCCGGGCAGCGCCCCTATGTGAGCAACCTCATCCGGACAGAAGAATGATGAACGTAAAGACCGTGTATCCGTCAGGGGCTGTCCCTGGATGGATACACGGTCTTTTTTCCTTACTTTGCTCTTTTCTGGATCCACGACCGCACTTTTGTATCGCTGCCCGTCACGTCCGTCCGGTAGAGTTCCAGCCCTTTATACACCGTGGCCTGCGGTTCCAGTTTTTTTATCCTCCCGACAGTGCCGGAAAGCCCGCTTCCCGCATGGGTGCAGAACGGGATGATATCTTTCCCTTTCAGATCGTAAGAGTCAAAAAACGTGTACATGATCTGGGGCATGTCTGACCACCAGATCGGATAGCCCACATAGATCGTGTCATACTGTGCGATGTTTTTGATTCTACCCTTGATCGCCGGGCGTTCGTTCTTTTCCTGTTCTTCCTCTGCCCGCTGGACCATCCGGTCATAGGTGTCCGCGTAAGCGTTCTGCGGCACGATCTCAAACAGATCCGCCTTTGTCTCCTTGCCGATCAGCTCCGCGACGTACTCCGTGTTCCCCTTATAAGTCCTCCCCCTGGCCGTCCGGCTCGCTGAAGAGATCCCGTCTATCTCCCCGCTGCGCTCCTGCACGGGCGCGCTGAAATATACGACTAAGCTCTTTCCAGAAGCCCTCGCCTTCCTTGTGATCGTCACACGGCAGGAGAGCGTCCTTGTCCGTTTCTTTCTGCCGCTCATGTAAGTCAGCCTTGCCTTGATGGTGGCCCTGCCCTGCTTCTTGGCCGTAACAACGCCTCTTTTGGAAACAGTGGCTCTCGCTCTCGGAGCGCTCGTCCAGGTGACTTTCCCGTTTTTCGGCATATTCCTCACGGAAAGCCGGTATTTTTGCCCCACCTGCAGCGTTATGGCCGTCTTATTCAGCCGTATCTTTCCTGCCGCGCTCGCAGGCAGGCTGCCGCTCCCAAAAATGCTGAGCGCCATGAGAAATACGAGTAAGATACTCCCGATCCTCCTTTTCATCCTCATCCTCCTTTTTGTTATTTTTTTCATATTATATCAACCGGTCGTAACCATCGGTCAATAGTTTTTTCATTATTTTTTTGTACCACAAGGGTATTATATGAACGATTTGACCCAAATGAAGGAGATGTAACAGGCTATGCGATCATCCCGTCACGCACTGTAATGATCCGGCTGCTGCTCTTTGCGGCTTCCGGCGAATGCGTGACCATGATGATCGTTGCCCGCTTTACCGGTTGATCTCCTGCAATAGATCCATAATGTCTGCCTCGGTACGGCTGTCAAGATTTCCTGTCGATTCATCCGCGAACAACAGGATAAAATAAGTCATGGTGTGCATGGGTCTTAAAAATGCGCCAACGGTCGAGAGCGCGTCCGCGATGAACGACCCCGCAGCAAGCTATGGGGAATTAGACCCTGCTACTATTTAATTTTCAAACACGCTATAGGTAAAAATCGTGTTGCCACGGCCTTTTCGACTATGGTAAAATGGGTTAGCCAGCGGCGCTAGGCACACTGGATGGGATAAAGTGGAGCGGATAGGGCGAATCAAGAAGATGAAGCATCAGGAGCGCCCGCAGGACACGTTGCTCGAATCCCTTCGGCTGACGATGTTGAGAGCTTCTGCAAGACTGACAGCCGAATCTCTGTAAACTGCATCCAAATGCTAAAGGCGAAGTGTGGCTATGCTTATGAAATGCTGGAGGAATTCCAGGCGGAATTCCCTGACACGAAGATATACTTTGTCACGGGAAGTGACAAGCTGTATATTCTTCCCCGATGGCATCGGATCGATGAGCTTCTTGACCGGTTCTACATCCTTGTGGCCAAGCGCGGTGAGGATGATCTTGAGAAGATTAAAGGCATTCGACCGTATTGGGCAGAGTATTGGAACCGGTTTACTGTATTCGATGCACCTGATGAAATCAACGCAATTAGCTTCAGCGCGTTCTGGGAAAAGATTCATAAGATGGATCAAAGCGCCAGAGAACTTGTAACAGAGGCGGCCTGGAAAATCATGAGTTTCAGCGGAAAACTGCCGTGAAACAGCATTACGGATTTTCACGAGGAGCAGTATCGCTTCCCAAGCAACTTCTATGAAGTCGAGTACGGCGGCCTCGTTTACAGCAGCAATGAAGCCTCGTTCCAGGCGCAGAAGTGTATCACGGAATATGGCCCCGACAAAAGCAAGCGGCCGGACGGCGCGTCCAGCTGCGGCCCGACTGGAAAGCTGTAAAGGTTGGGATTATGGCGGAAATCGTGAGGGCCAAGTTCACACAGCGCCCGGAATTGGCCGCAAAGCCGCTGGCAACCGGCGATAAGGCGCTGGTCTAAGGCAATCATTGGGGCGATATCTGCTGGAGCGCTGATACACGCACCGGACAGGGTGAAAACCACCGGGGTAAAATTCTTATGAAAATTTGTGAGGAATTGAAGGAGAACAAAATGGATAAGAAAATTTTCACAAAGCATCGTCCAGAGGTAAAGGCCGGAACTGACAAACACAGATCCGAGCGATATCCATATCTGGATAAGATCAGAGGCGGACTGGCCGGCGGCGCAATCGGTGACGCGCTGGGTTACCCAATTGAGTTCATGTCATGGAAAGCAATCCAGAAGAAATATGGAGTGGAAGGCATCCAGAAATACGATCTTGATTTTGAAACTGGCACAGCCGTGTTTTCGGACGATACGCAGATGAGCCTTTTCACGGCAAACGGAATCCTGATCGGTGAAACGCAAGGGCGCCTGAAAGGCGTCCAAGAAACCATTGCCAATTATGTACATATCGCCTATAAGGAGTGGCTGAAGACGCAGGAATGGGGTGCGGACCAGAATCAGGCTCACCACTGCTGGCTGTTTGAGATTCCAGAGCTGCATCGTGACCGCGCTCCAGGAACAACTTGTCTGTCAGCCTTGAGGACCGGAAAAATGGGCAGCATAGATGCTCCGCTCAATTCCAGCAAAGGATGCGGCGGCGTCATGAGAGTGACCCCCCTTGCGCTGCATTACAAGCCGGGAATTCATCCAGATCAGCGGGCATTGGATGAGGATGGGGCTGAGATCGCAGCGATCACGCATGGACATCCGCTGGGGTATCTTCCTGCCGCCATCCTGACCCACATCATTAGTCTTGGGGTGTATGGCCGGGATGGACTGACCTTGCGTGAAGCTGTGGATGGGGCGTGGTCAACGGTTAACGATCTGTTCAAAGCCAAAGTCCCCAAAGAAGATCTCGCCGCCATGGGAAAACTGATCGGAAAGGCTGAAGCGCTGGCTGCGCAAGAGGGTTTTGATGAAGAACATATCAGAGCCATCGGTGAAGGCTGGACCGGGGACGAGGCGCTTGCAATCGCTATCTATTGCGGTCTGCGTTATTCGGATGATTTCAGCAAGGCCGTTGCCGCGGCGGTCAACCATAGCGGCGACAGTGACTCTACCGGTGCGATAACAGGCAATATTCTCGGTTCCTGGCTTGGATATGAGGCAATCGAAGAGAAGTGGAAGATTAATCTGGAAATGAAGGATGTCCTTCTGGAAATGGCTGATGACCTGTGCTACGGCTGCCCAATGTATGGCGATGATGATCTGGACAAAGACTGGAGCAGGAAGTACTGTAGTGGACATGCAAGACTGCTGACCAAATTACCCAGGACGTAAGATATACTGGACGAAACTGATGAGGAGTGATAAATAGATGATCAAGATTCAGACAAGCTTAATCTGGCCGGGATGTGCGCAGGGGAAATATATCGTCAAAGCCAAGGGATTTATCCTTGCCGTTCTTCGCTGGGGCAGCAAGGATGGTCCGTTAGATAATTGGGGGCCATTCACTTATGTTCCGATTGATCCGGCGGGAAACGGCACATTCTTCTTCTCGGGTAAACGCGGCATACCGAAGGGTGTTACACATGTCTGGGCACGCTGCTTTACGCACGACTTTATATCTTTTGAGGATGCGTCCGTTGAGTTGCCAGATCGATACAGGCCTTCCGATGCATCACCGAGCGATATGAAACGCTTCTCCATCCTGACGGATCTTCATCTTTCAGCGAAGCCGTGGAAGATCACTCGAGCTTTGAAGGCAACAAAAAGCGATACGATCCTTCTCCTTGGCGATTCGACCAATGACGGACTTCGTGAGCAGTTTGACAGGTTCAAGGCATGTATAGCGGAGTCCGTGCCAGATAAGACGATACTCCCTGTGACGGGGAATCATGATGTACTTCACGTTTTTCCAGGAGACAGCTCTGACGGCTGCAGGAACTATGCAGACTTTCAAAGGTATCTGCTGGAGAAGGCTGAGGAAAAAGGATATGCCGTTTCATATGCTCCCGATGGCCGGGCCTATTCGGTCCAGGTTGGAGACTTGGATGTAATCGGGCTGCAGTGTGTGACCACCAAAAGAATGTTTATATTTCCCGAGGAGAAACAAATTGACTGGCTGGAGGCTCATATGGAAACCGCATCGGCCTCTTGGCACATAGTCCTGTGCCACGCTCCGTTGCTGGCTCACAATCCGAACAGGAATACAGGTCAGCCATATTTACACAAGAATAGAAGAATTCAGGAGATTGTGGATCGAAAGGGACGGGTTATCTTCCTGTCCGGACACACACATGTATCTCCCAATGTTCTGATCGGAAACGGCGAGTATGACAAGGAGCATCATAATATCTATTTGGACTGCGGCAGTGTGGTAGCCACCGATACATCTGGAGAAGTGGGCTTGATGTCCCCTGACTGGAAAGATGGCTGCAAGACGGAATTGTCGGTAGCGAGTGATGAGATTGAAATCTGTATGAGTTCGATTGAATCTGGAATTCTATTTCCACGGGGGTATTACAGGTTTTTCATTCAGAATACACAGAAATAATCAAACACGCATTTCACAGAGGAAGGGCGTGAGCAATGATGGGCTTGTTCGAGAAGCTGTTTGGAGGAAAGATGAATGGATTAGGATGCTTTCGTATAGTGAACGACATTGATTTTTGCGCTTGGCTTACTCAAAGCCATGGCGCTTCAAGGCGCTCCAAATCGCCCAAGTACAAGAAGTTCTGTCGTTTACTATAGAAATGTTAGGCTATAACATCATATGATTCTATATTACATATTTTAAAGGAGTATTAAGATTAAGCAATATGAATGATTCGATATTATTTAAATATGAAAACAATGACGACGGAACCTGTAATTTGACAAGAATCTCAATACCGCCGGAAGTCGCCGATCTTTATCTTCCGGATTTCAGCCCGGAAGGTAAGCGGGTCGTATCGGCAGGCAATAAGTATGGGAACCCCTGCTATGTTTCCGGCAATGTCTTGAGAGTTCATATACCGTCTACTTATAAAAATTGCGATTTTCGAGGTTTAGATGGTCTTGAGCAATGGATAGTTGATGCTGATAACTGTTGGCTGTCCGCTTATGACGGGATACTATACAATAAAGCCATGGATACCGTTATCGACTGTCCGCGAAAAAAAACCGGAAGAGTAGTTTTACCCGACACGGTACGCATAATATCAAGGGCCGCTTTTTGTTTGAGCTCTCTTTCTGAGGTTATTCTCCCTGACAGCATCAAATACATTGAGAAATATGCATTCTCGGATACAGAAGTAAAAGTAACGATTCCCGGAACTTTAACTCATATAGACCCAGAGGCTTTTGAAAGCGAATTTTGGGTGCATACTGCAATATGTGCGCCAAGAGGATCGTTCGCCCACCGTTTCGCCAGCGAGCATGAATTGGAATATATTTCCAGCGATAAACTGCACCAGTGGGATTCTGAGAGCTGGCTGAAAAGATTTCGTTCTGATACAAAGGTCAACTATCGAGCTTTGCGGCAAGAGGTCTGGGAAAACACCTTGGATGCTGTCCACGATGAGGGCTACACCCTATCGGACGGAACTACTATATTGATGGAAAGCAGTCCAAAACTGCTCCGACAGAGCCGTTTCTATGACAAAAAGTTTCACCCGCCATACATACCGTTGACCGCGCCGGTGGAAATCAGCGTTGTAACAGATGATTGTTTAGATGCCGCGCATAAATGGGTTTCCGAGGAGATAGAGGTCAGCGTACTTAACATGGCAAGCCGTCGGAATCCCGGCGGAGGAGTGCACAAAGGCGCGGGAGCGCAGGAAGAATATCTTTTCCGATGCACAGACTATTTCAAATCACTTTATCAGTATGCAGCTTATGCCCGGAAATACGGTTTGGTCAAGTCACATTGCCAGTATCCACTCGACCGCAATTTCGGAGGCGTTTTTTCCCCATCTGTGACGGTGTTCAGAGGCAATGAGGAAAATGGATATCCATTGCTCTCAAAACCTTGGCAGGTAAACATGATAGCTGTTCCCGGAATGAATTCACCAGCGCTTGAGACGGCAAACGGCGAAACACGTATAGCGTCACGCCTCGTTGAAGGCGTTAAAAACAAGATCAGGACGATTTTCCGTATTGCCATTGATAATAATCAGCGAAATCTTGTCCTCGGGGCGCTGGGCTGCGGTGCGTTCAGAAATCCTCCAAAACATGTGGCTGAGTTGTTCAGAGAAGTCCTCTGCGAGAGAGAATTCATCGGCGCTTTTCAACGGATTTGCTTCGCGGTCAAGTGTGATCACAACTCAAGCGGTAATTCAAATTTTAAGGCGTTCCATGAAATTCTCGACGGTTTTGTGCCTGCTGCGAAACAGACGGACGACGAACGTTCCGCAGACTTGATTACAAATTTAAAGAAGATGGCCATTGGAAGGGATATTTATGTATTGCTGCGAGAGGACGGCACAGTGCAGTGCGTCGACATATATAGCAAAAAGACGATGGAGCTACCGGAATTTCACGATATTGTCGATATTGCGGTAGGATTCGATCACATTCTCGGGCTTCGCGGAAACGGTACAGTGGTATGCGGCGGGGAAAGAAGGCAGGGCGTTCACGCGCAAAGTCTCAATTGGCAGGGCGGAGAGAAACTTTTTGCCTGCGAGGCACATTCCGCAATGTTGATGCCCAACGGTAGGGTCATC
Organism: uncultured Lachnospiraceae bacterium; assembly: GCA_964407765.1. Classification (GTDB taxonomy): domain Bacteria; phylum Bacillota; class Clostridia; order Lachnospirales; family Lachnospiraceae; genus MGBC164599. Next base: position 33,500 of record CAYOWU010000006.1, read on the forward strand.
GGCGCCGAAGACAAGCGCTTTGAATGCACTTCATACAATCATGTGTTGAAGAATTGGCAAAATATTGCGGATATCGCGCTGACCTTCTGCTTCCCCATAGGCATGACCACCAACGGCAATGTTGTGATTGGTGAAAAAAATTATATTGTTGATATCCCTGAAGAATTCAGAGAAAATGCTGTGCAGATAGCGGCGTTCGGATGTTATTATTCTGAAACCACGATAGCAATATTAAGCAGATCCGGTACCGTATACGCAAGTATTGATGGGAAGCCGTTAGAGGATGTCAGGAAATGGGGACATATTGTGAAGGTAGTGTGTGGCAGTTGTTTCGCGGCCTCCTTGGACAAATCCGGCAGGGTTAATTTTTCGTCCGGATGGCGTTATCAAGATTCATCAGGAAACGCTATAGAATCATTATCGGATATTGTTGATATCGCTGCTAATTTCAATCATTTCCTTGCCCTGGACAAAAATGGAAAACTCATTTATGTCCATGCCGGATAATCAGAGCCATTTATGTACCACTTTACGGACTCAAATCCGACACCCAAACTTCATAACCCGCCACGCCTTTTTGTAAACGTTCAAGCCCATCATGGAGTTTACTCTTTTGACATGCAAGATTCATCCGCAAAAATCCTTCCCCGGCTTTTCCGTACTGGCTTCCTTCCGATAGATACAGCCCGGTTGCTTCCCTTATGTATCTGCACAATTTGGCATCACATCCTGTCACCTTGCGGCAGTCCAGCCACAATAAATAAGTTGCCTGTGACGGTACGGCCTTTATATTCGGTATATTTTCCCGTATGAAATCCGCAGCAAGCCGTCTGTTTTCTGAAATATAATCCCGCAATGCATCCAGCCATGCCCCGCCCTTCGCAAACGCAGTGACTGCCGCTCCTATGGCAAAGGCGTTTGGCTCTGCCACTTCATCCGTATTGAGTCCCCTCCATACTTTATGCCGCAAAACCTCGTTTGGGACAGCCACTGCGGCAGTCTGGATCCCTGCCAGGTTAAACGCCTTTGTTGGGGCGATGCAGATGATACTGTTCTCCCGGCATTTTTCGGAAACAGATGCAAACGGTATATAGCCCATTCCGGGTTCTGTCAGATCGCAATGGATCTCATCCGAAACCACGATCACATGGTGTTTCCAGCACAGTTCCCCGATGCGGGCAAGCGTTTCCTTATCCCAGAACTTGCCCACTGGATTATGTGGGTTGCATAAGATCATCATCGTCGTCTGGGGATCTGCCAGTTTCCTCTCTAAATCGGCAAAATCCATCTGATATGCTCCCCCATCGTAGATCAGCGGGCTTTCTAAAACATTCCTTCCATTATTCAAAATAGAATTGAAGAAAATATTATACACCGGCGTCTGGATCAACACATTTTCCCCTGGCGTCGTCAGCTTGCGTACAATACTGGAAATGGCTGGCACAACCCCTGTGCAGAAAATAAGCCATTCCTTTTCCATCAAAAACCCATGCCGCCCGGCCCACCAGCCGATATATGCCTGGCTCCATTCCTCCGGGATGATCGAGTAGCCAAAGATGCCATGCTCTGCCCTCTCCATGATCGCGGCACGGATCTCCGGCGCTGTTTCAAAATCCATATCAGCCACCCACATGGGAAGTTCCCCCTCTGGCACATCCCACTTCAAGCTTCCTGTATTCCTTCGTTCTACCTGTCTGTCAAATATACTCTCCATTCCGGCCTCCTATCGAATCTTTAATCTTATTGCTGCTTTCTTTTTACTGCCATCCGTCGCTTTTGCTGTGACCGAAACGGATTTCCCTTTACCTGCTTTTTTGCCGTTACCACTCCCCTGGAATTTACACTTGCATAACGTGGATCTGATGACGACCAGATTATTTTTTTATTCGCATCCTTTCCGGTGGCGGAAACGGATGTTTTTAAGGACATCCTCTTTCCCGCTTTTAATGTCCTGCTATTCGTTTTGATTGAAATTTTATTCACTGCATGTGGGACAACCGTAATCCGGTAAATCCCTTTTTTACCTGAACCGTCTGTGGCAAATGCAGTAATGACTGCCGTCCCTTTCTTTTTTCCAGTCACTACGCCATTTTTGCTCACTGCTGCAACTTTTTTATTGGAAGATGTCCATATTAGGTTTTTATCTGATGCCTTTTGGGGTGAAATAGATGCTTTCAAAGACACTTTTTTTCCTTTCGCAAGTTTTGTCACCCCTCCAGAAAGCCGAATCGACTTTATTTTCACTTCCTGCTGCACAGGTTTTTGGGGATCCGTCACTGGTTTCTGTGGTTCTTCCGGCTCTATTGAGACAGATGGCTCCTCAGGTTCTTCCGGCTCTATTGGTATCGTGCTATCTATTCTTTTCAGATTTTCAAGAGCTACTTTAAGAACCATCAATTTCTGTTCCATTTCTTCTTGTGTATATTGCCCTGTTTCTTTTAAATCTTCCGCCTCCTTTAATACCTTCCAATATGCCTCCCAGCTATCAGGATCATACCGTTCTTTTTCATTTTCAGGCTTTTGGTGCTTTGCGATCTCTGTTTCAAAGACAGATTCCAATGTGGCCAGCGCATGATATGCTGACTGGAGATTGCCATACACTTCCTGCATTTCGTCAGCTCCAGCAGCGCTGTTTTCCAATATTTCTTTTGCATCCTGCAGCGCACTTATAAAATCCTGGAAACTTACATAAGTATAAATTTCTTCCGGTGTACTTGCCAGGTTTTCATAAAGTTTCTGCAGCTCATCCCTGATTCCCGGAACTTCTGCTCCCTCCCTGGCAAAGGACACAGTTACAGCTCCTGCGCCCAGCGCTTTCGCAAGACCGTCCGGATCTTCGATATATCCCAACGGTGTATAACGATAGGAAGTATTGAAATCCTCGTAAAAAAGCACCAGACAGCTTGCGCCATACAACATAATATCCCCGGCATGGATACTGCCCACCGCCTGTGTGTCTGTCGGAAAGCTGTCTGGCAGATAATAAAATTTCTCATTCCCATTCAGTTCGTTCATATCAAATGTAAACGGCATACGCTCCAATAATGCCTGCGTTGTTTGGTTATCATAAAATACTGCTGAAAATTCCTGGTTTCCAGCCGTTATCCGGATGTATATTTTTTCTTCTGCCGCTATATTTTCAGCATTTACCGGTACGGGCTGTAAAATACCACAAAGCATCAATGAAAGCGTCAATATTACTGCTGCCACTTTTTTCATATAAATAAAACTGCCCATTGATTTCCTCCTGATATTATTCTTCTATATAGAACCTGATCTCTACTGTGCCGTCTGAAAGCGCATCTGCAAACCCTTTCTGGTCTTCTATGTATCCAATCCTCGTATAACGGTAAGATGTGGAAAAGTCCTGAAAAAACAGCACCAAGCAGTCATCCCCGTACAGCATAATATCCCCGGTATGTATATCTCCAATATCTTCTGTGTCCGTCGGGAAAGTATCTTCCATAAAAAAATATTTTTCATTCCCATTCATCTCCTCCATATCCAAAACCATAGGGAGCTTTTCCCAAAGGGCGGCCGCAGCAGCATTATTATATAATTTTGCCGAAAAACTTTGCCCATTCACTTCGATTGCGATCTGTTTTTCTTCCACATCAGCATCCTCTTTTGTATCCGTATCCTTTCGGGTTTCCTTATTCTTGCCGAATGGTATAGAGGTATCCTTTAGGGTTTCTGTTTCTTCATTTTGGCCAGATGATTCTTCCTCTGTGTCCTGTGCCTGTATCTTTGAATTTTCACCTTCATCTGTACCGCCCATTGCCCCGCATCCGGCCAATAGAAGCAGGGAAAATATTACAAGGACAGTCCCTATATATTTTTTTGTTTTCAACCTCCTGCTCTCCTTTTCAGAAAATATCTGTCCAAGCGGCCTGGCTTAAAGTTTATACAAACAGACCAGCCAATACAGCCAGGCCAATCACGGACAATAATACTCCAAATGCTTTATTTATCTTTTTCAGATCAATATGCCGGGCTTTTTTCTTTAAAATCTGTGTTCCGGCTGTCAGCATTCCCCACCAGAAATACGTCCCCGCAAAAACACCAGCCACCAGGAGGCATCCCTCTGTCAAGCTGCTTTTTCCCTGAATCCCAAGCCAGGAAAATGCAAACAAAAATGTAAGGATTGCCGCCGGATTCGTAATTCCCACAGCAAATGATGAAAGGAACATACAAAAACCCTCTGGATTCCCACCATCCTGCTTCTGCACAGATACATCCTTTCTACAGAGCAGGCCAGCTCCCATCCCAAAAATCAGACATCCACCTGCCAAGTGGATCATATTTTGTCCTTTCAATAAGAAATCCGAAATAAGGGTCAGCCCAAAAACGCCCACGCAGGCATAAAAGCAGTCTGCCACAGAAGATCCAAGTCCGGTCAAAAGCCCTGCCCTGGGGCCTGCCTGTAATGTCCTTTGCACTGTCATTGCCCCGACCGCTCCAGCCGGAACGCCAAAAAGCAGCCCGGTCAGAATACCTTTCAAAAGAAGAGTCATCTGCCGCATCCCCTCCTATGCGCACATATCGGGAGAAGTTTTCGTGTTTTTCAGTTCCTGAATATTTGCCCGGCAAATGATCTTTGTTTTTGCAGGGTCGATCTTATCTTTTTCCATGATCAGCTCCCCAATCTCATCTGCACGGATAACGCCCCCAGCCGGGTTCATCACGCTGTCAACTTTCCCTTTGATCTCCGCATCTACTGTAGAATACTCAAATGCAAGTGTTGTATTTAAAAGCCTGCAGTTTTTCATGACGAGATTTTCAATATAACACATGCCCTGGAGGCTCTCAACCGTACAGTTGATGAGTGTCAGGTTTTTTGCATTCCACCCCAGGTACTCACCGGAAATAAAGGAATCATAAACAGTCACATTCTCACTGTTCCAAAATGCATCCTTCGACAGCAGCTTCGCATTGCGGATCTCTACATCCACTGCCCCGTCAAACGAGTAATTCCCAACAAGCTGGAAATCATGGATTTTCATATTCCGGCTGTTCATAGCAAAATAGTCCCCTTCTGCCATGACATGTTCCAGTGTAACGCCGTCACAGCTCCATAATGTTTCTGCCGCATTGGGAAGCGAAACGTTTGTCAGGGCAAGCCTGCGGCAGCGGCGGAAATTCTTAGGCGCCTCAATAACAGCATTTCGGATGTCCAGTTCCTCACTGTACCATACCCCGGCACGGGCCATCTCAAACCAGGTACAGTCCCGAGCCACAATATTTCTGCTGTACCAAAGCGGATACTTCCACTTAAACATACTGCCCTTAAGCTCAATGTCACTGCATTCCTTTAACGGTGATTCCCCTTCGGCAAATATCGTGCCATTTACGCTTACATGGTCTTCATGGAACAGCGGCCTTTCCCCTGTGAGGTATGCCTGATTGATCTCTTTCATTTCTTTTTTTATTATATTCATTTTTCCTCCTTCTTGTCCTGTCCTTTGGATATAAAGGTATGCCTTTGGCGTTCCTCCTTCTCATATCGTCCCCGGACTCTGTTATGTTCTTATCTTTCATGCTCTTACTTTAATGAATACAGATAACATGGCTCTAACAAAAAAATAAACAATTTCTAAATGATTTCTTGCATATTTCTTTTCCCTTGTTTTTCTGTTTCTGAATTTATTTTACCATGCAATATTTTTCATAACAAATACTTATATCTTATGGTTTTCAATAGTAAATTTCTATTTAAAATTATCTAAGATTACAAATTTAAAAAACTAACTTTCGTATTTACTCCTCATTATTCTGTTGTAAGAAGAAACGGCATAACCATCAATAATAAATAATACCCATATCCGTTCTTCTCTCTGCTTTTCGTTTACGGCTGTGAAATCAGGATAATCTTATTACCCCATCCTTCCAGTACCGGATTTTCTTCTACTGCCGTTATAAATTCTTCTGTTGCGTCAAATGTACCGATTTTTGTATATTCTGATGAAATCTCCGCATCATGGTAAAATAATACGATACGGTTAGGATCCGAATAAAATACGTCTCCCGCCTTTGCTTCTGTCACCGTTACCGGATCAGAAGGAATCTCGTATCTGCTTGGAATGTCGTAATACTGAAGCACACTGTAATCTGCATCATCATCCCGCTCATAAATGGGAAGCCGCCAGTCGGAAGTTCCTACATATCCTGCGATAGCTGCCGCAGTTTCATTATCCAGAAGTGTCATCATAAAAGCCTCTCCGTTATCTCCGAACCGGACTTCCAGTTGTGCGATCCCGTTTTCCACGCTGACGGCATCTTCCGTATTTGTAAGATCTTCAAAAGGATCCCCCGCCCCGGTATTGCTCTCCTCCTCTTGTGTTTCTGCCATATCAACTCTGACTGCATTGGCGTCCCTCGCACTTTCCGTATCTCCACTGTTCTGACCGCACCCTGCCAGAAACAAAGCAAAAAGTGTCATAACTGCCATCATTCCCATTACCTTTTTAACCATATTTGTTTTGGAGTTGTTATTTTTCATTTTTATTTCCATCCTTTCCTTATTCCTGCACATTTTTTCAGAGCATAATGGTATACCCTTGTGGTGTTTCCTTATTCTTGCTCTTATTTTATAGGCATAAAAGTTTTTGCTTTTTTCAAGATATTCCGATACGCTATTCCAATGTTTTTGAGTTTTTTCCATATGTTTTAAGATTCCGCCGTCAGCACACCCATGTCCTCCTTTCCGATTCTGCCTGACAACAGCCAGGCGGACCCAAAGAATAACAGTATCACCATCCCCCCTGGAAGGAGGATGCTCCCAAGTGTATTCCCCGATGAGAAATTGCTGATTCCGGCCAGCCGCATAACGGCAGATACAATAGGATCCGTGAATTCTATAGCCGCCAGTGTTCCAATCACCGCCCCAACTCCTGCCACCAGCCCAAAGCGGAAGGCAAAGGAGAGGCGAAGCATCCGGACAGAGCATCCAATCGATTTATAAATTCCCATATCCTTCTTCTCCGCATCCAGAATCTTAGTTCCTGCCATTCCCGTTACGATACAAATAAATACCGCGCTCATTCCGTACAGAAAAAGAATCACCATATGCATAGCGGAAATAATTCCAAACAGCCCTGGCCAGGAATTCTCATGAACGTGAACATCCCCGCCGTACATCTGTTCCAGAGCCTGCGTAATCGCCGCTTTCTGTGAAGGGTCTTCCAAAAAGTAGTGATAGCACCACAAGCGGCTGTCATCCTCTCCGATAGAGAGATATCCTTCCCTGCTCATTCCCAGATTTGCTCCCATGTCATTGGCACAATGATAGATTCCTGAAACTGTAAACTCCCTGCTGCCCTTATTTCCCCGGATCGTAACAGGATCTCCCACATCCGCTCCCAGATCTGACGCCAGCGCCTCTGTCAGCACCACTTGGTCCGCCTCCATGCTGGTCTGCCCTCTGCTGATGTGGAAACGCTCCGGCTCCGTGATCACATTGGCTGTATAATTCGTTCCCTTCACGGAAACGCTCGGCATAGCCAGCAGATAGCTGTCTGTGATATCCGTATAAGAAAGCGCCATCTGCTCCATTTCTTCTGCAGGAAGTTCCCCCAGAACCTGTACGCCCAGGTCAAGATCCGCCGGGTTAAAAGCATCCATCATCCCTTTTCCGTCCGTTCCCAGCCAGCCGTTCATCCTGCCTGCCAGGGATGCGAAGAACACCAGAAGCGCCGCTACCAGACAGGCTCCCCCATAACGCCTTCTGCCCGTCAAAACCTGCCGCAGCGCCAGGTGGAAGGTGAGTCCTTTTGCCCGAAGCACATGATGGAAAGAAACGCTTCCTGACACGGATACCGTATCAGATTCCCCACGGATAGCCGCCATAGGCGTAATTCTCTTGAGCTTATGAAGACGCAGGATACAAAAGATGAACGGAACCAACAGGAGAATGGTAAGCGCTCCCGCACAGGGCAGAACCGGGAAGCGGACCGGAAGCAAAATTCCCGTTGTGGTGACAGTCATCCGGCTGATCCTGTTCGCTGCCGGAACCGCCAGGAGCATTCCGGGAATAATACCCCCTCCTAAAGCTGCCCCATACTGTATCATCATCTGCCCGGAAAGCTTCCTGCCTGTAAATCCAAGGGTCTTCAAAATCCCAAGATTTTTCCATTCCTGATCTACCAGTCCAGAAATGCTGTGTCCCAGCGCCGCCATGGCAACTCCCAGCAAAACTACTGCAAAAGCCGCCATAATGGCACAAAATGCATTCTGGAGGATTACCATAAAACCGGCAATCGTATCCGCGCTGTGGATAAATTCCGCATACATGGAAAGCGGTGTGTTCTCGGTCAGCTCCCTGTTTATCTCAGAAGCGGTCATGCTGCCTTCTGTTTCAATATGGATCATGGCGCCATCCCTGGCCAGCGCATCCATTCCTGTTTCTTCTATGACAGAGCGGATTTTCTCATAGGTCTGTTCTGCTATCAGAAACCCTTTCATCCCGATCATGGAACTGCCCATAAAAGGGTCTTCATAATACCCCGTCACCGTCAGACTGATATTACGCCCGCCTCTGGCAATGGGAAAGGTAATCGTATCACCAGGATCCAGGTCCATAATCGTTTTCATGGAAGGGGAAACATATACTTCATCTCCCCCGATTTCTTCCGGTGCTTCCACATATTCGGAAAGGTTATTCTGAAAAAAACGGTACCGTCTGCTCCCGGGCGTCCATGGGATCATCTGTCCCTCGCTGTCAGATTCCACGCCGTTTGCCTCATATTCAGAAAAAATAAGTTTCTGGGCTTTGGCCTCCTTTACCCCTTCCTGTTCCCGGATACTTTCCAGCAAAAATTTCATATCCGGCACATCCGCTGCCCATGCGGTGAGATCTCCAAAACCTGCCTTCTCCATTTCTTCTCGGATATAACGGTTCCCCACAAGGGCGATCATCAGCGCCGTTGTCAGGGAGAGCGCCGTCAAGAATAGAAGGATCCCGATCCCTATGAAACTCCCCTTATGCCGCTTCATTCCTGCCCGGATCATGATCCGATCTTCCAACATCGATCCTACACCTCCCTACCACCTGAGCCCGGAAAGCCACTGGCTCACATCTCTTTCCCGCTGCTTTTCTTCCATCTCGCCAAAAGGCTCCAAAGCCAGTTCATCGCAGACCTTTCCATCCTCCAGATAAAGAATCCGGTTTCCTCTGGCTGCTGCCCGCAAGTCATGGGTCACCATCAGGATACTCTGGCCTTTCCGGTTCAAATCGGTCAAAAGCCCCAGAACTTCACGGGTATTTGCCTGATTCAGTGCGCCCGTAGGTTCGTCCGCAAACAAAAGCCCCGGGTTCCCGATCATGGCCCTGGCAATCGCTGCCCTTTGCGCCTCGCCCCCGGACACCTGGGAGGGCAGTCTGTCCTTCGCCTCCTCCACATTCATCTGCCGCAGGAGATTCGCCGTTCTCTCTTTTACTTTCTCGGCGCTGTCCTTTTTGCTCAAATATCCTGCCACCAGCACATTTTCCAAAAGCGTCAGATTGCTGACCAGATGGGTCTGTTGGAATACAAATCCAAATTCCTCCGCCCGAAGCCTTGCCATTCGTTTTTCTGAAAGGCCGCAGATCTCCTGATCCCGGTAAAGCACACGTCCTCCGTTTATTTGATCCATGCCGCTGAGTGCATACAAAAGCGTAGACTTTCCGGCTCCTGACGGTCCCATGATAACGGTAAAATCTTTTTCTAATATTTCAATGTCAATTCCATCAAGGACTTTTGTTTCCATCTTTCCCTGATGAAAGGCTCTGATGATCTTTTCTCCCCGTAATATGGTATCTGCCATTCGTTACGCCACCTTTCCCTTTAATATTAAAGGTTTTTTCCCGGTCTGGATATCCGGCAATATTTCATTTACGAAATTCACATAGAACTGTACATAGTCCAGTTTTTTCTTTGACAGGATTTCACCCATCTGCTTAAGCATCTCCTGCCTGATCCGCTCCCTTGATGCGCCATGCTCTGTCTCTGCAAACATTTCAAAGGTGTCTTTCGTAGTCTGACAGAACTGATAATCTTTCAGCCCTTCAATACAGAATCCTTCAATCGCCAACGGATGAAGAAATTCCCTGTTTCCCCTTCCATCTTCAAACCAAAGGACATCCTCGTCCCGTCCCAAAAGTCCCACCGCTTTGGTAAAAGGAAGTTCCCCTTCCTTTGGCGCCTTAAGTGTCAGACGGTCAGAAAGACGGTACCGGATTAACGGCTGTGTGTAATTATAAAGACAGGTAAGGTACATCACTCCGTTTTCTGCCTCAATGACGTTCATATCGTCAAACAATATCATCCCATCCTCCGGATTGGTTTCTACGCCCAAAGCCAGGGACTCGCTTGCACCGTAGAAATTGACAACCTGTGTCCGGAACATTTTTTCCAGATAGGTCCGTAAACTTGATCCTAATGGCTCGCCGCAGGAAATTACCCTTTCCGCCTCCAGGCTGATTTCCCCCTTTTCCATCAGCTGTGCCAGAATTTTGATGGCAGACGGATAACCGATGACAATATTCGGCCGAAACTCCCTAAGCTGCCTGATCCATTCCGTAACCGGCGTCTTAATATCCAGATAAATCTGGCTGGCCCCTACTCCGCAGGTTCCGTCTCCCACCGCCATAGCGCCGCCGTATCTTCCATCTGTCGCCGCAATATAAACAATCCTGGGGCGTTTCATCAGCAGACTTAAAATCTGCGGCATGGACATGTCCCAAAGAGCCGCCCGGATAATCCCCAAAAGCATCTGGTTCCAGGCATCCTTATCATATACAAAGTATCCGGGTTTCCCAGTGCTGCCGGAGGAATGGATCACATAATACTTTCCCTGATAAGGCTTCCGGTCTGGGGCTTCCCCTGCATCAAATTCCCGCAGGTTTTCCTGTTTTAGATCAGACGCTGTGACCAGTTCATCGAAATGCTCTAAAAGCGCCTGCTTGTCGATAGTTGGAAAACAGGAAAGGGGCAGCGTATCCAACTGTTCTTCTGTAATCCCTGCCTTCTCGAAAGCCATATGGTAATAGGATGAATGTTCCCATGCAAACCTGAGAAGTTTCCGTAGTTTTCCATCCTGCAGGGAACGCATTTTCTCTGCATTTAACCGAACATTCTTTTTAAATCCGTATAAATCTATGAAAGTTTTTAAGTAATTCATTGTTCCTCCTCTATTCCACTGGAATGACATATGCCGTTTCATAATTTTCCCTATGGTAATAGGTCAGTTCCCTCGTTTCCTGGTTCATTACAATGCTCCATTCTGTTGATTCAAACTCGCCAAAATTATCCTTACTCACGCTGTCTAAGACATCCCGCATATCGGTTTCCGTCATCGTTTCATGCTCTTCCAATGCCTGGTTTAGGGTCTCATATCGGGCATGTGACTGTCCGGTTCCGATCCCATATTTTTCACCCTGTGCCAGATAAAAATTGGTGACTGCCGGTGTGTCCGTAACTACCATCTCATTCTCAATATATTCCACGACCACGCTATTCCCTTCGGCGTCTGCCAGTGCAAAATGCACCATCATCCCCATGGAAGCGTTCAGGTCGTACTGCCCTAACAGCGCCACCGCTTCCCGGACATCTGCCGCCTGGTCTAAAAGAAGCCGGACTGCCGTGGTTGTTGTAAGGTCAGGTTTCCCGGTATCCTGCCTGATGGTATCTGAATCCTGGATCATGTTGACCGATGCAGCAAGCCCCTCTTCATTCATCCCGTCCAGCGGCGCATACAGAGCTATAGCCGCACGCACACTGTCTGGAAACTGGGAAAGATCAAAACCTCCCGCCTGGATGAAATCCATATTTACAGTGGATACAGAAGCGTATCCCTGTTTGGGCCGGGAACTGACAATCAGGCCTTCACAGCGATCCCAATCAAAATTTCTCCCGAACAGGTAACCGCCCCCGCTGTGCGCCACAGACAGCGTACTGCAGCCAAAAGGGCTGCCTCCAAACAGGATTTTCAGGCCATTGGAAGCCATCTGATCTGTAAGGTATTCAGCCACACCCGCATCGGAATCTGCACCGCCCTGATCCAAAAATCCGTCAAATCCATAATCCCCTTCGTAGCGGACAACAGAAAATCCGTCCTCCAATTCCACAATCTCCGTTTCCGGCGAGATCCGGATGCGCTCCTGATCCGTATCTTCCTTTCCCTTCCCGCTTTTACCTGTGTCCCTGTTTACCCCTTCCATACTTCTGCTCACTGACTTTTCCTGCTGTACGTTATCACTTCTGCAGCCTGTTAAGATCCCCGGCGCTGCTACAGATAAAAACAGGCATATCAGCAATCGTTTTTTCATCTTTGTCCCGCTCCTTTCCTTATTATTGGCCATGTTCTTTGGCCATAAAGGGATAGCTTTGTTGTGTTTCATTTGCTTTTACTTTAACAAGCACAGATAACATCCTTCTAACAGAAAAATAAATAATTTCTAAATGAATTCTTGCTGATTTATCAAATTCCTTTTGTTTCTTTTCGTTTTTTATGATAGCAGGCAAAATTTAAAATAGCAAATACTTATCTATTATCAATTTCAATAGCAAAAAATTATATAATAAAAATCAATTAAATTTTCGTCTGATGCGTAAAATAGAATCCTGTTCTGCAGGATTCCACGCCTGCGGCGGATCGCCTTAGCGATATATTTTCTTTCCGCCGCAGTGCGATTCTGCCCGGAGGGCTTTTTATATTATAGGAAATGCGAAGCGCTTTCCTATTAATATAAAAAACCTGGCAGATCTTGCCAGGCTCTTTTGTAGACAATCATTCATTTCATTGGAATAAAAACAATATATTCTATCACTGCTATCTTGCTTGTATCATCACCTGTACATTTCCTTTGCCTAATGCAGAAGCAAAACCTTCGGGATCCGTAATCCTTCCTATCCTTGTATATTGATAAGAAGTTCGAAAATTTTTATAAAAAAATACCAGGCAGTCAGATCCATACAACATAATATCGCCTGTTCTTATCTGTCCGGAAACATTTTCATCATTCTTGCCGAATGGCATAGAGGTATCCCCGGAGGGGGTCTCGTTTGCGGGCAGATCAAAACTCAGATAGCAATACTTCTCGTTTCCGTTTAATTCCTTCATATTTATAGTCATAGGCAGTTTTTTTGCCAGTTCTTTGGCTGCCGCCGTATCAGCCAGCTTTGCTTGAAATTTTTTCCCATTCACAATTACGTCCACAGTCTTTTCCTGCTTTCTTTTCACTGTTACTTTACAGATATATTTCTGTTTTCCAATCTTTGCCTGGACTTTCGCCGTCCCCTGTTTTTTTGCTATGACCTGTACACCTGTCTTCTTTTTATTTTTAAGCGCGATATTTGTTTTTCCGGAAACCACGCTCCATGTAACTTTCTTTCTATTATTTTTCAGTTTTATTGTTTTTGTATTGCCCTGTGTTATTGTTAATTTCGCCGGGTTTAAGGATGTCTTTCCTTTTGCATGGGCTATCCCCACAGGGCAGAGCAGCAGAAGCAATATAAGAAATGCCCAAAAAAGTTTCATTTTCTTCATGTTGTCCTCCTTTAATCAATCCGAAAGCGTTAACCCGCTCCCCACACGGTTTCAATAAACTGGTTTTTATCACTATTTTTCCCCAGCTTATCCCGGAGCCGGTTGACGTGAACAATACCTAAACAAGGCTCTTTATCCTGCGTGCAGGCACGCCGCCCACCACGGTATCCGGCAGGACATCCTTCGTCACGACCGCGCCTGCCGCGATCACTGCCCCATCCCCAATGGTCACGCCCTGCGTCACAGTCGCATGCGCTCCGATCCAGACATTTTTCCCGATATGGATCGGTTTCGGGTACAGATCTGCCCGATGCGCCGGATCCAGATCATGATCCAACGTGGCCAGGATCACAGAATGCCCGATCAATGTTCCGTCCCCGATGTAGATACCGCCCTGGTCCTGGAACTGGCAGCCGGAATTGATAAAGACATGTTTCCCGATATGGATGTTCTTTCCACAGTCCGTGTAAAACGGCGGGAACATCCCAAAGGAATCATCTATTTCCTGCCCGGTAAGCTCTGCCATCAGTTCCCGTATTTCCTCTGGTTCATGATAACCCTGGTTCAGGCGGGCCGTTATCTTCATCGCTTCATTTGTCAGATATACCATATGCTGATGCATCTCAGAACCGGCGGTTATCTTCTCCCCGGAATCCATCGTCCGGATAAACTGCCCTGTATCCATCTTCCTGTCTTTATCCCCATCCTGGAGGTTTCTGCCAAATTGCCGCAGCTCCCTTAATTTTTCCTCCGACTGGCCCTGGTCACCATATGCCGTAAAGATCCCCCTATCCGCAAGTTTTAAATACTCCAAAAATGACTTCCTGTATTCGTAGATCGCCCCGCCATATACCCCGTCACTTTCGGAACTTAAGATCAAAGCCGCACTTTTTAGCTTTTTCGGTTTATCCAGCGCATAGATCCGGTTGAGGGCACATTGGAGCTGCCCGGTAAAGCTATGGTAATAAACAGGGGATGCCAGTACGAGCATTTCCGCTTCCTGCAAAACAAGATATATCTCCTGCATATCATCCTGCTGGATGCACCTGCCTTCCCCTTTTGTATGGCAGTATTCACAGGCAAGGCAGCCTGCGATCTTCTTCTTGCATATCGGTATCACCGTGACTTCATGCCGGCTTTCCCTGGCTCCTTCGGCAAACGCTCTTACCATAGAAGCCGTATTCCCATTTGGCCTTGGACTTCCATTCAATACTAATATCTTCATAATTGATAGATCCTCCTATGCCTTCTTAAGACGGTATACCAGATGATCCAGACAGGAGATCTTCCTCTCCCCTATATGCACCTGTTCCAACAGATCCGCCCTCCACGATTCCAGCAGCTTCATCTGTCCTTCTTTTTCCTCTTTGTCATAACATGTCAAAAAGCGGTCCACAAACCCCTCGCTGCAGCCAGCATCTTTCAGGTTCTGGATAACGGCATCCCTTTCTTTCTCTTTCAACATTCCTGCACCCCCTCTTTCTTCCCATCTAAAAACCATGCTGCAAGCCTTTTGCTTTAATTCCAGTATAATGCGGCGTATGTAAAATAGCAAATACTTGGTTTTAATTAAAATGTATAATTGAAACCTATACAAATTCATGTTATCATGAATAAAAAATAAGTAGGAGGAATGTATATGGAACTACGGGTATTACAATATTTTCTTGCCATTGCAAGGGAACAGAGCATTGTCCGGGCAGCCCAGTCCCTGCACCTTTCCCAGCCTACGCTCTCCACCCAGATAAAAAACATGGAAGAAGAGCTTGGCAAACAGCTTCTGATCCGGGGGACGAAAGGCTCCAGGAAAGTCACCCTGACAGACGAAGGGATGATCCTGCGCAAACGCGCGGAAGAGATCCTGGAGCTGGTAAAAAAGACAGAAAACGAGATTACCGCATCCGACAGCATCATCATTGGCGATGTCTATATCGGGGCCGGTGAAACAGACGGCATGCGGCTTTTAGCCAGGGCGGCCGGGAAACTGCGGGCAGAGTATCCTGGAATCCATTACCACATCTTTAGCGGGAATGCCGCTTTTGTCCAGGAACGCCTGGATAAAGGGCTGATTGATCTTGGGATCGTATTCGGAACGCCGGATTTAAAGAAATATGAAGCTTTTAAACTCCCCGATGAAGACGTATGGGGCGTGCTTATGCCAAAAGACGCGCCGCTGGCTGAAAAAGAAACCATCTCCCCGGAAGACCTGTGGGATAAACCGCTCATCATCTCCCAGCAGGAAACGGACGGCGGAAGGCTGGCGCAATGGATGAAACGCAGCCTTTCCTCCTTAAATATCACCGTCGCCTATAACCTGCTGTTCAACGCCTCCCTGTTTGTGGAAGAAGGGTTAGGGTATGCCATATCCTTCGACCGGATCATCAACACCTCCGGAAACAGCAGGCTTACGTTCCGTCCTCTCTCGCCCGGCCTTACGGCAGAGATGAGCATCATATGGAAAAAATACCAGGTATTTTCCAAGCCTGCAGAAAAATTCCTCCAAGCGCTGACAGAACAACCATAAATAAAAACCAGTCTTTTTGAAATGGATTTCCATTCTATTTCAAAAGACTGGTTTTTTAGGACTGCAATAAAATAAAATTGATAAACACTCCAGCGCCAAACGAAAACGCCATCACATAACCAAGGTAAAACAAAAAATGCTTGATGCCCAATACGATCTTTAAAGCTCCAAGGTTTGTGATTTTTGTAGACGGTCCGGTGACCATAAAAGCCGCTGCACTCCCCAGGCTCATCCCATCCATAAGCCACGCCTGTAACAGGGGGATTGTCCCGCCTCCACAAGCGTACAACGGAACGCCGACAGTTGCCGCCATCAAAACGCCAAACGCCTCATTCCCGCCAAAAAGGGAGGCCATAAACCTTGCCGGGATATATCTCTGGAAAAGGGCAGAAAGTAAAATCCCCGCCAGAAAATATGCCCCTGTCGCCTTCATATTCCTGCCAAAATTTTTAACATACCGGACTGCCGGATTGGAATGCGTATCCCTGGAAGGGATTTCTCCGAACCCGTGGAAATCAAAAAACGGAGCGGATCCCCGCAAAAACCGAACCATAAACCCTGCCGTTACGCCGCAAAGATAACAGGAAACAATCCGAATCAAAAGCGCTGTCTGCCCCAGGGCGGCGCTGTAAATGATGAGCTGTGGGTTCAGCAACACGGATGACATCGTAAACGCCGCCAGCCAGTCATCCCTCATCCCTGCTTTTGAAAAAGATGCGGCAATTGGGATTGTCCCATACATACAAAGCGGCGACGCAAGCCCCAATGCGCTTGCCACGGCAATTCCCAAGACTCCCCACCGTTTTCCTGCAAGGGAACGGAATATTCCATGGATCCGTTCTTTTAGAAAAACAGAAAAAACAGAGCCTGCCGCCATGCCAAGTATCCAGTATGGAAAGATCTGGCTGAGCTGGAGAGTGAAATAATACCAGAGATAAATCGCTTCCCGCCCTAAAACCTCACTCATCCAGACTCACCATCTGATAATCCCTGCTCCCAAGCCCAATTTTCTGGGCATGCTCTAACGTATGCAGGCCGTTCCTGGATTCAATCCGGCTGACAAGAGCTCCTCCATCCTGGGCTTCATAAACCAAATCTATGCAAGCCTGATCCAATGCCACCGGGTCATGGGACGCCAGGATGCCGATGTCATGCATATCCGGTTCTGCAGGATTCCCGTCACAGTCGCAGTCCACAGACAGACGGTTCATCACATTGATGTATACGATCTTCCCGCCTAATACGTCCGCCACAGATTTTCCCGCCTCGGCCATAGATTCTAAGAACGCATCCTGTTCCCCTCCCCATGCGCTGGTCCGGCTGGTTCCGCCGCTGTGTATCCACGCCTTGCCCTCACCGGAAGCAAGGCCGATGGATATATTTTTGATGGCTCCCCCATATCCTGCCATCGTATGTCCTTTAAAATGGGACAGCACAAGGTAGGAATCATAATCCGCAAAGTGGGCGCCCACATAATTTTCCTGCAGGTTTTCACCGCCATCCACCGGAAGCGCCATGGAGCCATCTTCATCCAAGATCTGAAAATCCGCTATTTCTGTAAAGCCATGGTCTTTTGCAACCTGGTAATGCATAGCGGTTTCTGCCCTGGAACCCCCATAGGCGGTATTGCATTCGACGATTGTCCCACTGACCTGCCGTACCAGATCCTGGATCAGTTCCGGCCGCAGATAATTACTGTTTGGCGGCTCCCCGGTCGATAGTTTTACTGCCACATTGCCAGAAGGAACCCAGTTTAACGCCTCATAGGTTTTTCTTAGCCCTTTTGATGAAATATCCATTGTCATATAGACTTCCGGAACATTTTGATCTTTTTTCTTATCCGCCGCCTGCTGGCTTTCCGTATCTTCCAGAACAGTTTTTTCATTGGCAATATCCGTAGATTCATTTTCCGATGTTTCTTCCTTTTGTCCTTCTCTTTCCGTTAACGCAGAAGAATCGAATCCCTTATTTTCTGGAGAAACCTTTCCCTGTCTTCCCATCCTGCAGCCTGCCAGGAACAAAGCACAGAGCATTGTGCAACAAATTATATTCCATATATGCCGTTTCATCCTAAACTGCCTTTCCTGCCTCATATGCCTGTTTAATCCCCGGATGCCCGGCAATCTCGCCTGCTGCATCCACACCGCCTGCAAAAACCGTACCAGCTAACCTTGCCCGCTCAAAGCAGGCAATCCATCCCCCTAAGCCATCCACTGCCCGTCTGTCCACTCCTTCCCCATCCTCAGCCGCTGTAGACAGCAGATAAATATCCTGGAAAGCATAATCAGATCCATACAAAGAATTCGCGCGGTCTAACATTGTTTTCATCTGTCCGGACATTTCATAATAATAGATTGGCGTAGCAAATGCAATCACGTCTGCATCATGCATTTTCCCCGCAATCTCTACCGCATCATCCGGGATGACGCAATGCCCCGCTTTTAAACACGCCAGACAGCCTTTGCAGAAGCCGACCGTTTTATCCCGCAGGCTGATCTTCTCTGTCTGATGCCCTGCCTCTTTTGCCCCATCCAGAAAAGCATCCGCTAATGCCTCCGAATTGCTGTTACTCCTTAAACTTGTAGAAATCACTAATACACGCTTACTCATTTTAACTTCCTCCTACCCATTCGGCATTTCCCATCCGCCACCGCCTAAAGGCGCCTGGCCAACATACATTCCAATCCATTCTTCTTTTGCCTGTCCCTTACATGTTTTTCATAAAAAATCCTGCTATCTTTTCAAATGGGATACGATCCCTCCTGTCATACAGGTCGATATGTTCTGCATCTTCCACTTCATAAATCTCTTTTGGCTCCAATGCAGCGGCATAGGCGTTTTCACTGAAAAATTTAGAATGCGCCCGGTCTCCAACGACAAACAGGATTGGTCTTGGCGAAATCTCATCAATATAATCAAGCAGTTTAAAATTCATCATTGATAAATCACTGGTCGTCGTAAAACCGCCGCGTGCATTTGGATGATGCCCTCTTTTTAATGCATAGAAACGAAACCATTCCGCACCCGGCTCTGGAATATCTTCCGGCACGGATTCAATCGGATGCTCCGGGAATCCTGGCAGATACTCCGGATACCCATTCTCTGCATCCTTCCATCTCTGAAGGGACAGGCGTTCTTTTACTGCCTGGATTTCTTCTTTACCCATACCGCCCCGCACTGCCGCACTCATATCATACATACTCACCGTGGCAACCGCTTTGATCCTTGTATCGCACTGTGCGGCGGAAAGCGCAAAGCCGCCGGAGCCGCAGATCCCTACCACACCAATCCTCTCCCTGTCCACAAATGCCTGCAGGCCAAGGAAGTCCACGGCCGCACTGAAATTTTCCGTAAAAATATCCGGCGAGGACACATGCCTTGGAAATCCGGCAGAATCCCCCATAAACGACTGGTCAAATGTCAATACAGCAAAACCTTTCTGCGCCAGTTCATTTCCATAAACGCAAGGCCCCTGCTCCTTCACGCCCCCATAAGGCGCGCCTACGACTAATGCCGGGAGCTTCTCTGCATCCACGCCCTTTTCAAGGTACAGTTCCCCTGAAATTTCCAGACCATACCGGTTCTTATATACAACTGTCCTTCTCTCTATATTTTGCGATAACTCCGAAATATGTCCACCCATATCCATTCTCCTTTACCTTTTATTTATACCATCCATTTTAATCGCAGAGCAAGAGAATATCAAATATTTATATCAAATACTTATCTATAGTTTTTTGCTATGAAATTCAGACATTCTTTGCGCGCGTCCTTCTTCTTCGCGGAGGCGGACAATTTTCTTTTTAAATTCAGATAAAAGTTGTGTGAGCGCATTGGGCATGTAATTGCAGATCACCAGATCCGGCGCGGCGCATCTTTCGCCCGCATGTT
Organism: uncultured Lachnospiraceae bacterium; assembly: GCA_964407765.1. Lineage (GTDB taxonomy): Bacteria > Bacillota > Clostridia > Lachnospirales > Lachnospiraceae > MGBC164599. Next base: position 53,439 of record CAYOWU010000006.1, read on the forward strand.
CCAGTTCTTCCCATTGCCTGATCTGCCTTAAGAGCTTTCGGTACGCAGTCTCTTTCAGCCAGTCATCGAAATCCACCACTTTGAAATATCTGCCTGACGCAAGCCTCAAGCCTGTATTCACTCCTGAGCCGTGCCCGCCGTTTTCCTTATGCACCACTGTCACGCTCTCGGGGAAACGTCTCTGATAGCTTTCCGCGATCTCACCCGTCCTGTCCGTGGAGCCGTCATCGACCACGATGATCTCCACAGCGTCCCCGCCTATCACTAGAGAATCCAGACAACGCCTCAGATACTCCTCCGAATTAAAACACGGCACTGTGATCGTTAGATCTTTCATTTCTGTAGAACTCCTTTCTGCTGCCCCTGTCCCGCCTTTGGTCCAGATGTGTTTTCCCTTTTCATCAACGCCAATAGGATCACCGCGAGATATAGCGCGGTCTGCATGTACCAGACATGCCCGGTAAGATCCATGAATGGGTTATACCAGTCCAGCGCTCTCGCGCTCATACACACGCAACTGCATATGACTCCTATGTGCAGTAAAAAACCTTTTAATCTATCCATCACGATCCCTCCATGATAAAGATCCCATCGGACACTTTATGCTCCGGCTTATACGGATGGCTTGCCATGTTGTCCCCAAAGGTCATAAAGGAACAATGCCCTCCGTCCAGATTGTAAGCCGCCCTGCATCCCAGGTCCTCAAATACTTTTGCCATCTCTTCCAGAAACATCCCTCTGGAACTCTTCTGCCTGCCGTCCACCAGCAGCAGACAATAATGCCCCGGCTCATAATATCCAATCGCCGTCCTGGGATGGGATTCCCGGATATAGCTCCATGTAAGAAATGCGCTTTTTGCCTTCCCGCTCTCATCCAGCAGACTCGGCCCGAATATCCAGCTCTGGTACGCCCCTCTCTCGATCAGATGCTGGATGTCGATCTGATCCGGGCTGTATATCTCCATCGTCCCGTCCCAGTTTAATACGCAGGTTTCCATGTCCGTCCGTTCGTTCCGGTAGACCACGCCGTTTCGGATGATGGTCCCGTTATCGTGATGGCGGTTATTGCTGTAAGAGTCGCCGTTGACAGCGAGCGCCGCCCGCATCTTCACCGACATCTCCGACAATCTCTGTAAATACCCCACGCCATACGTATCCTGGGCAAACGCCGTCCGAAAACAGGTGATGTCTCCCACATAGATATCCGCGACCACATAGGACACCTCCGTCCCGTACTTGATATGCCGTCCGCCGCTCGAGCTGTCCAGCATCCCCGTATCATAATGACTGTATGACAACTGGATCGACAGATCCGGACTGGTATAGGAAGTATCCGTCGCGACCACCGTATCTGTAAATTTATCCGCAAACTTTTCATGCCAGTCCTGCCCATCCGTGACCACATTCGTAGACATAAGAGAACCAGACTGCATCTGCTCTTGTTCCCCTGCCTGTCCCGGCGCAAGATCCTGGACAAGACCTTTCCCAGCCCCGACCCAGGAGGATGTCACCGCTTTGATGCCTCCCCGGGGGATCTTATAGTCCACGATCCATACCGCCAGGAGGACCAGCGCCGCCACGACCAGATCAAGCATGATCCACAAGATCCTTTTTTTCATGCTCTTCATACCTCAATCTTTCCGCCCGTTAGGGCATATGCTGCGGGATGCCTGGATGGGGATGCCTTCCGGAAGATCACAAACTTCTGTACCAGCCAGCTTAAAATGAACAGGACGCATTCTGTCAGTAATTTTGCCGGGTACACCGCTATATGGAAGACCTGTGTGAACATCCCCAGGACCAGGCTATTCATGAACAGTATGACGCTGGCCAGGGCAAGATAATGGACTGCTGTCTTTGCCTGTCGTTTTGTATAGAACACGAAACGGCAGTTCATGCTGTAATTATAAAATGCGCTCACCACCCTTGCGGCTATATTTGCCAGATGCGTACAGACAGCCGTATGCGGCATAAAAAACAGCAGCAATGAAAACAGCAGGTAATCCAGGACAAAGCTGGAGAACGATGAGAATGTAAATCTCAAAATGTCCTTATAGATCCTCGCCGAATCCACAAAGCTCCGGAAATGCGAACTTGAATTCTCTTTATCCCGATAAATGGTACGGATGGGCGCCTCCTCAATGGGGATCTTTTTCTTTGCACAGGTCATCAGCACATTCATCTCATATTCGTACCTTTCTCCCTCTATAGAGAGCAGCTCCGGGATCATCTCCGCGTCAAAGGCTCTCAATCCCGTCTGTGTATCTGATACTCTCACGCCGCTCACAAGCCGAAAGACCATCCTTGTGATCTGATTTCCCAATCTGGATCTCAGCGGCATTTCCGCTCCCACTGTCCGGACACCCAGCGTCAGCGCTTTTTTGTGCGCCGCAGCAGCTCTGAACAGCTTCATCATATCTTCCGGCAGATGCTGCCCGTCACAGTCCATGATCCCGACCAGACTGCTGTCCCACAATTCCGCTTTTATGTAGCGCAGAGCGGTCTTGATCGCCGCGCCTTTTCCGCGGTTTCGCGAATGCTTAAGAACGATACAGATATCTCTCACCTTATCAAATATCTGCTGGTATTCTCTCCCGCTGCCATCATCCACCACGATCATCTGGCATCCACATGCCCAGAGCTGGTCTGTGAGCGTTACCAAAGTCTGATCCGGTCTGTATGCCGGAATGATCACTACTGACATGATTTCCATCTCCCTTCTCATCCTGTAACTTGTCTTTTTCTTAGATCCTTTTGTCTTCTCCGCCCGTATCTCTTCACGATCCGAGCGCCGATACATCCCGCGAAGATCCCCACAGCGATGCCTCCCAGAATGTCGGTGGGATAATGCACATACAGATACAGCCTTGAAAACGCTATGAAGACCGCAAGGGTAAGTGCGGGGAGCCACAACTTCCTCTCTCCCGCGAGATAGAGCGCCGCCACCGCCGCAAAGGAAGCCGCCGTGTGTCCCGACGGGAAAGAGAAATCATCCGGTCTTGCCACCAGAAGCTGGATCACTGTATTTACATCGCAGGGCCGTACTCTTCTGAACAGGTTTTTCAATATCCCATTGCACAGGACGACATCCACGCACAGCGCCGCCGCTAAGATCACGCCGCTCTTTCTTGTCTTCGGAATGAGCAGCATGACGACTGCCAGCAAAATCCAGATTATCCCCGCATCCCCCAGTCTTGTGATGAGAGGAAAGACTGCATCCCCGATCGGCGTCCGCATACTCTGTATCTGATCCAATATATTAATCTCCATTTTTCTTACTTCTTTCTTTTATCATCTGCATTCCTAACACCAGCGCCACGCCTGCGGCTGCCGCGATCATATGAAGGTTTCCGAAGCCTAAAGCCTCTTGCGGCGCTTCCAATGTGGTCGGCCCCATGACGATCGCGTAAAAAGACCCGAGCATCATCCCTAAGATCATGTAGATCGTCTGGGGGCGGAAGCTCTCAAGACAGACCTTGATCGCCCGCACGACCGTCACCGCCCCTGCCAGGACGCCGCATCCAAAGAACACCAAGCATGGAATGTAGGAAAATTCCAGGGAGAGGACGCCCTTGACCGCCGTGACCACCGGGATATACGCGCCAAAGATCAAAAGCAATGTGGAGCCGGATATCCCCGGAAGGAACATGGCCGAGATCGCGATCATCCCGATCAAAAACAGCTTAAACGCCAGACCGATGGAAAAATGTTCCAAATCCATCGCCGCACCGCCGCCCCTGCCGTTCACCCATGTGATCCCCACAACGAGCAGGAGCCCGAGCAGGCCGAACAGGAGCCCTTTTTCCATCTCCCGCAGGCGCTGTCTTTCTTCTCTTACGATCAATGGGACCGCTCCGCCGATAAATCCGATGAACAGAGAGCTGACTGTATAGATATGGCTCTCAAAAAGCGCGGACAGGACGACCGCCGCCAGCGCCATTCCCACCGTCCACCCTGCGCCCAGCTTTGCCAGATACATCATCGCAGGCTTCTTCTGCCTCATCTTTCCGAACGCCAGATCATGGACAGAGCCGATAAACCTGTCGTAAAACCCCATGATAAAGGCGACCGTCCCGCCGGACACTCCCGGCACGCTGTCCGCTAGCGCCATGCAAAAACCATTCATTCCTTCTCTTAACATCAAAAAATCCCTCCTTTTGTTTCATGCAGGTATCTTAACAACCTGATTTAAACAAATAGAGGGATCTTTTTTAAACAGATCCTAAATTCTGGAAAAATGTATCATATATTAAAACGATACCCCGCGCCCCACACAGTCTCCAAGATCTTGGGGTTCCTGCTGTCGTCTTCGATCTTCTCACGGATACGGTTCACATGCACCATCACGGTCGCGCTGTCTCCCACATAGTCATAGCCCCATATCTTTTCAAAGAGCTGTTCCTTTGAAAAAACGATATTCGGGTTCATAGCCAGGAATTTTAACAGTTCAAACTCCCGATTGGGAAATCGGATCTCTCTTTCCCCTTTATAGACCTTCCAGCTATTGACGAGGATGCGCAGATCATGAGCCCGGATCTCCTCCGGCTGCTTCTCTCTTCCTTCCGGCGCCTTCTGCAGCATCCGGTCATACTGCCGCAGATTTGCGTTGACCCTCGCCACCAGCTCCGCCGGATCGAAGGGTTTGGAGATATGGTCGTCCGCCCCAAGCCCAAGTCCCCGGATCTTATCGACGGATTCCGTCCTGGCTGTGACCATGAGGATCGGGATATCCACCTTATCACGGATCTCCCTGCACACCTCATAGCCGCTCTTCCCCGGGAGCATCAGATCGAGCAGGATCAAATCGAATGTCTCCTCTTCGAGCAAACCGGAAACCTCCGCACCGTTCGTCACGATCACCGTCTGAAATCCTGCCGCCTCCAGATATGCTTCCTCCACCATGCTGATATCCGCATCATCTTCCACGATCAATATACGCCTTCCACCAGTCATCCTCATCTCTCTCCTTCCTTCAACGTCAAATAGACCGCAAGCCCGTCTGCATTCTCCGCCCGGACGCTTCCGCCCATCGCTTCCGTCAGATACCGGACAATATACAGCCCCAGACCATTTCCTTCTTTTTTATTTCTGGATTCATCCCCGCGGTAAAATTCATCAAAAATATAGGGGAGCTTTTCCTCCGGCACGCCCACGCCATTGTCCGAAAAACAGATGCAAGATCCTCCTTTGTCTCTCTCCAGGCTGATCTTGATCTTCAGCGGCGTCACGTTCCCGTACCTCCTGCTGTTCTCCAGGAGATTGTCAAAGATCCTCTGGAGCTGCTCGGGATCCACAGACACATATCCCTCGCTCTCCTTGATATCCGCAGTGATCTCAGCCTGCTCATTCTCCAGGAGCTCCTGCTTTCCCTTCACGTAACTCCTGATAAAGCCGCACAGGTCTATGGTCCGCAGATCAAAGGGCATATTCCCAGTCTCCAGCTTCGAGAGGTAAAACAACTGATCCAGCAGCAGATCCATATCCCCCGTCCTCCGGTAAGCCGTCTCGAGAAATCGTTTCTGACGCTCCGGCGTGGAGGCCACACCGTCCAGCAGCCCCTTGATCGTCCCCCGGATCGCGGTAAGCGGAGTCCGCAGGTCGTGGGAAATGCCCGCGATCATGTCCGTTCTCGCTTTTTCGTACTTCCGGTTCTTTTCCTGGCCTTCCAGGATCGCCCCGCGCATCTCATTGAACGAATGGCAGACATTTTCAAACTCAGCGTCCCCTGCATATTCGATATCCTGCGTCAGGTCATTTTTCCGGATCCTCTCGGCCCCGTCCGCCAGGGCATCCAAAGGTTCCATGATATGGCCCACCAGTCTTCTTGTAAAGACCTGGCTTACGATCACCAGCGCCGCAATGCAGAAAATGCCGTCTGCCAGAAATAACAGGATAAATTCATTCCTGCGGACCGTATAGCCTTCGAGCATCTCCTCCAGGCCGTCTTCGTCCACCACACCCTCGATGGAATCCTCCAGCTCATGCTCGATGTACTCAGAATAGGCTTTGATGACGACCATATTGATCATCAGGAAGATAAAGAGCGTGACCAGGACCATCAACGCGTTGGCGATAAAGATCCGCCTCTTCACCGTTTGTTTTCTCATACCGTAAACCTCCTAAAGGGGAAGGCGATCATCCCGATCTCCTTCCCTGCCGCAGATTTCTTTACATATTTAACCTTCGTTCAGTTTTTTGCCGCAGTTGCTGCAATAGGCCGCTGAAATGTCTGTCACCTGCTTACACTGCGGGCATTCTTTTTCCAGAGGCGCCCCACATCTGTCACAGAATCTCCTGTTGCCGCTCTTGACCCTGCCGCATACCGTACAGGTTCCCCTTAACAAGGCATACAGATAGAGAACCGCAGCCGCCGCCAGATTGAATAACAGCGCCGCAAGCGTCCAAAATGCAGTATTTACGTCCATACGGTAGGACTTGCGGTATACCCAGATCAGAACGAGCGCCCAGTACCAGAGGAGAAGTGCCATCCCTATTATACCGCAGCCTGCCATGAGTGCAACATCTCCTGCGGACAAATGCAGACTTTTTAAAAGATCTTCCGGATCCTTCTCTTCTCCTTCTTTATGATCCCCGTCATGCTCCCGCTCCCCGTCATCCGATCTGCGCTCCTCATCATCTCCCTTTCCTTCCCGCCCGCGCTCTCTGTCCGTTTCCGCAGACTGCTCCCATTCAGCGGCCCTGCCCTGGAAATTCCTGTACAAAGCCACAGAAGATCCGACCGCCACAGCAAGACCTGTGATGAGAAAGACGAACACCGCTTTTTTAAGATCCATCTTGAGCGCCCACTGTTTCCATTTTTCTAACATAATGATCCCTCCGATCTGTCCATGGTAAGGACTGTTTCCCATATTCTGTATACATGTATTGTAAAACCTGATGCTAAATAAAAAGCATGATAAAAGCTAAACAGATCCTAAACGATCCGGCCAAATGCAGCAAAAAAGCGCCTGCCATCTCTGACAAACGCCTATGTTAAAAAGATCCGCCAAGATCTCCTCACCGCCTCTTCAAAAGATCACTGAACTCTTTCAGCTCCTTTTTCCTGCTCTCCGGAAGGCTGTTGTACTCCACATCACAGACCGCGCCCTCCAACGCGTATAAATGGACCAGGCAGACATTGGGATACTTTTCTTTTAATCTCAGGAAAGCCTGTTCAGCGCCAGAGCGGACCAGGGCCTCCGCCGTGCCGATCCCCACGGAATCCAGCTTCTTGGCCATCTCCCTGCCGATATTCATCATAGATGTCAATTGCGCCATGTCTTTCTCCTGTATGGTCCTTATTGCCATTGGCCTTCGGTCTGCGGACTCTTCGGCTTTCTTTTGATCCTCAACAGTTTCATAAAGTCATCAAACAGGGCAGTATCCGTTGGCTCGAACATCAGCCATTTTCCATCATGATAAGTCTGCGTCTCATCATAGATTCTTTGAACTTCTTTTGAGTACTCATCTCTATCCGTCTCAAATCGTGCTCTTTCGTTCTTCCCTAAGATGACCATAAATCCTACACAGTCTTCTCTTGCATACAATGCACATAATGTTTTGCCGCCCCAGCGATATTTATATTCATATGTCCATGCTTTACCACCTTTATTCCATGAACAGTCCATGTCGTATCTTTCCTTGATCAGAGCATTTAACCTGTTCCAGATATCGTATAACGATCCTCCGAGTAAAGCGGTCATCTCCTCTGCACTGGGTATTTTATCAAGCATGAGAACCTCCTAAATGTAAATTCCGATCAGCCGCTGATACCGCAAGCCTTTTTCCACCGCTCATTATAGCAGAAAAAGGCCGCCATGTCGATCAGATTTTAGAGCCTGTCGATATCCGCCTGTGTTCCAAGTTCACGCAACAACGCTGGACAGCGCATCTTTTAAGCGGCCGTTGTCCTCGGATGTACGGAGCTGTCGATGCTGTTTGAAAACTCCCTGCCTGCGCCGATTCCGGACACTCTGCAAATCCACATTATGGCTTTGGCGGAAAACATCATGGACGACGCGCAGATAAAACCATGTCCTGGTCTGCGTTTCCCGCGTAGACAATACCCACCGCCTGACGGATTGATATTACAAAGAATTACAGGAATGTGGCGCGTCAAAAACAAAAGAAACATACCAATACACCACGCATGGACTGTTTCCCCTGCCAATTTATATGCCATAAGACGCAGGCGGCATAATTATCATAAATATATCCACACATAGTTTTGCCCTCTTTTTCTTCGCTTTTCTATGTCTCCCATTTATCAAGCCTCATTTCTGTATATCTATTCCCGCTTGATGATACGGACAAGCTCAATCCCTTCCTCTTTTCCCAAATTCCGACTATACTCCTTTTCAACAGAGTTATTCCAATGCTCATGTACGCCAAGATTGACCACTGCCTCACCATTCCCATTCTCATACACAGTTCCGGAAGACGGCTGGTTCACCAGCCCTGCTTCATGCAGATAATTTTCTACACTGGGATTCCCTTTCAAAGCTGTGTTATTGTCCGTAACGGCAGGCTCATTAATCAGAAAATCCGCCCCCACAGAATCGATCGCCACGGGGTCCTGGGAAACCAGTATGCTTGAAGCATAGCTGCCGTCAAAAGGCATTTGCCTCCATCTGGCCGTTTCTTCTGTAATGGAAGCGCCCTCGGATGGCGCGCAGATGAGCGCATCCAGCATATACAGTACAGTTTTTCCGCCAAGCTGTTCATTCGCCATCAAATCTGTAAGAGGACTGTAAGCATCCATTTCATTCTTTGTCAAAAACTGATGCAGATTCGCCCCTTCCGGCGGACGCATGGCATTTCCATTGATAAAAGATCCAAAATGATTTTTTCCACAGAGTGTGATCCCATAGCTGTGTCCTTTTAAATTTGCCAGATTAATCAGATATTCTGCCTCGGTCACACAGGTAGGCAGGTAATTCACCGCTCCGCCAAACGTATACGACCAGTCGATGGGCGCATTTTCATCGGCAATGCCGTTCCTCCGATCCACAAAACGAACCCCTTCCAATATCCCCTCCGTACACATTTCTGACATATAGTCCGGGAAAAGCCTGGATACATCGTATACAGTAATATCCTCCGGCAAAATACCGACTTCTTCCACCAGTGAAGTCAGCAGGGTCTTCAGCAGGACAGGATTTGTATAGCTCATCTGGGTCTCCCCGGAAGTATCGTCATCAAAGACGCCGGAACCATTGATATTTGCCTTTATGGCAATCTTTTCCCCGGCTGCATAAGAAGCGCTTCCTTTCCCTCTCGCCGCATTATGCGCCTGGAACAATGCGTTCCAACCCTCCCCTGCCGTTTCCTTTCCCCCAAGAGAAGCAATGCTGTCATCTACCATGCTCTGGATGACGGATTCATCAAAATTTTCCGGCCGCCACCAATACCCATCTCCATCCCACAGCACAGAATCCGTGTCATAGTCCCACACCACACGCCCCGGCATGGCTCCGATCCCTTCCCCATATGGTTCATGCTGTGGAAAAACAGAATCATAAGGGTACTTGCTGGCGTAGGATTTTGTCCCCTCTATCTGCTGTTTCGATACTGAATCGCCATCTTCCCTAGATTTCTCCTGCGGAATGGTATTTTCTTTCCCACCACCCTCCGGAGAAGATTTTTGCTCATTCCGCTGCCCTCCGCACGCAGCGAGTAAACAGACCGTGATGACGCTCATTATCATGCACAGGATCTTCCTCATAAACAAAACGCCTCCTTTTAGTTTTTAACCCAAATACCCAAAAACCGGGTATATGGATCTCGCGGCAATCGGCAAATATCCATGCAAGCGCGTTTATTTTGTTCATCGCTCGCGGAAATCTTGCCACTTATTTCTCTTCCGAAAATTTTGTAATGCTATCGGCAATGCCATTGTAAATAGCGTCCGATGGAACTGCCTCAGATCTTTTTTACTTTCCGACAGCTTTTGCTTTGTCAATTGAATATTTCTTAACGAAATTCCCACTGGAAATTAGAGTGTGTTTGAAAACCGCTTTATGTCAACTGTATGTCACAATTTGTGTGGAATCTGTTCCGCATGAGAGCGGCGTAGTGGGCTACGGCAACCAAAAAAGGGACAGATATACTGCATAGTGGGGCGTGCAGGTGGCATGAATGGGTTTTCAAAACGCGCTCTAACAGCAGCGCCTTTTTTCCAGGCATTTTCTGTTTCCCAAGCTCAGTTAATTTTTCATTGAGTAAACCAGATAGTCAAGGCAATCTATCATGCTTTGGCTGACATGCAGCTTATCCAAAAGATCCGCCCTGTGCAGGGCTAGTAGCCGGAGCTGTTCCTTCTGTCTCCCTTCTTCTTTCAGATAGAAAAATTTCTGAATTGTATCACTGTCACAGCCCGCAGCCCTTAAATTACGAAAAATCCTTTCTTCTTCTGTCATTTTACCTGACCACCTCCTCTTGGCAATAAAAGTGTAACACCTTCTATATCCAATAGCAAATACCTAGTTTTTATACCACTAACTGCTTGACAGGCATATTACAGAATGCTATGCTCATCTTAACAAACATGCGGCAAAGGAGGTTTTCCAATGGAAATACGCGTACTCCGCTATTTTTTAGCAATTGCCAGGGAAGAAACGATTACCGGGGCAGCAAATTATCTCCATATGACGCAGCCAACCCTTTCCAGACAAATCAGGGACTTAGAAGAAGAATTAGGACAAAAACTCCTGGTCAGGGGCAGCCATAGGGTAAAACTGACTCCGGAAGGGATGTTATTCCGGAAACGGGCAGAAGAAATCATTTCTATGGTAGACAAAACCGAAGCGGAATTTACCTCTATGGAACAGACGATAAGCGGAGATATTTATATCGGCGGCGGGGAAACAGAAGCCGTCCGTCTGATTGCTGATATCATTAAGGACATACAGAATGCCTATCCCGGCATCCACTATCATCTGTACAGCGGAAACGCAGAAGATGTAACGGAGCGCCTTGACAAAGGGCTTTTAGACTTTGGTATTCTGATTGAGCCTGCCGATTTTTCCAAATATGATTCCCTCAAGATTCCCGCCAAAGATGTGTGGGGCGTTGTCATGCGCAAAGACAGTCCGCTTGCCAAAAAGACTTCTATTCAGAAGGAAGATTTACAGAATGTCCCACTGATTTGCTCCAGGCAGGCCATGCAGCATGGACGGTCAGGGAAATTTTCCGAATGGTTTGGGGAGGATTTTGAAAGCGCAAATGTAGTGACCACGTTCAATCTTGTCTACAATGCAGCGATTATGGTAGATGCCGGGATCGGATATGCCGTTACCATTGACAAGCTGACAAACACGACGGAATCCAGCAGCCTTTGCTTCCGTCCATTAGAGCCGCAGTTGGAATCCGGATTGGTTATTGTCTGGAAAAAATACCAGATATTTTCCTCTGCCGCCTCCCTGTTTTTAGAACGGCTGCAGGATGCATTTGGTGAAAAATAAACTTAAGGAGCTGTATTGCATTCACCAATAACAGCTCCTCCATCTATTTCATTTTAATTTTAAACATTTTCGATATCCTATATGGTTTGCCCCTCAAACGCATCCCATACGCCTACATGATATTGCCAACTTTTTTGCATCGCCAAGCAAATAGATTTCCGGCACATCAAATTCCAGTTCATGATACAGAATGTTCTTTTCCCAATACCCTGCAGACAAGATTACACTGTCATACGGAATCTTCTTTTCCCCTTCTTTCAGTTCCGCCAAAAGGATACCGTCCTGATAACTCTTCACTTTTGCGCTGGTCATTACTTCTATATCGTGATATGGGATCAGCCTTTCCAGCATATCCTTGCTGGCGCCGCATAACAGCCCGTTTATTGCAAACAGCTTATCGAGAGCCTCTACAATCGTTACCTTTTTACCATTATAAAAAGAAAGCAATTTATTTTCAGGCTGTCATTTTTATCGCTTGCATCCTTGTTTGGTTTCTTTGATGGTTTTCAAACACGCTCTAATCCCCCCCAATACTATCTTGGGGGAAATCTGCGAAAATTCCCGGTCAGAAACACGAAGCAAACTTCTCCCCATTTGCGAAAAGAAAGAAGCAAACTTTCATACGCCAGTTAGGGGATACCCTTTCCCCCAACTCTTCCCCCAAAAAATCCCCCAAATCGGCGCTCAAAATACGGTAATTTACGATAAGTTATGAACTCTCCTAAGAACGCAAAAAAACCCCCAAAAATGCCCATTCTATGGGATTTTCAGGGGTTCGTAAATCAATTTCTCTCAGAAGTTTACTGATTCATCTGAGCAGCCACCTCAGCCGCAAAGTCCTCTTCTTTTTTCTCGATTCCTTCTCCTGTCTCATAGCGCACAAAACCTTTAATATTAATCTTTGCGCTATTGGCCTTGGCCACTTCTTCCACATACTTGGCCACTGGCTGTTTGCCGTCTTCTGCCTTCACATATACCTGATCCATCAAGCAGATTTCTTTTAACTCTTTGTTGATACGGCCCATAACCATGCCATTGATAATCTTATCATTAGCGTCTGGTTTTTCCAGTTTTGCCTGTGTGGTCAAAATCTCTTTTTCTTTATCAATATAGGACTGATCCACTTCGCCTCTGTTGGTGTAAAGAGGTTTCAGAGCCGCCGCCTGCATAGCGACATTTTTTGCCATCTCCATAACAGCATCGTTGATCACGTCTGTCTCCACATCGATGAGCACACCGATTTTTCCACCCATGTGCGTGTAGGAAGCGACAAAGCCGTTCTCTTCTTTCACCTGCTGGAATCTGCGGATATTCATATTCTCACCGATAATGGCAATCTGACCGGCTAAGGCTTCCTGCATGGTCTTTCCTTCGTCAAATTTACATGCTTCCGCAAGGAATGCCTCTATATCAGCCGCATCAGTCTCCAACGCCTGGGCAGCCACCTGATCCACAAAGTTCTGGAATTTCTCGTTCTTGGCCACAAAATCTGTCTCTGCGTTTACCTCAACCACAACAGCTTTCTTTTTATCTTCAGACACAAGCACCTTGCAAAGTCCTTCTGCGGCAATCCTGCCCGCTTTCTTTACAGCCTTCGCAAGACCGTTCTCTCTGAGATATTCAATTGCCGCGTCCATATTTCCTTCCGTCTGAGTAAGGGCTTTCTTACAGTCCATCATGCCTGCGCCTGTCATTTCCCTTAACTCTTTTACCATTGCCGCTGTAATAGCCATCTTCTATTTCCTCCATCTCTATCCATCTGTTTTACATAAAAGGCCGTACATTACTCTTCTTCGGAAACTTCTTCTTCACCCTCGAAAACTTCCTCGTCGTCACTCTCTCCCTGGTTCGCCTCTATAACTGCGTCTGCCATCTTAGACAGAATCAGTTTCACTGCACGGATTGCATCGTCATTTCCAGGGATGATGTAATCCAGCTCTTCCGGATCACAGTTGGTGTCACAGATTCCAATAAGAGGAATGCCCAGTATATGCGCTTCCTGCACGCAGATTCTTTCTTTCTTCGGATCGACCACAAAGATTGCGTCTGGAAGTCTCTTCATTTCCTTAATGCCGCCCAGATTCTTCTCCAGCTTCGCCCATTCTTTACGTAAAGCGATCACTTCTTTCTTCGGCAGCACATCAAAGGTTCCGTCCGCTTCCATCGCTTCAATCTCTTTCAAACGCTCAATGCGGCTGCGAATTGTTTTGAAATTAGTCAGCATGCCGCCCAGCCAGCGTTCATTTACATAAAACATGCCGCAGCGCTCCGCCTCTGTCTTGATGGCGTCCTGCGCCTGCTTCTTCGTTCCTACAAATAAAATGCTTCCACCATTGGCTACCACATCGGCTACTGCATTGTATGCATCGTCCACCATGCCTACAGACTGCTGCAGATCAATGATATAGATTCCGTTCCTCTCCGTATAAATATACGGAGCCATTTTTGGGTTCCATCTTCTTGTCTGGTGACCAAAATGCACGCCTGCTTCCAAAAGCTGTTTCATTGAAATAACACTCATTGTTCATTCTCCTTTTTGGTTATTTGCTTCCGCATAATTCCCTTCCCGCAAGAACCGGACAATCCCCACCGGCACCTTCCATTGGAATCCTTATGCGTGTTTATTTGTTGCGACTTGTCCAGTATAGCACAGACGTTCTGGCAATGCAAGACATATTTGCTAAATTTCTAATAAAATTATTCGGAATATTTTTTCTCCTGCTTTTCCTGGCTAATCCGCGCGATCTTCCCCATAATCTGCAGGATGCCGAAACATAGTAAGCTGATTCCGACGAAAAAAAACGCCACATATTTTGTTATATTCACATTCTGTGCCGCCTTTTGGCCAATGGCCAGCCCATAAAAAACTGAAAAGACGCCCGAAAAAACCATGCTCAGCAAAAAAGCTTGTCCCACTGTCATGTTTCTGCCGCTTTTTTCCCATATGCCATTCTTCAGACATCCAATCAAATAGGCCAGCCCTCCAACCACAAACATAACCGTTTCACCAGCAACTGCCTGGAAGTTTCCCAACACAATCAGTTCAGCCAATATAATTGCCGCACCGGCCAAATACATAGCGCAAAAACTGCGCGCCCCTGTTCGGTCAACCAACTGTCTCTGCCTCTCATCCAATCCTCTTCTCATCTTTTCATTCCTCCTCCCAAAATAAATCATTCAGCGTTTTGTCCAGTTCTTTGCAGATCGCGATGCACAATTTCAATGTGGGATTATAATCTCCCGCTTCAATCATCCCAATCGTCTGCCTCGTCACTCCCACACGTTTGGCAAGCTCCGTCTGCGAAATATCTTTTTCCAGTCTGGCGAATTTGACTTTCAGGTTCTTCAGATTCATCACCTCCATGGTTGTATCATACTCCATTCTCCGCATAATGTCAATTATATTTAACATAATAACTATATATTTTACTATAGTAAATAATATATTGCTAATAAAATCAAAAAAACGCTTGACTTATAAACAAGCGTTCGTTATAATATTACTCAACAAATGACAGAAGATTCTGCCAAATAAATTTTAGCAATAAAACAGGAGAATCGCTTTATGAAGAAAGTTTTATGGATGGCTATTGCGCGCTGACCGGGAGGTTTGCGTAAATACAGTCGATGACAAACCTCCCAAAAGGTACTTTTTCAATCACTTTTTGGAGGGGTTCTCAATGAAAAAAGAAAATAAGAGAAAACAAGATCGAAAAGGCTATTATAAAAGCCATGCCTGTAACGACAGCTTTACCTGCAAAGTATGCGGCAGGCTTGTGGTTTCCGCCGGCGCCGGAAGCAGTCACCGCAACCACTGTCCAAACTGCCTGAGCAGCCTTCATCTGGACATGGAGCCTGGCGACCGCAGCGCGGACTGCGGCGGCATTATGGAACCCATCGCTGTATGGGTCCGGAAAAACGGCGAATGGGCTCTCATCCATCGCTGCAGCATATGCGGATGGCTTTCCTCTAACCGCATAGCGGCTGACGACAATCCCATGAAATTGATGTCCATCGCCATGAAGCCTATCTCTTTCCCACCTTTTCCCCTGGAAAGAATGGAGGAAATGACAAATCAGACAAGATAAGCAATAATGTTTGGAAACAATCGAATTCCAACGTCCCAAAATGCCGGAGAACCGTTCAGGCATACTGCCTATACGGCTTTCCGGCATCCAATTTAAAATTTTGTTCAAATTATTTTTTATCCGCAGGCGCCTGCGGCCGCTCTTAACTTAGCCTGCAAATCTACTCCACATCCTGCAAAGCGACGACGCCTTCTTCGCCGGTGCGCACTTTAACTACATTGCAGACATTATACACGAAGATTTTGCCATCCCCGATATGCCCAGTATAGAGAGCCTTCTTAGCGGCCTCAATCACTGTATCCACGGGTATCTTGCTGACGACCACTTCCACCTTAACTTTCGGCAGAAGCGTGGCATCCATTTCTACGCCGCGGTACATCTCACCGGCGCCTTTCTGCACTCCGCAGCCCATTACCTGGGTCACTGTCATGCCTGTCACACCCAAATCGTTAATCGCCTTGCGCAGCTGATCGTACCTGGATAATTTCGCGATAATCACCACCTTGTAGAGATCGCTGTCATTAAGCGGCGCGACAGCCGTTTTCACTGCTGCATTTTTTTGCGTCGGAGTGGCCAACGCATAATCGTCTGTGCCCAAATCTGTATTTTCATTGATTTCCATGGTCATTGAATTAGACACATCCATAATGCTGAATCCTGAATAAACCGACGCAAGCCCGTGCTCACAGGCATCCAGTCCGACAATCTCTTCTTCCTCCGTCACCCGCAGACCAATGCATACTTTTATGGCAAGAAAAGCAATTGTTATGGTAACAGCCGTCCAGACGGCCACAGAGGCAATTCCTATAAATTGAAGCCCCAGCTGCTCCAAGCCGCCCCCATAAAAGAGGCCCTCGCGGATGCCCGCCCTCTCAAACGCCGGGGATGTGGACGTGGCGAACAGTCCTACGGCAACGGTACCCCATATGCCGTTTAAGCAATGTACCGCCACAGCCCCCACCGGATCATCTATACGCAGCTTATAATCCAGCAGCCAGACTCCAAAGATCACTAGCAGCCCGGCCACCGCGCCTATCACGATGGAGCCTACACAGTCTGTAACATCACAGGAAGCCGTTATTGCCACCAATCCGGCCAGCGACGCGTTCAGGCACATAGACACATCCGGCTTTCCATATTTGAGCCATGTGAAAATCAAACACACCACGGTCGCAATTGCCGGCGCGATAGTAGTCGTCACAAAAATGGAGGCAAGCTCATCCACTGATTGCGCGGCGGCGCCATTGAAGCCATACCAACCCAGCCATAAAATAAACACGCCCAGACATCCCAACGGCAGGTTGTGTCCGGGGAACGCGTTCACCTTTGTAATTTTTCCGTCACTGTCTCTTGTAAACTTTCCAATACGCGGCCCCAGTATTTTCGCGCCGATAAGAGCCGATATGCCGCCAACCATGTGAATGGCGCAGGAGCCTGCATAATCATGGAATCCCATCTGTGACAGCCATCCGCCTCCCCAAATCCAATGCGCCTCAATGGGATAGATCAACGCTGAAATAACCCCCGAATAAATACAGTAGGATATAAACTTCGTCCGTTCCGCCATGGCGCCGGACACGATCGTGGCCGTTGTAGCACAAAATACAAGATTGAACACAAATGCAGACCAGTCAAAATCCGCATAATTGGTAATGATATCAAATCCCGGCTTTCCAATCAGCCCCAGCATGTCTTCGCCCAACAGCAGACTAAAACCGATCAGGATAAACATAACCGTGCCGATGCAGAAATCCATCAGATTTTTCATCAGGATGTTTCCCGCATTTTTCGCCCGGGTAAATCCAGTCTCCACCATAGCGAATCCCGCCTGCATCCAGAACACCAGCGCAGCGCCGATCAAAAACCATACGCCAAAAATCTCTTCGTTTACAACGCCTATAATTTCCTCCATACTCTTTCCTCCTCACTATAAAATAAAAATTTATGGGCAATCGCGAAACTTTCCTTTCAATAACCAACGTTTGAGCAAAATAAATAAGGAGCGAAGCAAAAACGGTTCTAAGCTCCGTTTTAGCTATTTTGAACAAACAAAAGATCATGAAATAAAAAAGTGAAGCAAAGAATACTGTATTTCTACAAGCGCCTTTGCTTCACTTCCATGTTTACTTATACTTCAAAAATCAAATCGCCATACGACGGCATGGGCCACATTTCTTTGTCCACCAGCATTTCCAGTTTATCCACCGGCGTACGAAGCGCGTCCATGGCAGGCATAATTTTATAATAGTAGAACTCTGCCTGCTCTTTTCCTTCCTCCATGGCTGAACCCTGGTCTGCCAGTTCCATCAGCGCATGCAGGTTGTTTTTCGTATCAACCAAAAGCCCCGAGCACTCTTCCAGCAATTCCCGCTGAACCGTCACATCCACATCGCCCGCGGTTTTGATGATATTGATAGAATTTGCCAGTTTGGTCACATATTTAATCACCGCAGGTATAATTTGTTTGCTGGCAATGTCAATCATAACCCTGGCCTCAATATTGATGGCTTTCGCATAGTGCTCATACATAATCTCTGCCCGGGATTCCAGCTCCGCCTTGGTATACACGCCAAAGCTTTCAAAGAGCTTAATGGCCTTTGGCGTTACCAGAGACGGTATAGTTTCCACCATGGATCTCTGATGCGGCAGTCCTCTGCGCTCCGCTTCTTTTACCCATTCTTCGGAATAGCCGTTGCCGTTAAACACAATTCTCTGATGTTTGATGGCGTACTCTTTAATCAAGTCGTGGACAGCCATGTTGAAGTCCTCCGCCTTCTCCAGCACATCGCAGGCTTCTTTGAAAGCTTCCGCGATAATCGTATTCAAAACGATGTTCGGAGACGCGATGGAATCTCTAGAGCCCACCATTCGGAACTCGAATTTGTTTCCTGTGAACGCAAACGGTGAAGTGCGGTTCCTGTCTGTAGCGTCTTTTGCCAGATCTGGCAAAGTCTTCACGCCTGTCTGCAGCTTACCGCCTTTCAGACTGTGGGTGGCCGTTCCGGTGCTGATCAGCTGCTCCAGCACGTCTTCCAGCTGCTCGCCCAGGAAAACAGAGATAATTGCCGGCGGCGCCTCATTGGCTCCCAGCCTGTGGTCATTACCCACATCTGCCGCAGATTCCCGCAACAAATCCGCATGAATATCCACCGCTTTCAAAATACAAGTCAGCACCAGCAGAAACTGGATGTTCTCATGGGGCGTCTTGCCCGGCTCCAGCAGATTGATGCCGTCATCTGTGATGATTGACCAGTTGTTATGTTTGCCGGAACCATTCACGCCCGCAAACGGTTTTTCATGGAGCAGGCACTTCATCCCGTGCTGACAGGCCACTCTCTTCAAAGTCTGCATCACAATGTGGTTATGATCCACTGCGATATTGGCCTGGTCGTAGATGCTAGCAATCTCATGCTGTGCGGGGGCCACCTCATTGTGCTGGGTCTTGGCCGTTACGCCCAGCTTCCACAGCTCTTCGTTGACATCTTTCATATAGGAAGCGATGCGCTGACGGATGGTTCCAAAATAGTGATCGTCCAGCTCCTGGCCTTTGGGCGGCATCGCGCCAAACAATGTACGGCCGGTGTAAATCAAATCCTTTCTCTGCAGGAACTTTTTCTCGTCCACCAGGAAATATTCCTGTTCCGGTCCTACCGAAGGAATCACCTTCTTGGAGGTCGTGTTCCCAAAGAGGCGCACCAGACGCAGCGCCTGACGATTGATGGCTTCCATGGAGCGAAGCAGCGGCGTTTTCTGGTCCAAGGCCTCTCCTGTGTAGGAGCAGAAAGCGGTTGGAATGCACAGAATAGCGCCTGCCGCATCATGGCGAACAAATGCCGGTGACGTGCAGTCCCAGGCTGTGTATCCTCTGGCCTCAAAGGTGGCCCTCAATCCGCCTGAAGGAAAAGAAGACGCATCCGGCTCGCCCTTAATAAGCTCTTTTCCAGAAAAGGACATCAACACCTTTCCGCTTTCCAGCGGCGCTGTGATAAAGGAATCGTGCTTTTCAGCCGTCACCCCTGTCAGCGGCTGAAACCAGTGTGAATAATGAGTCGCCCCTTTTTCAATGGCCCACTCTTTCATCTCATGCGCCACCACGTCCGCGATCTCCAGCGTCAGCTCCTTGCCCTCTTCAATGGTTTTCTTCAATTCTTTGTATACTTTTTTCGGCAGCCTTTCCTGCATCACGGAATCGTTAAACACATCCTGCCCAAAAATTTCGCTTACTTTGATTAAATCACCCATATTTTCCTTCCTTTCGTAGCCCTATAAGAAAAAAAGACATTCCACCCCACTGTGGAACGCCTTTGTCCTCTCAAGTTCGTCTAAAATTTGAATTCCAAACCTGTTATTAAGATACCCTAAATTGAAGGGAATTGCAAGAGTAATATTTCATAAAAGCGCCTTTTTTATTCCCGGCTATCCTCGTCAATCTTTACAAAGATGCTTCTGCCCGGAAAGAAATATACCCATGGCCTCCTTTAAATTCTCAATCTCTACCTGCTGATGGGTTCCCCCGTATTCGCCGTCCAGCGTCCAGGGAATTTCCTCACGGGATTTTATGGCAATCTGGCTGGCCTTAAAGGAATGAATCATATCGGATCGGTCTTCCGCTATCAGCAGTGAAGTGATAATTTCGTTCATTTCAAGAGGATTTTTGGGTTTACGAATAAGCGTTACCTCAAATAAACCGTCATTCATATCCACGTTTTTGCCCGTCAGGTGTTTAAATCCCCCTACGGAACGAGAGTTCGTAACCATCCCATAAATAAAATCGCCCTCCAGCGACCGATCCTCCGTCTGGATTTCGCAGTGATAGGATTTTATATCCAACAGACGCTTAACGCCCTCCATGACATAAGCCACATGCCCCAGAATATTTTTCAAATCCTGGTTTGTCTCATAGGCCACATCGGTGAACAGACCGAAAGCCGCGATGTACACAAATGAGTCGTCATTAAAACGTCCCACATCACAGCGGTAAATGTCCCCCTTGGAAATGGCCTGGGCGGCTTTTAACATATCCTTCGGTATAAACAGACTGTTGGCAAAATCATTGGTGCTGCCAGCCGGTATGTAGCCCACGGGCGTCTGGCTTTTACAGGCCATCAGCGCGGAAACTACTTCGTCCAGCGTGCCGTCGCCGCCGCTGCAGACCACTGCGTCCACCTGGGACTCATACTCCATCACCCGCGCATAGCCATCGCCTTTGGCCTGGGTGGGATACACAATAGTTTCATATCCGGCTTTTACGAAAATATCCACGATATCGGCCAGCTTCGTCTTCAGCAGCCCTTTTCCTGCCCTGGGGTTGTATACAAAAAATAACTTTTTATCCATACTTCTATCCTCCTTACCCCAGCGCAGCCCTGCAGCGGACCGCACTGACTTCTTTTACCTGCTTTCCATAAAAGCCTCGATCTCCTCCACGGTCTTGGGAATGTCCCCCGACAAAACCTCACAGCCCTGGCCCGTGACTAAAAGGGTGTCTTCTATGCGGATGCCAATGCCCAGCTCCTGAAAATACAGCCCCGGCTCCAGCGTGAACATCATATTTTCTTCCAAAGGCGCATACTCATCCCCCACATCGTGGGTGTATAAGCCGATATAATGTCCGGAGCCATGATAATAATAGCGGGAAATCTCCTCTTTTTCCTGAATCATTCCCAGTTTGATCAGCTCTTTTGCCATCACGTCTTTGCTGAGATTCTGCAGCTCATTCTTTGGCTGTCCCGGCCGGGCATGGGCGATGGCCGCCTCCAGACCCTCCAGCACAACCTGGTAGAGATCTCTTTGCTTCTGGGTAAACTTTCCGCTGACCGGATAGGTGCGGCTCACATCCGAGGCGTAATAGCCCCACTCCGCGCCCAAATCAAACAGAATCAGATCGCCGTCCTGCAGCTTCCGGTCGTTGGCCACATAGTGAAGAACGCAGGCATTGGGTCCCGACGCGGCAATGGTGGGAAACGCATGGACGGCATTGTGGCTTTTAAGCACGAAATCAAAATACGCCTCCGCCTGACATTCATACATTCCGGGCTTTAAGTGTTTCAGCATATGACGAACCCCTTCGGAAGTAATCCGGCAGGCTTCTCTGTGCAGCGCGATTTCCTCTGGACGCTTCACCTGGCGGATCAGGCTCATTTCCTGGAACGTGTTGTATATATGCATATACGGATAGCAGGACTGCACTTTGGCGGCAAACTGCTGGGCCGGATTCTGATGAAATCCCTCTTCCCAGCTGGCAATGTCCACATATATATTTTCAATTAAATTCTTTCTTCCAAAAAGGGGGATGCTGCTAATAAACTTTTCCAGATATTCCACCTGCTTGATTCCCGTCTCGGCGGAAACGCTTTCCTTCGTGTAGGAAATCCCCTCCCAACGCTGCTTTTTCTCATCGGGATGATCGATAAACAGAATTTCCTGGTAATTCCCCCGCTCTTTCATGGCCATGAAGATGGCTTTCGGCTGCTGAAAACCTGTCAGATAATAAAAGTTGGCATATGGCGTAAAGGGAAACATCTGATCCCCCCGGTCTTCTTTTTGCTCTCCGGCGAAAACGAATCCTATAGAGTTGTCTTTTAACAGCTCCCGATACAGCTGCCTTCTGCTTTTATGAAACTCCTGACTAACCATACTGACCCTCCTTTTTAAGCTTATACAAGTGAAAAAGGAACGCAGCTACGCCGCGTCCCAAATCTTCCTAATCTACACCAATTCCAACAAGACTTCCATAGCAGCGTCGCCTTTTCTGGGACCAATCTTCACAATGCGTGTGTAACCGCCGTTGCGGCCCTCGTACTTAGGCGCAATCTCTGTAAACATTTTGTCCACCATGTCCACCTGCTTCGTATTTCTCTTTCTTCCGGCTTTTTCCAGAGGAACTTCTTTGACCGGATAGAATACTTTCAACATCTGTCTTCTGGCATGAAGTCTGGAAGGTAAATCTTTTTTGATCTCTTTTTGCACTTCTTCGTAAACAGTGACTTTTTTGCCGTCTACAACCTGTTTCTCTCTCTTGCCTTCTGCGTTCTTTTTGGGAACTTTTGCAGTGACAGTCACTGTTTCATAATTGTCTTTCTCTCTGACAGCCATCGCGATCAGACCTTCCGCTATTTTGCGGACTTCTTTCGCTTTGCACTCTGTGGTAATAATTTTGCCATGATACAGTAAATTTGTCACCTGGTTGCGCAGCAGCGCTTTTCTCTGACTGGATGTTCTGCCTAATTTTCTATATTTTGCCATTTTCAAATCCTCCATCTGTGGGACAAACATACCACGCTCATCGGTCTTACTGATATGTGTCAGGCATCCACTGTTTTTCTACTCTTCCGCAGGCTGAAGCTGCAGACCGAGCTCTTTTAATTTCGCCAAAACTTCTTCCAATGATTTGCGTCCCAAGTTCCGGACTTTCATCATGTCGTCCGATGTGCGGTTGCACAGCTCTTCCACTGTGTTGATTCCGGCTCTCTTCAGACAGTTGTAGGAACGCACAGACAATTCCAGTTCGTCGATGCTCATCTCCAGCACCTTTTCCTTCTCATTGTCTTCTTTCTCAATCATGACTTCGGCCGTCTTGGCGTTTTCGGACAGGTCGATAAACAGGCTCAAATGCTCACTTAAGACTTTCGCAGCCAGACTTACCGCCTCGTCCGGATCCAATGTACCGTTTGTATATACATCAAGGGTTAATTTATCAAAATCTGTAATCTGACCAACACGAGTATTCTCTACAGTTAGGTTCACACGCTCTACCGGCGTATAGATGGAATCGATTGCAATGACTCCGATCGGCATATCGTCTGTTTTGCCTTTTTCGGAACTTACGTATCCCCTGCCTTTTGTAATGGTTAATTCCATCACCAGTCTGCAGTCCTTGCCGCCGTTTAAAGTGGCAATCACCAGATCGGGATTCATGATCTCTATGTCCTGATCCACCTGGATATCCGCAGCAGTCACTACTCCTTTTCCTTCACACTCCACATAGGCAACCTTTGGTTCATTATCCGCACTTCTGTTGCGGATTGCGAGGCTCTTCAGGTTCATGATGATTTCCGTCACGTCTTCCTTCACGCCGGGGACTGAACTGAATTCGTGAAGCACCCCGTCGATTTTCACCTGGCTGACCGCAGCTCCTGGCAAGGAGGAAAGCATAATACGTCTAAGTGAATTTCCCAAAGTAGTTCCATATCCTCTTTCCAAAGGCTCCACTACAAATCTGCCGTATTTCTTGTCTTCGGAAATATCCGTAATTTCAATCTTAGGCTTATTAAAATCAAACACTATAAGACACCTCCTTGGGTGTTACCTATTATTTAGAGTATAACTCGACGATCAGCATCTCGTTCACGGGAACGTCGATGACTTCTCTGGATGGAAGTTCCTTCACAACGCCTTTTAAGGCTTCCTGGTCAGAATCCAGCCATTCCGGCACCAATCTTCCGCCGGTGATCTCCAGAACTTCTTTGTATCTGGCAGATCCTTTGCATTTTTCTTTGATTTCGATCACATCGCCCGCTTTAATAAGGAAAGAAGGGATGTTTACGACTCTGCCGTTTACAGTCACATGCTTGTGGCCCACAATCTGTCTGGCCTCTCTTCTCGTCCTTGCGAATCCAAGACGGAAGATCACGTTGTCCAGTCTGCGCTCCAGAAGGATCATCAGATTGGAACCGGTCATGCCCTGCATTTTATCTGCTTTTTTATAGTAATTACGGAAAGGTTTTTCCAATACACCGTAAATGAATTTTGCTTTCTGTTTCTCACGCAGCTGAAGGCCATACTCTGATACTTTACGGTTTGCCCTGTGCAACTGCCGTGTTGACTTTTTATTGATTCCCAAATAAATGGGGTCTAAATCCAAAGACCTGCATCTTTTCAATACTGGCACTCGATTTACTGCCATGCTTAGCTACCTCCTATTAACTCTTACTGCTCTCATAAGTAAACGAATCTATACTCTACGACGTTTCGGTGGACGGCAACCATTGTGGGGAACAGGGGTCACGTCACGGATGCTGGTAACTGTCAGGCCGCATGCCTGCAGGGCACGGATCGCAGCTTCCCTTCCGGAACCGGGTCCCTTCACCATTACATCCACAGTTTTCAGACCATGCACCAAAGCAGCCTTCGCAGCCGTTTCCGCCGCCATCTGCGCTGCATAGGGAGTAGATTTCCTTGAACCCTTGAATCCCAGGCCGCCGGCGCTTGCCCATGAAAGAGCGTTTCCTTCTGTATCCGTCAAAGTAACAATCGTGTTGTTAAAAGATGACTGGATATGTGCCTGTCCTCGTTCAACGTTTTTCTTGACACGACGTTTTGTCGTTTTCTTTGTCGCTTTTGCCATTTAAACTAACCTACACTTTCTATACATTTTTCCATATTAACAGTTATAGCTTTTTTATTTCTTCTTATTTGCCACCGTTCTCTTGGGACCTTTACGCGTTCTGGCGTTTGTCTTGGTGTTCTGTCCCCGAACCGGAAGCCCCTTTCTGTGGCGGATGCCTCTGTAGCATCCAATCTCCTGGAGCCTCTTGATGTTCATGGCGATTTCCCTGCGCAGATCACCTTCCACTACGCAGTTTTCTTCCATCACTTCACGTATTTTGTTTACTTCCTCGTCTGTCAGATCTCTGACACGAGTATCCGGGTTCACCCCGGCTTTCTCAAGCAACATGTTTGAAGTGGATCTGCCGATACCATAAATATAGGTCAGACCGATCTCTACACGTTTGTCCCTTGGTAAGTCCACACCAGCTATACGAGCCATAGAATTTCCTCCTAAATCTTTCTCTTACAAGATATTCAAAAATTTTTCCTAACTGGGGCGCAAAGATGTGCGCCCAGCCGCATTAAAATACACGCAGCCTTTCCAGGGATTTCCCGGTATTAGGCGTATGAATGTGAAGACTGTTCCGTACTGTTCGCATGGCAGCGTCTTTGTGAAACACTGCATCCACATTATATAAACAGCAGAACAACACACCCGTGTGGTTCCTACTGCTGCGCTTAAACTTTGAAAATTTGTAACGCCTTAGCCTTGTCTTTGCTTATGCTTGGGATTTTCACAGATGACCCTGATTCTTCCCTTTCTCTTGATAATCTTGCATTTATCGCAAATGGGCTTTACAGATGATCTTACTTTCACTGGAAATCCTCCTTCCGTTATCAAATCTGCCGCTTTGTGCAAAACACAAAAGTTCGTCTAATATTGTATCAAAATATTTTCCATTATGCAAGCATTTTTTATTTATCTCTCCATATAATCCGTCCCTTTGACAAATCATAGGGAGAAAGCTCAATGGTAACTTTGTCACCAGGCAAAATACGGATAAAATTCATGCGAAGTTTTCCGCTAATATGGGCCAACACCACATGTTTGTTTTCCAACTGCACTTTAAACATGGCATTGGGCAGCTTCTCGAGCACAACGCCTTCTACTTCGATTACATCTGCTTTCGACATGGAAACCTCCTATGGATTGATTATTCTAATGATTCCGTCAGCGTTAAGATCTCGGGCTCTCCGTCCGTTATCAAAATAGTATTTTCATAATGCGCGGACAAAGACCCGTCTTCCGTCGCCACTGTCCATTCATCATCCAGCCACACCACATCCGCACGTCCTTCATTGATCATCGGCTCAATGGCAAGAGTCATGCCTGCATACAGCTTCATCCCCCGCCTTTTCTGTTTGAAATTGGGTATCTGG
Source organism: uncultured Lachnospiraceae bacterium (assembly GCA_964407765.1). Taxonomy (GTDB): domain Bacteria; phylum Bacillota; class Clostridia; order Lachnospirales; family Lachnospiraceae; genus MGBC164599. The sequence continues at coordinate 79,699 of CAYOWU010000006.1, forward strand.
GGCTCCTCGTGAAGCTTCGTGCCAATTCCATGGCCCACCAGATCCCGCACCACGCCATAGCCATAGCTTTCCGCATAAGCCCCGATGGCGCCGGAAATCTCAAATAGATGATTCCCCGCTTTTGCATATTTCAAACCTTCAAAAAAGCTCTGTTTGGTTACTTCAATAAGCTGGCGGGCCGCGTCGGAAATCTCTCCCACTCCGTAGGTCCTGGCCGCGTCGGAATGATACCGCTTATGAATCAGACCCGCGTCCAGACTGATGATGTCTCCTTCTTTGAGCTTTCGTTTTTTAGAAGGTATTCCATGAACCACTTCATCATTAATAGAAGTGCAAAAAGAAGCTGGAAATCCATTGTAATTCAGAAAATTCGGCACACATCCCAAGCTCCGGATCATATCCTCGCCCGCTTTGTCAATCTCCCAGGTGGAAACGCCCGGCTTAATCATTTTCGCCAGTTCATTGTGCACTTTTTCCAAAAAGTGTCCGGCTTCCCTCATTAGCTTTATCTCACTTGATGACTTAATTGATACTGACATCCCTATTCTCCTAAAATTGCCGTAATCTGCGAGAACACTTCTTCCAATCCCTGTGTCCCGTCTACTTCTTTCAAGACTTTCTTCTGTGCGTAATAATCAATCAGAGGCTGTGTCTGCTCATGATAAACTTTCAGACGCTTCTGCACCGTTTCCGGCTTGTCGTCGTCACGAAGGATCAGAGCCTCTCCACAGGAGTCACAAACTCCCTCCTGTTTCGGCGCTGCATACTGCAGATGATATGTAGCCCCGCATTTTACACAAGCCCTTCTTCCAGACATCCTGTTTATAATATTTTCATCTGGGACATCCACATTGACGGCATAGTCAATCTGGCTGCCGCTCTTTTTTAACGCCTCGTCCAGGCTCTCCGCCTGGGGAATCGTCCTGGGAAAGCCATCCAGCACATATCCCTTCTGGGCGTCCGGCTCCTGGAAACGATCCATCACCAGACTCACGGTCAGCTCATCGGGAACCAGCATCCCCTGGTCCATATAAGATTTCGCTTTCTTTCCCAGCTCTGTTCCGTTCTTGATGTTCGCCCGGAAAATGTCTCCGGTGGAAATATGGGGAATCCCGTATTTCGCCGCTATTTTCTTCGCCTGCGTTCCTTTGCCTGCCCCTGGCGCGCCCAACATAATGATTCTCATATCCTTAAAACCTCCTGCCATACACGAATATTATCAAAGGCTGCGGTGTTGCCACCACAACCTCCTTTTTTGCATCTATTCATTTAAGAAACCTTTATAATTACGCACCAGCATCATGGATTCAATCTGTTTAATTGTTTCCAGAACCACCCCAACCACGATGATGATAGAAGTTCCTCCAAATGATACCTGCGCACCAAACACTCCGTTAAAGAAGAATGGAATAATGGCGACAATCACCAGGCCCGCAGCGCCGATAAAAATAATATAGTTTAAAATCTTTGTCAGATAATCCGTGGTCGCCTTTCCCGGACGAATGCCAGGTATGAACCCGCCCTGCTTCTTCATATTGTCCGCCACCTCTATGGGATTAAAGGTGATAGATGTGTAGAAATAGGCGAAAAAGATCACCAACACCACATAAATAAGCAATCCAATAGAGTAAATGGGCCTTTCCGGGTTACACCAGTTGCTGGAAGACAAAAGCCGCAGAACTTCGCTTCCCATGCCTGTTCCGTTTGTCCTTCCCAAAAACGTGGCGATTACCATAGGGAATGACATAATGGAGGAGGCAAAAATAATGGGAATGACGCCTGCCGTATTGACTTTCAGCGGGATATGCGAGGACTGTCCCCCCACCATCTTCCTGCCCTGCATCTTCTTGGAATACTGCACCGGAATCCTTCTGGTGGCGTCGTTCAAAATCAGCACAAATACGACCATCGCCAGCACAATCGCGCAGATGATAAGCGCTGCAAGAGCCCCCTTCGCGATTGTCTTTCCTTTCACAAACGTCTCGTACAGCCCTGCGAAATCATTGGGCATGGTGGATACGATGTTCACTGTCAGGACAATAGAGATACCGTTCCCAACGCCTTTTTCCGTTATGCGCTCTCCAATCCACATCAACATGGCGGAACCAGCCGTCATACATACAACCACAACGAACGCAGCCCCGATTTTCTCGGGCATGGATGCGTCCGATCCGGCAGACAACACTGGGATCAGTCCCTGGCGGCCAAATCCGATGGACATGGCGATGCCTTCAAAAACAGAAAGGCCAATGGTCAGATAACGTGTGATGGACGCGATTTTCTTCCGTCCCTCTTCGCCGTCTTTATGCATTTCCTCTAACTTGGGAATAGCAATGGTCAACAGCTGCATGATAATTGAGGACGTGATGTACGGAGTGATGTTCAGAGCAAATATGGACATCTGCGTAAAAGAACCCCCGGTAAATGCATCAAAAAAGTTAAACGCGTCACCGGACTGGCTGTCAAACCAGTTCTTAAAGTATTCCCCGTCTGTCCCAGGGACCGGCAACTGTGACCCGATCCGGATCACAACAATCATAAGTAAAAGGAAAAATAATCTCCGCCTGATATCTTTTACTTTGAATACGTTTGCCACGCCTTCGAACATTAAACCACCTCTGCCGTTCCGCCAGCCGCTTCGATTTTCTCTTTCGCGCTGGCGCTAAATGCGTTGACTTTGACATGAAGCTTCTTTGTCAAATCTCCGTTTCCAAGGATTTTTACGCCGTCCTTTTTATGGGAGATTGCGCCGCTTTCCAAAAGCGCTTCCACGGTAACTTCCGCTCCGTCCTCAAAACGCTCCAGCTCATTCACATTGATGGCTACGATTTCTTTTGAATTTCTATTTGTAAACCCTCTTTTGGGGATACGTCTGTACAAAGGCATCTGACCGCCCTCAAACCCGGCTTTCTTGGCGCCGGAACGGGCTAACTGGCCTTTATGTCCTTTACCGGCGGTTTTTCCGTTTCCGGATCCATGGCCGCGGCCTTTTCTGAAACGTTCACGATTGGAGCCTTCTGCCGGTTTCAAGTTATATAATTCCATCTTAACACCTCCTTTAGTCTTCTGTCTGCACTTCTTCAACCTTTACCAGATGCTGTACTTGCTTAACCATGCCTCTGATTGCAGGATTATCCGGCATAATTACAGTCTTATTAAGCTTGCGCAGGCCCAAAGATTTCACTGTTTTTCTGTGTTTTGGAATTGCGCCGATTGTAGATCTCACAAGCGTAATCTTTAATTTATCCGCCATTTTTCACCCCTCCTTATCCAACAACTTCTTCTACGGATTTTCCGCGGAGCCTTGCCACTTCTTCCGGAGTTTTTAACTGGCTTAAGCCCGCCATTGTCGCAAGCACCACGTTCTGCTTGTTATTGGAACCGAGCGATTTTGTTCGGATATTCTTAATTCCGGCCAGCTCAATCACCGCACGCGCCGGTCCTCCGGCAATTACGCCCGTGCCGTCCGGGGCTTTTTTCAAAAGCACCTGCGCGCTTCCGAATTTGCCGATAAAATCATGGGTGATACTGCCATTGTCGTCTCTGGCCACGGAAATCATTTTCTTCATGGCGTCTTCTTTCCCTTTACGGATCGCTTCGGGAATTTCTGTGGCTTTGCCCAGGCCCGCGCCCACATGCCCGTTGCCGTCGCCTACCACCACAAGCGCTGTAAAACGGAAATTACGACCGCCTTTTACAACTTTGGTTACACGTTTAATGGATACTACTTTATCTTCCAACTCAAGCTGACTGGCATCAATGATATTGCGTTTCATGTGTCTTTTCCTCCCTTTCTAGAATTCCAACCCAGCTTCTCTTGCTGCATCAGCTAAAGCCTTCACTTTTCCATGGTATAAAAAACCACCTCTGTCGAAAACAACTTTCTTGATGCCTTTTTCGATTGCTCTCTTCCCAATCACTTCGCCTACTTTTTCAGCAGCCTTTATGTCATTGGTATGCTCCAGCTCTGCCTTTACGTCCGCCTGAAGAGTTGACGCGGATACCAGGGTATGGCCAGCCGTATCATCAATAATCTGCGCATACACATGGCTGTCGCTTCTGAACACGGCTAAACGGGGAGTCTGTGCTGTGCCGCTCAGGCGATGACGTATTCTTCTATGCTTTTTTTGACGAACTTTCGCTCTTGAAATCTTCTTAACCATTTTTCATACCCTCCTTATTTATTTCTTACCGGTTTTACCCACTTTACGTCTGATCACCTCATCGACATACTTGATGCCTTTGCCCTTATATGGCTCCGGTCTTCTCTTATCCCGGATCTCAGCGGCATACTGACCCACGCGCTGCTTATCAATGCCCTCAACGATAATCTTATTTCCGTCCACTTTGACTTCCAGGCCTTCCGGGTCTTCCATCTCAACCGGATGAGAAAAGCCGAGATTCAGCACCAGCTTTTTCCCCTGTTTCGCGGCACGGTAGCCCACGCCGTTGACTTCCAGTTCTTTTTTATATCCTTCCGTCACGCCTGTCACCATGTTCTGAATCAGAGATCTGGTCAGGCCGTGCAGAGATTTCATCCTCTTAATATCACTGGGACGGGTCACCACAACAGCTCCGTCTTCCAGCTTAATCGCCATCTCCTGCGGAAGCGCCTGTTCCAATGTTCCTTTGGGGCCTTTCACAGTGACATGGTTTTTTTCCGTGATATCTACAGTTACTCCGGCAGGTACGGTTACCGGTAATCTTCCGATACGTGACATTACGCTTTTCCTCCTTACTTAGATTGTCGGAAGAGGTTCAACAAAGTCTTCCCCTTCTGTTTTCAGTTCCAAATAATGCCTTGTCTGTCTACCAGATAAATGCCAGAACCTCGCCGCCTACACGTTCTTTTCTGGCTTCTTTATCCGTAATCACGCCTTTGTTGGTGGAGATAATGGCGATTCCCAGTCCGCCCAGAACTTTCGGCAGTTCGTCCTTGCCCACATAGATGCGCAGACCCGGTTTGGAAATTCTCTTCAATCCCGTGATAATCTTCTCGTTTTTGTCTTCGCCATATTTTAATGTGATGCGGATGGTCTTAAAGCTGCCGTCTTCCACCAGGTCATATTTCTCAATATATCCCTCATCCAATAAAATATTTGCGATGGCTATTTTCATTTTAGATGCAGGAACATCTACAGTATCATGTTTTGCAATATTGGCATTGCGGATTCTTGTAAGCATATCCGCAATTGGATCACTCATTGTCATGTAAGTTTCCTCCTCATTCCTTGTTAGACTTTACATGTGCAGTTTTTACCAACTGGCTTTCTTGACGCCGGGTATCTGGCCTTTATACGCCAATTCGCGGAAACAGATTCTGCAGATCCCATATTTTCTCAGATAAGCATGGGGGCGGCCGCAGATTCTGCAACGGCTATATTCCCTGGTGGAAAATTTTGCTTTGCGCTGTTGTTTGATTTTCATTGCTGTTTTTGCCATGAA